>NZ_RJPU01000001.1:0-591927 GCF_003943535.1 Streptococcus cristatus
CCACTCCACTGGTTGATAACTATGTCAATGCCCTAGATAGCATTGTCAGTCGCTATGATGGGATTATCAAGCTTTTTAAGGAGACGGTTGGTGAGACCAATGATAGTGCGATTATCAATACGGAGTATCTGGAGCGAGTCAAGCAGAGGATGAAAGACCCCATTGAAGGCTTAAGTAAGATTTCGACACGAACACAGAGTATTTACTCGGATATTAGTGATATTATTTCTCTGAGTAATCCTAGCTTGGATGATGTCAATACGACCTATGCCAAAGCCCAAAAGAGCCTCGATGATACGATTAAGAACATGGAGACGTTTAATAACGTTATTCTGAAAACAGATACTTTTGATCTGATTGATATGCAAGATGGTCAACTTAAGACTTTATCTGCATACAGCCGTACTTCATACACCAATCAAACAGCAAGAACTTTCTACAGAGGAGAATCTTTCAAAAACTCTGTGGAGGAAATTCATACTGCCTTACATAGTAATTCGCGTAGTAAGGTCAACTACCAAAACAAACTAGCTAAGCAGTTAGCGGAGTCTAAGTATAGTGGAACAGTAGCTTCGACTCAACAAAAAGATATTGCTGCAATGCAGATTGGTGAAACCTTTGGTCTTTCTCAACCAAAAAGCGAGGAAGTTGCAGATTATATCAAGACATTGGGAGAAGCTGTCATTACTTATCGAGGCTCCAAAATTTTTCTTAATGGTGTTGAAATAACGATGGATAGCCAAGGAAGAATGAGATGGGGAAATAAGTTTATTTTCAAATCTTCTACTAACAATTTATACAGGCATGGTCGCAATTTCCAAAATGCTTCAGGAATTGATCTAGAAAATTACCACTATTCAGGTAATTTGCAAGGTGTTGCTCGTATGAAAGAAATGGGTAAAGCGGGCTGGAGCGGTTTCAAAGAGTCTCTTAATCCATTAAATGATGCTAAAGGCTGGAAAGAAGTAGGGAAAGTTGGCAAAGCGTTTAAATTAGGTGGAGGAATTTTAACAGCTATAAATATCTATAATAATTTTAGGGAGAATGTGGATATGTCTGATGGTATCTCGGCCAAAGAAGCGCGAGATTTCTTGATTGATACAGCCGTAGATATTGGATCAGGGGCTGCAGCTGCAGGCATGGGTGCGGCTATTGGTTCAGCATTTTTACCTCCTTTAGGAACCGTAGTAGGTGCAGTTGCAGGGATTGGATTTAACTATCTTTTTAATAATGTTAAATCCAGAGAAACAGGCAATAGTTTGGTTGATACGATAAAAGATTTTGGGAAGGGTATAGGAGATAGTATAGGAAATGGTATAGGTAATGTAGTAAGTTCTATGTTTGGAGGTTAAAGTGAAAGAAAAAACAGTGACAGAAGTTGAAGAATTAAATAAAGCATATTTTAAAAGCTTAGCGAATACTCGGGCATCAGCAAGTATGATGTTGATTTCATTTACAGGAGCAGTCATCTTTGGAGTAGAGCTATATACAATTGATTTTGGTTTGCAAAAGTCATCGAACATATTTTTTAATTTTATTTTATTATATTCGGTCTATCTTATAGTGGCAACTGTGATTCCACTAGGGATGAGTTTTATTTATCGTAAACAAATTTTATCAACTATTTTATTACTATTATTATATATAGGAATTTTCTTATCGTTAATGCTAACGTGTTATATTCTGTTTACAGTTAATAATAATGGCTTTCAAGAGTTTAATGAATCATCAATACCAGTAATTTTGTTTTTAGTAACCTCTACAGTTTGTGGATTTATTTATCAATATTTTTGGTTGATGCGACAACTGAAAAACGGTTTTTCTGCAAGTCGAACGGTGAGAAATTACTTTGCTAAATCTAGTGCCTACAGTCAAGAATCTATTCTCATTATTTTTATGTTAGTGTTGTTAACTAGTGCTTTTGTAGGGAAGTTTGCCATGGTTTTAGGTATTACAAGTACACTCCTTTACTGTTATGCTTTCCCCCAATTGATTATTGAAGTTGCCTATCTTTTATATCTAAAAACTCAAAGCAAGGAGTATTGGGAAGATGTACCTAAGAAACAAGAGACTTTTCGAAATTTATTTAAGTATTTCAGTTTGAAGAAAGCAAAGATTAGAATTTCTCTTGAGATTTTGCTTTGTGCAATATTCCTAGGTATTATGTATAATATAGGCTATTTTAATCCTAGTTCATACACTCCCCGTTGGCTTATTTGGCTTGGGAGAATATTTATACTTTTGATAGGACTGGATATTTTGGGGAGCTTTATTCTATCTATGATGAAAAGATTAAAAACTGGATTTAAAAAAGGAAAGAAACAATGAAATTTAAAAGAAAAGAATTAAGCCTGCAGAATTTAATTGGTTTTGGGGTAGAGTTAGATCCTCAAGCTACTTTCTTTGATCGTTTGATTTCAGATTCGAAGGAATTTAAAATACAAATGATACAAAATGGCTTTTATACAGATGGACCAATGTTTTATGCTTATAATCCCAAAAAAGCTGAACAAGATGTTCTTGTATTTACAACAATTGGGAATAAACTTGAGATAAAGGGAGAAAATACTTCGGGTATTTTCTTTCAGGAGTCGTTAAATTTTACAACAGATTTTTATTATCGTCATTACAATCAAGAAGATCCTATCCCTTATAAAGAAATTGAAAAAGAAATTTCTGTATCAGGATTTAAGTTGGTAAATATTTTTCATGCTGTATTGGACTTATATGGTGATTATGTATTGGATTTATATTGTGAGGTTGAGAGAGAAAGATGAATTTACCAGAAGATGTCGTAAAAGTTCACAAAATTGCATTTCAGAACGTCGTAAGAAAGAGACTATCATTTCATTATAGCGAATTAGAAAAACATTTGGAACAATTTGTGTCAGGAATTGTAGATGCGGGCTACCAGTTAAAAGGCCCGTTTTTCTACAGTTTAAATAATGTTCCTTTAAATGAGATAGTAGATATTGAAATGTTTATGCCTGTGTCGAATGATATATTTCACTTAGAAGGTTATAAATTTTCAACTTATTTTGAACTTAATAACTTGTTGAAAACAGTTGTCAGAGGAGATTTTTCTTCAATGACAGAAGTAGGATTTGCAAAATTAGTAGTTTCAATTGAAGTAAATGGTCTGGAGATAGCAACCCCTTTTTATCATGTGCTTCCAAAAGACGGTTTACAATATCTAGAGTTGTTAGTTGGTTATACTGATAAGGTCTTATAAAAATTTTTGATATTGAAGGCTTAGGTAAGATTTCGACACGAACACAGAGTATCTATTCGGATATTAGTGATATTATCTCACTGAGTAATCCTAGCTTGGATGATGTCAATACGACCTATGCCAAAGCCCAAAAGAGCCTCGATGATACGATTAAGAACATGGAGACGTTTAATAACGTTATTCTGAATACTGATACTTTTGATCTGATTGATATGCAAGATGGTCAACTTAAGGCTTTGTCTTCATACAGCAGTGTTTCATACACCAATCAAACAGCAAGAAATTACTACAAGAAAACGCAATTTAGAAATTCCGTTTCTGAAATTGACACAGCTCTCCATAGCAACTCACAAAATGTAAAGTACCAAAATGCTCTTGCAAAACAACTTGCCGAATCTAAGTATAGTGGAAAGGTAACGGCAAATGAAGACCTAATAGATTCCTTGTTTAATTCTTATAAAAATATCACAAAAAGTGATCTATATAAAGATGGGAAAAGTTATAAAAAATATTTGAAGTCTGTTTTGCCGGCTCTGTATGCGGCTTATCGTTTTAGTCGAGATAAACGAGGAAATACCATCATTCTTAAAGAGGCAACAAAATTTGGTAAGTTGTTAGATGAATACTTTAAGCTTGGAAAAAGTCTGGATAAGAGTAATAAATATAAAATTGTACAATATAAAAATGGTGAATTAACTAAAACTTTTAAATCCCTGATGGAAAAGTTAGGGAAAACACGTTACAATGAGGAACTAAGCAAAGTATTCAAATCCTTTACTGATACTACTAAGATGGGGCACAAATTTGCGAAGGTGACGAAAAGTATTGTGAAGACGAGTGGTAGCTTGTTTAAGGAAGGATTTATCAAAGAAGTAACTTTCAACGGAGCTGGAAAGGCCTTGTGGAATGCTAGCAAAGCAGGAGGAGGAAAAGGTTTAGTTCAGTCTGCTAAGGAGGGGTTGAGAAACTATAAAGAAGGACTTAAAACAGCTTCTAAGTTTGGTAAGTTCTTAAAAGGAGCAGCAGTTGTTGGTGTTGCCTTAGATGTTGTCGATACTTTTTCGAAAATACATGATAATTCTCAGAATGCCAAACGTCAGGGTCTTAGAGGTAATGAAGTTAAAGCAAGTGTGGCAACAGGTTTTGTGATTGATGCGGCAAAAGCGGCAGGAACAACTGTTGCAGCAACAGCTGCAGCAAGCGCAGGAGCAGCATTAGCAGGAATGGTTTTGGGTGCCACAGCTCCTGTTTGGGCAACTGGAGCAGTAGCAATCGCAGCAAGTGCAGGTGCGGTTTGGGTTGCAAATAAACTTAACGATAGTTTTCATATAACTGATAATCTTAAAAAAGGAGTCAATAGCCTGATAAAAGGCATGAGAGGATGGTTTAAATGATACTGGAACGAATTAAAAAAACTTTTGAATTTCAAAGAAGGAGTGTCCATGGCCCCGTCCCTCTTTGGGGAGTATTAAATGGGATTTTTATTTTATATCCTTTAGTTTTTTTACCATTTTGGGGCTTAGGTTTAGGCTTAGAGGTTCTAAAAAATCCATCCTTATACCAATTTCTGGTAATTACTGGTATTGTTACTTGGATTTTAAATCTGGTTTTCTTATTGGACCTTAAGAGAGGGGTTTTAACAAGTTTTGGGACCTATCTAATGTATCTGACTGGTCATGTTTATGCCATTGTTGTATTTAGTAGTTTGAGCGGTGACCATAATTTTATTGGTTTAAAACTTTCTCTTCCCCTTATCTATGCTCTTGTTATTATTATCGTCATGAGCTGTTTGGTCGACTTGGACTCTGAAGAGATTATATCTGCCAAGGCCATCAGAAATGTCTATAATTTTGTAATGGGGCCACCCTTAATTTTATCTCTTTGCTGTGTTTTTTTAGGTATGTTAGGGCATGAGTATTTTTGGGGATGGGGAATGTCATTTCTCTTTATGACTATGGGCCCTTACTTATATAGAACATGGTTTTATATTATCTATGCTTACCAACACCGCAATGATGTCGAAGAGACAACTCCGATCAAGCATATAGAAGTATCCTCAGATATGATCCAAGATAAGGAGTTTGATAGAGATAGATTTAGAAAGGAAAAGAAACATGATTAAAGAAACCCAGATTCAAATGACACACTTGATGAAGGATCAAGTTCAGATCCATCCAGCTGAGCTACTAGAACTATTTGCACACACAGAGCTTCTTCCATATACTGAAGGGATTTATAAGGATGGCCCAACGATCTTTGAGATGATTCCAACTCAGTTTGATGAGGAACGACAAGATGTGACGGTGTATATTCCGGTTATTTCAGAGACAGCCTCCACTAGCCAATTGACTTATCTTCCAAGCTTGAGCATAGATGGTGTTAGTCAGCGTGTATTATTCGCGGAAGGCTTGGATGAGAAACTTTATGAGATGAAAAGCTATATCCGTGAGAAGGGCTGGGAGTTGCAAGATAAGCTTTATTTAGTGTTAATTCCAGTATATGATGATTTGTTCGTAGATTTAATTATTCCAGTGGAGAAATAATATGGCAGATATTACATACGGTACCAATCAATTTTTAATGTTAAGTAATGTCTTAAGTGTAGATTACAATATTGTTGGTGATGAAATTTCAGTTGCCTTTCAAGATATGATTAATACGGCAGTAGCTGCGGGTTACACTCCTAAGAGCAATCCCTTTTATTCTTGTCCCCATGTAGGAGAATTAGAAGATGGTACTTACAACATTACAGTTTATCTTCCAGTTTATGAGGATTATCTAGGATACGATGAATTACTAGAAGGGACTGCCTATAACAGTTATTTTCTAGTTCCACGAATGGTAGGAGCACGAGTGACTGGTGAGGAAGCTGTTGATTTTGATAAGGCACTCCATGGTTTAACCAATCTATTGATGCAAGAAGAATTAGAGGAATGTACACCAATTTTTTATATTTCGAGCAAGATCAATGGGGTCTTGTATACTGATATACTAGTAGGTGTTCGAGCTAGCTGATGAAAAATCCTGAGACTCCTCTCAGGATTTTTTGGTTGACACAAAAGAAAGCTAGAAAAAATGCTTCTTTTCGGTTATAATGATGAAAGATGGATCAAATGATTACTAGAGGTACACACTTGGCCGTTCAATCTCTTTGGTTTCATATTCTAATGGCGGTAAAAAGCCGAAAGAGTTGATTCGCTTTCTTGAAGGTCATCAGGTTACTTTTGAGAAAGAAATTACTGTTTATGACACAGGGGTTCAATATTTTAAGAGTAAAATTAGTTTTACGGCGCAAACTAAAAAGGATTCTGTTATCACTTTTAAGGGAAAATACAAGAATAGGAAGACTAGTGTTACTGGCGATATGGCTTTTGGCGGCTTGACGACTGATATTTTTCAAGGCAAGTATGATTATAAGTACAGTAACAAAGTCGCATTTGGAGATTTTTATTTAAGCAGTGGCTTTAATACCTCAGGCAAGTTAGACTCAGACTTTAATGACCTTAACCCTAGTTTATCAATGACTTTTGGTTATAAGAACCACTCTTTTGAGGTTGGGAACAAGGCTGAAGATGGCTATCGAGTTTCTTATGTAAAGGAGACAGCCACAGTGAAGCAGGACTTCGCAACATTGACAGTCACTGATGAAATTGGACAGAGGAATGTTGATCATATGGGAAATGCGCTTGAGTGGGTGGCAGAGAATCCAATCAAGACTGCGTTTGCTGTAGGTGCTGTCGTTGTTGGAATAGTTGCTGCTCCTGCTGTAGGTGCTGCGCTAGGTACTTTGGGAGTCGTTAAAGCTATAGGTGCGGTAGTCAGTATCTTTATCGGAGTATCTATNTTTAATGATAAAGGGAAGTAATATATGAAATTTGTAAAGAAAATAGTTAATTCAGCGACTGAGAACATCTTACTTCAAATAGAGACAATCAGTCAAATTAGTTCAATATTAGCAATAGTTTTGGGCGCGTTAGCAGCATTTCTAGAATCTAAAAGTGATACAAAAATATGGCAGATATTATTTATATCATTGATGTGGCTTGGAATCATTTTGATTTTATATTTACGATTTGTCTCCAATAAAGTTATCTATTTAATGTTACATGATGCTATGAATCTAGAATTGTATGAAGCGATGTTCAAGGTCGAATCTGAGAAATCGATTAAGCTCTATAGAGCAACCTATCAAGAATATTTCCATTTTATTAAAGGACAACTATACTACTTAAAGGGAGATTTTCAGTCTGCGAAGGAAAATTTGTCAAAGATTAATTTTAAAAAGATTTGGAAAAGATTTAGAACATATCTATTCTTAGAATCAACTTTCTATCAACTGCTGGTTTCAATTCATCTGCAAGATGAGAAAAATATCCCTCTATTCGAGGAATAATTATCCAAAGCATCTGATTGGAAAAATACTAAGGGAGCCTTGGTTTCTCAAGCAGAAGCAATCAAGGATATTGTGTTCAATCAGGAAGTGAATGATTATTTTGATACAACAGAACCTCAGAACAAACTGTCTCGAATTATGTTTGCTTACTACGGTGCGCTTAATGCGCAATTGAAGGGTGATAAGGAACGCACACGCGCCTTATTTGAGAGTATTACAAATGAAAATCCTGAGCTCTTCTATGTTCAGGAAGCGAAGAAGTATTTAGAAGGAGTAGACTAATGTCAAAACGTACTGCTTTACCGATTGGGAGTGTTGTCCGAGTAAAGGAAGGCGCAGAGCCGTTTATGATTGTCAATCAGTGCCCAGTTACAGAAAAAAATGGGACGCAAGGTTATTTTGACTTTGGAGCTGTCACTCTGCCACTTGGCTTAGTGAATCAAAATATTATCTTTTTCAATAAAGAAGATATAGATGAAGTGCTGTTTATTGGCTATATTGACCGTCGGTTTCAAGAGTTTCTGTCTCGCTATGACGAAGAAGTTGGTAGGATTTCTTATGACAGATTTACAGTAGAAGAGTTTAAAAAATAGAGTAGGAATCCCGAGAGTTTTCTCTTGGGATTTTTTATAGACTGATAAAATGCGCTTAGATCGTTAATTATTTGTAAGTAATTGATAATAAGTATTTGAAAAAACATGCTAATATTGCTATACTAGAAGGGTACAATTTAAAGGAGAATAATATGAAAAAAGTCATAATTGCTGTCAGCTTATTTATTAGCTTGTTGACAGTTTCATCAATCACCTTTATTCATTTTAAAAATCAAGAAGTTTCAGTAACTAATAAAGTGAATGATCGTAAACTAAACATTGCTTTGGTTAACGAAGATATGGGAGGAAAGCTACAAGGAGAGAGCTATAACTTCGGAAGCGATTTTACGACCCTCTTGTCTAAAGATTCAACTAATCAATGGACTGTTATGTCAAGAAATATTGCTGAAAATCGATTTGAAGATGGGTCGATAGATGTTATTGTTTATATTGAGCAGCAGTTTTCTGAAAAAATTGTTCAATTAGAAAGTTTTAACCCAAGCAAAGCTAAGATTACGTACAAAACAAAATCTAATTTAGATTCAGCCAAGGCAAAAAATGTTGAGCTTAAAGTTGGAGAATATCTCAATCTGATTAATCAGAATGTCATTAAAATGTATTTCTCTAGCGTTATCAATAATCTAGATGATGCCAAAAGAAATGTTGAGAACGTTGTTAACGAGCAATCAGGTGCATATACAAAAATTTCTCAGACTATTTATCCTTATTCAAGCGATGCTATGCAATCTATTGTAGGAGTTGCAGATTTTACTACATCTTTGCAAAAGAACAATAATTCATTTGAAGAAGCCCAAAAGCAGTTTTCTGATTCGGTTGTATCGCTGCTAGATACCACTGGAACAGACTTAAATAAGCAAGTGACAGAAGTGAAAAGTCACTTTGATGCCAAAAAGGAGGTAGATGCAAAGAACATTTCGGAAATGCTTGAAATATTAAAGGCACAACAGAAGGAAAGTGATATACAAGCTAGTATATTTAATCAGAAAATTTTAGAAGATCTGAATAAACTAGGCCCTCTATCTGTGTCACTTGACAATTCAACGGACTTGAAATTGAATGAAGAATCGAAATCGGAATCAGAACTTGATAAGCTTGCTAATCTTGTAAAAGACTACAATCGTACAGTGGGTGATTACAAAAATAATATTGAAGCTAGAAAAAAAGAATTAGAAGAGAGAGTCACAGAGCTTAAAGAAGAGCGGAAAACCATATCTAATAACTATTTTGGTCAGGAACTTCCTAAGGATAAACTAAATGATGATAAATTTTTAATAGCACAGGCTAAAAAAGTCTTAGCTAATCAGATTGATAATAGTTTGAGAAAGAATAATTTACCAAAAGAGTTTACCAATATGATTAATAATGAGTTAGCTGGAACGAATATTGATCCTGCTAGCTACGAACCTTTATTTGATAAGCTTAAGACTATAAATGCATTATCAGATGCTGAAATAAATACATATAAAGCTCAGATGAGCCTACTAGCAGATTATGCTCGAATTAATGGTGCAACAACAAATCAAGCACCCGCATTCGAATTTGTAAAGGTAACAAATGATCAGTTGATACAAAAAAATGGTGATATTCCAATCACGGTGCAACTTCCTCAACCAACAATTAAAACATCTTCTCCCGCAGTAACACCTGGAAGTAGTTCCTCTGTAGCTCCTAGCGGCTCATCTCAGACAGCTTCAGGGGCAAGCAGTGGCACTGCAGTTACAACAAACTCTGTTAGTGGACAAACCGTAGCTTCTTCAACAAGTGGCACAGTACAGTATGAAACTCCAAAGGCACAAGTCTTTATTACAGATATTGCTACTAATACTTCTGACTTATCTCTGACTTTAGATGGGGGAGCACAAGAAATTAGTGATGCAGCTCCTCATCAGTTAAGGATATCTTATAGTTTTACGCCTAAATATGGTGAGAATACCATCTCCTTTACTTTACACATTGGTGATACTAAAATTCCGATTACTAAAACTATATATGTAAGTAACAAGGAGGAAGAATATGAGCTTGTCAAAAAAGATTTGAAGACGATTTTACAATATTTAGGGAGAATTGAACGAGCTTCTTCTATGGTGCAGGCAATCTATGGAGCACCTAGTAATTTAGGAAACATGACAGTCAATATCGCTTCTCCTGATTCAACCTCAGTTTACTCAATGTATGGGAATATTAGTCGCAACGATATTGCCAGTCAATTACTTGATACGCAAGTTGAGAGTTTCAAAGAATCTGGTAAGAAATTATTAGAAGAGATTGATTTAACCATTTCTAAACAAGAAAAAAGTTTGACAGACATGCCTAAGCTAGGGGCATCTGAAGATAAAGATGAAGACTTATACCTTCCCAATAACTATTTTAAGGATAGATTAACTGCTTTGTCAGATTGGTATACTAACGCCAAAGGCTCCCTTGAATCTGAATATCAAAGCTGGAAGGATCTTCAGACGAAACAGTCCACAAACATAGTTAATAAGGAGACTGCTAATGGAGTAGCGTTGGAAAATAGTGAGAAAGCTTCAAATCAAATTTATACTTCAATTGAGGCTCTAGTGACTACTACTCAAAATAGCGCTAAAGAGACTTCTAAAAATCATGAAGCGCTTGGAACAATTAAACCACAATTTGAACATCTTTTAAGTCAAGTTCAGGCTGTAAAAGAGAATATTGATAAAACAGCATCTACAACAAATGAATTAATTGTAAATGAAGCAACAGTTATTCAAGAGAATCGGCTTTATTCAAATAACTTTAAAGAATTGATGAAGAATGCTCGAAATGGTGGCATAACGAATCAAAATGTTATGAATTTCTTGTCTCAACCAATTGAAGTTAAAAAGGAATCTAAGACGATTGCCATCTCACCAGAAAATAATCAGTTTTGGATTATTCTTGCTATTATTGGATCAAGTGTATTTTCTATTTTAATTACTTTTTGGTTGACAAAAGCAAAGTATAAAAACTAATCGTTCTATTTTATAAAATTACATTAGTTGAATTGGTTTTTATGAAAGGCTTGAATAGAGGTAAACTCATGAAATAGTGTACAGTGATAATGTTCTATATATCTTTAACTGAAGAATATTATTAACAGTGATTATTTCGGCTCTTTGTCAACTGTAGTGGGTTGTTGAAAAGTTACAACCTGGAGAGGACCAAATTGGTCCTCTCCTTTTTGATATCCAAAGCGATGAGGATTCTAGTTCTAAAATTGTCAAAGTTCCGAAAGCCAAAAGCGTTGCGCTTGATGACTTTGATGAGGTTGTTGGTAGCCTCCAATTTTGCATTTGAGTAGGGGAGTTCCAGTGCGTTGATAATTTTATCTTTCTCTTTCAAAAAGGTCTTAAAAACAGTTTGAAAGATAGGATTTACACAAGAAATTGTGTCTTCAATGAGTCTAAAGAAATATTCAGATTGTTTCTCTTGAAAATGAAAAAGCAAGAGTTGGTTGATTTCATAATGTTCTCTAAGTTCTTGATAGTAAGAGAGCAGCTTTTCCAGAATCTCTTTGTTGGTCAATGCGTACGAAAAGTCGGACGATAAAAGCGTTTATGACTTAGTTTGCGACTATCTTGTTGGATGAGTTTCCAGTAACGTTTCAGCGCCTTATATTCGTACGATTTTCGATCCAACTGCTTCATGATTTGAACACGAACACGAGTCATAGCACGGCTGAGATGTTGTACAATGTGAAAGCGATCGAGGATGATTTTAGAGCATGGAAATAGATTTCTGGCAATATCGTAATAGGGGCTAAACATGTCCATGGTAATGATTTTGACTCGACTTCTCACTTGTCTAGAATAACGAAAGAAATGATTGCGAATCGTCACTTGTGTCCGCCCATTTAGGATAGCTATAATCTTTCTTAAATCAAAATCCTGTGCAGTGAAGCTCATCTTACCTTTCTTGAAGCCAGCTGAAACAGTCTATCCTCAGACTGTTTCATTCCCAAGACATGTGTTCTGGAAGCCAGTTGAAATCAGTCTTGAACTTGAATTCTTTCAATTTACGAATGACTGTCGAAGTAGATACAGATAGACTCTCTGAGGTAGCCGTCATAGGGACTTTCTCGATCAATTTTTGAATGATTTTCTGGTTAATAATCGTTGAGATTTGGTGATTCTTTTTGACGAATGACGTTTCTGCGACAGCCATTTTCCTGCAGAATTTACAACGAAAACGACGTTTTCTTAATTGAATGAGAGTCTTGTAACCCGCACACTCTAGATAGGGGATTTTGGATTCTTTCTGGAAGTCATATTTAGCCATTTGTCCTTGACAGTGGGAGCATTCAGGAGCAGGATAATCTAGCTTAGCGAAGATCTCTTTATGTGTTCCCGCATCTAGAATATCCAAAATCGTAATGTTAGGGTCTTTAATTCCGAGTAAGTTTGTGATAAAATTTAATTGTTCCATGAGAGTCTTTCTAATGATGGTTTGGTCGCTTTTCATTATAGTTCTTATGGGACTTTTTTTCTACAACAAAAGAGGCTCCATCATTCCTACTGTGGTTTTACCCACTACAGAAATTATAGAGCCTAAAAAATCTGCTCAAGGGCAGATTTTTTCGTTACATCAAAACATACTTTTCAATAGCTTTGGCGACACCGTGCTGGTTGTTGCTTTTAGTGACGGCTGTTGCCTCGAATTTAACTGCTTCAGGGGCATTGCCCATGGCAACTCCCAGACCAGCCAGTCGCAGCATCGGAAGGTCATTGAAGTTGTCTCCAATTGTCATGACCTGTTCCAGCGGAATCTGGTAGTGTTTGGCCACTTCCAGAAGGGCCTGCTCTTTTGATACCTCTTTATGAGTGACTTCCAGATAGTTGTCCTTGGACAGGTAGAAGGCTGTATTTGGAAAATCCATCGTTTGCAAGTAGGCATGGAGCTGCTGGATAACAGCTGCATCATCAATCAACAGCATCTTATGGACTGGAATGAGCACATCCAGAACAGGTAGCAGAACATTTTGAATAAGAGGCTGCTCACCTGTAATCTCGGCTTCAATTTGCACCCACCTATCCAAACGGTCAGCAATCCAATCTTTACCAGAGTAGAGATTGATGGAAACACTAGGAAACTTAGTTTTTACCAGTTCCAGAAAAGTGCGGATTTCTTTTTTATCCAATGGATGCTCGATAATGGTCTCGTAATCTTGCGGGTCACCCTTGATGACTAGAGCACCGTTGTAGCAGGCTAGTGGGTTATCACCCAGTCCCAGCTTGCGCGCAATTGGCTCCATGCCCAGAGGAGAGCGGGCAGAGGCTAGAACAAAAGGGATGTTTTCTTTTTTTAGCAAGGGAATCTGCTCCCTCAGTTGCGGATATACTTGGTGTTGGTCATTAAGGATTGTGCCGTCAATGTCGCTGATAATCAAACGAATAGGTTGCTTGGTCATGGTCGCTTCCTCCGTACGTAAGCTATAAAATGAAACTAGTAAATAATGTTGACTTTCCCAGCTAGAAGAGCTTCTAGCTCAGGGCTAGGTTTTTGATCGGTGATCCAGTAGTCAAAATCGCTGATATTTCCTAAAATATAGGTTGATTCTTTCTTAACTTTGGCCTGCTCAGCCAGCAGAATCTTTGTCTTAGCCTGCTTAAGGGCGAGCTTCTTCAGATAGGCATCTTCCTGATCTTCAAAGCTAACTTGGCCATTTTTCAGGCCTGCAGCTCCAATAAAGGCCAGATCAAAAGAGATATCTCTGAGCAGCTCAGCTTCATTGAGGGCGTAGTAAAAACGATTTCTCGGATAGAACTTCCCACCTAAAAGATGGAAAGCAACCTGCTCTTGGTCACTCAGCATGATGGCATTATCCAAAGAATGAGAAAAAATTGTCATCGGTTGCTGAACTTTCTGAGCCAGCTTAAGAACCACCGTCGACACATCAAAGAAATTGACTTGATTGGGTTTGAGAAAGTCCAGAGCCTTGTGAGCAATGGCCTTTTTTTCTTGGTTTAGTTGGCCGACACGGTCGTTGAAAGAAGGAATTTGCCGACTATTTTCCAAAGGAATAATCCCGCCATGGGTGCGCTGGACTAGTTTTCGCTCGCTCAAAATTGAAAAATCACGGCGAATAGTGTCCTTAGAAACCTGAAAATAATCCACCATGTCCTTAGCTGCCAGTTGTCCTTTGTCCTCTAAAAGTTCCAGCATTTTTGAAAGCCGCTGCTCTTGATACATCTTTTTCATCCTTTCTGCTTCTTTATAAGTTCATTATAAGTCATTTTATAAGTATATGCAAGTATTTATAATGAAATATAAGTGCTTTTATCAAAAATATGGAAAATCCTTTTGAAATTATGTTATAATCAAAAAAATCAAGCAGGTAAGATGAGGAAAGATGAATTCAAGTGAATTTCGGCAATTACAAGAAACTTGGCAGCAAAAAACTCCTGATGGAGAATCAGAAGTTTTATAGAATCTTATCAAATTTTTCTATGTAAAAGAGGCTCATAGTCATGATGACGGTCAGTCCGAGGAGGATGAGAATGGCTGGTGTCCAAGAATGGAACAAATCAAAGCTGTAGCCAAAGAGGCTAGGGCCGAAGGCAGCTAGGATGTATCCTCCAGTTTGAGCCAGTCCAGATAGTTGGGCCGTTTGCGCAGGCGTAGAGGTCTTGAGGGAGAAGGTTACCATGAGATAGGGGAAGAGGGCGCTGACAGACATACCAATGAGCAGATTAAGAATCAGCCAATAAGCAAAGGAATCTGTCCGAATCAAGAGCATGGTAATGCCGATCAGACCTGCAGCAGAAACCAAGCTAATCATGACCAGACGTTGACGAGCTTTCAAGCGCGCTGTCAAGCTAGGAATGGTCATCGAAAAGGGCAGACTAATCAGAGAAAAGACCGCTGCTAGTAGTCCGGTCGTATCAGTAGAAAGGCCAGCTTGTTGTCCCAAGGTTGGCAACCAAGTCATACTGGTATAAAAGAGTAGTGACTGTAAGCCACCAAATAAAATTAAGGCCCAGACTCTTGGATTTTTCAGAAGAGCTCCTTGCTCTTGCTTTCCTTGTTGTTTAGCCGCCAAGCGATGGCTATATTTGACATTGGGCAGCCAAACCAGGAGAATCACAAAGCAAATCAAGGTTGATATCCAAATGAGACCTTGCCAAGAGCTCATTTGAACGATGGGAACAGCCAAAGCAGACAGAATCGTGATCGACAGTCCCATCGATGTGATATAAAGAGTTGTCAAAAGACCGACACGATGCGGCTGATTGGCCTGAATCAAGCTCGGAAGAAGGACGTTTAAGACAGCAATAGCCGCTCCTAAAATAATAGTTCCCGTATAAAGTAAGGGAAGATTAAATACGCGAATCAGCGAGCCTAGAGTTAGCACGAGTAACACAAGAGCAAACAGTTTTTCCAAGCTCATCTTTTGCGCCAAGCGCGGAGCAAAAGATGAGCAGAGGGCAAACATAATCAAAGGCAGGCTAGTCAAGAGGCCTAGGGAACTAACTGGCACCTGTAGCCCCTTCGCAATGTCTGTCAGAACGATAGGCAAAACAGTAAAAGGAGCCCGCAGTGCTATCCCGATCATCACTATACCTGGAATTAAAAATGGTGAGTGTTCTTTTTTCATAAATAGTCAATCTCCTTTCGTACGTCAAGGAACGATTATACCATATCTTTTTAGAAAATGATAGGTGAATTGCGGCTTAGTCCATCAAGTCCAGAAAATAGTGAGAAATCGTTTCTTCGTCAACCTGATTTCGTTGCTGCAACCACCAGCTGACCGTCTCTACAAAAGTTGACGTCACATAATTTTTTAAAAAGTTGTCCGGCAGATGACTTTTTTTCTGCAATAATTTCTGCTCAATCATGGGAAAGAGATAGCGCTCAAGCTCGATTTTCAGACGGTTGATGAAATAAGTATTTTTAGCTAGGAGGAGGGTGGCTATCCGATCCTGATTTTTCCGAAAGTGATGAAAAATATGGGCTGTCGCTTCAAACAAATTGCGTCCTTCAGATCGCTCAATAAAGGTATGCTGAAAGAGATCTTGGCAGAGTTCCTCCAGCAGGGTTTCTTTGGTCTCAAAGTGGCTATAGAAGGTGGAGCGACCTACATCTGCCAGATCAATGATTTCCTGAACGGTGATGTTTTCGTAGCTTTTCTGATTGAGCAGACTGATAAAGGCTTGGTAAATGGCTGCGCGTGATTTTTTTACTCGTCTATCCATGGAAATTCCGTACAAAAAGAGCTTTTTGTCTACTAAGAGACAAAGGGCATGAACTGGCTCTTGTTTCCTTTCTGATAATAGTGGATAATATAATTGAACAGAGTGTTCAGTATTGATTAGATTATACCATAAATCGCATTCTTTTAGGAAAATAAGTAAGGAGGTTCACATGAAATCCAGTAGAAATATGACCATTGCCTTTCTCTTGAACTTTTCTTTTGCTATTATTGAATTTATCTTTGGGCTTCTCTTTCATTCCAGTGCCGTTTTAGCGGACGCAATTCACGACACAGGAGATGCTCTGGCTATTGGCCTATCGACTCTTTTTGAGAAGATTTCCACTAGAAAAGAAGACCGAGAATATACCCTAGGATATAAACGCTACAGCCTGCTGGGTGCCCTCTTGACCTCAGTGATTTTGCTGGTCGGTTCGACCTTGGTAATCGTGGAAAATGTCCCTAAATTATTGGCTCCTGAGAAGGTGAATTATGATGGCATGCTGGTTTTGGGAATTGTCGCTATTGCCGTTAATACAGCAGCTAGCAGAGTAGTCAGCCATGGCCACAGTCACAATGAATCCATTCTTAGCCTGCATTTTCTTGAGGATATTTTGGGTTGGCTAGCGGTTGTCGGAGTGTCTATTATTCTGCGCTTCACTGACTGGTATTTCCTAGATCCGCTGCTTTCTCTCGTCATCGCAGGCTTTATTCTCAGCAAGGCTCTACCAAAATTTTGGGAGAATATCCAGATCTTCCTAGACCATGTGCCCAGCGATGTAGATCTCAGTCAGCTTTATCAGGAAATAGCAGTGCTGGAAAACGTGCGAGCCATCACCCAGCTCAATGTCTGGACGACGGATGGTTTGGAAAAATATGCCATGCTTCATATCTGTCTGGAAAATCCAAATTTGCTGGCTGAAACGCAGGCTGTCCTGCGCCAAAAGCTTTTAGCTTATGGCATTGCCAAAGTAACCATTCAGACCGATGAAAGCTTGCAAGAACACAAAGAATATTGTATTGGTAAAGAATAAGCCAGCTCCCCAGAGAAATTCTGGGGCTTTTGTTTGCGGAAATAAAAAATTTTCCCAAACAGCACATAAATGCTTGTCCTTTTTTCTCATGTGTGATATATTTATAACATAAAGGTGTTAAATATTTCTAACAAATGAAAGGAGTCTATCATGAAAAACAGTCAAAAAATGGGTGGCCTCATTTTGCTGGTCGCCACCGCTCTCTTTATTGATTTCGCTGTTTTCCTTGCTCCCAGCAATCTCAGCTGGACAGCCAAGTGGATGATTGTCGGTTTAGTAAGTTCAGGTCAGCTCGTGAGTATCTGGTCTTGGTTTCACATGAAACCATGGCCTAAGAAGATGAAAGAAGTTCAAGAAAGGCAGGTCTATGATCTGACCATGAAATTTTACAATCTATTGACGCTTTCAGCAACCTCTATCTATACTGTCGGAATCTGGTTGTGGACTCCAAGCACCAATCCGCCCTTTATAAAGTACATTGCCTTGGGAGGGCTCCTCGCTATCCAGTTTCTCTTTCTTCTGTTTTTTGCTTTGAAAAAGGTTAAGGAGAGAGCAGACGAGCGTTTTTATGCCAATCTAGCAAAAGCAGCGACTTTGATGTTTGTCATCTGCATAGCAACTTTACTGGTGCTTGCAGGGATTAGTGCTAATGTAGGATCTATCACGGTCAATGCCGGAATATTCTTCATCATGATTGGTGTTTTGGTGTTGCTCTTTGGTTTTATCTTCTTTTTATTTGAAAAGAGAGGTTAAAAATGGCCAAGGAAAGCAATATTATCACCAAGCTCAAATCTGTCCGCGAATCCAGAGGCATGACCCAGCAGGAGTTAGCGGACCACATTGGAATGCGGCGTGAAACGATCTTGCATTTGGAAAATAATCGCTACAATCCCTCGCTAGAGATGGCTTTAAAAATCGCTCAGGTTTTTGATTTGCGGGTGGAGGAACTCTTTCAATTAAAGGACCTAGGAGGACAATCATGAAGACGGTTTTTGACTACCAAAGGGAAGGTGAAAAAGGAGAGATTCGCCGCTTTGTCTTGTTATCTACATCGCCTAGACGCAAGGAATTGCTGAGCTTTTTGAATCCAGAGATTCAGGCTGTAGAAGTGGACGAGCGAGCTATCGAAGAGCATTGTATGGCAAGCATCGATGATCAGGACTTTCTGACTAAGGCAGCCAAGATTTGCTGTGAGATTTCCAAGGCCAAGTCTGATTTGGACTTGGAAGCCGAGACCCTTTATATTTCGGCTGATACTATCGTCGTGGTGGATGGTCAGATTTACAATAAACCACAGGATTTAGCTGAAGCCAATCGGATGTTTCGCTCTTACTTTGGTAAGAGTCACCATGTAGTGACCTCGGTCTGCCTACGTATGCAGGATTTTCTAGAAGTTTTTTACACCGTGGCGCAGGTGGACTTTGTGGATTATTACCCAGAATTAGAGGCTGTCATTGAGGCCTATCTGCATAAAAAGCGTCCGCTGGATAAGGCAGGTGCTTACGGCTTTCAGGAGCTGGATCCTCGCTTTATTCGCTCAATTACAGGTGATACGCATACCATCATCGGCTTGCCTGTCGCTGAGACCAGCTATCGGATTTATAGAGATAGCAAAGGAAAAGAGTAAGGCTTTGATCTCTATTCTAAAACATCAAAAATCTCCCCACAAGTGATTATTCACTTTCTTAGGGAGATTTTTTCTATGTTTTGAAATGGGACTGGATCCTAGATGTTTACATCGCTCCAGCTAAATGGTGTGTAGCCAAGCAGCTCAATCCCGTCAATCTCAACGGATTTAATAATTTCTTGAACGTTGTCTTGAATGTTCTTAGCTAATTGTGGGTGGTCAGAGACCTCAGAACAAGTCTCAATGACCAACAGAGGCTTGTGGTAGCGCTCGTATAACTCAGACATGGCAATGCGAAGAAGGACGGGTTGTGCAAGGCAAGTTTCTACATTTTTGCGGACATATTTGTTGGTAAACAAATCCTGGATATTTTCCGCCGCATAATGTGAGAAGGCAACAAAGTCCACGATGCCTTCTCTTAAGGCGAAGACATCCTCTTCCGTAATGCCCAGATCCAGCTGATTTCGCTCAATGTAGCGAAGGAAGTGGTTTGGATAGTGGCCCTTGGTCTGCACATCTGTAAAAATGTAGTTTTTACGTCTGTTCAGCTCATGGCCCAAGGCATCGGTAGCTGAGTGATTTTCTTGGTGGGAGTCACTATTGATGGTAATCAAGCTACCAAATTGGAAGGTTGGATTGATGGTTTGGCCGAGTTTAACCACATTTGCGGATGCGATTAGCTGATGGTGGGCAGCAAGCCAAATTTGTTGTTCCTGGTTTTCTGTGCTATCAAAGTGTAGCCCAGCGCCTAAGAATGGCAAATAGGAAAGAGCGCTCATTTCTTTAAAGGTAATCCAGTAAGTGACTTTTTCTTTAAAGTGGGTCAAAACGGCTTCGCAATATTTTTCGTACAGGGCAATCATTTGACGACTTTTCCATGCGCCGTATTTTTCATACAAATGAAGTGGGAAATCAAAATGAGATAGGCTTACAATTGGTTCGATATCATTCTCTAGCAGTGCATCGATAATTGACTCATAGAAAGCAAGGACCTTAGCATCGGGTCTCCGCTCTTCTCCAGTTGGGAAGAGGCGAGTCCATGAAAAGGACAGCTGGTAGGTATTGAAGCCCATTGTTTTAATTTTTTCAATGTCTGCCAGATAATCCTGTTTGCTGGAGCCTTGTTTGAACAGATCGTAGGCTCCTAAGGGAATTGTTCGATAGTCAACCGTTCCGTCCATGACAGAGAGACGATAGTCTTCACCATACTGGGGTAGAATGTCGGTGATTCCTAGACTTTTACCATTACTTGATAGAATATTTCTAATCATATTAGTTCCTTTCAGTATTCATTCGCTGCTTGTTCTGAGCTTATTTTTTCTGTCTCTTAGTAATCATGGCTAAGGTTGATAGATTCTGTGTAACAGTAGTGAACTCAGAAGCCATGCTTTGCGATTGATATACGGCAGCAGACAGACTGATCGAATGGGCTCTCTCTGCACTGATTGATTGTTCAATGATCATTCTCTGTGACTGTGATTCAGCAATAGATAGACTGATTGAACGCTCTCTTTCCACGCTCATTGATTGCTCAATAGCGATACTTTGTGATTGCGATTCAGCCACAGACAGGCTGCGTGACTGTTCTTGCTCTAGGCTGATCGACTGCTCAATGATCTTACTTTGGGCTTCAGATTGGGCAAGGTAAATGCTGAATGAATGATCCTGTTCGACGCTGATTGATTGTTCAACGGCTCTGCTGAGGATTTTAGATTCTGCAGTAGATAAACTAAATGATTGTTCTTGCTCCAAGCTGGTAGACTGCTCAATAGTATCTCTTTTAGCTCTAGATTCCGCAGCTGCCAAACTGTATGAATATTCCTGTTCCAGATTGCGGGATTGTTCCACCGCCGCATGTTGTGATTGTGATTCTGCGATAGACAGGCTGCGTGACTGTTCTTGTTCCAAGCTGATAGACTGCTCTACGGCCACGCTTTTCGCTTGTGATTCTGCCATAGACAGGTTAGTAGATACCTCATTTTCTAGGCTGATAGACTGTTCAATAGCGATGCTTTGAATTTCATTTTCCGTCACAGATAGGCTTAGTGATGCCTCGTTCTCCGCGCTAATAGATTGTTCAATTGCTCGACTTAAGGCTTGGGATTCAGCCACAGACAGGCTGATAGACGCTTCATTTTCTGCACTAATAGATTGTTCAATTGCTTTGCTTAGCGCCTCTGATTCTACGATAGACAAGCTCGTAGACACTTCGTTTTCCGTGATAATAGACTGTTCAATAGCTCTATCTAAGACTTGGGATTCCTCTACAGACAAGCTTGTAGATGCTTCGTTCTCTGCACTGATTGATTCTTCAATAGCAATGCTTTGAGATACAGATTCAGCTATCGACAGACTAGTAGACGCTTCGATTTCTGCACTGATTGATTCTTGGATAGCAATGCTTTGAGACACCGATTCCGCCACGGACAAGCTGTTAGACGTTTCCAATTCTGCGCTAATGGATTCCTGAATTGCGATACTTTGAGCCACAGATTCAGCAATCGACAAGCTCTTAGACGCTTCGATTTCCGCGCTGATGGATTCTTGGACTGCAATGCTTTGCGAAACTGACTCTGCTACAGATAGGCTAGTAGAAGCTTCCAATTCCGCGCTGATCGATTCTTGAATTGCAAGGCTCTGAGAAATAGACTCCGCCACGGACAAGCTCAGCGACGTTTCCAATTCTGCGCTGATCGATTCTTGAATTGCAAGGCTCTGAGAAATAGACTCCGCCACGGACAAGCTCAGCGACGTTTCCAATTCTGCGCTGATTGATTCTTGAATCGCGATGCTTTGAGAAATAGACTCAGCAGCAGATAAGCTTAGCGATGCTTCCAATTCTGCACTAATAGATTCTTGGATGGCAACGCTCTGAGAAATAGACTCCGCCACGGACAAGCTGATAGACGCTTCGATTTCTGCGCTGATCGATTCTTGGATAGCAATGCTTTGAGATACAGACTCAGCCACGGATAAGCTCAGCGACGTTTCCAATTCTGCGCTAATGGATTCCTGAATCGCGATGCTTTGAGACACAGACTCAGCTACAGATAAGCTTGTAGATGCTTCGATTTCTGCGCTGATAGATTCTTGAATCACGATACTTTGAGAAACGGACTCAGCAACAGATAGGCTCAACGATGCTTCCAATTCTGCACTAATCGATTCTTGGATGGCAACGCTCTGAGAAATAGACTCCGCCACGGACAAGCTATTAGACGCTTCGATTTTCGCGCTGATCGATTCTTGGATGGCGATGCTTTGAGACACAGACTCAGCAACAGATAAGCTCAGCGACGTTTCCAATTCTGCGCTGATAGATTCTTGGATAGCGATGCTTTGCGATACAGATTCCGCCACGGACAAGCTCTTAGACGCCTCGTTGTCCACACTGAGAGACTCTTCCGCGGCCATGCTTTGAGATACAGACTCAAAAATTGATAAGCTCAGCGACGCTCTATTTTCTTCAAGGATTGATTGCTCGAAGGCATAACTTTGCGCAATTGACAAGCTAGCAGAAGTATCCGTTTCCTTGCTGTCAGATTGCCCAACTTCCAAACTTTGTGTCTGTGATTCGGTTACTTCTAAACTACGAGAAGCCTTTTTACTTTCTATACTTAATGATAGAGATATTGAATCAGCAGTGCTCTTCAAGCCCCTCTTTTTCATAGAATCTGAAGAAATGCTTGTCTCAGCAGATTCTGTCGTGCTAGCTGCCTGGCTTTTCGCTGCCATTTTTTCCTGCTCCAGACTAGCTTCACTTTCTACAGCTGGAGATTCGTCTACTTCTTCTCCACCGATATTCATAACATCCAAGCGGTCGTAGTATTGGATCGATTCCAAAGCTTTCTCAATGAGGAAATTTTCTCTATCTTCTGGGTTCACATTGACTTGTGGGTTATTTCCTTCATTGTTATGAACCGCAGAAGTGGATGATTCGTCCTCTTCTCCTTTTATAAGACGCTTAAAGCCACCTAAAAAATTACGAAACATACCTTTGTTCTCATCATTATTTGGCATGGACATACTCTCCCTAATTTTAGTAATAATACTATTATAAAGGCTAGTAGAGCATCTGTCAAAATTTATTGCATTAAAATGAAGATTTTCAAAAGTAAGGGTTTTCTTGGAATTTTATAAGAGTTTTTCGCTGAATTTTATCCATCTTTGCTCTCTTTTTTGAAGGATTTGAAGTCGATATTGATAATAGCTTCGAAATAATGATATAATATGAGAAGTTATGATTGTATTCCGTTTATTCAATCTTAATACAAGGAGAGTAATTATAGAGGGGTTAAGAATATAGACGAGTAGACCATATTTTAAGGAAATCCGAATGAAACTATTGAAAGTTTGCAAACTTAAAAGAATATGAGAGAAAAGTGGTTGGAAATGCTTTAAGGGATATTAGTAAGAAATTTCTAGAGTTGCTTAAAATTGAGCTTGATAGCTTGAAATGAAAAAGTAAAGAGATATGATAGGTTTACAAGTTAGCAAGTCAATTGATTGTCTGACAAATTTGATTTATTAAGGTGTGCATATGGGAGAAAAAAGACCTGATTTTCGAGATATAAAATCATTTGAAGAATTTAATAGATACTACTGGTATCGAGAAGAACTTTCACAAATTTGTAAGTCCCTTGGATTAGAGTATAGATGTACGAAGCAAGAATTAAACTATATTATCGAACAGTATTTTAGGGGGAATAAAGTAGAAAAATTTTTGAGTAAAGGAAACAAAAGTCAAGTCGAAGTGATAGCCTTGGAGACTCCGTTACTTAACTGTGGTTTTTCTTTTAACCAAAAATTTCGAGATTATTTTTCAGCTGTAACAGGCATTAGTCCGTTTAAATTTAGTGCTGATATGGCAACGGCTTGGCGAAAAGTAAAAAGGGATAAAGATATAAAATTCACTATTCAAGATATGATTAAAATATATTATGGTGAGTCAGATTATGCCAAGTATGATAGTTCGGCTTGCCAATGGAATCAGTTTCTAAAAGACTTTTGTTTAGATGAATTGAGCGATTGTTATTCTAATAAGTTAAAAGTTGCAGCTATTCTCTGGAAAGAAGTTAGAAACTCGATACATGAAAAAGTTTACTCACGGGAACTTTTAAAAAAGTATGAATCTAAACTAGAGGAATACCGTAAGTAAATAAGTTCTAGCTTGCCGAGCTGAATAAAGTCAGGAACATTAATTTGTATGCTATTTTATCATAGCACAATAAAAAAATAGATGTTGGAGCGAGCATAGAAAAAAGAGGAGCCTCATAATGAAGTCCCTCTTACTCTTGATTGTCCGAATCCGTATTTTCATTTCAAATAAAGGTAGTGAAAAAGGTAGTGATTCGATTGATTTATATTGTGATGTACTGAATTCAAGAAAAAGAAAAAACGCTTGAAATCAGCGTCTTTCTTCTGTTTTGATTCGTATTGAATGCTTACTTCACTTCTGTAAAGGTTAAGTATTTTCTATTTTAGCCATTAGAAACGTTGGTATGTCAACGTTTTTGTAACTCTACTTATTAAAAGGTAGAGTGAATGGTAGAGTAGTTATTGCGTTAGCTCAGCAATCTTATCAAGATAAATGCCTACAGCTTCTAACTTTCTTTGCGGTGCTAATTCAGCGTAAGTATCCATTGTGGTTGAAATTGATTTATGCCCCATTCTGACTTGGAGTTCTTTCCAATTTGTGCCAGCATTAAGCAACATTGAAGCATGGGTATGTCGGAATAAATGGAAACCATAATCGGGTAATCCTAGACTAGCTAATCTTTTCTTGAGAGTTGTTCGCTCGTTTCTATCACACATATAGTTTCCGTAAATTGTTGGGAAAACCAACTTTGTTTCAGGTCTATTGTGTAATTTAAGATACTTGTTCATTTCTTTGTGAAAATCTTGAAGTTCTTCAAGTATAGATAAAGGAACTGGAATAGAGCGATTGCCTGCGTCAGTTTTTGGTGTTGCTTTACAGATAACTTCCCCTTTTGTTCCTGCCTTTTTATTAGCGGTTTTCCAAAGTAATGTTTTGTTGACACTAATAGAGGATTCTTCAAAGTTCAAATCATCATTTGTCAATGCCAATAACTCATTTATACGCAAGGCTGAAGCCAAGAGAGTATTACAAATCAACTTAAACCTTCGATTGGCTCTACTGTTATCTAAATTTTTAAGATAATTAAGCCACATAGCAAGGCTATCATCATGTAGTACCATGATACGTTGCTTATTTGATTTTGGCTTAGGTGGAATCTTAACGGTGCTGACGGGATTAGCGGTTAGACCATAGTTTGTAATACCATAGTCAAAAATATCTTTCAACTTATGGATGACCGCTCCGAAGTCTTTTGCGCTCCCCTTATTTGCACGTTTCACACCAGATTCAACAGATTTCTTTGATTTTTTGGCTAGGTCATTTAGCCATAACTGAATATCAGCAGATTCTATTTTATCTGGTTTATAATCTCCAAACTTTGGGATAATATAATTATCTAGGTAACCTCTCACTCTATTTAATGTGTTATGCGAGCTAACCCAAGTTTGATAAGATTGAAACCATGCTTCAGCTAAATCTTCAAGTGTAGCAATAGTTATAACTTCTTTTCGAGTAAATCCATTTCTTTCAAAATCTAACCGTGCTTGGATAACTTCTCTATCAAGCTGTTTTAGTGTTGTTGCTGTAATGGTTGTAGTAACCTGTTTGCCAGTCTTAGCATCCTTTCCGAGAAATGCCCCCTTCAAAGTGTATGAGACGGACTTATCTTTTTTGATTTTTTTAATGACTTTTTTGCCATTATGGACAATTGTTTCAGTTTCCATATTTGCCTTTCTTCAGGATATTGAAGCAGGCTAAAATAGTTACCACTCTTTCTTTTAGATAATACTATTTTAGCACAAAACTTCAACATTAGGAGTTCAAGAAGTCAATAACATCGTCTAATAAATAGAAGACGGTTCGAGTCCCCTCTATAGGAGGTTCTAATCTTTTTAATCCTTTTTGTTCCCAATTTTTTAGTGTGTTTGGAGAAATATTTAGTTGTCTCAGCAATTCTCGTTGCTGAATAATCTTTAGTGGTCTGCTCTGCTCTTTGATTTGAATGAGCTTGATAAGTGTTTGCAATAACTGTTCAATTTGTTCTAACTTTTCGTTATTCATCATTGTCTTTCTCCTCTGTATTGGCAGTCTGTAACCGATTTGGATTATGCCGTCGTGAATCTAAATACTTAGCAAAGAAATAGGTACGTTCAATAATGAGACCTAGTAGATTGATATTGTTTGCTCGTGCATACCAGACAAGTTCTTCAAATTCTGTAAAGTCGTTCTCTTCGATGATATCGACTACTTCATTGATAAAATCAGAGGTTCTCATCTCTATTAAAAATTTATCTAAATCAAAGCCACAGCCAAATTCAATATCTTCAATATTATAGGGGGTCTTCTCTGGATTCTCAGCATGGGTAAAGTAGTCAAATAACCCAGTAGGAGACATGACGGCTTCCACATGTGCTGGACCATTCAACTTGTCGCTGATAATATTGGACACTTGGGAATAGCTTTTCAGTGAATCAAAGAAGAAAGCACCGTGCTTATGTGCCTTTTTGAACTCTCCGGTTTGTCTGTTCACATCTTTATCGTGCCAAGGGCTAAGGATAAATGGGATATGAAGTTCTTCCAAGACGTTCAAGTAGTCTTCTGGAGCGTTCTCTTTGTAAAAGAGAAATGTCCATTTGCTAGTACGTTGTTCTGCCATAGGTAAATGCCTCATTTCTATTGGTTATATTACTAAGGAGAAATGACAGGCTAAATGCAAAGTTTTTTGGGAGATTTTTTCAAAATTTTGTGATTATTGATTATTGACCTATTGGGGGTCGTAGTAACCCCAATAGGTCATGGCGGAGCAGAGTATAAAAAAGGGGCTGTTTGGCTCTTGCTTCGCAAGCCACAGCCCCTAGGATTAACGTTTCTGACCAATGAACCATAATTGGTTACGAACTCGAACAGGAGATGAGAAATAATAGCCTGCGTGTTGGCTAGCAATCTCCTCTTTTAGCTGTGCTTCTATATCTTTTAGAATTTTCTGTCCCTGTTGGTCTCTAGGGACTTTTAGAAAAACAGCGACGGTATCACTCTGGACATCTACTACACACTTACGAACAGCTCGATTAAATCCGTCATAAATTGGATTGATGGTGGTAACTGTCTGGTGCTCTAGGTTACTTACTTTCTGAACTCGTTCACGTTGGAAAAGGAAGTGTCTCAATAGGAAAGTGTGATAGATAGATTGAATATAATTCCAAAGACTATCATTTTTGAATCGTTGAAAAATTTCAATCCCAGCTAAGAATAAGACGAGGAGTAGACAGACAATAGCAGAGACATAACTAGCAGAACTGATTTTATCTGTAATAGGTTTGACAGTCTCCAGATTGATAAGTGTGGCGGTAGATAGTTGAACTGAAACAAAATTGAACAGCCATCCGAACAAACAACAGATAGGGGTGACTAGGAGCAAGTATAAAATGAGATTAAAACTTCTCATGAAATAGGTTTTAGTGGTCATAGGATACCTCGTTTTGTGTAATAGGTTGGACAGAGTAGGGGTAGAACTTGGTAGGGGTGTTCATTGTCGATCACTTGAATGATACCTGTTCCGTGTCCTGTCGGAATGACAATCCCCTCCGGGTCTAGGTCTGGAAATAAGAATTGAGTGGTTTTCTGATTGATATTTCCAATTTGCAATAATACGTTTAGCTGTTCCCTCACTGAAATGGGGATAGTGTTATGGTCAAAACGCTGGCTTACTAAAAAGAGATGGATTTTGGTAGCACGTCCCAACAAGGCAATTTGTGAGAGTAAAGAGAAAAAGGCTTCTTTGATGTTCTTATTGACTCCCTCTGATAGGGCTAGGACTTCATCAATGACAATGGTTAGATGAGTAAATTGATGGTTGGGGTTATCATATAAGATAGCTTGTCGTTTCTGAATGAGGGTTGCACATTGGCTTAATTGTTCATTGACTTGTGAAACGAAATCAGATTTTGAACGGTTTTCGACAGGGTGGATAACTGCAATATGATTTTCCCTTGCCCATCTGCTTGGGGTATCAAACTTAGGGTCAATGATAATCAGGTCGGACATGTGCCTCAGTACACTCAAGAAGTAAGTAAGGGCGTAAGACTTCCCTGAGCCTGAATTTCCGGCAATAGCCCAGTGATTTACCTTTTCGAGATTGAGTTCAAAGTGCTTCATGATAGGGATTTTCCCCTGTGGTAAGCTAGCTGAAAATTCATCCAAATCAGGAATTGCCAACCGTTCAGAAATTCCCTTTTTCCAAGGAAAGAATAAGCCACGTTGAATGTGTAAGTCATCTGTTTCGAGTGGAACAAAATAG
Source organism: Streptococcus cristatus (assembly GCF_003943535.1). GTDB lineage: Bacteria > Bacillota > Bacilli > Lactobacillales > Streptococcaceae > Streptococcus > Streptococcus cristatus_L. The sequence goes on from NZ_RJPU01000001.1 coordinate 28,487, forward strand.
GTTGCATTTTGTTTCAAGAGAGTAAATTGAGGGTAGAGAGAAGCGTTAGCAATCAGAAAAATTTTCTTGTACAAGTCATCATCAAGAATATAAGCACAAGGCAGGCGAGGGACAAAGACAAAGCCGTCTTCTTGAATAATGACGTTAAAAGAATTAGTATAGCTGGTTTCCCCCTGCATTAAAGCCCCCAGAGCCATGTTTAGGCTCTGGAGCAGGTAAGATTGCAGGAAAGATTGGTTCAGCGCATCACGAGATTGTGAGATCATTACCGCACCTCCTTGATACCATTTGCTTTGAAGTAAACGTTATATTTTACTTCGCAAGCTTGTAGGGTGTCAAATTGAATCATGGATTGGAACGATGGAAGCTCAATCCTATCTTCGAATTTTACTTGGAAAGGGTCTTGCCCTTCCTGTACAAACCATGCTTTATAGGCTACGATTTCTCCTGTTGGTTTTCCTTCTTCAAACCGTTGTTGTGGTTCAAGTTCGGTACTAAGCGAGTAAATCGGTTGTTTTTGACTGATAATCTTATCAGCCAATGTAGTTGTATAACCACCTTTTGTGGTTTTCATTTTGAATGCCATGGGGCTGTTCCTCCTTTATTATTGAGAAATAATACGAATGCGACTTGCTCGGTTTTGGTCATGAGCTGGACATAGTTGTTTTAGTTGTATACCACCTCCTTATTACTAAGGAGAATGAGACAGTTAAACGCAAAGTTATTTGTTGAATTTTTAATTTTTTTACAAAAAATCCAATGCCTCTTAGCACTGGATTTAAGGTATTAGCGATAGTCTTCTAATAAAGAAGCTAATTTTTCAAGCGCTTTAAAATAATGAGATTTGACGGTTACATCGCTCATTTTTTTATAGTGTTCACTGATATAGCGTGCCGTCGCCTTATAGCTACATCCTTGTTCAGCCACCATTTCAACAATTTTACTGTCAATTTCTGATAAGGATGCTTTAGCTTCACGAATAGCTTGTCTTAACTCTTCTAGGATTAAAGCTTCTTCGGGATTCAAATCGGGACTTGCAACTACTTCATAGCGTTCACGCCGTTTACCGTCATTACGAGAGACGCTCTCTTCAAGGCTTCTTTTATGGTGGTATCGGTCACGACGTTCAGCATTGCTTTGTTCTTGCTGGAGAAGCCGACTTACTTCGTCCCAATTTTTAGCTTCAACAGCTTTTGCGATTTTCGCATCTCTGCGTTCTTTGACTTTATTGCTCATAATGATGAGCTCCTTTCCGTCCTTGGACAGAAGGAAACAAAATGAGCAAATATTGAACGCTGAGTATGTCAAAAGGCACATCAAAGAAACAGCGAAACAATTCTATGCAAGACATGACCTTTATCGTCATATCATCATATTTGTTTCAATCTGTCCTTTGATGGCCATCAATTTGGACTATTAAAATTTTTATCAAGAGTTTTTCTTGATGTACTCAGTATAAAGCATAATGTTCTTTTATTTTTTACTTCATTTTTTACTTTAATAGGCTAATTTGTAAAACGAAGCGCAAAAAAAGACTAGGCGATTTACCTAGTCTCTAAAGAGCAAATTTTCGTATTTCCTCTTCGCTTAATAGTTTAATAAATGCTTGTTGAACTCTATCTAAAGCCGAAGCCATTGCGAGTAATTCCTCGTTTAATTGTTCTTGGAAATAGTATGTTACTTGTGTATTATTCGTCAATAATCCCTCAATATAGCGAGTGACATTTGTATTATCTAAATTGATATCATAGAGTTCAACTAAATCAACAAGGTCGCTGTCGTTTATTCCCTGAGAGGCAATTTTTTCAATACGTTTCTTATCCTCTAGTGAAAATCTTGTTGGCTCTAATTGAATAGTGTGCCTTTCTTGAATTGGTCTTGTTGCATAAGGGTTGGAAACCCAACTGATAATTTCATCAAAAGTTCTTTCCTCAGTCCTTTCTATATCATTGGATTGATAAATATTAATGCCTAGATTTGCCAACTCTTCTTTAGAATATTTTTGATATAACTCTGTGATATCCTTACCTTGACTGAGTAATTTCATATAGTCCTCAGATATCTGTTTGAATTTCACTTCATCTATTTGTTGACCACCAGTCATACTAAACGAAGAGGTTGTTCTTCCTTTTTGAGAAATAACTAACGGGACGGATGTAAGGTAAGATTTTGGAATATTCTCTTTATACATTCTTTCTAATATATCATTTACCATAAATCCGATATTAAACAAGGGATTTTCTCTAAGTTTTTTTATGAGGTTGGGGATTATCTCTGTTGAGACATTCTCAGACCACCACTTGTTGATTATTGAGTCAATTTTATCTAGATTAAATGTTGTCGGTGCACCATTTTTATCTAATTCGAACAGTGTGTTGCAGACATTAATTTCAAACGACCTAATTAGATTATCTCTCAACGTCAACAAAAGAATATCAGCCATTTCTTCAAAATCAATAACAGTTAATTCATTTATTGGATTATTCCTAAAACTCCTAGCGGGGTTATAACTTTTTCCACCAACCCATACGTCAATGTCATCTTTCTTGTGAAAAGTATCCATTTCAGTTTCAGTAGAAATCATAAATTTTTTTCTTTGAATATTGAAATTTGCAAATGTCTTGGCAATACTTAGACAACTTGATTGGATTGAAATTAAATCATCACTCATGAAAGAATATAGTTTTTCATCTACAGCATCTAAATCTCTATATAAAATAGAACTGAAAAAATAATGAAACAGATTCTCAATAAACTCATCTAACTCTCCAAAAACGATATACGTATAGCTCGAAGCGGTTAGAGCATTTAAATAAACTAACATCGAACTCGTAATTGGTCGCTTACCACTTTCAACTTGACTAACTTGACCTGCATTGCCTAGTTCGCTTTGTGTAATATTGTATTTTTTTCTTAAATTTTTGATACGAGTAGGTATTTCTTGTGAATAATTTTCTTCAAAAAATTTCATATATAATCCCCCTATAATCATGGAAAAGTAGAAAGTAGTAAAAATAGTTGTTATCCTAGTTGATTAAAAAAATCTCTGATTTCCTCATCTTTTATAAAATAATATATAATTTTCCCCTCTCTTCTAGTGTCCAAGATGTTTTGATTGGCTAGTTTACGAAGATGGTGGGAGGCAGATGCCATACTGAGATTTAATAAACAGGCTATATCGCAGACACATAGTTCTTCGACGGCAAGGAGATAAAAGATGATATTTATCTGTTTATTATCGGTAAATTTTGATAAAATGCGAAGTGATTTTTGGACTTTTTCCTTTTCAAGGTAGTTCGTTGCGGTTGTAACATTTTGTTGATTTATAACATCCACTTGACAGATACTATCTTTTTTCATAATTTTTTCTCCTAGCCTAACACAGCCCATAGCATGTCAAAGCTGTTGTTTTCAATCAGGATATACATCCCCAATCCTAAATAGACAACGGCAATAAACCATCTGCTATATTTTTCCAAAGTTTCTCCAACAGAAGGGACTTGTGCTAATTTTTGGGCAGAAAAAACCAAGAGATAAATCATGACTAGAAAAGTAAGTAAAGTCACTATTAAATTCGCTAAATTTAAGGTGGTAAAATATGGGACAAAGACACCAATATTGTCAGCGCCACAACTTGCAAAAGTAATCATAGCGACTAGAAAAATCAGGTTTTTATTGTCTTTTCGCAAACCATCTTTTGCAATAGCTTCTCCATCAGAATCTCCTAAAAGCAAAACTTTGAGGCCTAGGAAAATTGGAATCAAACCGAGTAAACCTAAAATCTCTTTACTAGGAATATAATTTAAGACAAATGCAAAAAGCAAACTTAGGAATATTAGACTAACAGAGCCTAGAAATTGTCCTAAATAGATGTTAATGATGTCCTTTCTGCTTTTTCTTTTGGCAAAAAATAACATTAGGATAATAAGTAAGTCTACGGCTGTCCCAGAATACAGGATTATTGAAGTAACAATATTTTGAATCATAAAACACCTCATTCAAATATATTTTTGAATGTATTCTAACATTAAACTTTGTAGATGTCAACTTAAAATCCACCAAAATATAGATAAGAAGTTAGTGTACCAAATATTAAAAAGCCCTGCTATCATTTCGATGGCAGGGCTTAACTTCAATATCCAGATGATATATTTATCTAAAAAAGGTAGAGTAAAAGGTAGAGTTTTTATTGATTTGTAGTGCGATATAATGAGTTTCAAAAAATCAAAAATCGCTTAAAATCAATATTTTGACGTCTATTGACGTGTACTGAAACCCTTACTTAACCTCTGTAAACACAACGTGTTTGCGAAGTTTTGGTGAGTATTTCTTCAATTGAAGACGGTCTGGAGTGTTACGTTTGTTTTTAGAAGTAAGGTACAAGCGTTCACCAGATTCTTTGTGTTCAAGTGTAATATTTACGCGCATGGTATCTCCCTTCTATTATTCAGCTGCTGCAGCTTTAGCGATTTTACGTCCTTTGTAGTATCCTTTAAGTGATACGCGGTGAGAACGTGAGTAATCCCCAGTAGTTTCGTCAAAGTTTACAGATGGAGCTGTTACTTTGTAGTGTGTACGACGTTTATTTTTCTTCGCTTTTGAAGTGCGACGTGCAGGTACTGCCATTGTTTGTTTCTCCTTTTAGAATGTAATTCGATGCAATCTCATGATTTTCATCAACTTTAACAGTATAACAAAACTTTTTTGTAAAGTAAAGTTACTTGACAGAATTTTTTGATTTTCTTTTTGACAATAGCAAAGCTTTTTAGCAGTTGCACCTATTTTTGGAGTATTATTCCAATATTCTGAAAATTTAAAAATTTCCTTCTATCCAATAGAGCATAAGTGTGGTATAATAAAGCACAAAGATGACTACAATGAAAGGGAAAGACATGACAGATAAATTAGATACACGCCACAGAAGTAAGATTTATGATAGTATGGTCAAATCTCCTAACCGTGCCATGCTTCGCGCGACAGGGATGACAGACAAGGACTTTGAGACTCCGATTGTCGGAGTGATTTCGACTTGGGCTGAAAATACGCCTTGTAATATTCACCTACATGATTTTGGTAAACTAGCCAAGGAAGGAGTAAAAGAACAAGGTGCTTGGCCTGTTCAGTTCGGTACGATTACCGTAGCAGACGGGATTGCCATGGGGACACCGGGCATGCGCTTCTCTCTGACTTCACGTGACATCATCGCAGACTCCATCGAAGCTGCCATGGGCGGACATAATGTGGATGCCTTCGTCGCTATCGGGGGCTGTGATAAGAATATGCCTGGCTCCATGATTGCCATTGCCAATATGGATATTCCAGCCATTTTTGCTTATGGTGGAACTATTGCACCGGGAAATCTTGACGGAAAAGACATTGACTTGGTTTCAGTCTTTGAAGGCATCGGGAAGTGGAATCATGGCGATTTGACTGCTGAGGAAGTACGCCGCATCGAGTGTAATGCCTGCCCTGGCCCTGGTGGCTGTGGCGGTATGTATACGGCTAATACTATGGCGACAGCTATTGAAGTCCTGGGTATGAGCTTGCCTGGTTCTTCTTCTCACCCAGCAGAATCTCAAGACAAGAAGGATGATATCGTGGAAGCTGGCCGAGCTGTTGTCCGGATGCTGGAAATGGGGCTCAAGCCGTCTGATATCTTGACGCGCGAAGCTTTCGAAGATGCCATCACAGTGACCATGGCTCTGGGCGGTTCTACCAATGCTACTCTGCACTTGTTGGCCATTGCTCATGCGGCTAATGTGGAGCTGACCTTGGATGACTTTAATGTTATTCAAGAGCGCGTGCCGCATTTGGCGGATTTGAAACCATCTGGCCAGTATGTCTTCCAAGACCTATACAATGTCGGTGGTGTGCCTGCCGTTATGAAATATCTTTTGGCGAACGGCTTCTTGCACGGTGATCGCATCACTTGTACAGGTAAGACGGTTGCTGAAAACTTGGCTGACTTTGCTGATTTGACGCCAGGTCAGAAGGTCATTATGCCGCTTGAAAATCCAAAACGTGCGGACGGTCCATTGATTATCCTGCATGGTAATCTAGCTCCAGACGGCGCGGTTGCCAAGGTATCAGGTGTTAAAGTGCGCCGCCACGTCGGGCCTGCTAAGGTCTTTGACTCAGAAGAAGCTGCTATTGATGCAGTGCTGGCCGATGAAGTAGTCGATGGCGATGTAGTCGTGGTTCGCTACGTTGGTCCAAAGGGTGGCCCTGGTATGCCAGAAATGCTGTCACTTTCTTCTATCATCGTAGGGAAAGGTCAAGGAGATAAGGTGGCACTCTTGACAGACGGTCGCTTCTCAGGTGGTACCTACGGTCTCGTTGTCGGACACATTGCTCCAGAAGCTCAGGATGGTGGCCCGATTGCCTACCTTCGCACAGGCGATATAGTCACGGTTGACCAAGATACCAAGGAAATTTCCATGGCAGTTTCTGAAGAAGAACTTGAAAAACGTAAGGCAGAAACAACTATTCCACCGCTTTATAGCCGCGGTGTACTTGGTAAATATGCTCACATGGTATCTTCTGCCGCTAAGGGTGCTGTTACCGACTTCTGGAAACCAGAAGAAACAGGTAAAAAATAGCCTATATATGACGAAAGAACCCGCTAGTTTTTCTAGCGGGTTTACTATTTTATTTAATGCAGATGAACAAGGCATCTTCTTATCTAGGACTAATCCCCAGCGCAATGCGTCCAAAGCGGCTGATGCGCGTGATTTTCCACGCAGGCGACCAAGTGACTTCAACGGAGACAGTTTCGATGCCCTCGATTTGCTTCAGGGACTCGACGATTTCAATGGGAACGGTCTCGGTACAGTCGCAGGCTGTGTCTGTGAAGGTCATGACAATCTTGCAGTGGCCAGTTTCGTCAAGATTGATTTCATAGATGAGCCCGAGATTGTAGACATCAAGCTCGACTTCTGGATCGTAAATCGTTTCGAGTTTCTTAATTAATTCTTCTTGGATAGCTGCTGCTCGGTCATTGATTTTGATATCGTCTCTCATCTTCAGTCCTTCTTTCTCTATAGAATGGTGGTCTTATTTTCTCATAATTCTGACAATTTTTCAAGAAATTCTGGCGAATGAAAACGGATTTAGTCTCTTGGAGGGAATTTTTCTGCTCTAACTCCTCAAAACATCTGATTTATGGTAAAATAATAGATATTATATAGTTGCAGAGGATTAGAAAATGAAATTACAAAAACCTAAAGGAACTCAGGATATCCTCCCTCAGGAATCTGCTAAATGGCAGTATCTGGAGGAGTTTGCTCGTAAGACGTTTAAAAAATACAACTATGCGGAAATTCGAACACCGATTTTTGAGCACTATGAGGTTATCAGTCGCTCAGTTGGAGATACAACAGACATTGTGACCAAGGAAATGTATGATTTCTACGATAAGGGAGACCGTCATATCACGCTGCGGCCAGAAGGAACTGCACCGGTCGTTCGTTCTTATGTCGAAAACAAGCTCTTTGCGCCAGAGGTTCAAAAGCCAGTTAAGCTTTATTATATGGGCTCTATGTTCCGCTATGAACGGCCTCAGGCTGGTCGCTTGCGCGAATTTCACCAAATCGGGGTAGAGTGCTTCGGCTCTGAAAATCCAGCGACAGATGCAGAAACGATTGCTATGGCGGCTCAATTCTTCAAGGAAATTGGAATTGGGCAGGTGACGCTGCAGCTGAATAGTTTGGGCAATGCAGCAAGTCGCGCTGCCTATCGTCAGGCCTTGATTGATTACTTGACTCCGCTGAAAGACAGTCTTTCTAAGGATAGTCAGCGTCGTTTGGAGGAAAATCCGCTGCGGGTGCTGGATTCGAAGGAAAAAGAAGATAAGGCAGCTGTTGCGCAGGCTCCTTCGATTTTGGACTTTCTGGACGAGGAGAGCCAGGAGCATTTTGCGGCTGTCCGCTCAATGCTAGAGTCTTTGGACGTTCCTTATGTCATTAACACCAATATGGTACGCGGACTGGACTACTACAATCACACGATTTTTGAGTTTACGACTGATGTGGCAGGCAGTGAACTGACTATCTGTGCGGGCGGTCGCTATGATGGCTTGGTTGACTACTTTGGTGGGCCAGAAACCCCTGCCTTTGGTTTTGGTATGGGAATGGAGCGTCTCCTCTTGATTTTAGAAAAACAGGGAGCAGCTCTGCCACTTGAGACAGGCTTGGATGCCTATATTGCTGTTCTAGGTGAGGCTGCCAATCGCAGCGCTTTGGAATTAGTGCAAGCTCTCCGCAATCAAGGATTTGCGGCCGAGCGAGACTATTTGGACCGCAAGCTCAAGGCTCAGTTTAAGTCAGCAGATGCTTTCAGAGCCAAGACTATCATTACTTTAGGTGAAAGTGAGATCGAAAGCGGCCAAGTCACTGTGAAGAATAATGAAACTCGTCAAGAAGTGGTGGTTGGACTAGATCAAGTTCAAGAAAATTATCAGGCTGTTCTCGAAGAATTGGGTTGTTAATAGACTTTTAGATTTAAATAACCAATTTATTAAAGCTGAAAAACTAAGCTGAACCCAGTAAATCAAGTTACAATTAGGCTTTAAATTATCTGTAGATTATTAGTATTTATAAAAAATTGTATTTATTTTTATCTAAACACTTGAAATTATAGATATTAATTGTTAGGACTGCATTGCTGTTATTCGTTTTAAGGTTTGAGTTGTAAAATTAAAGCATAATCTTAGGAGCAATAATATAGTAAGATTGCCCCAGTTATGCTGGAAATTTTTGAGGTTCCGTACGGCGCGGATTTATGCTGACTCTATGAAGAGGAAGTGTATGTTGGATTTTATGGTTTGGTGAAAGATAGGGGACTACGATCGAAGAAATTGTTGATATAAGTATCGTTTGTATCTCGTCTATGCTATAATAGTCTATAGAAAGTCGAGGGAATGATGAAGAAAATATTATTAGTGGTTGTGGCGCAGGGAGTGGCCTTATTTGCGATAACGGGTCTGCTCTGTCATTTTATGCGAGGGGATTTTTTCTTCCGTGCTTTGGCGCCGATTTTTGGTCTGGCAGCTGGAGCCTTTCGCTTCTTGACAGCCATGGTGACAAAAACGCTGGCTCCCAGTCTTTATGAGGATGGGAAGAAAAAGGAATAGTCTATATAAATTAGCAGGTCTGGGGATATTGCCTCTAGACCTTTTTTATAAAAGAGGCACTGGAAATAAAGACTTTTAATTTTTTTCAGAAAAAGGACAGGTAGGGGGGCTTTCCTAGGCTCTTTGTGGTAAAATAGTAACAGAATTAAAATTTTGGAGAGTAAAGATGAAACGTTCAATGTATGCGGGACGTGTTCGGAGTGAGCATGTCGGTCAGGAAATTACTTTGAAAGGTTGGGTTGCCCGCCGTCGCGATTTGGGAGGCTTGATTTTTATTGATCTGCGTGACCGCGAAGGGATTATGCAGCTAGTTATTAATCCTGAGAGTGTTTCAGATGAGGTCATGAAGACAGCTGAGAGTCTGCGCAGCGAGTTTGTCATTGAGGTGACTGGTAAGGTAGCCGCGCGTGAGCAGGCCAATGACAAGCTGTCTACAGGAAGTGTAGAGCTTCACGTAGACAGTCTGACGGTATTGAATACTGCTAAAACGACTCCTTTTGAGATTAAGGACGGGATTGAAGCCAATGACGATACGCGCTTGCGCTACCGTTATTTGGATTTGCGTCGTCCAGAAATGCTAGAAAATCTCAAGTTGCGTGCCAAGGTGACCCACTCTATCCGCAATTATTTGGATGAGCTGGAGTTTATCGATGTGGAGACACCATTTTTGACCAAGTCAACGCCTGAAGGGGCGCGTGACTATTTGGTACCGAGCCGGGTCAACCAAGGTCATTTCTATGCCCTGCCTCAAAGCCCACAGATTACCAAGCAGCTTTTGATGAATGCTGGTTTTGACCGTTATTACCAGATTGTCAAATGTTTCCGAGACGAGGACTTACGTGGAGACCGTCAACCAGAGTTTACACAGGTGGACTTGGAAACTTCTTTCCTATCTGAGCAAGAAATCCAAGACATTACAGAAGGCTTGATTGCCCGTGTCATGAAGGAAACCAAGGGAATTGAAGTGACCTTGCCTTTCCCACGTATGAAATATGACGATGCTATGGCTCTCTATGGTAGCGACAAGCCAGATACTCGCTTTGACATGTTATTGCAGGACTTGACAGAGCTTGTCAAGGGTGTTGACTTCAAGGTCTTTTCTGAGGCACCGGCTGTCAAGGCAATTGTAGTGAAAAATGCTGCTGACAAATACTCGCGTAAAGACATTGATAAGCTGACAGAGCAAGCTAAGCAGCATGGAGCCAAGGGACTTGCTTGGATCAAATTTGCTGGTGGAGAACTAGCTGGTCCTGTTGCCAAGTTCTTGACAGACTTGTCAAGTGAGTTGACAACTGCTTTACAATTAGAAGAAAACGACTTAGTTCTCTTTGTGGCAGACACCTTGGAAGTTGCCAACGCAGCTCTGGGGGCTCTTCGTGTCCGCCTAGGCAAGGAATTAGGTTTGATTGCCCCTGCTAAGTTTAACTACTTGTGGGTAGTAGATTGGCCAATGTTTGAGTGGTCGGAAGAAGAGGGCCGCTATATGAGTGCCCACCATCCGTTCACCCTGCCTCAAAAAGATTCTGAGCAGGAGCTGGAAGGAGACCTGAGCAAGGTTCGTGCGATTGCCTATGATATCGTACTCAATGGCTATGAACTAGGTGGTGGTAGCTTACGGATCAACCAAAAAGATCTGCAGGAACGGATGTTTAAGGCTTTAGGCTTCTCAGCTGGAGAAGCGCAAGACCAGTTCGGCTTCCTTCTTGAAGCTATGGATTATGGCTTCCCACCACATGGAGGTCTGGCTTTGGGTCTGGATCGCTTTGTCATGCTTTTGGCTGGTGAAGAAAACATCCGTGAAGTCATTGCTTTTCCTAAGAATAACAAGGCTTCTGACCCAATGACGCAAGCACCAAGCTTGGTTGCTCCTGCACAATTAGAGGAATTAAGTTTACAAGTAGAATCACATGAAAAAGACTAGTTTGCGGAAACTTTTTCGCTATTATCTTCATCGCTTTGCCTACCATGTCAAGTTGCTAGAAGTTCTGAAAAGTATTTCGCGTGAAAAATATGATGAGAAATTTTCGGCCTCTCTGGTATATGGATTTCTCTCAGCAGTAGCGGTCAATTTCTTCTTTCAGCCGGGCCATGTCTACTCAAGCGGTGCAACGGGCCTGGCGCAGATTGTCTCGGCTTTGAGTAGTCGCTTTATCGGCTTTACCATTCCAGTTTCCATTACTTTTTATGCGATTAATATTCCACTGATGATTTTGGCTTGGTACCAAATCGGGCATAAGTTTACTGTTTTTACTTTTATCACTGTTTCGATGAGCTCGCTTTTTATCCATTTTGTGCCAGAAGTGACATTGACGACCAATCCCATTATCAATGCCTTGTTCGGGGGAGTTGTCATGGGGACAGGGATCGGCTTTGCCCTCAAGTCAAGCATTTCAAGTGGAGGGACAGATATTGTTAGTCTGACCATTCGCAAGAAAACAGGCCGTAATGTAGGCAGTATCTCCCTGATTGTAAATGGCATTATTATGCTGATTGCTGGTCTGACCTTCGGTTGGGAATACGCTCTCTACTCGATGATTACCATCTTTGTATCGAGCCGTGTAACGGACGCTGTCTTTACCAAGCAAAAGCGGATGCAGGCTATGATTATCACCAGTCATCCTGAAGAAGTGATTAACAAGATTCACCACAAACTCCATCGCGGTGCAACCATTATCAATGGGGCGGAGGGAACTTACAATCACGAGCAAAAGGCGGTGCTGATTACAGTCATTACGCGTGCTGAATTTAGTGAATTTAAGTACATCATGAAGCAGACAGATCCGACAGCCTTTGTCTCTGTATCTGACAATGTACATATTTTAGGAAGATTTGTAGAAGAGTAGTCTTGATTATTGGCATCACTGTCGAATCTTACTCAAACTCAGTGCATACATTTATACATAAAAAAAGGAACAAGTTCAGCTGGATGTTTCCCCATCCAAAATGAACCTGTTCTTTTTTATAGTTATTACTTTATTTCAAAACCAAGACTTGCTTAGCAGGAACTGTGTAAGAGTCTGCTAGCGGTGCGATTGGTTTTTTAGCGTTAATGTGCGGATACTGAAGGTGGATGCTTTGCTTCATTTTATTTTCATAAGTTACTGCTTCAGTACCAAAGTTAATCAAAATGGTCAGCGCTTGTTTATCTTTTTGAATCTTATATTCAACGAAGCTAGGGCTGAGCCATTTGACTTGACAAGCTTTTTGAATAGCAGAGCTAGTTGTCAGAGTCAGAAGCGGATGAGCCTTTCTAAAGGCAATGAGTTGCTTCAAAAATTCAATATCTTCGGAGTAGTGAAGTGAGCGCAGCCAGTCTAGCTTGTTGATCTCATCAGGCAGGTTGTAGGTGTTGTCAATCAGATTCTTGGTCCGATAAAATTCCTGCCCGCTGTGGAGGAAAGGAACCCCTTGTGCTAAGAGAACGATATGCAGTGCTAGACGAGAGTTTGCTAGGCGCTGACGGAGGCTGATATTTGGATTTTGAATATCAAAATAATCAAACACCGTTGCATTGTCATGGCATTCTACATAGTTGATCGCCTGATGAGGCGCTAGGAAATGAGGCTCTCCTGTCAGGCCGACATTGGCTGTCAGGACATTTTCTAGCCAGCTAGTCGCATGCTCTTTGTCCAGTCGGCTACCTTGGACGATGGTTTGCTTGACCGTATCACGGAAATGATCGCTGAAGAATCCATACTCAGGTAGTTGCTCAGCGTTAAACTGATGAGCTAGAAGGTTGCTATCAAGACCAGTAGGCATCTGCCAACCTTCTCCGTAAAGATAGATATTTGGATGAATGGCTTTTAGTTCCTGAGCGATTTGCTTCATGGTGGTTATGTCGAGAATGCCCATCAGGTCAAAGCGGAAGCCATCAAAGCCGTAGAGGCTAACCCATTGCTGGACGGATTGTTGGATATAATGGCGCACCATAGCTTTTTCGCTGGCTACATCATTTCCGCAGAAGGTACCATTTGTCCGTAGGCCTTGCTCATCGAGACGATAGAAGTAGCCTGGGACAATTTTTTCAAAAGCATAGGCATCTGCCTCATAGACGTGATTGTAGACGACATCCATGATAACGCTCATATCAGCCTGGTGATAAGCTGCAATCGCGTCTTGTAGTTCAAAGATACGGCTATAGGGATTGTGTGGGTCGCTTGACAAGCTACCTTCAGGAACATTATACTGGACGGGATCATAGCCCCAATTGTAAACGAGTTCGGGGTGTTTTTCGTCAACGCTACCAAAGTCATAGATAGGCATAAGCTGAACGTGTGTAATGCCTAAATCCTGCAAGTATTTTAGACCAAAAGTATGACCGTGTACGCTTGGAGATTCGGATAGAGAAGCGAATTTACCAGGTTGTGAAAAACCAGCTTCCTTTTGCATGGAGAAATCACGCACGCTCATTTCATAGATAACGGCTTCTGTTGGTTTTACTTGGCTGGCAGCGCGCTGAATAGGTTTGCTAATCTTTTTGCGGTCAATGACATAACTATGACCAGAGTTGGCATCTGAAGAGAGGGCGTAGGGGTCATGTACTTCTACCCATTTTCCGTTCACCTTATGGATATAGTAGTAGGCCTTGCCTTCTAAGTCCCCAAGGACCTGCGTATGCCAGACACCTCTATCTTGCCTTTGGAGGGAGATGACCTGATCTTCCAGATGAAGCAAAACTTTTTCCGAAATAGGCGCCCACAGTTTGAAATCTGTTGCCTGAGGACTATAGCTAGCTCCCAAATCTCTTCCCTGGTAGCTAAATAATTCATCAAAAATTGGCTTTTGGACAATGTGGCGATACTGGAGAATGGTGTGATTGCGATCCTGATCATAGACTGTGTAGGATTCAGTCAAATCAATCGGATCATTGGCAGAAAGGGTGTAGACAATCTGATGTTCTTGATTCTCAATTTTTTTGATGGTCAAAGGACTAGAGCTATGCTTGTCCTCTAGAGTGAAATGGATAGAATAAGCATCAAAGGACTTTTCCAATTCGATAGTGATGCTATTTTCATCATCTAAGTAGGCTTGGAAAATACGATAAACCATGAAATTTCTCCTTAACTAACGAGTAAGAATGCTGTGGGAGATGACTTGGCGATAGCAAGTATGCTTGTCATCCTTATTATTTTTAATGATTTGGAGCAAGGTTCGGAAAGATTCCCTACCCAACTCGAGGGTATTGATATCAATATAGGCATCCACGTCGATGCGTGGCTTGATAGAGTCAAAAGTGATAATCGGGAAGCGATAGTCGATATCCTTAAGATAGTGCAGAGCCCCTTCGGCAACCATACTATCCGATGTCACAAAGGCTTCAATTTCCTGAATAGGCATCTTTTCCATAATCTTATAGCTGCTATCTTCCAAGAGGAAACCGAAAGAAAACTTGACGATATTTTCATCGAGAGGGATGCCCGCTTCTTCCAAGGCTTGTTTGTAGCCGGCAAAGCGGTCTTGGGATACGACAAGCTCTTTATTCCCAGCCAGAAAGGCAATTTTTTTATAACCTTGATCTAGGAAATATTTGGTTGCATCGTAGCCAGCCTTGATATTATCATTATCGACCAAAGAAACAAATGGGGACACCGCTTTTCCTAAAATCAAGAAAGGAAACTGGTTTTTAATCGCAAAGTCAACCAGCGGATCGTTTGGCTTAGAATAGAGAAAAATCAAACCATCGACGCGTTTTCCGAAAATCATTTGTTTGATATTTTCTAAGCGGTGTTCCTCGTCCTGTCCGGTGCTAATCTGAATGGCATAGTCATGTTCAGATGCGATGCGCGAAATCCCCCGCAAAACAGTTGGAAAGAATGGGTTTTGGAAAAAAACATCCGAATCATCGGGCAGCACCAGACCGATGACTTGGGTAGACTGACTGACCAGACTTCTAGCGTTGAGATTTGGATGATAGTCCAGCTCCTTCATAGCAGCGCGGACGCGTTTTTTTGTTTCATCACTGATGGTAGACTTGTTTTGTACGACGCGTGTCACCGTTGAGGGAGACACACCCGCTAGTTTCGCTACTTCTTTAATTGTAACGCGCATAATAACCTCCTAATTTCTGAAATCCTCATCACGGAAATGTGTTTTGTAGAAAATAATTACCAAATAAAGAACAAACAAGATATTTTGGACGGTGATAATCGTAGGCAGGCTTTGTCCAAATAAACCGCAGATAAGGCCGATAATCGTTGGTAATCCTAAGCAGTTGAGGATAAAGTGATAGCATTCTTTAAAGGTTTTAAAAGAAAATAGCCGTGATTTCTTGGTTAGATAGAGCAGGAAGGAGGCACCGAGTGCTAGAAAGGCAAAGTTGATGCTAAAGAGGAAACCTGCGGAGAGGACTAGAAAGAGGCTGATTACCAGGCGGTTTTGTTGGAACCAGTCTTTAGAAATGGCTTTGGTCAGGGCTTCTTTGCTTTTCAGAGCCTTCTGGTCAATGGCTTGGTAGCGGATATTGGCCAGTTCTTTTCCTTCTTTAGTGATTTTGAGATTTTCTTTGTCGAAGTAAAGGGTCAGCTCCTTGCCTAATTTGAGCTCCTTGTGATGGCCGATAATGACAGTCCCAGCGCCATTGCGATGAATGCCTTCAGGATTTTCAGTGGTCAGCACATGGTCTTTCATCTGGGCATGATGATCAAAGTCAATCATCACGTCTTCATCCAGAGTGTCAAAAGCCTTATCAACAAAGGTATCCAGAGCATAGCTCGTCAAAGACGCTGTCTGAATGGCCACAGGAATCAAAGACAGAGAAATCAAAAAGACGCTCGTAAAGATGAGCTGGAACCAGCTAAGCATCCGACGATTGGCGAATGTTTTTCTAAAACCAATCAAGCTCGAAAAATAATTAAAAGGATAAGGTAACATAGCTGCCTCTTTCTAAAATTATAATCAGGTGGTGGCCAATAAAGAACTTATTGGCTGCCATATAACTATAATTGTCTTTAAATTAAAAACAGGGTGGGACAAGATTATCCCTTGTCTCCACCACTTGTTAAACCAGATACAAAATTCTTTTGCAGGAAGAAGAAGAGAATACAGATTGGAAGGGCAGTGAGAATCGCACCGGCAGCAAAGAAGGCAATTTTTTGATTCTTGACATCGCTGACGAAGGTACGAAGACCAACTGCAACCGTATAAAATTCTTTTTCACGAAGAAGGAAGCTAGAGAGGATATAGTCTCCGAAAGGTCCCATGAAGGCCCAGAGAGCTTGCACAGCAATCATTGGACGAACGAGAGGCAGGATAATCTGCCAGAAACGTCTGAAATGACCAGCACCGTCTAATTTAGCTGACTCATCCAGAGACATAGGAACGGTATCGAAGTATCCTTTCATCAACCAAGCATTCATTGGAATACCACCACCCACATAAAGGAAGATGAGGAACCAGCTTTGGTTGAGGGCATTGAGCATCAGCGCCATAACGAAGAAGGCGGTCAGAGCTGCAATAGTTGGCACCATTTGGATAATCAAGAAGAAAACCAAACTTTGCTTTCTTGCGATGAAATTGTAACGGCTGTATGCATAACCTGCAAGTACAACTATACTGGTTTGGACAATCATTGTCAAGACGGCAATGATAATAGTGTTAAAGTACCAAGTACCATATAGAGTCTCTGAGAAGAGACGAGAGAAGTTTTCCAGACTGAAGTTGATGTCTGTGTCTAGCTTGAAGGCCACGACATTCCCCGTCTTGAAAGCAGACATGATCGTGATCAAGAGCGGGTAGAGAATGATAATGGAAAGCACTACAAGGTAGAGATAGGTCAAACTGTGGTTGATAAAACGTTTAAATTTAACAGAACTATTCATCTTATACATCCTCCATATCAAATGCGTGTAGTTTCTTGAAGGCAATCATAGAGATAGAGATGACGATGATGGAGATGATGAGGGTAACGGCCGCCGCCATTGAATATTGCGGTGCTGTACCTGTGGTCAAACGATAAATCCAAGAGATCAGGATATCAGTTGAACCAGCTCCTCCACCGACACTACCAGGACCACCTGCATTGAAGAGGTAGATGATTGAGAAGTTATTAAAGTTAAAGGTGTATTGACTGATCAAAGTTGGTGCCGCAACTGCCAAGATCATTGGGAAAGTGATGTTGCGGAATTTCTGCCAAGCATTGGCTCCGTCGATGTAGGCTGCTTCGTAAAGGTCATTTGGAATAGACTGCAAAATACCCAAGGTCAGGACGTAGATATAAGGGAATCCAAGCCAACCTTGCATCATAATCAGAGCAATCTTAGTCCAAGTCGGATCAGTCTTCCATGGAATCAGATGTCCATTTAAGAAAGGAAGAACCTTGCCGAGAAGTGGGATAACCTGAGTATTGATGGCCCCGATACTATCGTTGAACATATTTGAGAAAGTCAGGATAGTGATAAAGGCTGGAACTGCCCAAGGAAGCAAGAAGATAACACCGAAGATGCGTTTTCCTTTGATGAATGGTTGGTTGGCAATAATAGCAGTGAAAATACCGATTACGATTTGTAAAGTAGAGGCTGCCAGTGCCCAGATGATAGTCCAAGTCAAGACAGAACCAAAGGCCGCACGGAAGGTGCTCAATTGCCAAATGTTGGCAAAGTTGGTAAAGCCAACCCAATCCAAGAGTTTATTTGGTGGCAAGTGTTTGAAATCATAGTTTGTAAAGGCGATCAAGAGCGTTACCAATACAGGGAAAATGATAGCAAAGGTCATTGCCAGATAAGAAGGAATGATGAGTAAGTAAGGGAAGCCATTTTCATAGATTCCATCAAACATTTCCTTCAAGGTAGTGTGAACAGGATAATCATTGTTCCACTGCTTGGCAACTGTACGGGCATCCTTCAAGTTAAATCCATAGAAAATCAGGAAAAAAGCTACAAGGATGAGGTGGAAGGCACCGCGAATCAGCATGAAGAGTGAGTTGTCCCCACGGACTTCACCAAGAGTGATGAGATTTTCAATTTCTGGTAGGGCAATAGCTGCGAAATAAGCTAAAAATGCAACTGTAACCCCAAGAAAGATGTATCCTTTGGCTTTTTGATCATTATAGATTTGCCCCAACCCTGGAATGAGGGAGCGCAACATGGCTTGTTTGGGATCTTTTTTTGTCATTGTAGTCTCCTTAGATACGAGAAAGATTGAGGAAGTGCAGCAAGTACAAGTCCTAATCCGAGTTTTTCTTATTAGAAGATAGAATAAATCCTCATTCTATCAAACAAGGGGTAGGGAAAATTCCCACCCCTTTATTTTAGTTTGCTTATTTGTTGCCGAATTTTTGATCGATAGTTTCTTTGATCAATTTAACAGCATCTTCAGCTGAAGTTTTAGCATCTTTCTTGCCGCTTACAGCATCGAAGAGCATGTTCTTAGCTGGATCCCAAACAGTACTCATTTCAGAGATGTTTGGCATTGGTTCTGCAGATTTGAACTGTTTAACAACCGCATCTGTCAATTCATCTTTCTTGCTTACAGCGTATTCACGTGCTTCTGTGTTAGCAGGAACTTCGTTTGTTGCATCGTAAAGAGCTTTTTGTTGTGCAGTTGATGCAAGGAAGTTAACGAATTTTTGTGCGCCGTCAACGTTCTTAGAACCAGCAGGGATGACCCAAGCTTTACCACCACCAAAGGCTTTGTATTCTTTGCCGTTTGGAAGTGTTGGGATAGTTGCTACACCGTAGTTTACTTTAGCTTCTTTAAGAGATGCAGCTTTCCAAGGACCGTCGATGATTGCTGCAGTTTTTCCACCTTGGAATTGAGTTTGGATCAAGTTAGGAGCACCTTCTGTATCTTGCATACCTTTAGGCCATTTTGCATACCAAGTTTTAGCGTACTCAATTCCTTTGATAGCACCTTCGTTAGCCAAACCTACATCTTTAGGATCTGTCCCATCTTTACCGAAGACATAAGCACCGTTTCCAGAAAGGAGACCGTAAGCATAGTAGAAGTTTGTCCAGTCAGCAAGGAAGGCAGTTGTTTTACCGTCTTCTCCTTCAAAAGCGTACTTGCTATCTTTAGCCAATTCTTCAAGTTCAGCAAATGTTGTAGGAGCTTTTTGGATCAGGTCTTTGTTATAGTACATTACTAAGGTCTCGATAACAGCAGGAGCACCGTAAGTAGTACCGTCGATTGATACCAAAGATTTAGTAGTATCGTCAGCTTTTGCATCTTTACCCAACTCAACTTCTGAAAGTTGTCCGTCAGCACCTAGGCTTCCTACGCGGTCGTATGGTGCCATCATGACATCTGGAGATTTACCAGATTGGTTGTCAAGTGAAAGGTTATCAAGACCTGTAAGAGCATCACCAGTTTTGATAGTGACCTTTGTTCCGGTTTCTTTTTCGTAAGCTTTGGCAGCTTCTTCCATGTAGCTCTTGTAGCCTGGGTCTACATAAGCAGTCAATTCGTTGCTTGCAGCAGTTTCTTTTTTAGAAGATTTGCTACCGCAGGCTGTCAAAATAAAACCTGCTAAAGCAACAGTACCGAGAACAGCAACGCTCTTCAACATTTTGTTTTTCATGATTATTCCTCCTAAAGAATAAAAAATATAATACCATCTAAGAACACGCTTGCATAGCGCAAACGTTTTCTTGAACTTAAAATAATTTTAGCACAAAAGGTAAACGCTTGCAAGCGTTTTTAAGAAAATTTTAAAAAATTTTTAAGGAAAGAGTGCTAATTTATATGATATATAAGGATAGAAAATTGAAATCTATGGTATAATAAATAAAAAAGTTTTTTAAAAAGCTTGCACTTGAAAAAAAAATAGGTTATAATTCAAGCAACGCAAACGTTTTCGCTAAATAAAGTAGGAAACAAGCATGAAAAAATTTTTGAGGTGTTACATATGAAAGCGAGACAAAGTGGTGTATTGATGCACATTTCCTCTTTGCCAGGCAAGTACGGGATTGGTTCTTTTGGTCAGTCTGCTTATGATTTTGTGGATTTTTTAGTTAGAACGAAGCAACGTTATTGGCAAATCTTGCCTTTGGGAACGACTAGTTATGGGGACTCTCCTTACCAGTCTTTCTCAGCCTTTGCAGGGAATACTCACTTTATTGATTTGGATTTCTTGATCGACGAAGGCCTGTTGGCAGAAGAAGATTTAAAAGGCGTTGATTTTGGTGATGATCCAAAAGCTGTAGATTATGCAAAAGTATTTGAAGCACGTCGTCCTCTTTTGGAAAAAGCGGTTGCTCGTTTCCTTAAAGTTGGCGATCTTGACAAATTCCGTCACTTTGTTGCGGAAAATGCAGCTTGGTTGGAGCTTTTTGCAGAATACATGGCTGTTAAAGAGCATTTTGATCTGAAAGCTTGGACAGAATGGCCAGATGAAGCGATTCGTCGTCGCCAACCAGAAAGCTTGGCTAGCTATCGTGAGAAATTGGCAGACAAGCTGGAATACCACCGTGTAACTCAATATCTCTTCTTTAAACAATGGTTGGAACTCAAGAAATATGCCAATGACCATCATATCGAGATCGTTGGAGACATGCCAATCTATGTAGCTGCTGACAGCGCAGATGTATGGGCTCAGCCTCACTTCTTCAAGACAGATAAGCAAGGTCGCCCAGTCAAGGTTGCTGGCTGCCCACCAGATGAATTTTCAGAGACTGGCCAATTGTGGGGTAACCCAATTTATAATTGGGATGCCATGGATCAAGATGGCTATGCTTGGTGGATTGAGCGTCTTCGCGAAAGCTTTAAGATTTACGACATTGTTCGGATTGACCACTTCCGTGGCTTTGAGTCTTATTGGGAAGTGCCAGCTGAGTCTGACACAGCAGCTACTGGTCACTGGGTCAAAGGTCCAGGTTATAAGCTGTTTGCCGCAGTGAAAGAAGCTTTAGGTGATTTGAACATCATTGCAGAAGACCTTGGATTCATGACGGATGAAGTCATTGAATTGCGTGAACGAACTGGCTTCCCAGGTATGAAGATTCTGCAATTCGCTTTCAATCCAGATGATGAAAGCATTGATAGCCCACACTTGGCGCCACATAACTCTGTGATGTATACTGGTACTCACGACAATAATACTGTATTGGGCTGGTATAAGGATGAGATCGATGATCCAACCCGTGAATACATGGCTCAGTACACTAACCGCAAAGAATACGAAACGGTGCCACATGCAATGCTTCGTACAATCTTTGCTTCCGTTAGCTACATGGCTATCGCAACGATGCAAGATCTGCTAGAGCTAGATGGCTCTGCCCGCATGAACCTGCCTTCTACAATTGGCGGCAACTGGGCATGGCGGATGACAGCTGAAGAGCTTAACCCTATCGTAGAAGGTCAGCTTTATCATTTGACTAAGGTCTATCGTCGTCTGAATACGGACTTACTTTCATAAGACAATAAATTTCAATACTTTCTAATACTAGGAGAAATCATGTCAAACTTACAAACATATATCCAAAAAACTTATCAAAAGCAAATTGCTGATTGTAGCAATGAAGAGCTTTATTTGGCTCTCTTGAACTACACAAAATTAGCGAGCGCTCAAAAGCCAGTTAATACTGGTAAAAAGAAACTCTACTACATCTCTGCTGAGTTTCTGATTGGTAAACTCTTGTCAAACAACTTGATTAACCTTGGTCTTTACGACGATGTGAAAAAAGAACTTGCCGCTGCCGGTAAAGACTTGATCGAAGTTGAAGAAGTAGAACTGGAACCATCTCTTGGTAATGGTGGTTTGGGCCGTTTGGCAGCCTGCTTCTTGGACTCTATCGCAACCTTGGGTCTCAATGGTGACGGTGTTGGACTAAACTACCACTTTGGTCTTTTCCAACAAGTCCTTAAAAACAATGAACAAACAACTATTCCAAATTTCTGGTTGACTGAGCAAAACTGGTTGGTTCGCTCAAGTCGTAGCTACCAAGTGCCATTTGCACACTTCACATTGACATCTACTCTTTACGATATCGATGTACCTGGTTACAAGACAGCTACTAAAAACCGTTTGCGCTTGTTTGACCTAGATTCAGTTGATTCTTCCATCATCAAAGAGGGAATCGAATTTGACAAGACAGATATCGCTCACAACTTGACTCTTTTCCTTTATCCAGATGATAGTGACAAGCAAGGTGAATTGCTCCGTATTTTCCAACAATACTTCATGGTTTCAAACGGTGCACAATTGATCATCGACGAAGCGATCGAAAAAGGAAGCAACTTGCATGACCTTGCAGACTATGCAGTTGTACAAATCAACGACACTCACCCATCACTGGTTATTCCTGAATTGATCCGTCTCTTGACTGCGCGTGGTATCGAGCTTGATGAAGCGATCTCAATCGTTCGTAGCATGACTGCCTACACAAACCACACTATCCTTGCTGAAGCCCTTGAAAAATGGCCTCTTGAATTCTTGCAAGAAGTGGTTCCTCACTTGGTACCAATCATCAAAGAATTGGATCGTCGTGTCAAAGCAGAATACAAAGATCCAGCTGTTCAAATCATTGACGAGAGCGGCCGTGTTCACATGGCACACATGGATATCCACTATGGATACAGCGTTAACGGGGTTGCAGCACTCCACACTGAAATCTTGAAGAACTCTGAGTTGAAAGCTTTCTACGATATTTATCCAGATAAATTCAACAACAAGACAAACGGTATCACATTCCGTCGTTGGCTCATGCACGCTAACCCACGTTTGTCTAGCTACTTAGATGAACTTCTTGGTCGCGATTGGCACCATGATGCTACTAAGTTGGAAGGTCTACTTGACTTTGCTGGCAAGCAAGAAGTGAAAGAAAAGCTGGAAGGCATTAAGGCTCACAACAAGCGTAAATTGGCTCGTCACTTGAAGGAAGCTCAAGGTGTAGAAATCAATCCAGATTCTATCTTTGATATCCAAATCAAGCGTCTACACGAGTACAAACGCCAACAAATGAACGCTTTGTATGTGATCCACAAATACTTGGACATCAAGGCTGGTAACATTCCTGCTCGCCCAATCACTGTCTTCTTTGGTGGTAAGGCAGCTCCTGCTTACACAATTGCCCAAGACATCATTCACTTGATCCTTTGCTTGTCAGAAATCATCGCGAATGACCCAGCAGTGGCACCACACTTGCAAGTGGTTATGGTTGAGAACTATAACGTTACAGCATCAAGCTTCTTGATTGCAGCTGGTGATATTTCTGAGCAAATTTCACTTGCTTCTAAAGAAGCTTCAGGTACTGGTAACATGAAATTCATGCTCAACGGTGCTTTGACACTTGGTACTATGGACGGTGCTAACGTGGAAATCGCTGAGTTGGTTGGCAAAGACAACATCTACATCTTTGGTGAAGATTCAGAAACAGTTATCGACCTTTACGCAAAAGCAGCCTACAAATCAAGCGAATTTTACGCTCGTCCAGCTATCAAACCGTTGGTTGACTTTATCATCAGCGATGCTGTTCTTGCAGTAGGTAAGAAAGAACGCTTAG
The DNA here is from genome assembly GCF_003943535.1 of Streptococcus cristatus. Taxonomy (GTDB): domain Bacteria; phylum Bacillota; class Bacilli; order Lactobacillales; family Streptococcaceae; genus Streptococcus; species Streptococcus cristatus_L. Next base: position 52,052 of record NZ_RJPU01000001.1, read on the forward strand.
AACGTCTTTACAATGAATTGATCAACAAAGACTGGTTCATGACGCTTCTTGACTTGGAAGACTACATCAAGGTGAAAGAGCAAATGCTTGCTGACTACGAAGACCGCGATGCATGGTTGGATAAAGTGATCGTTAACATTGCAAAAGCTGGCTTCTTCTCAGCAGACCGTACAATCCAACAATACAATGATGAAGTATGGCATTTGGAGAACTAATTATTTAAAATAAGTAAAAAAGCCTAGACAGTCCTGTCTTGGCTTTTTTCGTGTTAGAAGACTAGAGTAAGTAGCCTTGGAGGATAAGCTTTTCTGGTAGATAGAGCTTTAAAATCGTAGCAGACCTTGGCTCTTGTCAGTCTTTTCTTTTGGGTGTATAATAAGAAAAAGTATTTCTTTACAGGAGGTTATTATGAAAAAGAAACCAATTTATCTCTATGTCTTACTGGGATTAGAAACAGTAGGCACTTTGTGGGAGCTTATTTCGAAGTTTTCCTCTTCAAATGATGCCGTGGAAACCTTACTAAAGGGGATCAATGAGCCAGCAAAATCTCAGTATGCAGCTTACTTTAGCAAGAGCGCTGAACTGTCAGGTTCGCTAATAAATAATATTTTCTTTTATGTTGGCTTGCTTCTTTTGATTGCAGCTTGGTTCTTCGTTTTTAAGAAAGATATGTTCAAAGCTAATCTTATTTACATCGTGAACGTTCTTATTGGTCTGATTGGAACAGCGTATGGTTATGTGGTGGCAAAAGGGATTGCAACGTCTTCTTTTTCAGATCCGTCCTTACTCTCATCTCAGATGCTGGGACTGAACTTCACTATTGGCTTCTCTGTTGTGATTAGTCTTATCTTCCTTTCGATTGTTGTCTTTAAGCTTATCAAGCAGCAAAAGGAAACTGTAGAAGTAGCTGAAGAGAATTAAGATTTGGCAAATAACATTTACTGCTTATAATCTAGATGAGTGGATAAATGTTATTTTTTTGGAATGGAGCAAATAAACATGAAAGTTTCCTTAGTTTATATCAGCTTGAGTGGCAATACAGAGAGTTTTGTCCGTCGTTTGAGCGACTATTTGTTAGAGCAGCATCCGAGTTTAGAGATTGAGAAAATCCATATCAAAGACTTAGTGAAAGAGGGACATCCGTTCTTTGAAATGACCAATCCTTTCATTACTTTTCTACCGACCTATCTGGAAGGTGGCAATGGTGTGGATAATGGCGATGTTGAGATTCTTACGACGGATGTGGCCGATTTTATAGCTTATGGACAGAATGCTAGCAAGTGTTTGGGAGTTATCGGAAGTGGTAATCGTAACTTTAACAACCAGTACTGTCTGACTGCTAAGCAATACAGCCAACGTTTTGGTTTCCCCGTTTTAGCTGATTTTGAAATGCGTGGTATGTTAGGCGATATTAAAAAAGTAGCTGGCATTATCGAGGAATTGTACGAAATAAAAGCATAAGTAAAAAGCCGTTCGATCAACATTTTTGATCGAACGGCTTTTGTTTCTATTCTTGACTTGCATGCTCGCCAGCGATAGTTTCGACCAGCTCTTTTGAATATAAAATTCCTAAACGGTAGTTTTTGTTAATGTAAGCAATAAGGTCATTTTGGTTTTCGCTAGTGGCCATTTTTTCTTGGAGTTCTTGTCGAAAATGATCACTTTTTAGGAGTTCCTGCTGCAGCAAAATCTGCAACTTTACCTTTTCTCTTTTGTTGTACAAAAAGAGAATGACCAAGCTAAGGGCAACTAAAATATAAGCAGTTTCATTCATAAAATATCTCTTCCTAAGAAAACCTCCCAAAACTGGAAGGTTTGTGTAGGGTTACATTTTTTCTGGTGCTTCTACACCAAGCATGCGGAGAGCTTCCTTCAGCACAACAGCAGTAGTGTAGCTGAGGGCTAGACGGCTGTCGCGTTCAGGATTTTCATCCAAGATGCGAGTGTGAGCATAGTATTTATTGAAAGCTTGAGCTAGGCTGATCGCGTATTTGGCAATCAGAGATGGCTCAAAGTTATCAGCTGCACGTTTGACTACGCGAGCGAAGTCTTGGAGCAGTTTGATAATTTCCCAGCTTTCAGCATCGTTGAGGTTGTAGTTGGCATCAAGACTTGGCTTGAAGTCTGCTTTGCGCAGGATAGACTGGATACGTGCATAGGCATATTGTACATACGGTCCAGTTTCACCTTCAAAGGAAACCATCGCTTCCAAATCAAAGTCATAGCCATTACGACGGTCAGTCTTAAGATCGTAGAATTTAACGGCGCCGACACCAACTGCATGGGCAACAGCTTCTTTGTTTTCCAGATTTGGATTTTTCTCTTCAATTTGAGCTTTTGCACGGCTGATCGCTTCTTGCAGAGTTGGTTCCAGAAGGATGATATTTCCTTTACGTGTTGAAAGTTTTTGGCGGTTTTTCGTAACCAGACCAAAGTCCACGTGGATCATGTCATCGCTCCAGTCAAATCCCATCTTCTTAAGGACGGCCTTGAGCTGACGGAAGTGGTTGGATTGCTCTTGACCAACGACGTAAACGTTCTTAACGAAGTTGTAAGTGCGCGCACGGTACATAGCAGTGGCAATATCCCGGGTGATGTAAAGCGTAGCACCGTCTGATTTTTTAATCATAGCTGGTGGGAGATTGACATCGTCCAAGTCCACAATGCTAGCGCCTTTTGATTCTTTCAAGAGACCCTTGTCTTCCAGAATTTTAACGGCTTCGTCCATCTTGTCATTGTAGAAGGCTTCTCCGTTTAAGCTATCAAATTCAACGCCGAGCAATTCATAGATGCGGTTAAATTCAACGAGACTTTCGTCACGGAACCATTGCCAGAGTTCTGTTGCTTCTGGATCGCCATCTTCCAGTTTCTTGAACCAGAGGCGACCTTCTTCATCCAAGGCTGGATCGTTTTCGATTTCAGCATTGATGCGGACGTAAAGTTGCAAGAGTTCATCGATTGGGTTGGCTTCAACGGCTTCCTTGTTGCCCCATTTCTTGTAGGCAACCATGAGGAGACCGAATTGCTTGCCCCAGTCACCTAAGTGGTTGATCTTGATGGTATTGTAGCCCATCTTGCGGAAAATATTGGACAAGGCATCTCCAATAACGGTTGAACGCAAGTGACCGACAGAGAAAGGTTTCGCAATGTTGGGACTGGAAAGGTCGATTGTGATATTTCCGCCCTGACCTTCGTTCTGTTGACCATAGTCAGCGCCTTCCTTGATGACTTCTTTGATGACTTGATCAGAGATTTTAGCTTTGTTGAGGAAGAAGTTGACATAAGGTCCAGTTGCGACAACTTTCTCAAAGTGACTTGGGTCGATCTTTTCAGCAATATCCGCAGCGATAGCTTGAGGAGCCTTGCGTTCTACTTTTGCAAGTGAGAAAGCTGGGAAGGCAATATCTCCAAGATCGGAACTTTTCGGTTGCTCTAGTAGGTTAGAGATAGCGCTTTGGTCCAAGCTGTCAATAACTTTGGCCAACTCGCTAGCGATTAATTGTTTATTATCCATATTTGCTCCTTTGGGTCTTTTGTTACTATTCTATCATATTTTATGAGGAATCTTCAATTTTTTTGGTATAAGATAGATTTTTTGATATAATTGAGAGTATAAATATTCAGTCAATGAGGTCGAGTATGAGAAAGAGTGAGCGTCATCAGCTTATTAAATGGATGATCAAGGAAGAAAAGTTAGGAACACAAAAGGATATTCAAAAAAGACTGGAAGACGAGGAGATATTTGTGACCCAAACAACCCTCTCGCGGGATTTAAGAGAGATTGGCTTGACCAAGCTGAAGAAAGATGGGCAAGTCTACTATGTGCTGGCTCATGAAGCAGAGGAGTTGGATCTAGCTGGATTTCTGGCCAGTCATGTTCAGGCAGTTTCTAGAGCGGAGTTTACGCTGGTTTTCCGTACAGGACTGGGCGAAGCGACGGTCTTGGCAAATGTGGTAGATGGTTCGCTGGATAGTCGGATTTTAGGAACCGTTGCAGGGGCCAATACCTTGCTGGTGATTTGCCGGGATCAGGATGCCGCTAGAGAAATCGAGACGAGTGTCAAAGAAGGCATGGACTAGCCAAAAGCTTAGAATTGACGGAGAGGTTTGAGACGGAAGTCCTGACCTCGTTTGTTTTTAGAAAGGATAGAGATGGCAGTAGAAAAGTTATCGCCAGGCATGCAGCAGTATTTGGATATCAAGAAGGACTATCCAGATGCTTTCTTGCTCTTTCGGATGGGGGATTTCTATGAGTTGTTTTATGATGATGCGGTCAATGCCGCCCAGATTTTAGAGATTTCTCTCACCAGCCGCAATAAAAATGCAGAAAATCCCATTCCCATGGCCGGAGTTCCCTATCATTCGGCGCAGCAGTATATTGATGTCTTGGTCGAGTCAGGCTATAAGGTGGCGATTGCGGAGCAGATGGAAGACCCCAAGGAAGCTAAGGGAGTTGTTAAGCGAGAGGTCGTTCAGGTTATCACGCCGGGAACGGTGGTGGACTCTACTAAGCCCGACTCTGCGAATAACTTTCTGGTGGCTTTGGATTACTCAGACGGCTTCTATGGCCTGGCTTATATGGACTTGGTGACCGGTGAGTTTCAGGTGACCAGTCTAGAGGACTTTAGCTTGGTCTGCGGGGAAATTCGCAATTTGAAAGCTAGGGAAGTGGTGCTGGGCTATGCCTTGCCAGAAGCTGAGGAACAGGTCTTGGCTGGGCAGATGAACCTCTTGCTGTCCTATGTACAGACAGCCTTGGACGATGTCCAGCTGCTGGGAGAGAAACTGTCTCCTATGGAACGTCAGGCAGCGGGGAAATTGCTAGAGTATGTGCACCGGACCCAGATGAGGGAGCTCAGCCATTTAAAGAAGGCTCAGCATTATGAAATCAAGGACTTTCTGCAAATGGACTATGCTACCAAGGCGAGTCTGGATTTGACAGAAAATGCTCGCTCGGGCAAGAAGCACGGCAGTCTTTATTGGCTGATGGACGAGACCAAGACGGCCATGGGCGGCCGCATGCTGCGCTCTTGGATCCAGCGTCCGCTGATTGATAAAGTGCGAATTAGCCAGCGGCAGAATGTCGTCGAGGTTTTTCTGGATCATTTCTTTGAGCGGAGTGATTTGACGGAGAGCCTCAAGGGAGTCTATGATATCGAGCGGCTGGCTAGTCGGGTGTCTTTTGGCAAGACCAATCCTAAGGATCTGCTGCAGCTGGCAGCTACATTGGGAAATGTGCCTCAGATTAAGGCTATCTTGCAAGGGATTGGCAGTCCGCATCTAGCGCCTTTGATTGAGGGCTTGGATCCTATTCCAGAGTTGGCGGGCTTGATTAGCTCGGCCATTTCACCGGAAGCACCCCATATCATCACCGAGGGAAATATCATTCGGACCGGTTTTGATGAGACCTTGGATCAGTATCGGCTTGTGCTACGGGAAGGGACCGGATGGATTGCGGAGCTGGAAGTTAAAGAACGTGCCCACAGCGGCATCAGTAATCTGAAGATTGATTACAACAAAAAAGATGGTTACTATTTCCATGTGACCAATTCCCAGCTGGCTCATGTGCCTAGTCATTTCTTTCGCAAGGCGACCCTGAAAAATTCGGAGCGTTTCGGAACGGAAGAGCTGGCTCGGATTGAGGGAGAGATGTTGGAGGCGCGTGAAAAATCTGCTAATCTGGAATACGAGATTTTCATGCGAATTCGCGAGGAAGTTGGCAAATATATCCAGCGCTTGCAGGCCTTGGCACAAACGCTGGCAGCTGTAGATGTCCTGCAGAGCTTTGCTGCGGTGGCAGAGCAGCAGCATTTGGTGCGCCCAGTCTTTACTGCGGAGCGCCGTCTGCAGATTGAAAAAGGTCGGCATGCTGTTGTAGAAAAGGTCATGGGAGCCCAAAGCTACATTCCAAATAGTATTCTGCTGGACCAGGAAACGGACATCCAGCTGATTACTGGTCCGAATATGAGCGGGAAATCGACTTATATGCGCCAGCTGGCTATCATCGTCATTATGGCACAGATGGGATCTTATGTGCCCGCTCAGTCTGCCAGTCTGCCGCTATTCGATGCGATTTTCACTCGCATTGGTGCAGCGGATGATCTGGTATCTGGCCAGTCCACCTTTATGGTGGAGATGATGGAGGCCAATCGAGCCATCCGACAGGCCAGCGAGCGTTCGCTCATTCTCTTTGATGAGCTGGGCCGTGGGACGGCGACTTACGATGGGATGGCGCTAGCTCAGGCTATTATTGAGCATATTCATCATTATACTGGAGCTAAGACCCTCTTTGCCACCCACTATCATGAGCTGACAGCCTTGGAGGATAGCTTGGAGCATTTGGAAAATGTCCATGTGGCAACCTTGGAAAAGGCCGAACAAGTGACTTTCTTGCATAAGATTGAGCCGGGTCCGGCTGACAAGTCCTACGGAATCCATGTGGCGAAGATTGCTGGACTTCCTGAGAAATTACTGGAGCGGGCGGATAGCATTTTGAGCCATTTGGAGAGTCAAGGTACAGGACTAGGCTCAGAGCTTCCTGCTGCATCCAGACCGAAGCAATCACAAGTAGCTGAGCAGATGTCTCTTTTCGCAGAAGGAACGGAAAATCCAGTCCTGACTGAACTCCGAGACTTGGACATCTACAATATGACTCCCCTGGAAGTCATGGCAGCAGTGGCCGAGCTCAAGAAGAAGTTGTAAAAATAAAGAGGCTGGGACAAAAGTCCTAACCTCTCAATTGTCTTTGGATTGTCGAGCAAGACGCAGTGGTTGAGTGGGCTCTACTACGCTGATTTCATCAGCTTTTACAGCCCTACTCAACTGTGCGGAGGTGGGACGACGAAATCGAATTCTAACGAATTACCGATTTCTGTCCCACTCTCTTTTTATTCTCACGATTTGCTAGACAAACCGCTATTGATTTTTTGAATGTTGCGGTAGGTGTGGTAGTAGATGGCTCCTGAAATAATCAGATAGATGAGGGTGAATTCCCCGACGGCAGTTAGTGTCAGGCTAAGTATTTTTTCTCTCGGGAAAAATCCAGCTAGATTAGCCAAAAGTGCAAAGGTCAGAATCATCACACCATAGTGGCTGATGATGGAGCGCAGGATGCTCCATTCTCTTTGGAAGAAGCTTCCACTCCATCTAAAAACAGCTCCCATGACAAACCAGATAAACAGGCAGTAGAGCATGATGAGGGAAACATGGACATGCTGGCTCAAAAAGAAGTGGCCAATAGGAGAGCGAGGGTGAAGCGGTAGATAAGCAGGATTGTAAAAATAAGAAACAATCATGGAGAAGAAGAGACCGATGAAAATCCCTCCAATCCCTCCGAAAAAGAGTTTTTTAAGACGAGTTTTCATAATTGCAACCTTTCTTTAATGGATTTGAGATAACGGCGGGACGAGTAGGTCGTATCGCCGTTTTTCAGAAATATTTGAATCAGACCATTGGGCGTCAGCTTGAGGTGACTGATTTGTCGGCTGTTGATAATCTCTGACTGCGAAATCTGTAGGAAATAGTCCGGCAGGATCTGCAGCAACTGATAAAGAGCTTGTTGAGCTCGATAGCTGTCTTTTGCTGTTCGGACCCGAACCTGACGATTTTCTGTGTAGATTCGGTGGATTTCCTTAGTGTCCAGCAGATAGATTTCATCTTCTTTCTTGACATGAATCTTGTCCACTTTGCCTAGATCTTGAGCAAAGTGGACCAGTTCCTGAATGCTTTCTGTCATGAGGCGGGCCTCAATGCTGATAGAGTCTTCTGAGACTTGAGAATCGATTCTTAGCTTAACTTTCATAACTTCCTCCTTTCACCTTTATTAAACCGCAACCAAGCAGAGAAAACAAGCCCTTTTGTCCATGTGGCAGCTATTTGTGTCTATATGGTTTGGCTGACGGACAGAATGGTCAAGAAAAGGCTGCCTTCTGCTAGAAAGAGCCCAATGTGTTATAATAGATAGCAGAACAAATACGGAGAACAAGATGTCAAAAATTATCGAACTTCCAGAAATTCTAGCCAATCAGATTGCGGCCGGTGAAGTCATTGAACGGCCTAGCAGCGTGGTCAAGGAGCTAGTGGAGAACTCAATTGATGCGGGTGCCAGTCAGATTACGATCGAAATCGAAGAAGCTGGACTCAAGAGCATTCAGGTGACGGATAATGGCGAGGGCATTGACCACCAAGATGTCCCTCTGGCCCTTCGACGCCATGCTACCAGTAAAATCAAGAAGCAAGCGGATCTCTTTCGGATTCGGACGCTGGGTTTTCGTGGTGAGGCCATTCCTTCCATTGCTTCTGTCTCACGTTTTACCATTGAAACAGCGACTGAATCTGGCCAGCATGGGACTCTACTAGTTGCCCAAGGCGGTGAGATTGAAGAGCATGAGCCGACCAGCAGTCCGGTAGGAACGAAAATCAAGATAGAAGATCTCTTCTTCAATACTCCAGCCCGGCTCAAGTATATGAAGAGCCAGCAGGCTGAGCTGTCCCATATTGTTGATGTGATTAATCGGCTTAGTCTGGCCCATCCGGAAGTGGCTTTCACCCTTATCAGTGACGGCCGCGAAATGACACGGACTGCCGGCAGTGGCAATCTGCGTCAGGCTATTGCGGGTATCTATGGTCTGGCAACAGCCAAGAAAATGGTGGAAATCTCTGCTTCAGATCTGGATTTTGAAGTGAGCGGCTATGTCAGTCTGCCTGAGCTGACTCGGGCAAATCGTAATTATATTACGATTCTCATCAACGGCCGTTATATCAAGAATTTCCTGCTCAATCGTGCTATTTTGGATGGCTACGGCAGCAAGCTTATGGTAGGCCGCTTTCCACTAGCGGTCATCAATATTCAGATTGACCCCTATCTGGCCGATGTCAATGTCCATCCGACCAAGCAAGAGGTGCGGATTTCTAAAGAGCGGGAACTCATGACCTTGATTTCACAAGCCATTGCGACTAGTCTCAAGGAGCAAGACCTGATTCCGGATGCTTTGGAAAATCTAGCCAAATCAACTGTTAAGCGTGCGACTAAGCCCGAACAGACCAGTCTTCCGCTGAAAGAAAATCGCCTCTACTACGATAGGGAGCAGAATGATTTCTTCCTCAAGCCGCAGGTGGCTGAGCAGCAGCTATTCTTTGAAGAATCAGCGGAGCCTGTTCATGAAGCGACAGATGAAAAAGCAGAACTGCCACAATCGACTTCGGTCAAATTTGCAGAGAGAAAGCCTGCCAGCCATGACCAACTAGACCATCCAGAGCTAGATCAGGCTAGTCTGGAGCGGGCTGTGGATAAGTTGGAACAAGAAGAGAAGTCAAGCTTCCCAGAGTTAGAATATTTCGGCCAGATGCATGGTACCTATCTCTTTGCTCAGGGCAAGGGCGGTCTTTACATTATTGACCAACATGCCGCCCAAGAGCGAGTCAAGTATGAGTATTATCGGGAGAAGATTGGGGATGTGGACAATAGCCAGCAGCAGCTCTTAGTACCTCATATCTTTGAATTTCCAGCGGATGATATGTTGCGAATCAAGCAGCGGATGGAGTTGTTAGAAGATGCTGGCATCTTTTTAGAAGAGTACGGAGCCAATCAGTTTATCCTCCGCGAGCATCCCATTTGGTTCAAGGAAGAGGAGATTGAAGCCGGCATCTATGAAATGTGTGATATGCTTCTCCTGACCAAGGAAGTTTCCATCAAGAAATATCGGGCAGAGCTGGCCATTATGATGAGCTGCAAACGCTCCATCAAGGCCAATCACAGTCTGGATGACTACTCTGCGCGTGACTTGCTCTTTCAGCTGTCCCAGTGTGACAATCCCTATAACTGCCCACACGGCCGGCCGGTCTTGGTCAACTTTACCAAGTCGGATATGGAAAAAATGTTCCGCCGTATTCAGGAAAATCACACTAGCCTGCGGGAGTTAGGGAAATACTAAACTGTATAGAAGATCAAACGAGAGTGGGACAGAAATCGGTAATTCGTTAGAATTCGATTTCGTCGTGCCACCTCCGCACAGTTGAGTAGGGCTGTAAAAACTGATGAAATCAGCGTAGTAGAGCCCACTCAATCACTGCGTCTTGCTCGACAATCCAAAAACAATTGAGAGGCTAGGACTTTTGTCCCAGCCTCGTTTTGAATTGTTAAGCTGAACTTGTGTTCCAGCAAGCAAATCAGCTGGATGACGTTTGTCCTTGCGGAGCAGTCCCATCAGCAGAAAGATCAAGAAGAGAATCCCTGCTGATGTTGACAAGAAAATTGACAGGGTATCTGCTTGATAAGCACTACGGATAGCTCCCAGATGCCCCAGCTGCCAAGGGAAAAACTTGATAGCAGAGCGCAAAAGGCTGTAGGAAAGGCTCTTATGTTTGTAAACCAACTGTAAACCTGCCCAAGGTTTGCCCAAGCAGCCTTTTCTATAGTCTAGCTAAGCAAAGATGATAGTTAGAGGAAGAACGGAGGTAGAAAAAGCCAGAAGTTGGCTCTGGGCTTCAGTGAATACAGGAATGCCCCCTAGAACCAGATTATAAAAGCCCATAGCTAGTAAAAAAAGAGCAATGAGGTAGCCTGAGATGAAGAGCCAGTCTCCAAAGAGTTCTTTCAGACGTGTTTTGACAGGTATGGGATTGTTAATTTTTAGATTCATCCTTGTCGCCTTCTTTCTTAGAAGCCTCATCAAGGTCTATAACCTTGTCCAGATACTTTTTCTTGATTTTTAGCGCCTTGTTAATAGCCATTGCAGACGCGATTAAGAGGAAAAAGCTTAACCAGACCAGCGCAGTGAATGTTGCTGGAAAGCTAGAACCTGCGAAAAAGAGAAAGATAGCCAAGGCAGATATAAAAATATACAGAACCTGCCAGAAGCCATAAGATTTTACTTCCTTGTAGTAGCGATCTTTTTCGTCTTCTGAGAGAATGGGTTTTATTTCCGGCTTATCGCTGTCTTCTAAAAGCAGATAATCTGTCGTCACTTGGAAAATCTTGCTCAGCTCTACAATTTTTTCGAGTTCAGGTAGCGCTTGGCCAGACTCCCACTTGGAAATGCTCTGGCGAGAGACACTGATTTGTTCAGCCAGTCTTTCTTGTGACCAGCCCTTTTCTTTTCTTAGTTCAAATAATTTATCAGCGAGTTTCATCATGACAGCTCCTTTCTTTTTCTATCTCTATCCTAACAGCTTTTCCTTATCTTGAGAATACAGCTTCCTGTACATTTTGTCAACCAATGGTTGCACTTCTATTTGCAGTTTCCAAATGGAAAATATGATATACTAGATAGGCAAAATGATACAAAAAAGAAGGAAGATTATGTACGAATATTTTAAAGGAATCATCAGTAAAATAACAGCCAAGTACATTGTGTTGGAAGTCAACTCTATCGGCTATATTCTTCATGTAGCTAATCCTTATGCTTACTCAGGACATCTTCATCAGGAAGCAAAGGTCTATGTGCACCAGGTGGTGAGAGAAGATGCGGAGCTCCTGTACGGCTTTGCGACTGAGGAGGAGAAGCAACTCTTTCTCAGCTTGATTTCAGTCTCAGGTATCGGCCCAGTGTCTGCCCTGGCTATTATTGCGGCGGATGATAATGCTGGCTTAGTGCAAGCCATTGAGCAGAAAAACATCACCTACCTGACCAAGTTTCCTAAGATTGGTAAGAAAACAGCCCAGCAGATGGTGTTGGATCTGGAGGGCAAAGTGGCAGTAGCTGGTGACGAACTTCCTGCCAAGGCTGCAGTACAAGCTAGCAATGAAAACCAAGAGTTGGAAGAAGCCATGGAAGCTATGCTGGCTCTGGGCTACAAAGCCGCGGAACTTAAGAAAATCAAGAAATTCTTTGAAGGCACGACGGACACAGCTGAAAACTATATCAAGTCTGCCCTTAAGATGTTGGTGAAATAGGAGGAAGATATGACCAAACGCTGTGGCTGGGTAAAGATGAATAACCCTTTGTATGTAGCCTATCATGATGAGGAGTGGGGCAAGCCCCTCCATGATGATCAGAAATTATTTGAATTGCTCTGCATGGAGACCTATCAGGCTGGACTTTCTTGGGAGACCATTCTCAATAAACGTCAGGCTTTTCGGGAAGCTTTTCATTTTTATGATGCCCAGAAAATTGCTCAGATGACGGATGCAGACTTGAATGCTCTTTTGGATAATCCTGATATCGTCCGCAATAAGATGAAAATCTATGCGACCAGGGATAATGCTCAAGCTTTTTTGGCTGTTCAAAAGCAGTTTGGCTCTTTTAATGATTATATCTGGTCCTTTGTCGAGTTCAAAACGATTGACAGTCAAATTACGAACTACAAGGAAGCTCCGACGAAGACAGAGCTGTCAGAAAGCATGTCCAAGGCGCTGAAGAAGCAAGGCTTCAAATTTGTCGGTCCCGTTTGTGTCTATTCATTTCTAGAAGCCGCTGGTCTTATCAATGACCATGAAAATGATTGTGATTGGAAGTAGAACAATGAAAACAAGAAAATTTCTCCTTATTTTTACCACCCTCTATACGATCTTATTCCTAGGTAGAGGCTTGGAACTGCTTGGGATAAATTGGTTGATTTACCCAGTTTATTTCCTTTTATTTATTTTGGGAATCTTAGCTTATCGGGAAGAATTAAAGGAGCAGTTAGCCTTGATTCTGACTAAGAAGAAGGAATTTTTAAAAACGATTTCTTTGTATATGGTCTTCGTTTTCTTCCTGTCCATTGCCTGCAACCTGCTTTCAGCTTTGATTAAACAGAGTCTGGGCTTGCCGCTACAGGGGCAGAATGATGCCAGTATTCAAGGTGCCTTGTTGAAAAATCCCTTTCTAATCTTGGTTATCGGTTGCTTTATCGGGCCAATTGTTGAAGAGTTTTTCTTCCGTCGCTTTTTCCTAGGCACTTTCTTGGCAAAATTCTCTGACGGGCTCGGTATTGTCTTAACAACCTTTATATTTGCCACCCTTCATATGCACAGCTGGGCCTTATCAGAGTGGGTGACAGCTATTTCCTATATTGCCGGAGGTCTTCTTCTCTCGCTCCTGTATCTGAGAAAGGACAAAAATATCTGGTATCCAATTGCCCTTCATTGCTGCAATAATATCATTGCTTTTATTATTTCATTTATTTTAAGATAGAAAGATGAAAGTAATGTATAATCAGCTAATTTATCTTTAGAGAGTAGGGAGAATGTAAATCATTTAAAATAGTGATTCCTTTTGTTTAATAAGAGACTGTAAAAGTATTTTGACACCTTGTCAAAGATTTCAATTTATCGGTTCCGTTTGTGTCTATTCATTCCTAGAAGCAGCTGGCCTTATCAATGACCATGAAAATGATTGTGATTTCAATCCACATAAAAATACCGTTTGAGAAAAACTCTCAACGGTATTTTTCAATTTCTTCTTTTAGCGATTTTACTAGCTCTTTTTCATCGGCAAGTTGTAGTAGACCAATCCCTTTTTTTATTAATTCGTTATCATTTTTGCAAATTCCAAGTCGAATCTGTGAAAGCCCGAGGGAATCATAACGTTTTTCTTTTTTTGACAAATCGTAAATGTACTTAGTGATTTCAGCGCATTCTCTCTTTAATCCATTATAAAGATAGATGGTAGAAAGGTTGACTAAGAGTCCGATTTGTAGATTATTCCCATAGCGGAATGATTGGTATTTTTTTATGCTATTTAAAATCTTTTGGGTAAATTGTTTTATATTTTCTAAAGGGAAGAAATAAAGAATAGTAGAAAGAAGTCGAAAATCACTTTCATACCAAGTGTCCTGTTTTTCTAAATACGCCCAAATTTTATTGGTAGTAGCATTAATTTCTTTTGTCTCAGAAATTCCATTTTGTCTCAGATGAATAGTAATATTGATGCTATCTAAAGCATGTTTAATCGGAATATCGGAATGTTTACATAGATATGCCTCGCATTCTCTCTTTAATTGTAACAAACCTTTCGTCCCTACAATAGTCTCACCTTGGTTATAAAGAGAATTTAAAATTTTCTGTCTCTGACTAGGTTGATAATAATCACAAATGTATTTAAATTCTTCTAGTGTCATATCTATCTGGCGAAGTAAAAAAATCATGGTATCGAACTTTGGCACGACTTGTCCGCTTTCAATTCGTGCCAAAGTTGAGCGAGCTAAAAAATCCCCACAAATTTCTTCTTGAGTCAGCCCTTTTGATTTTCTAATTTCTTTATAGATTTTTCCATAATCCCAGCGCATAAGAACTCCTTTTTAAAATGTTACTAAAAGCTACATTTTGAAAAAATATTTTAAAATAGTATATCATGAAATAAAAAGGAGGGCAAAAATGAAGAAAGTGAAATACAATTTACTATGTTAAATCTCCGAATAATATTGGTTCAAAATCTTCGATAACTAATCTTTGGGGAACTGTTAAGTCATCTGATTCTCAAAAATATGGATGGGCAATGTCAAGTTCAACAAAAAGTTGGAATGATGTTCGATTAAATGCACATTGGAACTACTTTAAATTTTAACAATAGTTTATGAAAGTTGGAAGACCCAATAATATTATAAGGTCTTTTATAATATAGGTAGGAGCTTATGAAATTAAAATTAGGTGTTATAGGACTCTTTTTTTGCTTAATTGCTGCCATTGGTCTGGTTAGTATTAGTGATACTCAAAAACCAATACCTTTACCAATTGATGGTGCCTTCTCCATTCAAGGGAAAAGCAATCTTTCTAATGAAGAAATATATCAAATGATTAGTGGCCTATCAGAAGAGAAAAAAGTTAAAATATACAAGCCGGTGGTTCAGAATTCAGGACAGTTGACTTATATAAATCTTGATGATGCCAGCCATGAACAATTAAAGTCTATACCGATAACAGGGATGTACTATACTCTAGGGGAAATAGATTCAAATGGTTTAAAAAAACTCACGTCTACAGGTCTGCAAGTAGTATATATGGCTTACCCTTGGTATATGGGAGGAATGATACAATTTACTGGCTCTTTAAGATTTTTGTTAATGATTTCAATTTACTTAACCTTATTAGTTGTTTTATTTGTTGTTAGAGCGAGGCAGATAAAAGAAGGGGTGATAAGACGTTCTTTAGGATTACCTGTGTATAACCTAAAAAAGGATTATTTAATTTCTGTTACTTTTGAGCTGATTATAGTCGCTTTATTGATGGTTTTCTATGGCTCTTTTCTGGGGAGCGGTCTCTTCACCTATAGCTCTAAGTTATTTTTCTCTCTGCTTCTAACGAATTTTATACTATTTCAAATCATTGATCTCATCACCTTTGTTTTATTTTGGCTGACGATTCAGGTTGAAAAGCCTATTGAAATTATAAAAAATAAGGCCAAAAACAGCCTCATTTTTATCGTATGGCTTGCGGTTATTTCTAGCATAATAGTTGTTTCAGGAGTCTTTTTACGGGAAACAAAGGCTAGTCAATCAAAGATAAATATACAGATAAAGCATTTAGAACCATGGAGTGCAGTAAAAGATTGGAAAAGAGTAGAGTTTTTGGGTATTGAAAATGAATCTGTTACTAATGGAGAAGAAGCAAATGACTCAGGAGCTAAGTATATAGAGATTGCTAAAGCCTTAAAAAAACTGGATTTTATATATATCAAATCATCTTCAGCCTATGTTCCAGATTTTATGAAAACTTCTCATGTTACAGAAGATTTTTCTAAGCAATTAAAAAGTGATGGGATAACGAATCCAGAGGTTAATAAAGAGCTGGTTTATATCAATCAAACAGGTGCTAAGGTACAAAATAAAGTTAATGGAACAAACTATCGTATTTTAGATAATAAAATAGCAACCATCTATATTCCTAATAAATTTAAAGAGAATAAGGCATCAATCGAGAATACGGTTGTAGCAGAACAATTTACTGGTACAAACTATACAAAAGATGATCTTACGGTGCAAGTCATTCCTGATGGGCAAGAATTTTTCTATTTCAATGAAAATGGCAGTAGTGTCCCTGAGAATAAAGATAATCTACCTTTGGAAAGTGTGACAAATAGTAAGAGTAATATAGTGGTTGTATTAGATACTGATAAAATGGTAGAAACTAACGATTTTATTTTGGCAAGCAATATCATATATAACTCACTTTTTAGTCCAGAAGCAATTAAGGACATCAACGATTTGAGTGCTAGTTTGAATTTTTCAATCAATCCAGTCGAGGTTTACCAAACTGTGAAACTTAATATTCAATCTTTAGAGCACCAAATTCTCCTTTCAAAAATACTGCAAATAATTATTTGTGGAATTGTATTTCTACTCATTTATCAATATGCTCAAATGTTTGTTGCCTTAAAACAGAATGACTATGTCAAAAAAATCATTTTAGGCCTATCGAAAACAGGTATAGCCATTTCAAGTCTAAAATATTTTATGATAACGATTATAATGGTTATCTTATTGACATTTATCATGACTGGACAAATAGAGTTATTGTATATTGGTCTTGCTTCTTTAACGGTTTTAATGATGTCAATAATAATAAGTTTCAGAAAATTATCTGATAGATACACTCAAATTCTAAAAGGAGATGACTAATGACAATTGAAATTGTGAATGTTACAAAAAAATATGGCTCAAAAGAAATATTTACAGATTTAAATTTAACCTTTGAAGCTGGGAAAAGCTACGCCTTGATTGGCGGTTCGGGTTCAGGTAAAAGTACCTTGCTAAACATTATAGGAAGGCTAGAAAAAATTGACAGTGGAAAAGTGTTAGTTGATAAACAGGATATTTGGAAAACAAAAGAAAGAACCTATTTTAAAAATACTATTGGGTATGTATTCCAAAATTATTCTTTGATAGAAAACAAAACAGTATATGATAATTTAAAACTCCTCAATAAAGACAAAAAGATTATATCTGAGATACTTGAAAAAGTAGGCCTTTCTACGGACTATTTAAAACATAAAATATATGAATTGTCTGGGGGACAGGCTCAGCGTGTAGCTATTGCAAGAATGTTAATGAAACCGCGTAAAATTATTTTAGCGGATGAACCTACAGGAGCCTTGGATAGTGAGATTGGGAATGAAATCATCAACTTATTATTGAGTGAAGCAGCCAAGAATAATTATGTTATTATAGCAACGCATGATCCAGCTGTATATAGTAAAGTTGATGTTATCATTGATATAAAAGATATAGGAAGTCAGGCATGAAAAAGAAAATTTATATTAGTTTGCTACTAGTCATTGGAATACTCGCAATCGTCTTAATTGGCAAACAAGTGATTAAAAAAGAAAATTCCAATAAACCTTCGGTGGATTTAACAGTCTATACAATCTCTTCGAATGATACCGAAAGATGGGATAAGGTAAGGCAAGTAGAAACAGAAGATGCTGTCTATCTAATATCTGTCAAAGAAGTAGCATCTTCAGAAGAAGTGTTTTCAAATATTATTGCAGATGGCACTGCTATGGGGTTTGGGGTTAGTGAAGAAGAAGTTAAACAATTTAACAATAATTTAGGAACTACTGTAGTAGATGCTAAAAATAATAAATTGATTGGGATAGAATTCTTCACTTTTTCTGATGATGGCAAGGGATTTTCAGTAGCGAATTTTGATTACGGCAAAAAAGAGTTTAATGATCAAAAAAAAGAAAAGAAAGAGTTCTATAAAAAACTATACGAAGCGTTTAAAAAAATAATTTATGATGACACGACAAACGCATAAAGACAAAAGTTCCAATAAATTTTTGAAATACAAATGATTTCTATCTTATATGTAAAAAGCGAACGCAATCTTTGCTTGCCTGCTCTCTTTCATATGTCTCATAATAGGGTGACTCTGTTTCTTATTTCATAGGAAAAATTCCTTGGTTTTCTAACAACCAAGGAATTTTGTTTAGTTATCCTTCTGCATCCAAATCTTTTCCTTGATAAAGATGCGCAGCTCGTAGAAAAGCATAAAGAGAGTAGAGACAAGGAAACCTGCCATAAAGATATGGTGTAAGTAAGCAGAGACACCAATGTAAACTAAGATGGAAAAAAGGTAGAGGATGACTAAATAATGCCATTTTTTAGCCTTGCTGTCTTCGATGACCTTTTTCTCCAAGCGCTCGTCCTCCTTGATGAGCTGATCTAGACTGAGATCAAACTCCCGACTGATAGCGATGAGATTGCCAATATCAGGGCTTCCTTTTCCACTTTCCCAGCGGGCAATGGCAGAGCGGGAAACAGTGAGCCTTTCTGCTAAGGCTTCCTGAGTGAGTTGATGTTGTTGACGAATGTCTTTGAGAACTTGAGAGATTTTCATGATGGTTCCCTTTCTAACGAAATGAATAAATCACTTTTTACATCCTTTTCATGTTTATTATAAAAAGAAAAGTCTCCGTTGCCAATAGCATCTGCCTAACAATCCAGTTATTCTCCATAACAAACAGATTTTTAAAAGTTATCCACAGGATGTTGACAACTTTGTCAATCAAATTGACAGCTCTTTTTATTTCCTGAAAGGAAAATCACCTTTTTTAAGATTTTTTGTGATAAAATAAAGCCAATTCCGAATAGTAAGGTAGGAGGTTCTATGAAAGCAGAAATTATTGCTGTGGGCACCGAGATTCTGACAGGTCAGATTGTCAATACCAATGCCCAGTTTTTATCTGAAAAGCTAGCGAGTCTAGGGATTGATGTCTATTTTCAGACAGCAGTGGGGGACAATGAAAACCGTCTTCTCTCTGTCCTAGAAATTGCCAAAGAGCGCAGTGATTTAATTATCCTGACAGGGGGCTTGGGACCAACAGAGGACGATTTGACCAAGCAGACTTTGGCTAAATTTGTCGGTCGAGATTTGAGCTTCGACCCAGCGGCTGTGGAAAAGCTAGATTGCTTTTTTGCTAGCCGACCAGATTATGCTCGAACACCTAACAATGAGCGTCAGGCTCAGCTGGTCGAAGGCTCGACGCCGTTAACAAATGCGACCGGCTTAGCTGTTGGAGGATTGTTAGAAGCAGACGGAGTGACCTATGTAGTCTTGCCTGGCCCGCCTAGCGAGCTCAAGCCTATGGTTAATAACGAGCTGGTCCCCCTCTTATCCACAGGCCAGAAATTGTATTCACGGGTGCTCCGCTTCTTCGGTATTGGTGAGAGTCAGTTAGTGACTATTTTGGCTGAAATGATTGATCAACAAAGCGATCCGACCATTGCACCTTATGCAAAGACGGGCGAAGTGACCTTGCGACTGTCCACCAAGGCATTGAGTCAGGCAGAAGCGGATACTAAGTTTGAGGCTGTGGAAAAGTCTATTTTGGCGTATCAGAGTTTTGAGGGGCAGTCTTTGTCCGAGATTTTCTATGGTTATGGAGATGACAATTCCTTGCCTCAGGTGGCTTTCGACTTGCTGAAGAGTCAAGGGAAGACGATTTCGGCGGCGGAGAGTTTGACAGCTGGCCTCTTTCAAGCGACCTTGGCTGATTTTGCTGGAGCTTCAGCTATTTTTTCAGGTGGCTTTGTCACCTACAGCATGGAAGAAAAAAGCCGGATGCTGGATATCCCGTTGGGAGATCTGGAGAAGCATGGTGTCGTTTCAGCTTTTACGGCTGGGAAAATGGCAGAGCAGGCTAGAAAGCTGACTCAGAGTGACTTGGCTGTCAGTCTGACAGGTGTGGCTGGACCAGATTCACTGGAAGGTCATCCAGCTGGAACGGTTTTTATCGGCTTAGCGAGTGAATCAGGAACGGAAACCATTAAGGTAAATATTGCTGGACGCAGCCGTCGTGATGTGCGAAAGATTGCTGTTATGCATGCCTTCAACCTCGTACGAAAAACTTTATTAAAGAACTGATTTTTGGTATAATAAAAAGATGGCCAAAAGATATTTTAGAAAAAATAGGAGAAATAAATGGCAAAAAAACAGAAAAATTTGGATGAAATCACAAAGAAATTTGGAGATGAACGCCAAAAAGCTTTGGATAACGCTCTTAAGAATATTGAAAAAGATTTCGGTAAGGGAGCTATTATGCGCTTGGGCGAGCGAGCGGAGCAAAAGGTTCAAGTCATGAGTTCAGGCTCTCTGGCTTTGGATATCGCCCTCGGTGCGGGTGGTTATCCTAAGGGGCGGATTATTGAGATTTATGGTCCAGAGTCTTCTGGTAAGACAACCGTTGCCCTTCATGCAGTTGCTCAAGCTCAAAAAGAAGGCGGCATCGCAGCCTTTATCGATGCAGAGCACGCTTTGGATCCGTCATACGCTGCAGCTCTGGGTGTAAACATTGATGAGTTGCTGCTGTCACAACCAGACTCAGGGGAGCAAGGTCTTGAAATTGCAGGAAAATTGATTGACTCTGGTGCCGTTGATTTGGTCGTTGTCGACTCAGTTGCGGCTCTTGTACCTCGTGCAGAAATCGATGGCGATATCGGTGACAGCCACGTTGGTTTGCAGGCTCGGATGATGAGTCAGGCCATGCGCAAACTGTCTGCTTCTATCAACAAAACTAAGACGATTGCCATCTTTATCAACCAACTTCGTGAAAAAGTTGGTGTTATGTTTGGAAATCCTGAAACAACACCAGGTGGACGTGCTTTGAAGTTCTACGCATCTGTTCGTCTGGATGTCCGTGGCAATACCCAAATCAAGGGTACGGGCGATGCGAAAGATACAAATGTCGGTAAGGAAACTAAAATCAAGGTCGTTAAAAACAAGGTGGCTCCACCATTCAAGGAAGCCTTTGTGGAAATCATGTACGGAGAAGGTATTTCTAAGACAGGCGAGCTGATTAAGATTGCGACTGACTTGGATATCATCAAAAAAGCGGGTGCTTGGTACTCTTACAATGATGAAAAAATCGGTCAAGGATCTGAAAATGCGAAGAAATATTTGGCTGATCATCCAGAAGTCTTTGATGAAATCGACCGTCAAGTCCGTGTACGTTACGGCTTGATTGAGGAAGATGAGCCAGCAGAAGCAGTGAAGGGTAAGGCTGAGGCTCCTCTTGAAAAATTAGAAGAAGTGACTCTTGATCTAGACGATGCCTTTGATATTGAGGAATAATTTTTCAAAATAGGTCGCAAGACCGATGGTTTTTGTGGTATAATATACTACGATAGTAGTATCGTGTAGCGAAAGGAGTACTTGCATGATCACAATTTATACGGTTTCAAGTTGTACTAGCTGCAAAAAAGCAAAGACCTGGCTAAACGCCCATCAATTGACTTACAAGGAGCAAAACCTTGGTAAGGAAGGAATTACCAAAGAAGAAATTCTTGATATTTTAGCAAAAACTGAAAATGGCATTGCCAGCATTGTATCTTCAAAAAACCGTTATGCAAAAGGACTCGGTGTTGATATTGAAGATTTGAGTGTAAACGAAGTCATTGACATCATCATGGAAACACCGCGGATTCTGAAAAGTCCGATTTTGGTGGATGACAAGCGTCTCCAAGTTGGTTACAAGGAAGATGATATCCGTGCCTTCTTACCTCGTGCAGTGCGCAATGTTGAGAATACAGAGGCTCGCTTACGAGCAGCTCTATAATTAGATAAGGAAAGGCGCCTTTTAGGTTGCCTTTTTTCTGTCTCATTACCTAAAAATGATTGACAAGCGGTTAAACTATGATACAATATCTCTGAGGAGGACGGAACGTGAAGAAATTTTTACTAATTTTTGGCTTAGCAGCTGTGATATTGACTGGCTGCGCTCATAAGAAAGCGGACAAGCCAAAGGGGAAAAAAGAGGAAATTACAACTAATCTTCCCATTATCAGTCAGGCTGAAAAGCAGGAAGTTATCACCAAGAAACTAGTTTTCCCCAAAGATGAGCAAGGAATTCAATCTAGTCAAATTATTACTTATCAAGGGAAACGCTTTATCAAGGTGATTATGGAGAGAATTACTCCAACGGATGATAGTATCAAAAATGCGATTAAAGAAGTGGGGCTGGAGGAGACTCAGCGACTTTTGGATGAATCAATGCAAAAGGATACGGACTATACTCAAGCAAAAACTGTTGCTGGTTTCACTGGAACCGTTCAGATTCTTAATGAAAATGAACTGAAAATCACATCAACTTACGATTTTGACAATTTGGATATTGAAAAGGCACTCACTTTAAATTATTTTAAAAATAGCAATCTAAAAGAAATGACAAAGATGCAACCTGAAGAATATATCAATAATTTATTGATAAACGGGGCTGAGGAGCAACAGTAAGGAAGCTTCTTGTCAATCATAGAAAACCAAAAAGGAGAAAGAAATGAAAAAATCAGTAGTACTTTTAATGGCTAGCTTGGCGGTGTTGACAGCTTGTGGACAACAATCACATAGTGGAAAAGCTGGTAGCAATCAGTCTGTTCAAAGCAAGGTAAAAGATAAATCGGTTACCAAGTCTTATCAGTTAAATCAAAAGGTACAAGGGCTCGATCAAACGATGACCTTGACAGTTACCTACGCGGGCAAGAAGTATGAAAAGGTGAATATTGCTATTTCACAAAATTTACCAGAAGAAGCTAAGTCTGCCTTAGCTGGTCAAGACTTGTCCTCTCTGCAAGAAGAGGTGAGCAAGAGCTTCAAGCAAAGTTCAGGAGTGGATAAACTTGAACAAGTAAAAGGTATTCAAGTGAATGTTAAAGTGACTGAAAAAGGCACTGTTGATATTGATTTTATTATTGATCCGACAAATCTTGATTATGATGCGGCTTCTAAAGTACCGACCTATGGGCCAATTTTTAGCCAAATGAAGTCTCAGACTCCAGAAGAATTTATCAAATCCTTCCAGGATGAAGGGGGCAAGGAAATTAGCAATCCGTCCTAATATTTTTGATGAAAACTAGTCTTTGAAAAAGGGCTAGTTTTTTGATGGGAAGGAGCGGTAAATAGTTGAAAAAATGTCGAAAAAGTAGAAAATTTACATGGATTAAGTTTGTGAAACTGCTGTAATTATGCTATAATGATGGTATTCTTAGAGAAAGAGGGTGTAATTGTGGGATTTACAGACGAAACTGTACGTTTTAATCTTGATGATTCAAACAAAAAAGAAATTAGCGAGACTTTGACCGATGTCTACAAGTCACTCAATGATAAGGGCTATAATCCAATCAATCAAATCGTAGGTTACGTGCTGAGTGGAGATCCCGCTTATGTGCCTCGTTATAATAATGCTCGAAATCAGATTCGTAAATATGAACGCGATGAAATCGTAGAAGAACTGGTGCGTTATTATTTGAAAGGGCAAGGCATTGACCTCTGATGAGAATTATGGGACTAGATGTCGGCTCGAAAACAGTAGGCGTTGCAATTAGCGATCCACTTGGCTTCACCGCTCAGGGGCTTGAAATCATTCAGATTGATGAAGAGAAAGAGCAGTTCGGTTTTGAGCGTTTGACGGAGCTTGTCGAGCAATATAAGGTGGACAAGTTTGTGCTTGGCCTCCCTAAAAATATGAACAATACCAGCGGTCCACGAGTGGAAGCGAGTAAGGCTTATGGTGAGAAGATTGCCCAGCTTTTCCAAATTCCGGTCGAGTATCAGGACGAGCGTCTGACGACAGTGGCTGCTGAGCGCATGCTGATTGAACAGGCAGATGTCAGCCGCAGCAAGCGCAAAAAAGTGATTGATAAATTGGCGGCTCAGCTAATTTTACAAAATTATTTAGATAGAAACTTTTAGAAAGAATTGAGGAAACAATTATGGCACACGATCATAACCATGACCACGAACAGGCACAGCCTGAATTGATTACCTTGGTAGATGAGCAAGGGAACGAGAATCTATTTGAAATTCTTCTGACCATTGATGGTAAGGAAGAGTTTGGAAAAAATTACGTACTTTTGGTACCAGTAAATGCTGAAGAAGATGAGAACGGCGAAGTTGAAATCCAAGCTTACTCATTTACTGAAAATGAAGACGGCACAGAAGGCGAATTGGAACCAATTCCAGAAGACTCTGATGCAGAGTGGGATATGATTGAAGAAGTCTTCAACAGCTTTATGGAGGAGTAAAAAGGTCCGGGGGACCTTTTTAGCCCGAGCTTAAAAACTAGAAAGCGAGGAAGGTCCGAGGGACCTTTTTAGCCCGAGCTTGAAAACTAGAGAGCGAGGAAGGTCCGGGGGACCTTTTTAGCCCGGACTTAGAAATTAGGAAGCCAGCCAGTTGGAGAATTTATCATGGCTTGGCCACAGCTAGTTTCTTTACGAAGAATAGAAAAGAGAGAGAAGCGAGTGGTGATTCACATTTGAAGTCCGCTTCGCTTCTCTTTTTATGTAGGAAAAATGATGAATGAAATTGAAAAATGGTTGAACGGTCGTATTGGCCTAAACTTTCGTTCAGGTCTGGAACGGATGCAGAGAGCGGTAGATTTGCTGGGGAATCCTGAAGGGGCTTACCCCGTCATTCATGTGACGGGAACGAACGGCAAGGGCTCTACCATTGCTTTTATGCGGAATCTATTTGCCGATCAAGGGAAAAAGGTAGCTAGCTTTACATCTCCGCATATGATCAGCGTCCATGACCGTATTTGTATCAATGGCCTGCCGATTTCGGATGCTGATTTTGTTCGCTTGGGGCGGCAGATTCAGGAGATGGAGAATGAATTGGTCAAGACTCACGACCAGCTATCCTATTTTGAAATCTTGACCTTGCTAGCCTTTCTTTATTTCAGAGAGGAGCAGGTTGATCTGGCTCTCATCGAAGTGGGAATTGGCGGACTCTTGGACACGACCAATGTCTTGGATGGGCAAGTTGCAGTGGTGACATCGGTGGGCTTGGATCATCAGGAAACGCTGGGGCAGACGCTTACAGCGATTGCGGAGCAGAAGGCTGGCATTTTCAAGAGCGGTCGCTCTGCAGTCATTGGTCCCTTGCCAGAGGAGGCTCGTCAGGTCTGTGAACAGCGGGCAGCAAGTTTGGACTTGGATTTGTATGAATACAGGCGAAATTTTTCGTTTTCTGATGGTTCTTTTAAGAATAAAGACTTGATTTTATCGCATTTGGTCTTGGGATTGCAAGGTACTTACCAAGAAGAAAATGCAGCGCTGGCTTTGCAGGCCTTTCTGCTTTTTATGAAGCAAATGGGCTGGGAAATTGATTTTTCTATGCTTCCTTCATCTTTGCGGAAGACCCATTGGGCGGGGAGGCTAGAGGAAATTCGTCCGAATATCTATCTGGACGGTGCCCATAATTTGCCAGCTCTGGCGCGTTTGGTCGAGTTTATCAAGGGACAGAAGGGCAAGACATGCAGCCTGCTGTTTGGAGCTTTGAAGCGCAAGGATTATAGCGGCATGCTGGACTATTTGCAGGAGGCTCTGCCGGAGGTTCAGGTGACGGTGACCAGCTTTGACTACGGGGAATCTGTGGGGCAGGCAGAAGCTGCGGACTTTGACTATGTGGCGGATTACAGAGCCTTTATCGAGAATTTCAAACAAGAGCAGACGGCCGACCAAGTTCTTTTTGTAACGGGTTCACTTTATTTTATTGCAGAGGTTCGAGCCTACCTCCAGAGTGTATAAGTTGACCATAGAAAGCCCTGTTTGGTAAAATAGAAGTGGAACAAAGAAAGGAGAAACAAAATGAAAGTTTCAAAAAAATTAGTTCTTTCAGCCCTTACGGCTATGACCGCTTTTGTATTGGTAGCTTGTGGCAATTCTGGCCAAAATCCATCCAATCAAGCTGCTCAATCTCAAGCGAGTTCCTCCGTTTCTCAGTCATCTGAGACAGTGTCATCAAATAGCAAGGCAAGTAGCAATACAAACAGTAGCGTAAATACTAGTAGTTCAGAGGCTTCTACTTCCAGTCAAACGGCTGCTAGTGACTTAGATGGGACTTATAAGGCCACTCATGAAGGTGATGCTTTAACTCTAGAAGTTTCTGGAAATAAAGGAACCCTGACCAAAGTCGAACGCGACGGTGATCAGGAAATTGAACAGGTGCAGGTTGATCCGACTAATCAAACCATGATCGTTGGAGATGACGTTAAGCGTTATCGCGTAGAGGGAAAACAATTGACTCTGGAAGATTTATCGCAGGAAAATGATGATGATGACACAATCGTCTTCACCAAGCAATAATTTTCAAAAAGGAATATCTTACAAGAGGCTGGGCAGATGCTCCAGCTTTTTGCGTTTGTGGATAACAGAGTGCAGGAACTTCCTTTAACCTTGGACTAGAGGGCGTTTTTTGAAAAAATTTTGAAATTGCTGCTAATTATTGTTATACTAGATAAAATGTGAGATGAGGGAGGATTAGGATGAGTCTGGGCAAGTTTCGTTTGCTGATGTCCAAGTATGGTTTCAGCATCATTATCATGTTACTGGAATTATTTCTTGTTTTTGCGGCCTTTTTCTATTTTAATCAGTTGGTGCCTAATTGGTTGTCAGCCCTTGTCATTGTTTCTTTATATATTGGGACTATCTTGGCGATTGTCAATCGGAATATGCCTCCCGAAAGCAAGGTGACTTGGATTTTATTTGCAGTTGTGCCCGTTTTTGGATTCTTGCTCTATCTGATGATTGGAGAGCGGCGCCTTTCCAAAAAAGAAATCCAGCAGTTGGAAAAAATGGACTCAATGAAGTTTCGAGAGGACAACAGCTATGACCTGCGAGTCGAACTCAAGCAGGAAAATAAATCAGCCTTTGGCATTGTCAAGTCTTTGCTGAGTATGGATCACAATGCTGATGTCTACGATGGCACGGCTTCTCAGTATTTCCCCCTTGGCGAAGAGATGTTTGAGGCCATGCTGGATGATTTGCGCTCAGCCAAGAAATTCATTTTTCTTGAATTTTATATCATTGATCCAGGTCTGATGTGGAATCGTATCCTTGAGATTTTGGTAGATAAAGTCCAGCAGGGAGTTGAAGTCAAGCTGCTCTACGATGACATTGGCTGTATGGCGACCCTCTCGGGAGATTACACGAAAAGACTGCGCAAGATGGGAATTGATGCCCATAAGTTTAATAAGGTGATTCCGCGGATGACGGTAGCCTATAATAATCGTGATCACCGCAAGATTTTGGTGGTGGATGGGCAAGTCGGCTATACAGGCGGAATCAATCTGGCAGACGAGTATATCAACCATATCGTGCGCTTCGGGCATTGGAAAGATGGCGGTGTCCGTTTGGAAGGTCGAGCAGTGAAGGCTTTGACACGTCTTTTCTTGATGAATTGGTACATCAATCGCGGGGAAATTACGGATTTTGACCGTTACCATTTTGATAGCCGGCGAGTGGAAGGCAAGGGGCTTTACATCCCTTACGGGAGCGGGCCTAAGCCAATTTACAAGGAACAGGTGGGCAAGGCTGTCTATCAGAATATCATCAATCAAGCCATCGATTATGTCTATATCACGACCCCTTATTTGATTATTGACTATGATTTGACAGAGGATATCAAAAATGCAGCCATGAGAGGAGTGGATGTTCGCATTGTGACGCCATTTATTCCTGATAAAAAGCTGATTCAGATAGTCACTCGTGGTGCTTATCCAGACTTGCTGGAGGCTGGTGTTAAGATTTATGAGTACACTCCTGGTTTTATCCACAGTAAGAACGTTATTTCGGATGATGAGTTAGCCGTGGTCGGAACTATTAATTTTGACTACCGTAGTCTGGTGCACCATTATGAAAATGCTGTTCTTATGTATCAGACAGAAACGATTGCGAACATTAAGCAGGATTTTGAAGATTTGTTTGATGTTTCCAAAGAAATTTCTCTTGAAACCCTTCAGAATAGCTGGTACCAGCGTTTACTGAAGGAAATCATGCAATTATTTGCTCCGCTACTTTAAAGAGAGTGGGACAGAAATCGGTAATTCGTTAGAATTCGATTTCGTCGTCCCATCTCCGCACAGTTGAGTAGGGCTGTAAAAGCTGATGAAATCAGCGCAGTAGGGCCCACTCAACCACTGCGTCTTGCTCGACAATCCAAAGACAATTGAGAGGCTAGGACTTTTGTCCCAGCCCCTTTTTTCTGTCTTTTGCTGAGAGATTAGCTACAAATCCTGCTTTCTTGTGATTACTGCCTTTATTTTACGAATAGTAAGTAGGGGGCAGAGAATCAAAGGAGGATTATAGATGGAAATAGCAAAAATAATTTATCGGCTTTCTTGTCCAGAAGAGCGGCTAGTTTACCTAAGATTCCGCGATTTGGAGCGCTTGGCAAAGAAGAGACAGGAGGAGAAAGGGGGCCAAGATAAGGCTGACAGAAAGAGTGCTTTTTGATATACTATAGAGTATGGAAATCAAGGAGAACTTTTATGAACGATAGAAATCAACAGGAAAACGTGGAAATTTTAGTATCTATGTCCGCAGAAACCTGGCAAAATACGAGTGAGAGACGGCGGCTAGAGAAAATAATCGAGCCAGTTCCTTCTTTACAACTATTTTTTTGGAGTATCTTGGTCAGTTTGACCAGTGTCATCAATCCTCTACTAACCAACTTAGCCACCAATTTGCAATCGCAAAATCTATATGCTGGCTGGGCCTTGACTCAGGGAGAAGTTGCCTATGCAAATATTTATGGAACTAGCGGTCTTCTCTACTACTTGGTAAGCTGGTTGGGGAATTTATTTTTGGGTCAGCTATTGTTTTTACTTTTCCAAGTAGTGGCTTTGACCTTGGCAGGAGTATATCTCTTCCAGACAATTTCACAAATAACGGTTAGAAGTGGTCTAGCTCGCCAGATTACAATTCTGTTCTATTTGTTTGTGCTGACACTGGGATTTGGCGGAACCTATTCTATTATTTTTGCTTTCCCATTTATCTTTCGGAGTTTGTACCATCTCGTGAAGTACTTACAAGGGCGTGTCCGCGATGAGTCTTTTATTCGTTTTGGGATGGTTGGAGCCTTGGCTTTTCTAATCGAGCCAGCTTTTAGTCTGCTTTTTTACTCATTGACGACGCTGTTCTTGCTCTTGTACAATATCGCTGACAAGCGAAAAGCGCGTGGTTTTTATCAGTTGTTAGCAGGTCTATTAGGTTTTTCTCTAGTCTTTTATCCACTGGGCTACTATACAGTTTTGAATGGTTCTTTTGGTGTAGCGATTAGTCAAGCTACTTATGTTCTAGAGGCTTTTCGTCTCAATAGCAGCTATATATTCGATCATTTGCTCTATTATGGCTTACTTTTCCTAGTATTAGGTTTTGCGACAGCGTTGATGACGGCTTTTGCTTTCAAAGAAGAACCAACTGCCGCGCGTGGCATGCGCTTTATTGGGCTACTAGGTCTTCCTATCAGCTTTGTTGGAGTTCTAGGCTTGCCAGAGAAGGGTGCTTATCAATTGTTGACAACCCTGCCTTTTGCCCTACTATTATTAGCCTTGTGGCTAGATACAGGTGGAGACAGGGATGGACATGAAAGACGCCACCGTAAGCCTACCCAGGCTTCTAGCTGGAATCGTTACTTGGGCAAGCAACTCTTTCTGCCTTTGCTTGCGATGCTTTATCTCGTAGCTTATCCATTTGTAAATGAGTATATTCTATCCAATGGAGTTTCAGCAGAGAGAAATCTGGTTGCCCAACATATTCGTGAAAACAGCACTAGCAAGGATAGCATTTATGCTTGGGACAATACAGCTAGCCTCTATAAAAAAGCGCAGCGTTTATCAGCTGTTTCTCTATTGAGTCCGTCGCTTTATACAGGAACGGAGGAAAATCGCATTTTCTTGCGTAATGCTTTAAACGAGGCAAGTCCAAAGTTTATTTTAGTTAATAAAGATGTGAAACTCTTTTCGGACGTGAAAAAGAAAATTTCTCAAGATTATGAAGAAGTAAACCTAAAACTCAATCACTTCAAGCTTTATCAAATCAAGTAATTAAATCAATATGTTGTGTTTAAAATAAAAAAATAACAATTTCACCACAACATATTGATTTTTTATTTTGGAGTGATATAATGTTTGGTAGATGATTAATTGAGAAGAGGAAGTGTTTGTGATGATTTTAAGAGAAGCAAAATTTGATACAGCGCCTACCATCTACGTTGAGAAGCGAGACGGCCGGAGAGTAGCTTTTGATGTGACTAAGATCTATAAGGCTATGGTACGAGCGGCTCAGGATCTTGGTCCCATGACGCCTATGCTGGAAGCTAAGCTCGAAACCATCACAGACCGTGTTGTGGCAGAAATCAGCAGTCGCTTCGCTAAGTATGTCAAAATCTATGAGATTCAGAACATCGTTGAGCATGAGCTTTTAAATGCCAAGGAATATGCCATTGCAGAGAACTACATCACTTACCGCACTCAACGGGATTTTGAGCGCTCAAAAGCGACTGACATCAACTTTACTATTGACAAGCTTCTCAACAAAGATCGTACGGTGGTTAATGAGAATGCTAATAAAGACAGCGATGTTTTCAATACCCAACGGGATTTGACCGCAGGGATTGTCGGCAAGTCCATTGGACTTAAGATGCTGCCGCCTCATGTGGCCAATGCCCACCAGAAGGGGGACATCCACTACCATGATTTGGACTACAGCCCTTATACGCCGATGACGAACTGCTGTCTGATTGACTTTGACGGCATGCTGAAAAATGGCTTCAAGATTGGCAATGCAGAAGTAGAGAGTCCCAAGTCTATTCAGACTGCGACAGCTCAAATCTCGCAAATCATTGCCAATGTAGCTTCCAGCCAGTACGGCGGTTGCTCAGCCGATCGAATTGATGAGGTCTTGGCGCCCTACGCTGAGCTTAATTATCAAAAGCACCTCAAAGATGCAGAGCAATGGGTTTTGCCGGATAAGCAGGAAGAATACGCTTGGGCGAAGACCAAGAAGGATATCTACGATGCCATGCAGTCGCTAGAGTATGAGATTAATACTCTCTTTACCTCTAACGGTCAGACTCCTTTTACTTCGCTGGGCTTTGGTCTGGGGACCAACCGTTTTGAGCGGGAGATTCAGAAGGCTATTCTCAATATCCGTATCAAGGGGTTGGGAAGTGAGCACCGCACAGCGATTTTCCCTAAGCTGATTTTCACCCTTAAGCGTGGGCTCAATCTCGAGCCGGGAACGCCTAACTATGACATTAAAGAATTGGCTCTGGAGTGTGCCACCAAGCGCATGTATCCAGATGTGCTTTCCTATGACAAGATTATCGACTTAACTGGATCGTTCAAGGTACCGATGGGCTGCCGTTCGTTCCTACAAGGCTGGAAGGATGAAAATGGTCAGGAAGTCAACTCCGGCCGTATGAATCTTGGTGTCGTTACTGTCAATCTGCCGCGGATTGCGCTTGAATCCGAGGGGGATTTGGATAAATTCTGGGAACTTTTTAACGAGCGGATGAATATCGCTGAAGATGCTTTGGTCTACCGAGTGGAGCGGACCAAGGAAGCCAGTCCAGCCAATGCACCGATTCTCTATCAGTATGGAGCTTTTGGCCAACGCTTGGGCAAGTATGATCAGGTAGACCAGCTCTTTACTCACCGTCGTGCAACGGTTTCCCTGGGCTATATCGGGCTCTATGAAGTGGCAGCAGTCTTTTACGGCGTTAATTGGGAGACCAATCCAGAAGCCAAGGACTTTACAGTTGCTATTGTCAAAGATATGAAGCGTCGGGTGGAAGAATGGTCCGAGCAGTATGACTATCATTTCTCTGTTTACTCGACGCCATCTGAAAGCCTGACTGACCGCTTCTGCCGTTTGGATACAGAGAAGTTTGGCATCGTTCCAGATATTACTGACAAGGAGTACTATACTAACTCCTTCCACTACGATGTGCGTAAGAATCCAACGCCTTTTGAAAAGCTGGACTTTGAAAAGATTTATCCTGAAGTGGGAGCCTCAGGCGGCTTTATCCATTATTGTGAATATCCTGTGCTGCAGCAAAACCCCAAGGCTTTGGAAGCTGTCTGGGACTATGCCTATGATCGGGTTGGCTATCTGGGAACTAATACGCCGATTGACCGTTGTTACAAGTGTAACTTTGAGGGAGATTTCACGCCGACCGAGCGGGGCTTCACCTGTCCAAACTGCGGCAACAGCGATCCCAAGACGGTCGATGTGGTCAAGCGGACCTGCGGTTACTTAGGAAATCCGCAAGCTCGTCCAATGGTCAACGGCCGACACAAGGAAATATCAGCTCGGGTCAAGCACATGAATGGCTCGACTATTAAGTATGAGGGAGATTAAGATGGGAAAGTATCAATTGGACGACAAAGGAAAGGCTCAGGTGCAGCGTTTCCATGAAAAACATTCGCGGGGAGGCAATGGCAAAAAAGAGCGATTGGCCAAACTGCGTCAGCAATTTTTAGAAAAGAACAAGAAATAATAGAAGTCAGAGTGGGGCGCAAGGCGGTCTCACTCTCTTCGTATCAGGAGGATCTATGGAGCTGAGACGACCAGAACTAGAAGACAAGGAAAAGATTTTAGAGATGCTGGCTGACTTTGAAGCGGCTGGTAGCCGACAGGATGGCTTCTTTGGCGGAGCGGATTTTGTCTATGAGGACTGGCTGGAGACCATTCGGCTAGCTGAGGCAGGTCTAGGCTTGCCAGAAGGGTTTGTGCCTTATATTCAACTGGTCGCTTTTGCTGTGGATGGTCAGGCAATGGGCTTTCTCAATCTGCGCTTGCGGCTCAATGACCATTTGCTCCAAGAAGGCGGGCATATCGGTTATAGCATCCGTCCCTCTGCGCGTGGGAAAGGATTGGCCAAAGAGCAGCTGCGACAAGGCTTGCAAGTAGCTAAAAGTAAAAATATCAAACGTGCTTTAGTGACTTGTGATTGTGACAATGCTGCCAGTCGGGCAGTGATTCTGGCTAATGGCGGGGCTTTAGAGGATATTCGAGCTGGTAAGGAGCGTTACTGGATTGATATAGATTGAGGAGGGTTTATGGAATTACGACGACCAACTTTGGAAGATAAAGATGCTATTTTAGAGATGATTGCTGAGTTCGATGCTGCAAAATCCTATATGCATGGTGGCATGGGCTCTACTTGGAAACGAGCAAAGGATTATGAGGATTGGCTGAAAATTGTAGAACGGAAGGAAGATGTGGCAAACTTGCCAGCAGGTTGGGTTCCTGCCGTCCAATTTTTATCCTTTGATGAGACCGGCTTGCCTCTGGGCTTTTTAGCTCTGCGCTTGTCCTTGAATGACAAATTATTTGTGGAGGGTGGGCATATAGGCTATTCTATCCGGCCCAGTCAACGCAGAAAGGGCTTGGCCAAGTTACAGCTAAAGCTAGGGTTAGCAGAAGCTCGAAAGCAAGGACTGGAACGAGTGCTGATTACCTGCGATGAAGACAACGAAGCCAGCCGCCGTACCATTCTCTCTGCTGGCGGTGTTTACGAAAATACAATCGACAGAAGTCAGCGTTATTGGATTGATTTGGAGGATGAAGATGAACAATCCCAAACCTCAAGAATGGAAAAGTGAGGAGCTGAGTAAGGGGCGAATCATTGACTATAAGGCCTTTAACTTTGTGGATGGCGAAGGTGTCCGTAACTCCCTCTATGTCAGTGGCTGTATGTTCCACTGTGAGGGCTGCTATAATGCAGCAACTTGGTCTTTCAACGCCGGCATTCCTTATACCCAAGAGTTGGAGGAGCAGATTATGAAAGACTTGGCGGAACCCTATGTGCAGGGGCTGACCCTCCTAGGCGGCGAGCCATTTCTCAATACAGGCATTCTCCTGCCCTTGGTCAAGCGGATTCGGAGAGAGCTTCCAGACAAGGATATTTGGTCCTGGACGGGCTATACTTGGGAGGAGATGATGTTGGAAACGGAGGATAAGCTGGAGCTGCTGAGCCTGATTGATATTCTAGTGGACGGTCGTTTTGATATTACCAAGAAGAATCTCATGTTGCAGTTTCGCGGTTCTTCCAATCAGCGGATCATCGATGTGCAGAAGTCCCTTCAGTCAGGACAGGTAGTTATCTGGGACAAGCTCAATGATGGTTTGCAAGCCTATGAGCAAGTGGACCGAGATAGCTTGCTGTAATCGTCAAGATCAGAGCAAAATTTTCAGTATGAAAACAGGACGTTTGGTTCAATTTTGTCCATAATTTTTTAAATGTCCTTACTATATGCCAGTAGCTCTCTGAATTTCATGAGCGGAGCTCTAACTTACAGAATAAGGTGATGCCAATGCCTTGGTATCGCTTTATTTTTTCTGTATTTTAGCTTGAATTCGATTTCAAAATTGAAGTCGTTGACAAAAGAATAGGATTTTTTTACAATTATGTAATATTCTTAAGAAATTCTTAAAAAAATCATATTTTTATGCTATAATAGACTAGAGTAATTTCGCACAGAAAGTAGTAAGGTAAATGTATCAGAGAGCAAAAAAGTCTAAAAAGAAAAACAATCAATTAAAAATAGTTAATAGCACCCTCTTGGGTGTTTATACTTTGTTAGCGGCCTTCTTGATTTTCACAATTTTCCGCTATCATTTTCTAGCTTTTCGCTATGTGAATATCTTAGTGACAGCTCTTATCCTATCAGTGGCGGTTCTATCAGGATTCCTCATTTTCAAGGGGAAGGCAGGCAAGACCACTAGTGCTATCTTAATAGTAGCCCTGCTTGTGGGGTCAGTGTCTATGTATGCTGTAAAAGGCTTGGTCGACTTGTCAACAGGTGTCAACTCTACGTCCAACTACTCTGAGTATGAGATGAGTATCGTGGTGCCGGCAGATAGTGATGTTAAGGACCTCAAGCAGTTGACAAATGTCTTAGCACCGTCAGGCAATGACCAAGACAATATCCAAGCGCTGATGAAAAATATCAGTCAGACACAAGGGCATGAGCTGACAGTAGATACAGCATCTTCTTATCTCGCTGCCTATAAGTCGTTGACTTCTGGTGAAGCCAAGGCTATGCTCTTGAATAGTGTTTTTGAAGATACCATTCGTGGAGAAGACCCCGACTATGCTTCTAAGATTAAAAAAATCTATACTTACAAGATAAGCAAGAAGATTGATACAGCTATTGGCAAGCAAGATCCGAATGCAGAGGTCTTCAATATCTATGTCAGTGGTATTGACACTTATGGGCCAATTTCTTCTGTGTCACGTTCAGATGTCAACATTATCATGACAGTCAATCGTAAGACCAAGAAAGTCTTGCTGACAACGACACCACGGGATGCCTATGTTCCGATTGCAGATGGTGGCCTTAATCAGCCGGATAAGCTGACTCATGCGGGTATTTATGGCGTGGACGCTTCAGTTCACACCTTGGAAAATCTCTACGGTATTGATTTGAATTATTATGTGCGTCTGAATTTCACTTCCTTCCTCAAGTTGATTGACTTGCTGGGTGGGATTGATATTGAGAACGACCAAGAGTTTACTAGTCTGCACGGTAATTACCATTTCCCTGTAGGTAAGGTCCATCTTAACTCTGACCAAGCTCTAGGCTTCGTCCGTGAGCGTTATTCTCTAAATGGTGGAGATAATGATCGTGGTAAGAACCAAGAAAAGGTCATTGCAGCAGTCATTAAAAAGTTGACCTCGACAGATGCGCTGAAGAATTACAATGCCATTCTTTCAGGGCTACAGGATTCTGTCCAGACCGATATGAGTTTGGAGACGATGATGAATCTGATCAATACTCAACTGGAGTCAGGCGGAAGTTATAACGTGACTTCTCAGGCCTTGACCGGAACTGGAAATACAGGTCTGCCTTCCCATGCGATGCCAGAAGCCAATCTCTACATGATGGAAATTGATCAAAATAGTTTGGCAGCGGCCAAAGCAGCGATCCAAGAAGTAATGGAAGGGAAATAAAGCATGATTGATATTCACTCGCATATCATTTTTGATGTGGATGACGGCCCTAAGACACTAGAGGATAGCCGACGTCTGCTCGAAGAAAGCTATCGTCAGGGCGTTCGTACCATTATTTCTACTTCTCATCGCCGAAAGGGCATGTTTGAAACGCCTGAAGAAAAGATTGCAGCAAACTTCAAGCAAGTGCAGGACTTGGCCAAGCAAGTTGCTGACGACTTGACCGTGCTATATGGAGCGGAGATTTACTATACTAGTGATATTTTGAAAAAGCTAGAGGAAGGGACATTTCCCAGTCTAGGTGGCACCAAGTATGTCTTGATCGAGTTTAGTATGAATACACCCTACAAAGATATTCATTCCGCCTTGGGTAATGTCATTCGCCTAGGTATGACTCCGGTAGTGGCACATATTGAGCGCTATCACTGTCTGGAAAATGATGAAGACAGGGTCAGCGAATTGATCAATATGGGCTGCTACATGCAGGTCAATAGTTCAAATATTTTGAAGCCTAAGCTCTTTGGTGATCGTTACAAATTTATGAAAAAGCGTGTTCAGTTCTTTCTGGAACGGGACTTGGTTCATTTCGTTGCCAGCGATATGCACAATCTCGATGACAGGCCGCCTTATATGCAAAAGGCCTATCAGATTGTCGCGAAAAAATATGGAGCTGCGCGTGCGGAAGAACTCTTTAAAACCAACCAAGAAATCTTATTAAGTAACGAGTTTATTTAATCAATCAAACTCTGGAGAAAGTAAATACATGAATCAAGAAAATCAAATAATCGAAATCGATGTGTTGTCTTTGTTAAAGATACTTTGGAAACGGAAATTTTTAATTATCTTAACGGCCTTATTGACGGGGATTTTAGTTCTAGGTTATAGCGTTTTTATTGCCAAACCTACTTATAAGAGTACGACGCGTATCTACGTTGTCAATCGTCAGCAGGGCGAAAATCCTACATTGACAAACCAAGACTTGCAGGCCGGTTCTTATCTGGTAAAGGACTACAAGGAAATTATCCTGTCTCAGGATGTCTTGGCCTCCGTCATTTCAGAGTTGAAACTGTCAGGTTCGCCATCTGACTTGGCATCTAAGGTAACTGTGACCGTACCGACAGATACTCGGATTGTGTCTATTACGGTTACGCATGCGGATCCGGCAGAAGCTAGCCGTATCGCCAATACCTTACGTGAAGTCGCTGCTGAGAAAATCATCGCTGTTACCAAGGTATCCGACGTTACAACGCTAGAAGAAGCAGAAACACCCAAAACACCGTCTTCTCCGAACATCCGTCGCAATACCATCATTGGAGTGCTTGCGGGTGGTGTCTTGATGGTCATTGTAGTAGTGATTGTTGAGATCCTTGATGACCGTGTCAAGAAGCCAGAAGATATTGAAGAAACTTTGAGAATGACTTTGCTTGGTGTCATCCCAGATATGAGTAAGGTAGGTTAGGAGATACAATGCCAATATTAGAGTTAGCAAAAAAGAAAAAACTTTCTATTTCGAGGGTAGAGGAGTATTACAATGCTCTTCGAACCAATATCCAACTTAGTGGCGAGAACATCAAGGTTATTGCTGTGAGTTCTACCTTCCCGGGAGAGGGAAAGACGACAACATCAACCAATCTGGCCCTGACCTTTGCTAATGCGGGTTACAAGACTCTTTTGATTGATGCGGATATTCGAAATTCTAAGATGCTTGGTGGTGTTTTTAGGAGTAGTGAGAAAATCACAGGCCTAACAGAGTACTTGTCTGGGACTACAGACTTATCGCAAGGCTTGTGTGAAACGGATGAGGAAAATCTCTTTGTTATCACTTCAGGGCAAGCCTCACCAAATCCAACGGCACTTGTGCAGAGCGAAAAGTTTGAGGTAATGATGGATGTTCTCCGTCGCCATTATGATTATATTATTGTGGATACTCCTCCTATCGGTATGGTCATAGATGCGACTCTTATTTCCAAGTTTTGTGATGCAAGCATGTTAGTCGTTGCTAGTAATGTAGTGAAACGGAAAATGGTTCAAAAGTCTAAGACCCAGCTGGAGCAGTCCTCTACTCCTTTCCTTGGTGTAATCTTAAATAAATATAATGTCGAAGCAGATAAATACGGTTTCTATGGTTCCTACGGAAACTATGGAGATCGTTTGAGAGAAGAAAAGAAAAGCGAGAAGTAATGTATGTTTAGAAAGCAAAGGGAAATTCAAGAGTTAGGAGTAGCTGTATTGGAACTGCTGGTGTCTATGCTGGCAGCGGTTTTAGTGAGCCTTATTTCTAATTCTGACTTGACAAGGACAAGTGTCTTTATCCTCTCTTTGCTTCACATCCTTGCTTTTTACATCAGTAATTATTTTCATCACTTTTTCCGCAGAGGTTACTTTGTAGAGTTTATCCAAACTTTAAAATACAGTGTCTTCTATGCCCTCTTTGTCACTTTTGCTTCCTTTATCATGGAGGAACACTTTTCTATCTCTCGCCGGGGGCTGATTTATTTTATCTTACTAAATGGTCTACTAGTTTACGCGGCCAATATTTTGTTTAAAAACTACTATTCTTCTATTCATGCTCGGTCAAAAAACAGTACGAAAGTTTTTGTCATTACTACAAGCTCTAGGGTAGGAAAATTTTTTGCTCAAATTGAAAAAGCACAAGACTTTGCTGGTCAGATAGTGGCAGTAACAGTAGTGGATGATCCTTCTTTTACAAGCTCTGCTTTTGATGTGGTGCTGGAAAAAGATATGATTGAGTACGCGACCCGGTCAGTAGTGGATGAAGTGTTTATCAACCTACCTAGTGACCTCTATCGCTTAGAAGATTTGATTTCTCAGTTTGAGCATATGGGCATTGACGTCAATGTTAACATTAATGCTCTAGATTTTCCAACCAATGGAGAAAAGCGCATTCGCAATGTAGCTGGTTTTAATATCGTGACGTTCTCAACTCGCTTCTATAGTTATTATCATGTCCTTTTGAAACGACTTCTGGATATTGTTGGTGCCCTCTTTGGCTTATTGATATGTGGGATAGCTGCTATTTTCCTAGTGCCTCAAATCAAAAAAGATGGTGGTCCAGCTATCTTCTCTCAAGATCGAGTTGGGAAAAATGGTCGTATCTTTAAATTTTATAAATTCCGCTCTATGGCTGTGGATGCGGAAGAGCGTAAAAAAGAGTTGATGGCGCAAAATACGATGTCAGATGGTATGTTTAAGGTCGATAATGACCCTCGTATCACACCAATTGGACACTTTATCCGCAAGACAAGTCTGGATGAGCTGCCTCAGTTTTGGAATGTCCTAAAAGGCGATATGAGTCTGGTCGGTACGCGTCCACCAACTGTGGATGAATATGAGAAATACACGCCTGAACAGAAAAAACGTTTGAGTTTCAAACCAGGTATCACAGGCCTCTGGCAAGTTAGCGGCCGCAGTGAAATCAGGAATTTTGATGATGTTGTAAAACTAGATGTGTCCTATATTGATGATTGGACCATCTGGTCGGATATTAAAATTTTACTAAAGACTGTTAAAGTTGTATTAATGAAAGATGGAGCGAAGTAAGTGAGACTTCGCTTCCTTGATAGGAGAAAGATGAAGAAGTCCGTTTATATCATAGGCTCAAAAGGAATCCCTGCCAAGTATGGAGGCTTTGAAACCTTTGTTGAGAAATTAACAGAATATCAGCAAGATAGGAATATACAGTACTATGTAGCCTGTATGCGCGAAAATTCGGCTAAGTCTGGAATCACGGATGACCAATTTGAGCATAATGGGGCAATTTGTTTCAATATTGATGTGCCTAATATTGGGCCAGCCAGAGCCATTGCCTATGATATTGCTGCTGTAAATAGAGCGATTGAAATCGCTAAAGCAAATAAGGATGAAGCTCCTATTTTCTATATTTTAGCTTGTCGTATTGGACCTTTTATTGCTGGGCTTAAGAAGAAAATCAAAGCCATCGGAGGCAGTTTATTTGTCAATCCTGATGGGCATGAGTGGCTCCGTGCAAAATGGAGTTTACCTGTCCGTAAGTATTGGAGATACTCAGAGCAACTCATGGTCAAACATGCTGACTTATTAGTTTGCGATAGTAAAAATATCGAAAAATATATCCAAGAAGACTATAAACAGTATCAACCAAAGACGACTTACATCGCCTACGGGACAGATACAAGTAAGTCTGTATTAAAATCTGAAGACGAAAAAGTTCGTAATTGGTATCGGGAAAAAGGCGTTGCTGAAAACGAATATTATCTAGTTGTGGGACGATTCGTTCCCGAAAACAACTATGAAACCATGATTCGTGAATTTATGAAGTCTAATTCTAAAAAAGACTTTGTTCTCATTACAAATGTGGAACAAAATAAGTTTTACGATCAGTTGCTCAAGGATACAGGTTTCGACAAAGACCCAAGAGTCAAATTTGTTGGGACTGTATATGATCAAGAATTGCTCAAGTACATACGAGAGAATGCTTTTGCTTATTTCCATGGCCATGAAGTTGGTGGGACAAACCCATCGCTTTTAGAAGCTCTTGCTTCAACAAAACTTAATTTATTGCTAGATGTTGGCTTTAACCGTGAAGTTGGTGAAGACGGAGCCATTTATTGGAAAAAAGATGAGCTGGCGCGTGTAATCGAGGAAGTGGAACGATTTGATGAAGGTGCTATTTCGGAATTAGACAAAAAATCTAGCCAACGAATTGCGGATGCGTTTACGTGGGAAAAGATTGTGTCGGATTATGAGGAAGTGTTTAAAGGGTAAAGAATGAAACGGATTTTATATTTACATGCTGGTGCAGAAATGTATGGAGCAGACAAGGTTTTACTGGAATTAATCAAAGGATTAAATCCCCAAGAATTTGAAGCTCATGTTATCCTGCCTAATGACGGTGTTTTAGTCGAAGCCTTACGCCAAGTTGGCGCTCAGGTTAGCGTGTTGGATTATCCGATTTTACGTAGAAAATACTTTAATCCTAAAGGGATTTTGGAATATCTGAAATCTTATCGTCGTTACTCCCAAAAAATTGCCCAATATGTGCGTGAAAATGGAATAGATCTTGTACATAACAATACAACAGCTGTCTTGGAAGGAATCTATCTCAAAAGAAAGGTGAAACTTCCCTTGATCTGGCACGTTCATGAGATTATTGTTAAGCCCAAGGCTATTTCAGATTTTATCAACTTCTTGATGGGGCGTTATGCAGATAAGATTGTAACAGTCTCTCAAGCTGTGGCCAGTCATGTCAAACAGTCTCCCTTTATCAAAGAGGGTCAGGTTCAGGTTATCTATAACGGAGTGGACAATGCGATCTATCATCCGATGCAGGTAAGCGCAGTGCGTGAAAAATTTGGTATCCCAGAGGATGCTCTCGTCATTGGTATGGTTGGACGTGTCAACGCGTGGAAGGGGCAAGGAGATTTTCTAGAAGCTGTGACACCGATTTTGGAGCATAATCCGAATTCCGTAGCTTTTCTAGCGGGGAGTGCCTTTGCTGGTGAAGAGTGGCGAGTTGAAGAATTAGAGTCTAAGATTTCCAAATCAAGTGTAGCCTCACAAATCAAACGAATTGATTATTATGAGCATACGACTGAGCTTTATAATATGTTTGATATCTTTGTCTTACCAAGCACCAATCCCGATCCACTACCAACAGTGGTACTAGAGGCTATGGCTTGTGGTAAGCCAGTAGTCGGATACCGTCATGGTGGTGTTTGTGAAATGGTTGCTGAAGGAACCAATGGCTTACTGGCAAGCCCAGGACAATCACAAGAACTATCGGATGCGATTTTGGAGTTGGTTTCTGATCCAGAAAAACGGCTCCAATTTGGCCAAGCATCAGTAAGAAGACAAGGAGAATCGTTTTCTTTGGAATCTTATATCCGTAATTTCTCAGAATTATATAAGAGTTATAAAAATGAATAAAGAAACAATAAAGAATAAATTAAAACCAATTGTTTATCCTATCATTAATTTTATTTCTAGGAGAAGATTAAAAAACAAACAGTTCACCATTATTTGTGATAATTGTTGGGCTGGAAAAGTATACCAAGAATTAGGTTTGCCCTACCAAACACCCTTTATCGG
Organism: Streptococcus cristatus; assembly: GCF_003943535.1. Classification (GTDB taxonomy): domain Bacteria; phylum Bacillota; class Bacilli; order Lactobacillales; family Streptococcaceae; genus Streptococcus; species Streptococcus cristatus_L. Next base: position 93,792 of record NZ_RJPU01000001.1, read on the forward strand.
GATGTTTGTTTTTTCTCCTGATTATATCAAGATGCTTAAGAATTTGAAATACTATTTGAGCGGAAATATCTCGTTGAAATTTGTTAAGGAATCAAAGTACATTGAAAAATTTGATAATGCTTATCCAATAGCACTCCTTGACGATATCGAGCTTCATTTCTTGCACTATGCAGATGAAGAAGAAGCTACTTAGAAATGGCAACGCCGTTTGGCACGCATTCATTGGGATAATTTGTATTTTAAGTTCAACGACAATGATGCTTGTACTTACGAGTTGATGAAAGAGTTTGAAGAGCTTCCATATAAGGGTAAGGTCATCTTCTCTTCGAAGAATGATAGTGATCTACCTTCCTTAGTTCATTTCAAATTAGCAGAGAAGCAAGGACATGTTGGGATTGGTTTGAAAACTTACCACCGCTATTTTAATGCTGTTACCTGATTGAATAAGGATGGGGAAGATTTAACATAAAATAAAAATTTAGGTGAAGAATCTATGAAACTACTTTTAACTGTTGTAATTCCAGTTTATAATGTCGAAAAGTATTTAAAACGTTGTATAGAAAGCGTACTTGTCCAAGGGTGGCATAATTATGATATTGTGCTTGTAGATGACGGAAGTACAGATAGTTCTCCTCAAATCTGTGATGATTATGTTAAAGCTTATGACTTTATCTCAGTTATTCATAAAGAAAATGGAGGGGTCTCTGAAGCTCGTAACACAGGTATTTCTAATGCTGAGGGAGAATATGTTTATTTCCTAGATTCAGATGATTGGATTGAACCGAATACATTTAGTGATTTAGCTGAGGTTATTGAATCAGATCAGTATGATATTATTTCCTTCAATCAAGAATTTGTAAAGAGTGAACATGATATTATAAAATCCGATTCAAAACGGACTAAACGATTAACTGGAAAAGAAGCTCTTATAGATATGTTTTCTTATGGCTTTATTACTGGTTTTACCACTGATAAGATATATCGAAAAGCATTGTTCACTAAGAATACTATCCAGTTTCCAGTTGGCAAGTATTATGAGGACCTTGGTACCAATTACAAACTCGTTCTTGCTGCTAAGAAGGTTTATGCGACAAATCAGAAGTACTATCACTACTTAATCGATAACCCGGATTCCATTACACAGTCTTGGAATGAGAAGAAGTTTAGAGATATGTTTGGGTTCTACAAAGAAGTTTTTTATTCTGATTTTGTTCGTTCTCAATTGAACCAAGAGGAGTTACACATCTCACAGCTTTATTATGTAAATGGTTTGACGCACATACTTGCCAGTTTGTATAAATCCAAATTAGATAAAAATTATGGTGAGATTACAAGTGAAGTGCAACAGGAATTAGAAAAAAATAAAATGACGTGTAGTGAAGTGAAATCTATTCCAAATAGAATCAAATATTTGTTGTATCGTTTGCATTTATTGAAGCTGGCTTTCGCTATACAAGGGATGAAGTGAGAAAAATTTAGGGGGGACCCTGTTGAAGTATTCAGTCATTATACCGGTATACAATGTAGAGAATTATCTGTCTCGTTGTATCGATAGTCTACTTGCTCAAAATTATGTGGATTTGGAAATTTTGTTGATTGATAATGGCTCCAAAGATCAAAGTGGTCAAATCTGTGAGGATTATGCGGCTCAGTTTTCAAATATTATAGCCTATCATATTCCAAATAAGGGGGTCGGTTCAGCCCGTAATTTTGGCTTATCCAAAGCGAAAGGCGAGTTCATTTGTTTTGTGGATGCGGATGACTATCTTGTGGGAAATCTATTTTCAGATGTGGAAAGTCAATTAGATTCACAATTAGACTTATTGGTGTTTAGTTACTATAATTCGATTGAAAAGAACTTATCAGAAATAGATCGATCTGCAAAAATACTTCCTACTGAAGGAAAAAAAGATAAGAGTGATTTTATTGCGCTTTTTCAAGAATTATGGTTAACAGACATGATGTATACTGTTTGGAATAAAATTTACCGTAAAGAATTTCTGGAGGAACATCAAATTGTTTTTGGATCCTATGAATTGGGAGAAGATGTTCGTTTCAATTTGAATGTTTATCAGCATGTCAATGCAGTTCTCTTGGTGAAATCTTGTTATTATGTCTATATTTCAGGAAGAATAGATTCTGCGATGGGACAGTATAATCCTAATAGGATGAACTATCAATTGGAAGAACTAGGAAAAGTTGATCAGTTGATGACAAACTGGAATATCCATGATGAACACTTTATAGATCAAATAAAGGCGCGTATCCTGATGAGTAATATTCAGAACATATCAAAGCAAAAGATGTCTCTTTCTAAAAAACGACACTATGTTGAGGTCTTGTGTAGAAATCAAGAGATGATTGCCTTGTTAAAAAAAGCTACTTCTCCACTCCACCCTCTAGTTAGACGGTTATTACATTTCAGAATGTATCTGACAGTAATTTTTTTAAAAAAACTGCAAACCTTGATAAAATAGGGAAATTCGCTATTTAGTTGTGAAAGGTTTTTATAGATACCAGTAATAAGACTATATGATCATGATTGAAAGGTTTGGATGACTGTTGTGATGAACAATCGTTTTATCTCAGAAAAAATTTATTTATTTACCTTGTTTATATGGGTTGTTGTCGCTTCGTTAGTCACAACCACTTATTTTGTTCGATTAGATGGTTTTCTATCGCTTTATCGTTTACTCCTTTACTTTACAATTATTATGCTGTTGATAAAGGAGTTGATGAACTTTCCGAAAACGCTATATTACTTTAGATTTCATTGGCAACAATTATTAATAGTAACAGCATTTTTTATTGCAATGTTTATAGTTGCAAAAAATCGCGATGGCTTGTTAGATATAAATGTGTTGCTTCTTGTTTTTTCCGCTAGAGATATTGATTTTAGGAAATTATTAGGAACGTTTTCTTTAGCGACTTTCCTAGTACTTGCTTTGACAGTTTATGCCAGTCAAAAAGGCATTATTGCCAATATGTTTATGAATGCAGATGGTGGCTACCGTTTTAGTCTAGGATTTAACTATGTATCATTTGCATCACAGAGACTGTTCTTTGCCTTGTGTACTTATCTAATGTTTCGGGGTAAAAGAATTTCTTACCTTGAATTGTTAGCCTTATTCTCGGCTACGGTTTATATGTACAAACAAACTTCGACATCTAGTCCATTTTACTTAAGTATTTTGATACTAACCTATGCTTTGTTGAGTATTAAAATCTTTAAAAAAGAGTTTATCGTGGGAAATTTCTGGTCAAAGGCACTTGCGAAGTACGGTTTTATTGTAGCTTTAGCGATTATCTTGTATTTTTGTTTTTATTCATCTGGGAATTTATTTCACTTAGTCGATCAATTTACGCATAATCGCTTGCGTCTTAGTGTGGATGGTTTCCGAAATTTTGGAGTATCTTGGTTAGGGCAACCAATTTCCTTTACAACTCTTGATATGTTTGGAAATTTCACTAGTAATTATAATTTCATAGATAGCTCGTTTGTGCAGTTGTTGGTTATTGATGGTTTAATCGTCAGTGCCTTCATGTTATTTGCTCTTACTAAAGTTATGAAATATTTCACATCCATTCGAAAAGATATCGTACTAGCCTGTTTAGGGATTATGATTATCCATGGAATGTTTGATCCTCAGATGTTGGTTCTCCGCTACTCTCCATTAATTTTGTTTATTAGCCGATTATTTATTATGAATCCAGATAATAACATTGAATAAAATGAGTTAAGTCCAGTTAAAAAGAAAGATTAAGACTAGTTACATCCTTATGAAAGTGCTAAAAAATTACGCCTATAATCTCTCCTACCAGTTACTGGTGATTATCTTGCCGATTATCACCACTCCTTATGTAACACGGGTTTTTAGTTCAAATGACTTAGGGACTTATGGCTATTTCAACTCTATTGTCACCTACTTCATCCTTTTGGCGACCCTAGGAGTGGCCAATTATGGAACCAAGGAGATTTCAGGCCACCGAAAAGACATCCAAAAGAATTTCTGGGGGATTTATACCCTCCAGTTGGGGGCTACGATTTTATCCCTTGCCCTCTATGTTCTTTTGTGTGTAACCCTATCTTCCATGCAAAATCCTGTGGCCTATATCTTAGGTCTTAGCTTAGTATCAAAGGGACTCGACATCTCCTGGCTCTTTCAGGGGTTGGAAGATTTTCGCAAGATTACGATTCGGAATATCACGGTCAAACTGGTTGGAGTCATCTCCATCTTCTTGTTTGTTAAGTCTGCTAATGATCTTTATCTCTATGTATTCTTACTAACGATTTTTGAGCTGTTAGGTCAACTCAGTATGTGGTTGCCCGCCCGTGAATTTATTGGGAAAGCACGTTTTGATTTGGCTTATGCACGGGTGCATTTAAAACCGGTCATTCTGCTCTTTTTACCGCAGATTGCCATTTCCCTCTATGTCACTTTGGACCGGACCATGTTGGGAGCTCTCGCCTCTACAAAGGATGTGGGGATCTATGACCAGGCCTTAAAACTTGTCAATATTTTGCTGACTCTTGTGACATCTTTAGGAAGTGTGATGCTTCCGCGCGTGGCGAATCTCTTGGCTTCAGGAGATCGCAAGGCTGTCAATAAAATGCACCAAATGTCCTTTTTGATCTATAATTTGGTCATTTTCCCAATTATTGCGGGTATGCTGATTGTCAACGATGACTTTGTTAGATTCTTCTTAGGGAAGGATTTCCAAGATGCTCGCTATGCCATCGCTATCATGATCTTTCGTATGTTCTTCATCGGATGGACCAATATTATGGGGATTCAAATTCTCATCCCGCATGATAAGAACAAAGAATTTATGCTGTCCACCACGATTCCTGCTATCGTCAGTGTCGGGTTGAACCTGCTCTTCTTACCGCACTTTGGTTTTATTGGCGCAGCTATTGTATCAGTTCTGACAGAGTCACTGGTATGGTTCATTCAATTGTACTATACCCGTCATTACCTTAAGGAAGTTCCGATTATTGGGTCTATGACAAAAATTATTTTCGCATCTGCTCTGATGTATGGCCTGTTGCTACTTGTAAAACCATTCCTACATTTCACCCCTACCCTGAATGTACTTGTGTATGCGGTGCTTGGTGGGATCACTTATCTGATCGCTATCCTATCTCTGAAAGTGGTAGATGTGAAAGAATTAAAACAGATAATAGGAAAAAATTAGAAATGAAGAAAATACGGAATATTGACATAGACTTTATTAAAGTTATTGCTTGTATTGGAGTTGTTTTACTTCATACTACAATGCCGGGATTTAAGGAAACAAGAATATGGGATTATTCATCCTATTTATATTATTTAGGGACTTATTCAATTCCTTTGTTTTTTATGGTAAATGGTTATTTATTGTTGGGGAAAAGTGAAATAAAATACTCTTATATACTGGAAAAGGTAAAATGGATTTTAATAACAGTGTGCTCATGGAACCTTATCATTTGGCTTTTAAAACGAGATTTTACAGCTAATCCAGTTAAAAAGATTGCAGCTTCTTTAATACAAAAAGGTTATTTCTTCCAATTTTGGTTTTTTGGATCACTGATATTAATTTATTTGTGCTTACCAATTTTGAAAAAAATTTTACATTCAAAAAGAAGTTATCTATACATTCTATCTTTATTAGTCGTTATTGGTTTGATTTTTGAATTGGTAAATTTTTTGCTTCAAATGCCGGTGCAAACTTATGTTATTCAAACGTTTAGATTATGGACTTGGTTCTTTTACTATATTTTAGGTGGCTTTGTAGCGCAATTCGATATAGATAATTTAAAATATATATTTAAGGGATGGATGAAAGTCGTTAGCATGCTTTTGTTATTGATTTCACCAATGATATTATTTTTCATGGCAAAAACTATTTATCATAATCTTTTTGCTGAATATTTTTATGATAATCTTTTGGTAAAAGTCATTAGCTTAGGCTTATTTCTTACATTATTAACGCTAACTATTGACTCTAATAAATATAAAATCATCTACTTTTTATCGATCCAAACGATGGGAGTATTTATAATACATACCTATGTTATGAAAATATGGCAAAAGTTTATAGGGTTTAACATAGTGGGGGCGTACTTATTTTTCCCTGTTTTTACATTACTTATTAGTTTTATAATTATTATGATATTAATGAAAATCCCTTATATCAATAGAATAGTTAAGTTATAAAAAGGAGTTTATGATGTACGATTATCTGATCGTTGGTGCAGGTTTGTCGGGGGCAATCTTCGCACACGAAGCAACAAAACGTGGTAAAAAAGTAAAAGTCATTGATAAACGAGATCACATCGGTGGAAATATCTACTGTGAAGAGGTTGAGGGGATCAATGTTCACAAGTATGGTGCCCACATTTTCCATACGTCCAACAAAAAAGTTTGGGACTATGTTAACCAGTTCGCTGAGTTTAACAACTATATTAACTCACCAGTAGCTAACTACAAGGGGAGCCTTTACAATCTTCCTTTTAACATGAATACCTTCTACGCAATGTGGGGAACTAAGACTCCTCAAGAAGTCAAGGACAAGATTGCCCAGCAAACAGCTGACATGAAAGATGTTGAGCCTAAAAACTTGGAAGAACAAGCTATCAAGTTGATTGGTCCAGATATCTATGAAAAGTTGATCAAAGGATACACGGAAAAACAATGGGGACGTTCTGCAACAGACCTTCCACCATTTATCATTAAACGTCTTCCAGTTCGCTTGACCTTCGATAATAACTACTTTAACGACCGTTACCAAGGGATTCCAATTGGTGGTTACAACGTCATCATTGAAAACATGCTGGGCGATGTAGAAGTCGAACTTGGGGTTGATTTCTTTGCCAATCGTGAAGAACTGGAAGCATCAGCTGAAAAAGTAGTCTTTACAGGAATGATTGACCAGTACTTTGACTACAAACATGGGGAGTTGGAGTACCGTAGCCTGAGTTTTGAACATGAAATCTTGGATGAGGAAAATTATCAGGGTAATGCTGTAGTCAACTACACAGAGCGTGAGATTCCTTATACTCGGATTATCGAGCATAAGCACTTCGAGTATGGAACCCAACCAAAGACGGTCATCACTCGCGAATACCCAGCTGATTGGAAACGTGGAGATGAGCCCTACTACCCTATCAATGATGACAAAAACAATGCCATGTTTGCTAAGTACCAAGAAGAAGCTGAGGAAAATGACAAGGTCATCTTTTGTGGACGTCTAGCAGACTATAAATACTACGACATGCACGTGGTTATTGAGCGTGCTTTGGAAGTCGTCGAGAAAGAATTTACTAAATGACACAAGAAAAAATTGATATCGTAGTTCTTTGGGTCGACGGAAGTGATCCTGAGTTTATCCGTGAGAAACAAGCTGTGACTGGTCAAGTGGCAGATTTGGACCAAGAAATCGACGGAGAGCAGCGTTATCGTGATTACGGGATTTTTAATTACTGGTTTCGAATGATTGAAAATCATGCTCCTTGGGTAAATCGTGTTTACTTAGTCACCAATGGCCAAAAACCGGAATGGTTGAATTTGGAGCATCCAAAACTCAAGTTGATCACTCATAAGGAATTTATCCCTAAAGAGTATCTACCTACCTATAATTCAGCGGCTATTGAACTCAACCTCCATCGGATTGAGGGCTTGTCGGAAAACTATATCTATTTCAATGATGATATGTACTTAATCAGAGACAGTCAGCCTTCGGATTTTTATAAGAATGGACAACCCAAGCTTTTAGCTGTATATGATGCTTTGGTTCCTTGGTCACCTTTTACGAATACTTATCACAATAATGTTGAGTTAATCTATCGCCATTTTCCTAATAAAAAGGCTTTAAAATTTTCGCCTTGGAAATTCTTTAATTTCCGTTATGGATCCTTGGTTTTGAAAAACTTGTTACTCTTGCCATGGGGGCCAACAGGTTATGTAAATCAGCATTTACCTGTTCCTATGAAAAAGAGTACCTTGGTACATTTATGGGAAATTGAAGCAGAAACGTTAGATAAAATATCACGAAATAAAATTAGAGACTATGGAGTGGATGTTAATCAATACATCTGTCAGCATTGGCAAATTGAAAGCAATCAGTTTTATCCTATGTCAAAGAATTTTGGAGAGTCGATAGATATAAATCAAGTTGATAGGTTAGAGAGTATTTTTAAAGATAAACATAAAAAACTACTTTGTGTGAATGACGATGTTGACTTTAAAGAGGAGAATATCATTCGTTTTCAGGAAATCTTGAAAGAGCGCTATCCTGAAAAATCAGCTTTTGAAAAATGAGAGATAAGAGATGAAATACTATTTAAAAGAAGAGTTTTTACACGATAACAATGTTAAAAATGCGGGTAATAAGGCACGGAATGATGTTGAAGAAATTGTAAAGAGAGAAGGGTATCAGCCCTTGGTTCTTTCAGTTGATAATTGGTACGAGATGAGTACACTTAAAGCACAGATTCATAAATCTAAGGCTTTTAGTCAGGCTTTGGATCAATTAAAGCAAGGTGATGAGTTATTGATCCAGTTTCCCATGCTTCACCATAGCTTTTTCTCAACGCATCATGTAAAGAAAGTTCAGAAAAGGGGTGTAAAAGTTCATTTTATTATCCATGATTTAGAAGCTCTTCGTTACGTTAAAGTTGATAATATCCTTTTGAAGCATAAGATTCGAGTTCAAATTCAAGAATCAGGTCTTCTTGGCGCAGCTGATGGGATCATCGCCCACAATCCAATAATGAAATCTGTTTTGGTGGATAAAGGCGTTGAGGCAGATAAGATTGTTAGCCTTGGCATTTTCGACTATTTGATTCCAAATTTCCAAGAGAAGACGGGTCTTACTAAGAATCAGCCAATTATTGTGGCTGGTAATTTGGCTCAGGAAAAAGCTGGTTATCTTTACTCTCTTCCTGAAGAACCTGCTTATAACCTTTATGGTGTTGGCTTCGACGAGAGCAGAGCTCTTGCGAATGAGACTTACTTTGGGTCCTTCTTACCTGACGAGCTACCAGCAGCTCTTGAAGGTGGCTTTGGTCTTGTCTGGGACGGGGATAGTGCGGAGACCTGTAGTGGTGTCTTTGGTGAATATCTTCGCTACAACAACTCGCACAAGGCTTCGCTTTATTTAGCAGCAGGCTTCCCTGTAGTTGTTTGGGAAGAGTCAGCACTGGCTCATTTTGTGATAGATAAACAGTGTGGTCTAGCTGTTTCTTCTCTTTCTGATTTAAAAGAAAATTTAGATACCTTGTCAGAAGAGCAATACAAAGAAATGTTAGAAAATGCTAAACAAATTGGTAGTAAACTTCGGCAAGGGCAATATTTGAGGACTGCACTATCAAAATTGAAGTGAGATTGTTATTATGAAGGGATAAACTTACGACAAAAATTTTAGATACAGGTGTGCGAGACTATATTCATGTGTTAGATTTAGCAAAAGGTCATGTTTTAGCTGTGAAGCATAATTTAGAACATAAGGGAACAGCTGTTTTCAACCTTGGAACTGGGACTGGCTATAGCGTTTTGGATATGGTTAAGGCTTTTGAATGTGAAAATGGAGTCAAGATTCCTTATGTAATCAAGGAACGTCGTCCTAAAATATTAGCTACTTCTAAATTTCAACATAGTAAAGTATTTAATCGTAAATGATTAGCAAAAAGGTTGTTCCCCCAACTCCCAAATGTCAAAAATATTCCCTGAAATGTCATTTTCTAGTGACCTACTCTACCTTTTGGCTCTTAAATGAGACAAGTTAAGATTCTTGTCCCAAAACTTCGCCTTTTTGCGATAAACTAGTGTTAAAGCAAAAAGATTGGAGTTATGATGGAAATTCAAGAAATTTATAATCAATTCAGAGATTACTATGGGGATCTTGAGGCTGAGTATGCTCATTGTCAAAAGGCTAGCACGGAGTGGGAAAGCCTGCATCTGCGCTATCTGATTTACTATCTGATGCGCTATGATATCGGGGAGATGAAGTTCTTTAATGCCTATCATTATCGGGCAGCTTACCGCTGGTATTTGCAGTCCTTGATGCCGAGCTCGGCCTGATATTTAGAGAGTGGGACAGAAATCGGTAATTCGTTAGAATTCGATTTCGTCGTCCCGCCTCCGCACAGTTGAGTAGGGCTGTAAAAGCTGATGAAATCAGCGTAGTAGAGCCCACTCAACCACTGCGTCTTGCTCGACAATCCAAAGACAATTGAGAGGCTAGGACTTTTGTCCCAGACTCTTTTTTATTCCCTTGGGAGGATAATTTATGATAAAATATAAGTAATACGGAGGTTGGCAAAATGGAGAAAAGATCTGGAACCAAGCGACAAGTAGTATTAAGCAACCGTGCCTTTATCCTTGCCCTGCTGGGAGCGGTATTTGTATCAGCGGCAGCTATTTTATTCTTCCAAAGCATCATGGGGCTGCCTAAGGGAAGCGGTAGGAATGTTTCTAAAGATGCTCCCAAATCTTCCTCGGTTGCAGGAAAGAAGGCTGATTCGAAAACGGTACGGATTATGGCTAATGGCGATCTTTTGTATCATGATGGGCTTTATATGAGTGCCCAAAAGGCTGATGGTAGCTATGATTTCTCGGAAAATTTCACCTATGTCAAGGGCTGGCTTCATCAAGGTGACTTGGTCTTGGGGGATTTTGAAGGAACCATTCGCTCAGACTATCCTTTGGGAGGCTATCCGCTTTTCAACGCTCCGGAGGCTGTTGTGCTCGCTATCAAAGATGCTGGCTATCAAGTGGTGGATCTGGCCCATAATCACATCCTAGACTCAGGGCTTGAGGGAGTCTTTACGACTGCCAAAGCCTTTGAAGATCACGGAATTAGCCCAGTCGGTATCTATACTCACAAAAACAGGGATAAAGCGCCCATTCTGATCAAAGAAGTAAAAGGTATCAAGATTGCGATTCTGGCTTACTCCTATGGCTTTAATGGCTTGGAGTCCAATCTCAGTCAGAAGGAGATGGATCATCACCTATCGACCTTTGATGAGGAGAAGATGAAAGCGGAGATTGAGCAGGCAGAGAAAGAAGCGGACATTACAGTAGTCATGCCGCAGACGGGGATCGAATACCAGCTGGAGCCAAATGAGGAGCAGGTGGTGCTCTATCATAAGATGGTGGACTGGGGAGCGGACATCATTTTTGGTGGGCATCCGCACGTAGTGCAGCCTTCAGAAATCCTTGAAAAAGATGGTCAGAAGAAGCTGATTATCTACTCCATGGGAAATTTTATCTCTAACCAGCGGATTGAAACCATGGCTGGTGTAGATACGGCTGAGTGGACCGAGCGTGGCGTCTTGATGGATGTGACCATTGAAAAGACGGATAAGGGGACCATTATCAAAACAGCTCAGGCGCATCCAAGCTGGGTTAGCCGTGTGGAAAAGGGAACTTATTCGCCAGAGGGTTACCCGCTTTACACTTATCAAACCCTTATCTTAGAAGATTTCATCGAGGGTGGAAAGTATCACAATCAGCTGGATCAGGCGACCAAAGATCGGATTGATACGGCCTATAAGGAAATGAAAGAGCATGTGCATCTGAATTGGAAATAAGCACAGAAAAGGACACTCCCTTTTGTTTCTTTGCTTTTCTTTGATGAAAAACGAACTATTATAGAGCCGACGAGCAAAATAGTTTCATTATCAAAGAATTTTATATATAATATAGGATACAAAAGGGGACAGGTATGTACAGCGTAATAGAAATGTATGGCGATTATGAGCCCTGGTGGTTTTTAGACGGTTGGGAGGACGATATCATTGAGAAAAGGTATTTCGATGATTATTATACCGCCCTCAAATACTATAAGAACCGCTGGCTAGAGATGTCTGAGGCGTCGCCACTTTATAAAAGCCGCAGTGATCTTATGACGATTTTCTGGGATCCGGCCGATCAACGTTGGTGTGAGGAGTGCAATGAAGAGATTCAGCAATACCACTCCCTGCTTTTGTTAGAAAATGAAGGCAAGATCCCCAAGAGTAAGTATCGTCCAGGCTACCGCAAGCAAAATGCTACTGAAAAACACCGCATTTGCAAAATTAAAGTGCGGGCTAGGTAGGTTAGAAATCAAAGAATGGAGAAAATTTCTTCATTCTTTTTTTATTTTTTCTCATTTTGTGCGAATAGTAAGGTGAGGAGGACTTATGGTTCAAAAAATTGCAAAGGAAATGATTCAATTGGCCAGGCAGGAAGCAGCTCAAGATGTCTATCTGATTCCCAAGAGCACCTGCTATGAGCTTTATATGCGGGTGGGTGATGAGCGGCGCTTTATTCAGACCTATGACTTTGACTTATTATCGTCAGTCATCAGCCATTTTAAGTTTGTCTCAGGCATGAATGTCGGGGAGAAGAGGCGCAGCCAGCTAGGCTCCTGCGATTATGATTGTGGAGATGTGACGGTCTCGCTTCGTCTATCAACTGTCGGCGATTACCGTGGCTATGAGAGCTTGGTGATTCGGCTCTTACACGATGAGGAGCGTGAGCTGCGTTTCTGGTTTGACAATCTGCCTGATCTTCGTAAAAAAGTCAATTCTCGTGGCCTTTATCTCTTTTCAGGACCAGTTGGCAGTGGAAAGACGACGCTGATGCACCAGCTGGCTCAGATGAGATTTGGGCAGCAACAGGTCATGTCTATCGAAGACCCTGTGGAAATCAAGCAGGAAAACATGCTCCAGCTTCAGCTGAATGAAACTATCGGGATGACCTATGACAGCCTCATCAAGCTGTCTCTGCGCCACCGACCAGATCTCTTGATTATCGGGGAAATCCGCGACCAAGAAACGGCTCGTGCGGTGGTAAGGGCTAGTTTGACAGGGGCCACGGTCTTTTCAACCATCCATGCTAAGAGCATTCGCGGAGTGTATGAGCGGCTGCTAGAGCTGGGTGTCAGTGAAGACGAGCTGCGCATGGTATTACAGGGCGTCTGTTACCAGCGCTTAATCGGGGGAGGAGGTGTGATCGACTTTGTCAACCAAGACTATCAAAAGCATGAAGCCAGTCTCTGGAACCAGCAGATTGACCAGCTTTTTGCAGATGGACATATCACAGCTGATCAAAGGCAGGCGGAAAAAATTATCTACGCCTAAGCAAAAGAAAATTATCGAGCTGTTCCGCAATCTATTCACCAGCGGTTTCCATCTTGCGGAGATTGTTGATTTCCTACGGCGGAGTGCCCTTTTAGAGGAGGCCTATGTCGCGGAAATGCGTTCGGGTTTGGCTGCTGGCCAGTCATTTTCCCAGATTATGAAGCGTTTAGGATTTTCAGATAATGTGGTCACCCAGCTATCTTTGTCAGAGTTGCATGGAAACCTAAATCTTAGTTTGGGTAAAATCGAGGATTATCTGGAAAATCTATCCAAGGTTCGTAAGAAATTGATTGAGGTGGGGACTTATCCCCTGATGCTGCTTGGGTTTTTGGTACTGATTATGCTGGGCTTGCGTAATTATCTCTTGCCCCAGTTGGACAGTCAAAATATGGCTACTCAGTTCATTCATTATTTACCGCAAATCTTTTTGGGAGGCGTTCTGGTGATTTGCTTGCTGATTTGCGGTGGTTGGTTCTATTATCGCAAGAGCTCTAAGATGAGATTTTTCAGCCGTTTGGCTAAGTTTCCTTTTGTTGGCACCTTAGTGCGGGCCTATCTGACGGCCTACTATGCGCGTGAATGGGGAAATATGATTGGGCAAGGATTGGAATTGAGCCAGATCTTTCTCATCATGCAGGACCAGCCTTCTCAGCTCTTTCAGGAGCTGGGACGAGACTTGGAGGCGGCCCTAGGTGCAGGTCAAGGCTATGCCGAGAAGGTCGGCACCTATCCCTTCTTTAAGAAAGAGCTGGCCTTAATCATCGAATATGGCGAGGTCAAGTCCAAGTTGGGTGACGAATTGGAATTGTATGCCGAAAAGACTTGGGAAGAGTTTTTCCTGAGAATCAATCGTGCCATGAATTTGATTCAGCCTCTCGTCTTTGTCTTTGTCGCCCTTGTTATCGTTTTACTTTATGCAGCCATGTTGCTGCCAATTTATCAGAATATGGAGATTCAATTATGAAAAAATTAAAAGCTTTGAAGGTTAAAGCCTTTACTTTGGTGGAAATGTTAGTCGTTCTTTTAATCATCAGCGTCTTGATGCTCTTGTTTGTCCCAAATTTGACCAAGCAGAAGGATGCTGTTTCAGATACGGGCAACGCAGCTGTAGTCAAGGTCGTGGAAAGTCAGGCTGAGCTTTATGAATTGAAGAATGTAAATGAAAAAGCCACCCTAGGGAAATTAGTTGCCGATGGTCGGATTACCGAGAAGCAGGTGGCATCCTATAAGGCTTACTATGGAAAAAACAGCAGTGAAACTCGCTCAGTTGCGGATTAAGGCTTTTACGCTGCTGGAAAGTCTCCTGGCTTTATTTGTAGTCAGTTTCATTTTATTAGGTCTATCTGGCTCTGTTCAGGCTGGTTTCAATCAGGTGCAGGAGCAGCTGTTTTTCATGGAATTTGAGCATCTTTATCAGGAGAGCCAAAAGCTAAGTATGGCTGGACATGAAAAGATCAAATTGACCATTTCGGAGCGCAACATCTCCAATGGCTACCAGCAGGTGGAGTTTCCCAAGACTTTGCAGGAACATGCTCCTCAGACTATTCAGTTTGACCAGGCTGGCGGGAATTCTTCGCTCAGCAAGATTGTTTTTCAAACGGAGGATAAAAAGGTTGTTTACCAGCTTTATATGGGTAATGGAAAATTTAAAAAGACGACGAATGAAGGCTAGCATTTTGCTGGAGGCCTTGGTGGCAATGGCGGTTTTTGCGGCTATTGCCAGCCTCCTGCTTGGCCAGATTAGTCAGTCGCGGCAGGAACAGACTCGCTTATTGCAGGAGGAGGAAGTCCTACGGGTTACTCGGATGGCTATGCAGACGGGGCAGGAAAATCTGACGGTCAACGGCATTACAGTCCGCCAGATCAAGACCGACCAGCAATTAACAGTCTATCACCAAGAGGAGAAGGTGCTCAGTGTTAAAAAACGTTAAAATCAAAGCTTTTACACTTTTAGAGACTCTAGTCGCCCTGCTAGTCTTGAGCGGTGGTATGTTGGTTTTTCAGTCGATGACCAAGCTTCTGGCTTTTGAACTGCGACATCAACAGGAAAATAAGCAGCAGGAATGGCTCTTATTTGTCGATCAGTTGGAGACAGAGCTATCGCGCAGCCAATTTGATCGAGTCGAAAACGACAAAATCTATGTCAAACAGGATGGCAAACATATAGCTTTGGGCAAATCTCGGAGTGATGATTTTCGCAAGACGGATGCTTCGGGACGTGGCTATCAACCCATGATCTATGGACTTAAAGCTGCTCCGGTCAGTCAGGAGGGGGACCTTGTTCGCTTTCGCTTCCGGTTTGAAAATAATTTAGAAAGAGAGTATATCTATCGTGTTCAAGATAAAAGTTAAGGCAGGCATCTTGCTTTATGCCCTCTTTATGGCAGCAGTCTTTAGCTTGCTCTTGCAATTTTATCTGAATCGGCAGGTGGCCAATCAGCGTCTCTTTCAAGCCAATCGGGAGCGGGCAGAAGCCTATGCCTTGGCTGTTTTGACCAAGGAGACTGCCACAGAGGAGAACGGGCAGTTAGCCTTTGACAAAGGGAGCACCCATTATCGCAGGCAGGGAAATATGCTGGAAGTCAGCAGCCAACTCGCCAATCAGAAGAGTTATTCTTTCTATTTTGAGAGCAAAAAGGAGCCAGAGAAGAAGGACAAAGAAGCTAAAGACTCCAAAGATACTAGAAAAAGTAAAGCGCCCTCTCCTTCAACTGACAAGAAAAGCTACTAATATAAATGTAAAAGATTTGTAATCCGATAGCCCTTGGAAAGAGGGCTTCTTTTTGGTATCATAAGACAACGGAGGATGCCATGAAATTTGAAAAAATAGAACGAGCTTTTCACCTGCTTTTAGAAAATGTGCAAAATATCCAAAATGCGCTGGGAACTAATTTCTATGATGCCTTGATTGAGCAGAATGGGATTTATCTGGACGGAGATACAGAATTACAAGAAATTCTGAAAAATAATGAGAAACTCCGTGCCCTGCATTTGACCAAGGAAGAGTGGCGTCGGGCTTATCAGTTTATTTTTATGAAGGCTTCTCAGACAGAGCCGCTACAAGCCAATCATCAGTTCACACCTGATTCGGTCGGCTTCTTGCTGAGTTTTTTGATCGACCAGTTGGCCCAAGACGAGAGAGTTGATTTGCTGGAGATCGGCAGTGGAACAGGCAATTTGGCGGAGACTCTGCTTAACCACACACAAAAAAACATGGATTATCTGGGTCTAGAAATTGACGATTTGCTGATTGATTTGTCTGCCAGCATTGCCGAAGTTATGAATTCTAAGGCACACTTTGCTCAAGGAGATGCGGTGCGACCTCAGGTTCTGAAAGAAAGCGACTTGATTGTCAGTGATTTGCCAGTGGGCTATTATCCAGATGATGCCGTGGCGGCTCGTTATGAGGTTGCCAGTCCAGACGAGCATACTTACGCCCATCATCTTTTGATGGAACAATCGTTAAAATATTTAAAACCGGGGGGCTATGCTATCTTTCTCGCCCCAAATAATCTGCTGACAAGCCCACAAAGTCACCTGCTGAAAAAATGGCTACTGTCTAGCGCTCAGCTCTTGGCAATGATTTCCCTGCCAGAAAAGATTTTCGCGAGCCGGCAGAATGCTAAGACGATATTTGTCTTGAGAAAACAAGGCGAATCAGACATCCAGCCGTTTATCTACCCTTTGCAGGACTTGCAAAGTCAGGATGAAATCTTAAAGTTTCGTGAAAGTTTTCAAAACTGGGTCAAAGTTAGTGAAATTCGAACAAATTTCTGATATAATAGTTTGAAAACGCTTAAAGAGGTGACGAGATGTCAAAAACTATTTCTATCAATGCTGGAAGTTCGAGTGTAAAATGGCAACTTTATTCAATGCCAGAAGAAAAGGTGCTAGCTAAAGGTTTGATTGAGCGGATTGGTCTCAAGGACTCAATCTCTACTGTTAAATTTGATGGTCGTTCTGAACGCCAAACCTTAGATATTGCTGACCATACTCAAGCTGTGAAAATTTTATTGGATGATTTGAAACGATTTGAAATTATTCAATCTTACGATGAAATTACAGGTGTTGGGCACCGTGTCGTAGCTGGAGGCGAGTATTTCAAAGAATCAGCTCTTGTGACTGACGATGTGCTGGAAAAGATTGAAGAGTTGTCTCTACTAGCTCCTTTACACAATCCTGCTAATGCGGAAGGTATCCGTGCTTTCAAGCAACTTCTTCCAGACATCACTAGTGTGGCTGTTTTTGATACATCTTTCCACACAACTATGCCAGAAAAAGCTTATCGCTACCCATTGCCAACTAAGTACTACACTGAGAATAAGGTTCGTAAATACGGAGCACATGGAACCAGCCATGAGTATGTAGCCCACGAAGCTGCAAAACTTTTGGGTAAACCGATTGAAGAATTGAAACTCATCACTTGCCACATCGGAAACGGTGCTTCTATCACAGCAGTTGATAAGGGGCGTTCGGTGGATACTTCTATGGGCTTCACGCCTCTTGGTGGGGTTATGATGGGAACACGTACGGGTGACATCGATCCAGCGATTATTCCATACTTGATGCAGCATACAGATGACTTTAACACGCCAGAAGATATCAGTCGAATTTTGAATCGTGAATCTGGACTGTTGGGCGTTTCTGAGAAATCAAGTGATATGCGCGATATTCACGAAGCTATGCGTGCGGGTGATGAAAAGGCACGATTGGCAAATGAAATTTTTGTGGATCGCATTCAAAAATACATTGGTCAGTATTTAGCTGTTTTAAATGGAGCAGATGCCATTATCTTTACAGCTGGTATCGGTGAAAACTCTGTGACCATCCGTAGCATGGTTATCGAAGGGATCTCTTGGTTTGGTTGCGATGTCGATCCAGAGAAGAATTTCTTTGGTGCAACAGGAGATATTTCAACAGAAGCTGCTAAAGTCAGAGTTCTGGTTATCCCGACAGATGAAGAGTTAGTCATTGCGCGTGATGTAGAACGTTTTAAAAATCAATAATCAAAAGGCTCAGCCTAGCTGAGCTTTTTCTTGTGACTTTGTGATTATTCTTTGGTCAGATAGGATGATTCAAAGCGGGTCGGGGCTTGTAGCAGTAAGAACTAATAGTCAAGTATGGACTGGAAATCAATTTGACACAAGGTAGATGATCTATAAAGAACGGGTAGATACTTGTTTGTATCTGGCGTGCTAAGTTGCTAATTAGAGGAGAAGAAAAAGACGATGTCCGGTAGGGAATCGTCTTTGAAGATACTTATATTTTTGGGTAAAAAATCTGACTCTTCTAGAGGCTGCAGCTAGTTGAGTGTCTGGAGTGCTAGACTTGGAGACTCGGCAATCAGGCAAGCTATCGATTTCTAGCCTTGCTTCTGTGCCGTTTGATTTCTGCTTCAAAACTCTTTGACGGTGCTTCCACATTGATGGTTTCTAGGGTAAATGGATGAGTCAATGTTAGGCGGTGGGCATGGAGCATGAGGCGACCTTGGGGTTGAGGATGGTAGAGGGGGTCACCGACGATGGGATGGCCGTGATGGGCGAGATGGACGCGGATTTGGTGAGTCCGTCCGGTTTTCAACTGACATTTGACCAGAGTCGTCTTTCCGAAGTCCTTGAGTCGGGTCACATGAGTTTCAGCGTAGAGTCCTTTTTTCGGATCAACGAGACGTTTCCGTCGGTCATGGCGGTCACGTCCAATTTTATCTTTGTAGACGATAGTCTTGCTGGGGAATTTCCCTTGGGCAAGGGCCCAATATTCGCGGGCGATTTCTTTGTTTTCCAAGAGGCGGTTGAGAATGGGGAGGACAAAAGGATTTTTGGCAAACAGGATAGCACCACTGGTTTCTTTGTCCAGACGGTGAACGACATAGCAGGTCTGGCCGACATAGCTTGACACATGATTGAGCAGAGCGACTTCCGTCGGCTCGTTGGCATGGCTTTTCATGCCCTTAGGCTTATTGACGATGATGAGATGCTCGTCTTGATAGAGCTCTTCGACCAGACTAGGCTGACCAGCAGGGAGTTCTTTTTCTAGATAGTCCTCTTTGTCAAAGGTCAGTTGAATGCTGTCGCCAGGCTTGACCAAGTTCTGCCAGTGGGTGGATTCTCCGTTGACTAAGACGTGTTTATTGGTTCGGAGAAAGTAACGAATCTTGCGAGGAATCAGCAACTGGTCTTCTAGTAATTCTTTGACGGTCATTGAAGGTAGACTTGCGGGGATGGTAATGGTAAATTTCATATTTTCATTGTAGCAAAAACTAGCCCATTTGGAAATGCTTAGCTGGAAAATGGAAAGTAGCTCTGCTATTTCCTTAAAGAAAGCTAAAAGAAAGAGAAAGCAGCGGGCTCGCGCCTTGTGTCTGCATGGATAAGGTGATAAAATATGTTTTATGAAGAAATTAAATGAGATATTTGAAAAATTAGTTAATCTGTTTAAAACGGATCATCCTCAGAAAAAAGTTGCTGAGGAGTTGGAAGGTGAGACACCTGAGCCTAGCTATAGCCGGTCTGGTAAGAATCGGAAGAAGCCCCTGTCTCAACATCCCTTCCGTCGCTTTTGGCGCAGGTTTCATCTGACCAAGATATTCTTGATTCTCGGCTTGACCTTTGGTCTAGTGGTTGGTGGCTATCTTTTTTATGTAGCCAAGACGACTAATGTCAAAGATTTGCAGAATGCTCTGAAAGCCACGACTTTGATCTATGATAAGGATGGAAACGAGGCGGGCAGCTTGTCTGGGCAAAAGGGAACCTATGTCGAATTAGACGCGATTAGTCAGGACTTACAGAACGCTGTTATTGCGACAGAAGACCGTTCTTTTTATAAGAATGGCGGGATTAACTACAGTCGCTTCTTTCTGGCCATTTTGACTGCGGGGCGCTCTGGTGGTGGTTCGACCATCACGCAGCAGCTGGCCAAGAATGCCTATCTCTCTCAGGATCAGACCATTGAGCGTAAGGCTAAGGAATTTTTCCTAGCTTTAGAAATTAACAAAAAATACAGCAAGCAGGAAATCCTGACCATGTACCTCAATAATTCTTATTTTGGAAATGGGGTTTGGGGCGTGGAAGATGCCAGCAAGAAATACTTTGGTGTATCTGCTAGCCAGCTCAGTCTGGATCAATCAGCGGTTCTAGCCGGCATGCTCAAAGGACCAGAGCTATATAATCCCCTGTATTCGATTGAGAATGCGACCAACCGTCGTGACACCGTTCTTCAAAATATGGTGGCGGCAGGTTACATTGATCAGGCAACGGCGGATCAGGCTGCGACGGTTGGCATTGGAGGCCAGCTAGTCGATGCCTATGAGGGCAAGTCGGAAGACTACCGCTATCCATCCTATTTTGATGCGGTTATCAATGAAGCGGTCAACCATTACGGCCTGACAGAGGAAGAAATCGTCAACAATGGTTATCGGATTTACACCGAATTGGACCAAAATTATCAAGCCAGCATGCAGGTTATTTATAGCAATGTTGATCTCTTCCCGCAAGCTGAAGACGGAACGAGGGCTGAGTCAGGAAGCGTAGCACTGGATCCTAAGACAGGTGGCGTTCGGGCTCTGGTCGGCCGTGTCAACAGCGCTGAGGGTTCTGCCTTTCGGACTTTTAACTATGCAACCCAGTCTGCTCGAAGTCCAGGCTCGACCATCAAGCCTTTGGTAGCCTACAGCCCAGCTATAGCAGCCGGCTGGTCAACGGATAAGGAGTTAGACAATAGTCGGACAGTTTTTGGCGATTATACGGTCAATAACTATGGCAATATCCAAACTTCACCGACGGTTCCGATGTATCAAGCCTTGGCTGAATCTCTCAATATCCCAGCGGTTTCAACAGTTGATGAGTTAGGCGTGAGCAAGGCATTTGAATACGGCAAAAAATTTGGGCTTAATATGGACAAGGTGGAACAAAATCTAGGCGTGGCTCTGGGAAGCGGCGTGACGACCAATCCACTCCAGATGGCTCAAGCCTACTCAGTCTTTGCGAATGATGGGGTTATGAATGACGCCCATCTCATCACCAAGATAGAAAATGCCAGCGGTCAAGTTGTCAAAACCCATCGGCAGACTTCAACCCGCGTCCTTAACCGTTCGACCACAGAAAAGATGACTAGCATGATGCTGGGAACTTTCTCAAACGGAACGGGAATCTATGCAGCTCCTTATGGCTATACCATGGCTGGAAAGACAGGAACGACAGAGACTGACTTTAACCCTGACTTGTCAGGAGATCAGTGGGTCATCGGCTACACACCAGACCTAGTTATCAGCCAGTGGCTGGGCTTCCCTAAGACGGATGAAACTCACTATCTGACTGGAACCAGTGCCAATGAAGCTTCGGCTATTTTCCGCAATGTGGCCAACAGTATCCTGCCTTATACGGAAGGAACGTCCTTCTCAGGTCAGAAAAATGCTTATGCTGAGAACGGCATTTCCCCAGTCGATACCTACGGTACTGGCGAAACGAATACGACTAGCGAAAATAAAGACTTCCTAAAAGAAGTCCAAGAAAGGGCGCAAAACCTGGTAGATGATGCTAAGAAGGCTATCGATGAGTCTGGTATTACTGAAAAAGCCAAAAATCTCTGGGACACCGTCACCGGCTGGTTCCAATAATCTGCTAAACAGCTTGTCAAAGAAGCAGAAAACTGCTATAATAAGAGGAATGGAGGCGTCATGGCATTAAAAAAAGCGAGTCTAGCGTGTACAGTTTGTGGGTCGCGAAACTACTCAATCAAACTCAGTAGCACTCCAAAACCTACGCGTCTAGAAGTAAATAAATATTGTAAACACTGCAGTAAATATACTCTGCATAAAGAAACCAGATAGGAGACAGTTGTGAGATTCATTAAAGATGTTTTTGGATTATTGAGAGATACAACTTGGCCTACCCGTAAAGAAAGATGGACTGATTTCCTTTCCGTAATGGAATACACAGCATTCTTTGTTGTGCTAATCTACATTTTTGATAAGGTAGTTGCTAGCGGTCTCTTCCGCATAATCAACATGTTTTCATAAGAAAGATGAGGCTGGGACAAAAGTCCTAGCCTCTCAATTGTCTTTGGATTGTCGAGCAATACGCAGTGGTTGAGTGGGCTCTACTAGGCTGATTTCATCAGCTTTTACAGCCCTACTCAACTGTGCGGAGGTGAGACGACGAAATCGAATTCTAACGAATTACCGATTTCTGTCCCCCTCTCATTTGTCTGCAAAATATTTATCAAAATGCTTTGTAATTTTAGATTTTATGGTATAATAAGGCTAGATATCAAGCAGAAGCCCTAGGCTTTTTTATTTAGGAAAGGACAAAACATGGACAGTTTTGATAAAGGCTGGTTTGTACTGCAAACCTACTCAGGCTATGAAAATAAGGTAAAGGAAAATCTCTTGCAGCGCGCTCAGACCTATAATATGCTAGAAAATATCCTGCGCGTGGAAATTCCGACTCAGACCGTGCAAGTAGAGAAAAACGGTAAGAGCAAGGAAGTCGAAGAGAACCGCTTCCCAGGTTATGTATTGGTTGAGATGGTCATGACGGACGAAGCTTGGTTTGTCGTGCGGAATACACCAAACGTAACTGGATTTGTAGGTTCACACGGAAATCGTTCGAAACCAACTCCGCTCTTGGAGGAAGAAATCCGCAGCATTCTGATTTCTATGGGACAAACGGTTCAAGAGTTTGACTTGGATGTCAAAGTGGGCGATACAGTTCGCATCATTGACGGTGCCTTTGCTAACTACACTGGCAAAATCACGGAAATTGACAATAATAAAGTCAAGATGATTATCTCTATGTTTGGAAATGACACGGTTGCCGAAGTCAACCTCAGCCAAATTGCTGAATTATAATTTTGTAATGCACTAAAAGGAGCCGGAAAGCATTTTCCGCTCTTTTTTGTTAGTAGCGCTGAGGTTTTAGATAAAAGCTGGTCATTCTGCTATCATTGCAATTCATTAAACTTGAGCAGTGACGTAAAAAATAAACAAAAAAAGCCTGATTTTTCAAGCTTTTGGTTAGTATAAAGTCGGCTTTGAACCGATAAAAAAGGCGGTAGACGGATTTGAACCGACGATCAAGCTTTTGCAGAGCCGTGCCTTACCACTTGGCTATACCGCCACAACTCTTACTATTCTACCTTAAAACGGCCTGTTCGTCAAGAGCCTGATCCGACTTAAGTGAGAATTTCTTGAAGGATGGCTAGCAGATGAGCTGAATCAAAGCGAGAAAATACTGCCCAAAGACTTGTCAAAAGCTAGAAAATTTGATATGATAGTAGATGCCGTTTAAACGGCAAAAATACTCATTTTAGATGAATTGTGGAGCCGTTGCCGATTGGTAGCTCTGCGAGCTGAAATCTAAAAGAGGAAAAAAACAAAAAGGAGAATTTACTCATGGCAGTAATTTCAATGAAACAACTTCTTGAGGCTGGTGTTCACTTTGGTCACCAAACTCGTCGCTGGAACCCTAAGATGGCTAAGTACATCTTCACTGAGCGTAACGGTATCCACGTTATCGATCTTCAACAAACTGTAAAATATGCAGATCAAGCTTATGACTTCATGCGTGATGCAGCTGCAAACGATGCAGTTATCTTGTTTGTTGGTACTAAAAAGCAAGCTGCTGAAGCTGTAAAAGAAGAAGCAGAACGTGCTGGTCAATACTACATCAACCACCGTTGGTTGGGTGGAACTCTTACAAACTGGACAACTATCCAAAAACGTGTTGCTCGTTTGAAAGAAATCAAGCGTATGGAAGAAGAAGGAATCTTCGAAGTTCTTCCTAAGAAAGAAGTAGCACTTTTGAACAAACAACGTGCTCGTCTTGAAAAATTCTTGGGTGGTATCGAAGATATGCCGCGCATCCCAGATGTAATGTACATCGTTGACCCTCATAAAGAGCAAATCGCTGTTAAGGAAGCTAAGAAACTTGGTATTCCAGTAGTTGCGATGGTTGACACAAATACTGATCCAGACGATATCGATGTGATTATCCCTGCTAACGACGACGCTATCCGTGCCGTTAAATTGATCACTGCGAAAATGGCTGACGCTGTTATCGAAGGTCGTCAAGGTGAGGACGCTGTAGCGACTGTTGAAGCAGAATTTGCTGCAACTGAAACTCAAGCAGACTCAATCGAAGAAATCGTTGAAGTTGTAGAAGGCGACAACGCATAATTTTCATAAGTCAATTAACCTAAAGGGGCGGGGCTCAGCCCGGCCCCTTTATTTAAAAATAGTAAACATAGGAGAAGAAAAATGGCAGAAATTACAGCTAAGCTTGTAAAAGAATTGCGTGAAAAATCTGGTGCTGGTGTCATGGACGCTAAGAAAGCATTGGTTGAAACAGATGGTGACATCGAAAAAGCGATTGAATTGCTTCGCGAAAAAGGTATGGCAAAAGCAGCTAAGAAAGCTGATCGTGTTGCCGCTGAAGGTTTAACAGGCGTTTACGTGGATGGTAACGTTGCAGCTATCGTTGAAGTTAACGCTGAAACTGACTTCGTTGCGAAAAACGCTCAATTCGTTGAATTGGTAAATACTACTGCAAAAGTTATCGCAGAAGGCAAGCCAGCTAACAACGAAGAAGCGTTTGCATTGACAATGCCTTCAGGTGAAACTCTTGAAGCTGCATATGTATCTGCAACTGCAACTATCGGAGAAAAAATCTCATTCCGTCGTTTTGCTTTGGTTGAAAAGACTGATGCTCAACACTTCGGTGCTTACCAACACAACGGTGGCCGTATCGGTGTTGTTTCAGTGATTGACGGTGGCGATGACGCTCTTGCGAAACAAATTTCTATGCACATCGCTGCTATGAAACCAACTGTTCTTTCATACAAAGAATTGGATGAGCAATTTGTTAAAGATGAATTGGCACAATTGAACCATGCTATCGATCAAGACAATGAAAGCCGCGCTATGGTTGATAAGCCAGCACTTCCACACTTGAAGTATGGTTCTAAAGCTCAGTTGACTGACGAAGTGATTGCACAAGCTGAAGCTGATATCAAAGCTGAATTAGCTGCTGAAGGTAAACCAGAAAAAATCTGGGACAAGATCATCCCAGGTAAAATGGATCGCTTCTTGCTTGACAACACTAAAGTTGACCAAGCTTATACACTTCTTGCACAAGTGTACATCATGGATGACAGCAAGACAGTTGAAGCTTACCTTGAATCAGTGAATGCTTCAGTAGTTGAGTTTGTTCGCTTTGAAGTTGGTGAAGGTATTGAAAAAGCAGCTAACGACTTCGAATCAGAAGTTGCAGCAACAATGGCAGCTGCTCTTGGCCAAAACTAATCTAAGTTTATAACAAAAAAAGATTGAAAAGAAATTATTTCTTTTCAATCTTTTTTATTATGCTTGCCTGAATAGTTCTTCTTTTAAATTGAGAAGAATTGGCCTACGAGATAGGTGACAGCCATGGTCAAAAGTCCGATAGTGAGGTTACGGATCATGGCATTTTTAATGGGTGCCTGTCCCAATTTTGCACTAGTATAGCCGGTTCCCAAGAGGGAAAGAGCTACAACAAGGACGGTCGCTGGAATCCTATAGGCAGCCGGAAGCAGAACGATGGTCAGCATAGGGAAAATTGCACCTATGGCAAAGGCTAGAAAGCTGGATATGGCTGCGTGCCAAGGATTGGTGAACTCTTCGACCTCAATGCCGTACTTTTCCTCTACCAAGGCCTTGAGCGGATCCTGCAAGAAGGCGCGATTGGTCAAGAGTTGGGCAGAAGTCTCGCACTCACCATTTTGGACGTAGGAGGCGTAGAGGGACTGTCTGGCAATATCGGGATTCTTTTCCAAGAGTTCTCGCTCTCTAGCTACTGCAGCCTCCTCAGTGTCCTTCTGAGTGGAGACGGATACATACTCCCCGCCTGCCATAGAAAAGGCACCGGCAAAGACAGCAGCCAGACCAGATAGAAAGATAATCCAAACATCTTCCGTCGCACTGGCCACTCCGATGACCACCCCTGCGATAGAAATAATACCGTCGTTAGCTCCTAAAACTCCAGCTCGCAAAATATTCAGGCGTCCGCTAAAATTTTTGTCAATCTTATGTTCTTCCATTCTGAAACTTTTCTCTTTTCTTTTTATTTATAATGATTATAAATAAAAAGAATGAGGATAGCAAGTGAAAGTCGGAAAATGAGAAAAGTCCGACGATTTAAGGGAAAATTCTTATCAAAAAAGGAGCCGTTTTAAACGACTCCTTTCTTTGTAATCACGATAATGTTGTAGCCAACTGATTATTTCACCACAATATTAACCAGTTTATTTGGCACACTAATGACTTTCACGACTTCTTTGCCGGCAATTTCAGACTTGATTTTCTCATCTGCCAGGGCGGTTTCCTGCAATTCCTCACGGCTCAGGTCCTTTGCTACGACTAGCTTAGCGCGAACTTTACCCTTGATTTGCACTACAATTTCGACCTCTGCTTCGACCAGCTTACTTTCATCATAAGTTGGCCAAGCTACATAGGAAATGCTCTCGCCAGTTTGAGCGACTGCCTGCCAGAGTTCTTCAGCCAAGTGCGGTGCAAAAGGCGCCAGCAATTGGATAAAGCCTTTGGCGTATTCGACATAGAGCTTTTCTTCCTTGTTGGCCGCATTGACAAAGATCATGAGCTGGGCAATGGCTGTGTTAAACTTGAGCTCCTCAATCTGCTCTGTGACAGCCTTGACTGTTTCATGGTAGACCTTGTCGAGAGCACCATTGTTATCCGCAACGATTTCTTTACTTGTAATCAAACGGTAGACACGATCTAGGAACTTGCGGCTGCCTTCCAGACCTTCTTCTGACCAAGCAATGGAAGCATCCAGTGGTCCCATGAACATTTCATAGACACGAAGGGTATCAGCACCGTATTGCTCCACCACATCGTCTGGGTTGACCACATTCTTGAGAGACTTAGACATCTTGGCAGGTGCCTGTTCCAGTTCTTCTCCCGTTTCGATATTGAAGAAAGAACCGTCGCGTTTTTCCACCTTGTCAGTTGCCACAAGTGCTCCACGGTGATCACGGTAGCTTGTTCCCAAGATCATCCCTTGATTAAAGAGTTTTTGGAAAGGTTCTTTGGTCGGAACCACTCCAAGATCATAAAGGAATTTGTGCCAGAAGCGAGCGTAGAGGAGGTGGAGTACGGCATGTTCTGCACCACCGATGTAAATATCAACAGGAAGCCAAGCCTTGAGCAGGTCTTCGTCTGCTAACTTCTCATTATTGTGCGGGTCAATGTAACGCAGGTAATACCAGCTAGAACCTGCCCATTGCGGCATGGTGTTGGTTTCGCGGCGTCCTTTGACACCGTCTTCGCGAGTCACTTCCAGCCAGTCAGTCAGATTGGCCAGAGGACTTTCACCGGTACCAGAAGGGCGGATATCCTTGGTTACAGGCAAGACGAGCGGCAATTCATTTTCAGGGACAGCCGTTGAAGTGCCATCTTCCCAATGAATGATTGGAATCGGCTCACCCCAGTAGCGTTGACGACTAAAGAGCCAGTCGCGCAAGCGATAGGTGATTTTTTCATTTCCGACACCTTCTGCTTCCAACCAAGCAACCATCTTCTCAATAGCGGCAGCCTTGTCCAAGCCATCTAGGAAGCCAGAGTTAATATGCGGACCGTCTTCTGTATAAGCAGCTTCAGCAACATTGCCACCCTCTAGAACCGGAATAATCTCTAAATCAAACTGCTTAGCAAAGTCCCAGTCGCGCTCGTCATGCGCTGGAACGGCCATGATAGCCCCTGTTCCGTAGCTTGCAAGCACATAGTCGGCAATCCAGATTGGGATTTCCTTACCATTGACAGGATTGATGGCATAAGCTCCTGTCCATACCCCAGTCTTCTCTTTAGCCAAATCAGTCCGAGCTAGATCAGATTTGAGGCTAGCTGCGTGTTTGTAGTCTGCAACTGCTTGGGCTTGTTCTGCATTTGTAATAGCGTCGACCAGTGCATGCTCTGGAGCCAAAACAGCATAGGTCGCACCAAAAAGGGTGTCCGGACGAGTCGTAAAGATGGTGAAGTCCTTGTCTGTACCCTTAATCTTGAAGGTTACATTAGCACCGGTTGACTTCCCGATCCAGTTGCGCTGCATATCCTTGATAGACTCTGGCCAGTCCAGTTCCTCCAAGTCATTGAGCAAACGTTCTGCATAAGCTGTGATTTTCAGCATCCACTGACGCATAGGTTTGCGGACAACTGGATAGCCACCGCGCTCAGATGTGCCGTCTGGCAGAACTTCCTCATTGGCGATAGCCGTTCCCAGCTCTTCAACCCAGTTTACTGGCACTTCAGCTTCATAAGCCAGGCCTTTTTCGTAAAGCTTTGTGAAAATCCACTGGGTCCACTTGTAGTAGTTGGGGTCAGTGGTATTGACTTCCCGATCCCAGTCATAGGAGAAACCAAGAGCGTTGATTTGACGCTTAAAGTTAGCAATATTTTCTGCTGTAAAGTCAGCTGGGTCATTTCCTGTATCCATAGCGTACTGCTCAGCTGGCAGTCCAAAAGCGTCCCAACCCATTGGGTGAAGGACATTGTAACCTTGGGCGCGCTTGTAACGACTGAGGATGTCTGTTGCTGTGTAGCCTTCAGGGTGTCCTACGTGCAGACCAGCTCCTGATGGGTAAGGAAACATGTCCAGCGCATAAAAGTTAGGCTTGTCCTTGTCCGTACCTGTCTTGAATGTATGGTGCTCAGCCCAGTATTTCTGCCACTTGGATTCGATTTCTTTGTGATTGTAAGTTGCCATAATCATTTACTCTCCAACGATCTTTTCCGTGTTCTAGACACGTTTCTATCTATTATACCATTTTCAAGGGATTTTGAAAGCAACCGACGAAGGAGAATGAAGAAAATCTTTGCGGATCGACCTTGACTTATTTTTAAAAACAGATAGAATGAAAGCAAGTTTAAAAAAGTGAGGTTGAGGATGACAAGAAAGATTTTATTTCAGATTATTGAGCCCCATCAAAAGGAAAATGCGATTGAAAAAGCCTATGATGTGCTTATGTTCCTGACTATTATTGTCAGCCTGATCCTCCTGACCACCAAGAGTCACACCGGAATCTTCATGTGGTTGGATTTTGTGTCAACGGTTATTTTTATTGTTGACTATGTGCTTATGTTCGTTACTGCCGATTATAAATTGTAAAAAGGGAAGCTTTCTTTTCTCCTCTATCCTTTTACCTTTCTGGCGCTGGCTGATCTGTTCTGCATTTTGCCTTCCCTCTTTTTGTTGAATAATAGTTTGCGACTCTTTAAGTTCATTCGCTATTCTAAAAATATTCAAATACTGACCAATGTCTTAAAAAAGCAGAAGGACAGTTTGATGATCGTGGGTCTTTTGGCTCTCGGCTATATCTTCATTTCTGCCTTTATTATTTTTAATGTAGCACCCAGCACGTTTCCTAGTTTTTTTGATGCCCTCTATTGGGCAACTATCTCCCTGACGACGGTTGGCTATGGTGATATTTATGCAGTTTCAACGACTGGAAAAATTATTACCATGATTTCCTCCTTTTTAGGAATCGCCATTGTGGCTCTGCCCGCTGGTATCATCACAGCTGGCTATATGAAAGAAATCAAAGAACTATAAAAACCTGTTCGAGAAGGCTCTGATGCCCTTCCTGAGCAGGTTTTTTGATTGATTAAATATAATTGAAGTCCTTTACCAAATCACCACGCGCTCTTCTGGGCTGCGCCACATGCCGTCTCCCTCTTGGACATCAAAGGTCGTAAAGAAGTCGTCAAAGTTAGGTAACTGAACATTGGTCCGAAGTTTAGCGGGCGCATGGACATCGACACTGGCTAAGAGCTTCATGTACTGTTCGCGTCCCTTCATCCGCCAGATGCGGGCAAAGTTGGTGAAGAATTCCTCCGCAGAGAAGTCCGCTTCTTTCTTGGCTGCTTCGAGAGCCGCTGCAATACCGCCCAAGTCCGCTACGTTTTCTGAAACGGTCAGCTTGCCATTGACCTTGGCACCGTAGGAATCTAGACCTTCGAACTGGTCAATGACTTTCTGAGTTCGCTCGGTAAAGGCTTGGTAGTCATGCTCTGTCCACCAGTTGTTGAGGCTGCCGTTTTCATCAAAGGAAGCGCCGTTGGTATCAAAGGCATGAGAAATCTCATGGGCGATGACCGCTCCGATACCGCCATAATTGGCTGAAGAAGACTGGTGCAGGTCATAGAAAGGTGCCTGCAGGATAGCCGCTGGAAAGACAATCAGGTTTTTCTGAGGATTATAGTAGGCATTGACCATGTGGGCTGGCATTCCCCATTCTTTGTAATCCACGGGCTGGTTCCACTTGCTCCAACCATACTTAATTTCCACTTGTCGCAGTTTTTGGGCATTTTCGAAGAGGCTGAGCTTTTCATCCACAATCTTGTCTGCATAGCGCTCAGGCAGCTCCTCTGGGTAGCCGATATAAGGCTTGATGACATTGAGTTTGACAATGGCCTTGTCCCGAGTTTCTGGTGTTAGCCAGTCATTGCTTGCGAGGCGTTCCTTGTAGACTTGGATCATCTTGGCTACCTTCTGCTCCACATCTGCCTTGGCTTCAGGGGAGAATTTTTGACCAGCATACCAGAGTCCGATGGCTTGATTGAAAGGCGCTTGAGCTAGGTAAAAGGCAGCTTTTTTCTTGTCTTGTGCCTGAGGTGTTCCAGATAGGGCGCGACGGTAAGCGCCTGCTAGGACACGGATTTCGTCAGTCAAGTAGGCTTCAGCTGACGCGATAGCGTTAAAGATAAGCACGGCCTTGAGGAGGGGCCAAGCTTCTTCGCAGTAGAATTGGTCAGCAGCTTGCCAGAAACGCTCCTCAGGTACGATAATCTGGTCAGGAATTTGCCCGATGAGTTGGGTGAAGATCGCATCTAAAGGTAGATTCGGTGCTAAGGCCTTGAAGTCTTCCCACTTGTAAGGGTGGTAGAGCTTAGCATATTCTGAACTTTCCTCCCGTGACAGAACGACTTTGGCAATTCGAGCATCCAGTTCTAAAACCTTATCCAGCAAATCTTGGATTTCTTCTGCTGAAAATTCGAATTTCTGCAGCAAAGCTTCGGAAGATTCGCGCCATTTTTTCAAGAGCTTATCCTTTTGAGGATGCCCATCGGTATAGTAGGTTGTGTCTGGGAGAATAGTACCTGGCGCATCTGCCCAGAGGACATTGATACGGGCGTCCATAAAGTCAGGTGCTACACCAAAAGGAAAGAAATTGGGCTTGCCAGCTAGCTCAAACTCAGCAATCTTTGTGGTAAATTCTGCAAAAGAGTTGAGCGCTTGGTATTCCGCAATCAAAGGCAAAACAGGCTTGATACCGAGTGCTTCCCGCTTGTCATAGTCAGCTGCTAAACGGTGGTACTTGATAAAGTTTTGCAAAATAGCATCGTCAGGAACTTCCTCACCCTGCAACCATTTATCGGTGGTGGAGAGCATCAGCTTTTCAATCTCATCTGACAAATCTGTGAACCCGCCGGTGACAGGCTTGTCATCTGGGATAACCGCTATTTTGGCCCATTCACCATTAATGGCATCATAAAAATCATCTTGTAAACGTGTCATCTTGTTCTCACTTTCATGCTTTTGATATAACCTTATCAAAATTAGCTCCTTTTTTCAAATATTTCTTATATTGATTGTAAGGATTTTTTAAAAATTAACTTGACTTAATTTTCATTTTAATGTATATTAAAACAAAAGAGGTATAACAATGATTGAAATGAAAAATTTAAGTGTCAGTTATCAAGGACAGTTGGCCTTAGAACCAACTTCTTTAACAATAAAAGGGCCGACTATCACAGGTATTATCGGACCAAACGGGGCTGGAAAGTCAACTCTCATAAAGGGTATGTTAGGAATTGTTGAGAGTGAGGGGCAGACCTTTCTGGATAGAAAACCCATGAAGCAAGAATTAAGCAAGATTGCTTATGTGGAGCAGAAAATTCACATTGATTATAATTTTCCGATCAAGGTCAAAGAGTGTGTGTCTCTGGGCTTGTATCCTAAGATCAAGCTCTTTCAACGCCTCAAAGCGTCTGACTGGGAAAAGGTTGCTCGGGCTTTGAAAATCGTTGGTTTAGAAGATTTTGCTGAGCGGCAGATTAGCCAGTTGTCTGGTGGGCAATTTCAACGGGTCTTGATTGCCCGTTGCTTGGTTCAGGAGGCTGAATATATCTTCCTAGATGAGCCTTTTGTTGGAATTGATTCAGTCAGCGAAGAGATTATCATGGAGACGCTCCGCCAGCTAAGAAAAGCTGGAAAGACGATTTTGATTGTTCACCATGACTTGAGCAAGGTAGTCGCTTATTTTGACCAAGTCTTGCTGCTTAACAAGGAAGTCATTGCTTTCGGATCAACTGAGAGCACCTTTACAAAAGAAAATATGCAGAAGACCTACGGCTCTCAGCTCTTTATGAATGGAGGTGCCTAGGATGATCCAGGAATTTATTCAAGGCTTAAACGACTTTCATTTCCTACAAAATGCGTTGATTACGGCCATTGTGATTGGAGTAGTGGCTGGTGCTGTTGGATGTTTTATCATTCTGCGGGGCATGTCG
This sequence comes from Streptococcus cristatus, assembly GCF_003943535.1. Lineage (GTDB taxonomy): Bacteria > Bacillota > Bacilli > Lactobacillales > Streptococcaceae > Streptococcus > Streptococcus cristatus_L. Next base: position 126,455 of record NZ_RJPU01000001.1, read on the forward strand.
CTCATGGGGGATGCCATCTCTCACGCGGTGCTGCCCGGTGTGGCCCTGTCTTATATTTTGGGGATTAATTTCTTCATCGGTGCCATTACCTTTGGCTTACTAGCTTCCATTATTATCACTTACATCAAGGGCAATTCTATTATCAAAAGTGACACGGCTATCGGGATTACTTTTTCTTCCTTCTTGGCTCTGGGGATCATTTTGATTAGCGTTGCCAAGAGTTCGACCGACCTCTTCCATATTCTCTTTGGGAATATCTTGGCGGTGCAAGACCTTGATATGTGGATTAGTATTGGTGTGGGCATCTTGGTGCTGCTGGTCATTGCCATTTTCTTCAAGCAGCTTTTGTTGACTTCCTTTGATCCACTTTTGGCCAAGGCTATGGGAATGAAGGTTAATTTTTACCACTATTTGCTGATGATTCTCTTGACTCTGGTTTCTGTCACAGCCATGCAAAGTGTTGGAACGATTCTGATTGTGGCCATGCTGATTACACCAGCTGCGACAGCCTATCTCTATGCCAATAGTCTGAAAACCATGATTCTGCTGTCCTCAGGATTGGGGGCTCTAGCTTCTGTATTGGGCCTCTTCATCGGCTATAGCTTTAATGTCGCGGCAGGTTCTAGTATTGTTCTGATTTCAGCACTTATCTTTCTTATCTCGTTCTTTATCGCTCCTAAGCAGCGGTATTTAAAACTAAAAAATCGACCTAAACTAAAATAAATTTAATGGAGGAATCCCATGAAAAAATTAGGTTTTTTATCACTGCTTTTATTAGCAGTCTGCACTCTTTTTGCCTGCTCTAGTCAAAAGAATTCGTCTGGCGGATCGTCCAAACTCAAGGTTGTTGCGACCAATTCCATTATCGCTGATATTACCAAAAATATAGCTGGCGATAAAATAGATTTGCACAGCATCGTGCCTGTCGGGCAAGACCCGCACGAATACGAGCCGCTACCTGAAGATGTCAAAAAGACTTCTCAAGCGGATCTCATTTTTTACAATGGGATCAACCTTGAAACTGGCGGCAATGCTTGGTTCACAAAATTGGTAGAGAATGCTAAGAAGAAAGAAAACAAGGACTACTACGCTGTCAGCGAAGGTGTTGACGTCATTTACTTGGAAGGCCAAAATGAAAAGGGCAAGGAAGACCCGCATGCTTGGCTTAACTTGGAAAATGGGATCATCTATGCAAAAAATATTGCCAAGCGCTTGAGCGAAAAGGATCCAGCTAACAAAGAAACTTACGAGAAAAATCTTAAAGCTTATGTGGAAAAACTAAGCGCTTTGGACAAGGAAGCCAAAGAGAAATTCAACAACATTCCTGAAGAAAAGAAAATGATTGTAACCAGCGAAGGTTGCTTCAAATACTTCTCTAAGGCCTACAATGTGCCATCTGCCTATATTTGGGAAATCAACACTGAAGAAGAAGGGACTCCAGACCAAATTAAAACTTTGGTTGAAAAACTACGCAAGACGAAAGTGCCATCTCTCTTTGTGGAATCAAGTGTAGACGACCGTCCGATGAAGACTGTTTCTAAAGACACTAATATCCCAATCTACGCTAAAATCTTCACTGACTCTGTTGCAGAAGAAGGCGAAGAAGGCGATAGCTATTACAGCATGATGAAATACAACTTAGAAAAGATCGCAGAAGGTCTGTCTAAATAAGACCGAAAAATTCGCTAGATGTACATTGATTCTCAGTTTTCTAATATAAAAGGCGGCATCCAAATTCGGGTGCCGTCTTTTCAGACAAATTACTCGAAAAAAATCCATATTAGCAGTAAAATAATCTTAGAAAATATGAATGGAGACTTTTAATGACAACCTTTTTCGGAAATCCTGTAACCTTTACAGGTCAGCAACTGCAAGTTGGCGACACAGCCCACGATTTTAGCCTGACGGCTACTGACCTTTCAAAGAAAACTCTGGCTGACTTTGCTGGCAAAAAGAAAGTCCTCAGCATCGTACCGTCTATCGATACTGGCGTTTGCTCAACCCAGACTCGTCGTTTCAATCAAGAACTCTCTGACTTGGATAATACCGTTGTTATCACGGTTTCAGTTGACTTGCCTTTCGCCCAAGGCAAATGGTGTGCTGCTGAAGGCATCGAAAATGCTGTCATGCTATCAGACTACTTTGACCATTCTTTTGGTCGCGACTATGCCGTCCTCATCAATGAATGGCACCTGTTGGCTCGGGCAGTCCTAGTTTTAGACGAAAACAACACCGTGACCTACGCTGAGTACGTAGACAACATCAATACCGAGCCAGATTACGATGCAGCCATTGCTGCAGTCAAAAGTCTGTAAAGAATTATACTTTTCCAAAAAATGCACTTAATTCTTCATAAGAGTTGAGTGTATTTTTGTCTGCTTAACTAAAAATTTTGGAAAATACAAAAAGACAAACATCAATTTTGACGTTTGTCTACGATTTGAAAGAGCCATCTAGGCTCTTTTAATTATTCTGAAGTTAATTCTTTCTGGGCTTCCTTGCCTTGATCCAGCAGGGCTTGGATAATCTTTTGATCACGCAGTTTGACAGAGTTGTTGATAGTTTCTGCGGATTGGATGACCGCTGCTTCTAGCAGAGCGCGTTTTTCCCGTCCTTTATCAATGGCTTCGATAATGCCTTGATTTTGTGCGACGAGACTTTCTGCCAGCTTAGTGACAGACTCAACAGCGATAGTAGGGCTTTGGGAAATCCGCTCCAGCTGAGGAATGACTTCCTTGCTGGTCTCAGCGAGCATTTGCAGGGCAGCGTTATTCGCATTAGAGATGGCGTCAGCTACTTGACCAGACTTCATGGATTGCTGGAGGATGCCTAATTGGGCGATAGACAGTTTCATAGTTGGAATGGTATTTCGACGGAGCATTCCAAGTTTTTGGCGCATATCAGAGGAAACCTTGACCAGATTACGCATTTGAGGCGTTGTCGCCCAAGCAACATAGAGACGGCTGACATATTCAGTGTGTTGCTGCTCTAAGGTATTGACCACCTCTGTCATTCGGGCTAATTCCTGCGATTTGACTTGGTAGTCAACAGTTGTCATATCTAACTGAGCAACTTCAGCCTGTAGCTTGAGCGCTCGATTGCCAGCTTCTTGCTGAGACGCTTCAATAAAGGAAATGACTCCGACTAGATTTTCAATCGATTTGGTATTGTCCTCAATCAGCATTTCAGCAGAAACAATATTGCGAGCCAAAACATCTTCTTGTTTGACGACGGTTGCAGCCATGCCATCCATTTTCTGCTCGATATTTTGTGAGTCAAAATAGAATTCTTGAAGAGTGTTTTTGCTCTGTTTGAAGAGTTTTTCCAAGAAATTAGGCTTCTTGTCCAATTCTGCTACTTGAGCATCCTTGTATTTTGCAACAAAGCCATTGAGTTCCTTGTTGGTATTTTTTAAAAGCTCATCTACCTGGGGAATTTGTAATTTTTTCTGCTCGGCTAAGATACGATTGACAGTGCCGTTGACTTCTTCGACCGCAGATTGGCCAAAGTCCAGCAAGGCATTCTGGTCCGATACGAAATTATCCACCAGCTGAGGCGCTTTAGCCGTAATCGCACTCTGTTGCTCAGGCGTCAGCTTTTCTAGAAAAGTTAGCTGGCCATTTTCTTGAGTCGTATTGGCCTCGATGATTTCTGTTGTTTTGTCGCTTTTACTGATGGCATTGTTAGCAATTTTATCAATGTCAAAATTAAATTCTTGGCTCATAGTTTCTCCTTTGGTTTATCTAGCTTAAAAGCCGGTGTCTGTTTGCTTTTCTTTGTCTAGGATACGCAGGCTGATGTCAAAATCCCTCAAATCAGCTTCATTTAATTGGCGCAGCGCCTCGTCTAGATCCAAGTCAAACTGCTCGATAGCTGCTTTGGCTTTGGCTAGCCGCTCCTCGGCATTATAAAAATCTTTGGGAGAGGCTTTGATTTTGAGGTAGCCTTGTAAAATATCTTCGTAGTGCTCCATCTGGGACTGATGAATGGCAGTCAGTTCTTCCTTGTTATTGCTTTCGGATTGAGAGATTTTTTGAAGAATGGCCTCGTGGTCAATCTGAATATTGCGAACCGTAGCGACCAATTCTGGGGCTAGCTCTTCTAGACTCGTTTTCTTTGGCTGCGCTTCCTTTTGCCTTTTCTCTCGTTCAATCTTTTGCAGTTGTTTATCAATTTCCTCGGTTACAGTCGTAATTTTAGTCTGAATGCGCTGGTAGACAGAGGCAGGAATTTCATCTCGCAATTCCTTAGCAACGTTTTTGATATAGGTGAGTTGGGGAAGAATTTGCAGGGCCAAATCTTGGTAATCTTCCTTCTTGCCGTATTCTTGGTAGCTTTCTAATTCTTTAATACGGCGGTCAGCCTGCCCAATCTCTGCTTTTAAATCTTCAATACGGCCAATGCTAGCTTGTTTAGCTTCAATACGAACTCTTTTCTGCTTTTGGTAGCGATAGATTCCGTAGCCAATACCTCCCAAAATAGCAATGGGGATCAGATAGCTGGCTACGACTCCAAAACCAAAAATAATTGCAAGTATCCAAATCCAGCTAAACCATTCCGGCTGCTGGTTAGAATAATTCTTTCTTCTCGACATGAACCTTTCTCTTTCTTCTCAATGTGATATCTCTATTTTAACATAAAAGCTGGTTTTTGAAGGAGAAAGATTGATATATTCAGCCGCACTTTTAGATTTGATGAGAATATTTGCCTCATCAAGAAAGAGCTTTGCTTCCTTTCCTAAAAGCAAGTGTAAGAGTTCTTTTTTATCACAAGCGGGCAAGCAAAAATCGCAAGGAATCCCCTGCGATTCTTGTTTTATCAGTCCATTTCTGGGAAAAGTTTGGCCAATATTTTAGGGGTGATACTTTGTCCCGGCCCCTCAGCACAATAGGTGTGCATATACATAGAGGGATTGAAATTGAGCTCGATGCAGGTGCAGTTGGGATTTTCCTTTGTGGAAATAGCAGAGCTGTCAGGGATGATTAGGTCAACGCCACAAGCCCAAGCTCCCATAGCCTTTGCCATGTCCGCAGCTAGTTCTTTATAAGATGGGTGCATGCTGTCTGTGACGTCAATCGAGTCGCCGCCAGTAGAAATATTGGAATTGCGCCGCAAGTCAACCTTGACACCAGCAGGCAGGATATCATCTGGTCCATAGCCTTGCTGGTCCAGCATGAGCAACTCAATGTCTCCCAGTTCAATGATTTCGAGCGGTGAACGATGGTCTCGGCCCCGCAGCGGATTATCATTTTTGATGGCAACCAATTCTCTCACGGTGTGTTGACCGTCTCCAACGACATTGGCTGCTACTCGCAAGAGGACTGCCTCACACTGACCGTCTAAGACAAAGAAGCGATACTCCGTTCCAGCGATAAATTCTTCGACTAAGACAGCAGCGTCTTCTGAAAAAGCGATCTCCAAAGCCTTGCGATAAGCTTCCAGACTAGCCGGTTCTTGGAAGATAGAGATGCCTAGTCCAAAGTTGGTTGACTTGGGTTTGACGACAATTTGTCGATCTTTAATCAAAGGGTAGTAGGCCAGACCATCTTCGAGAGAAGAAAACTCCGCCCCAGCCGGAACAGGAAAGTCAGCTGCAGCCAAAATCTTTTTGGTGACTGTTTTATTGGCCATGGCTAGAGGGATGACATAGTTATCCTTAGAGGTCATATTGCCGTTCTTGACATACTCAACATGCTGACCATGCCAGAGCTTGAGAAATTGGTCATTTTCATCTAAGATTTCGAGGTGGAGGCCTTTCTGGAGAGCGTCAAACATCAGCATTTGAGTGGAAAGTTCCATCTTTTCATAGCCCTTGAGAGCGTAAGACGCAGTCCAGGCGTAATCTCGATATTCCCGTGCTTTTGCCAGTCCAAATGCTGAGAGGGAATTCTTCTCAATATGAGGCAATAATTGCCCTGCCAGAGTCCGTTTGGGCTCAGCCAGCGTAGCTCTGACTTGTGCTAGCAATTGACGGTAGGCGTCAGGGAGATTGAAATGCTGGATCACATTTTCCATAGCTTGGAGAATAGCAGAGCTGTCGGCCCCTGCAGGTAGAGGCGTCAAGGGGTGAGCCAAAGCAACGGCATCGTTGAGAGCATGAGCCGCTTGTAGCTGTGTATCGCTATCTGTCACATCATCCAGCCACAATAGAGCCAAGAGAAAGAGATGGACTGTGTCCAAGGTTTTTTGACTGATGCCCAAAACGTCGAAAGGATTGAGGTCGAAACAGCGCAGTTCCAAGTAAGTAATGCCTTGTTCCAGATAATCTCGATTTCGTTTTTGACCGCGAAAGCGCACAGGCGAGTAAAATTCCTTTTCTGCACTTAGGTCGCCAGACTTGACATAGGATTCGATGTCCGAAACATAGCTTTCCAGCGAGCGAAATGACACATGAACATGCTCCTCATTGACATAGCCGTGATGGCTATTGCGGAGTGAGCGAACAGGAGCCTCAACTGACTCATCGTAAAAGCCAGCTTCTGCTAGTGGAGCCGCACCATAAAGATAGGTCAAGAACCAGCGGAAACGGAGGAAATTGCGAGCTAATTTGAGATAGAGAGCATTTTTAAAAACCTTGAAGGAAGAAAAGTCGCTGGCTTCAAAGAGAGCCGCCATCAAATCTTTTCCTAACTCGATATTGTAATGAATGCCGGAAATGGTCTGGAGCCGTTTGCCGTATTTTTCTGCTAAACCTTGACGATAATGGAGTTCGTAGGTATTTTCGAGGTGGGCAATTTCAATCTCGTCTTCTCGGAGCTGGGGAGGCATGGACAAGGGCCACATGAGTTCATCTTGGGGAATGGAGCGTCCAGCTACATCGGTGATGGCACCCAGTAGGCGACGGGCTTCCTGAGTTGAAGAGGCGATGGGCGTAATTAATTCGAGCTGTTGCTCGCTAAAATCCGTCTGGATATAGGGATGAAAACTCCGAGAGCCCAAAGAGCTGTGATGGGGAGTTGATGCCAGTGTACCTGCCTCTGTCACGCGCAGGGATTCTCTTTCCAGTCCAAAAGTCGCCTGTAAGATCGGGCTGGCAGGGTCTAGCTTTTCGAGTAAACGATCAATAGTCATCATGTTTTTCCGTCCTTAGTATAGTACTTTCAGTCTATTATAAAAAAGGCTAGAAAACAACTATTCACTACGTTTTTGATGAATTCCCGAACTTTTATCGCCATTTGTTGGATATATTTCGTGAAAATGAAAAATTTTAAAAAGAATTATTCGCTTTCAAAAGTGAAAATCCAAATTTAAAAGATACCTGATCTTGAAAAAAATTCAAAATTTTCTTATAATAAAGTGTAAGATACGTTTGCAGGTGAAACTCCTGCCTTGTAGATTAAGAAAGGAAGAGCTCTCGCAGCTCAGACGAAATTATGACATCAGTTGTTGTTGTAGGAACCCAATGGGGAGATGAAGGAAAAGGGAAAATTACGGATTTCCTTTCGGCCAATGCTGAAGTGATTGCCCGCTACCAAGGTGGTGACAATGCTGGACATACGATTGTGATTGACGGGAAAAAATATAAATTGCACTTGATTCCGTCAGGAATTTTCTTCCCAGAAAAGATCTCAGTAATCGGAAATGGGATGGTGGTTAATCCTAAATCTCTGGTCAAGGAGTTGGCTTATCTGCACCAAGAAGGTGTTACCACAGATAATTTACGCATTTCAGACCGTGCCCATGTCATCCTGCCTTACCATATCGAGCTAGATCGCCTGCAAGAGGAAGCTAAGGGCGACAATAAAATCGGGACGACGATCAAGGGAATCGGTCCTGCCTACATGGACAAGGCTGCGCGTGTTGGTATCCGCATCGCTGATCTCTTGGATAAAGACATTTTTAGAGAGCGCTTGGAGCGGAATTTAGCTGAGAAAAACCGCCTCTTTGAGAAATTGTACGATAGCCAAGCGATGAGCGTTGACGATATTTTTGAAGAATATTATGAATACGGTCAGCAAATCAAGCAGTATGTGACCGACACATCTGTCATCCTCAACGATGCGCTGGATCAAGGCAAGCGTGTCCTCTTTGAAGGGGCTCAAGGCGTCATGCTGGATATTGACCAAGGTACCTATCCGTTTGTAACTTCATCTAACCCAGTTGCTGGTGGGGTGACGATTGGTTCAGGTGTTGGTCCAAGCAAGATTGACAAGGTAGTTGGTGTCTGCAAGGCCTATACGAGCCGTGTCGGTGATGGTCCCTTCCCAACTGAATTGTTTGATGAAGTGGGCGACCGTATCCGCGAAGTGGGCCATGAATACGGTACAACGACGGGCCGTCCGCGTCGTGTGGGCTGGTTTGACTCCGTTGTGATGCGCCACAGCCGCCGCGTATCAGGCATTACCAATCTTTCCCTCAACTCTATTGACGTTTTGAGTGGTCTGGATACAGTCAAAATCTGTGTGGCCTATGATTTGGATGGGGAGCGAATCGACCATTATCCAGCAAGTTTGGAGCAGCTCAAGCGCTGCAAGCCAATCTATGAAGAATTGCCAGGTTGGTCAGAAGACATCACTGGTGTCCGCAGTCTAGAAGACCTGCCAGAAAATGCCCGCAATTATGTTCGCCGTGTCAGCGAACTGGTTGGAGTCCGCATTTCGACTTTCTCAGTCGGACCAGGTCGCGAGCAAACCAATATCTTGGAAAGTGTTTGGTCTAGTTTATAAGCAAATGAAGACAAGAGAGTGGGATAGAAATCGGTAATTCGTTAGAATTCGATTTCGTCGTCCCACCTCCGCACAGTTGAGTAGGACTGTAAAAGCTGATGAAATCAGCATAGTAGAGTCCACTCAACCACTGCGTCTTGCTCGACAATCCAAAGACAATTGAGAGGCTAGGACTTCTGTCCCAGCCTCTTTTTGAAAGCAGAAAGGGGAAAAATGTATCAAACGATTTTATTTGACCTAGACGGTACCTTGACCAACTCAGAACTAGGGATTACCAACTCAGTGGCCTATGCCTTAGGAAAATATAGGATTCAAGTGCCAGACAAGAAGGCATTGAGAGTTTTTATCGGTCCGCCCTTGCAGGATTCTTTTGAGCGCTTTTATGGATTTTCTAAGGAAGAATGTTTAAAGGCCATTGACTACTATCATGAGTACTTTTCTGAAAAAGGCCTTTATGAAAATGAGGTCTATCCAGGCGTTCCTGACTTGCTAGCTTCTCTGAAGCAGGCTGGCAAACAGTTGATTGTAGCTACGTCAAAACCTGAAGAATTTTCCATTCAGATTCTCAAGCACTTTGGCTTGTATGATTATTTTGAATTTGTTGCTGGTGCGACCATGGATAGAAAACGTAGTAAAAAAAGCGATGTTATCCAGTATGCCTTAGAGCAAAATGGGATTACAGATTTGGCGCATACCATCATGATCGGAGACAGGGAGCATGATGTGCTTGGCGCTCAAGCGCAAAAGCTTGATTCTATCGGTGTTCTTTATGGCTTTGGTAGCAGGGAAGAATTGGAAGAAGCCGGAGCCACCTATATTGCCCAAGAAGTTGGAGAAATTGCTAAAATTATCAATACTCAGAGAGCTTAAGCTTTATTTAAGATAGGCCAGCTATACTAGAAGCATAAACAAAGACCTCCTAACTTTGTTTAAACCTCCTAAACTTTTTCATAATAATCTCCCAATAAGAGTCGCCCAATCGGCGGCTTTTTTGTGAGTCATAAGCTGCCTGTGGTATAATGAACAAAGAAACTAAAAGGAAGAGGGAAGAGATGGATTACACGATAGAGGAAAAAGAAATATTTATGAGGGAGGCGCTGAAGGAGGCGGAGATTGCCCTCGCCAATGATGAAATACCGATTGGCTGTGTTTTGGTCAAGGATGGTCGGATTATCGGACGCGGGCATAATGCGCGTGAGGAGCTGCAGCGGGCGGTCATGCATGCGGAAATCATGGCGATTGAGGAGGCCAATCAGCATGAAAATAGCTGGCGCCTGCTGGATACGACGCTTTTTGTCACGATTGAGCCCTGTGTCATGTGCAGTGGCGCCATCGGTCTGGCTCGGATTCCAAAGGTGATCTATGGAGCGAAAAACCAGAAATTCGGGGCTGGGGGCAGTCTCTACGATATCCTAACGGATGAGCGGTTGAATCATCGCGTAGAGGTTGAAAGCGGCCTTTTAGAAGAAGAATGTGCGGCGATTATGCAGAACTTTTTCAGAAATCGCAGGAAAAAGTAAAGAAAATTAGCCAAAAAAGAAAGTTTGTGTTATACTAATTAGTGGAGCAACAGTTCTGCGTGAAGCGGGTCAGGGGAGGAATCCAGCAGCCCTAAGCGATTTGAACTGTGTGCTCTTTTTCTATGTACCTTAGTGAATCAAGTCCAAAGGGTGCAGAAGAACTTAGATACATTGACGCAGTTTGAGCAAAGCGAGAACTACGTTCCGAAAACTACAAAATCAAGCCTATAGGACGCAGACGAATTTTAGAGCAATAGCTGGGAGTAGAACAGAACTTTTGTTCGTAGTTCCACCCCCGCAAGGCTAATTAGGCTTTCTTCCAAGCTTGAAAAGCGAAAGAATAGCCAATCAGCTACTGCGTTAAGTTGCTTGACTAATATTTAGTTAAGGTGGGAATACGTTAATCCTTGTAAACCGAATCAAGTCCAAAGGACGCTGAACCTCTCAACCTGCTCATGAAATTGAGAGCAGGAATTTTTTGGTAAAAATAGCAGATTGCGCAAACGATTGCGTTCGCTTCTAGTCAAGGATTTGCAAAATTGTAAAAATTTTAACAAAATATCAACTAAAAGCGTTTTCATTGAAGGAATTACTTGCTAAAAAAGTATGAAAGCGATATGATAGAGTGGAAGAAAAAATGGAGGAATATCATGTCACATATTAAATTTGATTATTCAAAAGTTTTGGACAAATTTGTTGCCCCACATGAAGTGGAATACATGCAATCACAAGTAACAGCAGCAGACGAATTGATCCGTAAAGGAACTGGTGCTGGTAGCGACTTTTTGGGTTGGTTGGACCTTCCTGAAAATTATGACCGCGAAGAATTTGACCGCATCTTGAAGGCTGCTGAGCAAATCAAGTCAGACAGCGATGTCTTGGTTGTGATCGGTATCGGTGGATCTTACCTTGGTGCCAAAGCAGCTATCGACTTCTTGAACCACCACTTTGCTAACTTGCAAACAAAAGAAGAACGCAAAGCTCCACAAATCCTTTACGCTGGAAACTCAATCTCATCTACTTACCTTGCTGACTTGGTAGAGTATGTAGCTGATAAAGACTTCTCAGTAAACGTGATTTCTAAATCAGGTACAACAACAGAACCAGCGATCGCTTTCCGTGTCTTCAAAGAACTCTTGGTTAAGAAATACGGTCAAGAAGAAGCCAACAAACGGATCTACGCTACAACTGACCGCCAAAAAGGTGCTGTTAAGGTCGAAGCAGATGCGAATGGTTGGGAAACATTTGTAGTTCCAGATGACATCGGTGGACGTTTCTCAGTCTTGACTGCAGTTGGTTTGCTTCCAATCGCTGCATCAGGAGCTGATATCAAGGCCCTCATGGAAGGTGCTAACGCAGCTCGTAAAGACTACACTTCAGATAAACTTTCAGAAAATGAAGCTTACCAATACGCAGCAGTTCGTAACATCCTTTATCGTAAAGGCTATGCAACTGAAATCTTGGTAAACTATGAGCCATCACTTCAATACTTCTCAGAATGGTGGAAACAATTGGCTGGTGAATCAGAAGGGAAAGACCAAAAAGGGATCTACCCAACTTCAGCTAACTTCTCAACTGACTTGCACTCATTGGGTCAATTTATCCAAGAGGGAACTCGTATCATGTTTGAAACAGTTGTCCGTGTTGACAAACCACGTAAGAACGTGATTATCCCTACTTTGGAAGAAGACCTTGACGGACTTGGTTACCTTCAAGGAAAAGACGTTGACTTTGTAAACAAAAAAGCGACTGACGGTGTCCTTCTTGCCCACACAGACGGTGATGTACCAAATATGTACGTGACTCTTCCAGAGCAAGATGCCTTCACTCTTGGCTACACTATCTACTTCTTCGAATTGGCCATCGCCCTTTCAGGTTACTTGAATGCTATCAACCCATTTGACCAACCAGGTGTTGAAGCCTACAAACGCAACATGTTTGCCCTTCTTGGTAAACCAGGATTTGAAGAATTGAGCAAAGAACTCAACGCACGTTTGTAATATAGAACGCAGCCTCCCTTTGGGGAGGTTTTTTGCTCTTTTAAAAATCAACTGTTACCATGCTTTATTAGCCAGCCTGCTATCTGGCTTTTTCCTTACTTGTCCACTCAGCGATGGTTTTCCTTTCCCTGATTATATGTTACAATCAGAGAAGATGCAGTAGCAATGTGATAGACTTTTATCTAGAAAGTTGAACTTGCTGCTATTTTGATGGATCTGGAAAAGCAGAGGACTAAGATTGAAAAGGAGTCCTGATGAAGTTATTATTGGCTGAAAAAGTGAAATAAAAATGGTCATATATAGTTGGTTTTGTGGGCACGGGCGAGAGTTCGTGCCTTTTTGCTTGTGTGCTTTCAAGCTAAGCCCGTTCAAAATATGATATACTGGAATAAAGTTATATTAGCATGACAAGTTTCAGGGTAGGCTATTGTCTTGAAACAGTTAAGTACACAAGGTAGAAATTCTGATAGTTTGCGTAGCTATTTGACTGGTATGGTTATAGAAAAGAGAATAGCAGCATTCAGCGAAGAGGCAGTGTGAACTGTTAATAAAGTCGTCTTTTCAATGATAGAAGAGTCAATAGATGAGGAGGAGTTATGGGAAAGAGAAATCTGGAAGCTTTGAGGCAGAAACATCAATCAAAATTCAAGAAGGCTCAAACGAAAAAGCCAGCAAATAGCCAACCATCCTTTCTATCCAAATGGAAAACCAAGGAAGACAAACATATCAAACCATCTGCTGGACTGAAAGAAGTGCAGGGAGGACCAAAAGAAAATCATCCTCGTCCATCTGTTTCGCCTCCATCAAAAGCGGCCTTTCTAATAGAGAGCTCAAGCAATGAGCCGTCTGCCGTCTTTTCGATAGAGGACAAAACCGGCTATGGGACTAAAATAAATTATCAAGACCAGCCGGTGTTTTCTGAGCAGTTGGAAGGAGCTCAGCAGGTAAAAGAGCCTCTGTCGCTTCTGTCACAGAATTTGTTGGAATTAAAGCAGAGAGAGCTGAAGCGTCTCATTTCTAGCTTAGAATCACTGAAAGCTAAAAAACAAAACCAAGTCCATCGTGGAAATCAAGCTAGCCAGCCGGTGTCAGGCCTTGTTGAATCAAAGCAGACAAAGCTTTCTCCGCGAATATCCTCTAATGAGCTTACTAGAGAGATAGATAAAGTAGAGTTTAAGAAGAAAAAACGAGGATTCTTTTCTAAGATATGGATGATGGTACTTTCTAGTTTGGGGATTTTGACTTTTTTGGCTAACGCTGGAAGAGCATGGCTAGAGATGGAAAAGGTAAAAGATAAAGAAAAGGCTGCAGATATTTCTCTTATGTTAGACTCATATAGAAAAGATCAAGACTTAAAATCTGATAATCGTCCAGAATGGATTGCTAAAAAAGAGGAGTATCAGTTTCATATTACCTATGATGATGTCACTTCTTTGTTCTCAGACTTCACTTCATCGGTTCCAAATCTGACCACGGTCGACGAGGTGGTTGCAAAGTTAGGGAAAGCTGAGTCTGGTAAAGAAATAGACCAAGATGCCCCAATCAAGACGATAGCCCTAGATTATTCACAAGCGGGGACGGAAGCGAAAGTCAGCCTCTCTTTTAAGAGCCATTTTGGTTCTTCTGAAACTCCTAAGTTGCAATCCCTAAAATGTGTTCATCTCAGTAGTGCGCATTTGCCAAACCGAAATGCTCAACTTACTCATCAAGAACTTACTGGTATAGAGAAAGGGAAGACCTATCAGGAGATTGTCAGTCAGTTGGGACTTCCAGAGCGCCTTGATTGGAATGGGAGAATCTTTGGCAATGCTACTTTATCGATTTATTACCGTTTAGAGGATGGGCAGGAAGTCGGTTTTTCTTTTGAAAATAATAAGTCTCAGAGCTATCAATTAACAGAGAGTTCGGGTCTGGGAAATGAAGCGGGAGATGCAGGCGCTCAGTAGCGCTTGCCTAGCAGGAGAATCAACCGTTTGTAGAAAGGGAATGAGCAATCAAGTATTTAGTTGATAGGTGAAAAGGTGAAAGATAGAAATTTAGAGGCATTGAGGCGGGAGCACAAATCCAAGTTTAAAGCTAGAAACACTTCGTCGGTCAAGAATCAGTGGGAACGGGGAGGAGCTGCCCTCGAAGAGACAAAGGAAGAATCAAGGAAAGAAAAGCTAGGAGAGAAGCAGTTTGGAGTCAAAACTGGTTGGAAATCGAAGAGGCTTAGAACAAGAAAGAAGGGGAATGTTAAGTTTCTAGTTGCTGCTTTGGCGAGTCTGGTCTTGCTATCATTAGTCTTTCTTTTGCTCTATCGTTTTCTTTCAAATATGGGCACTCATGACAGAAGTATTGACCAAATAAGCTGGGAATCGAGCCAAGAAAATATAGCTTCTGCTTACGTTGCAGACTCGTCTAGCGAATGGGAAGTTTCGGATCAAGAGGAGTCGGCATCGTCGGCTTCTAGTGCTGACAAGGAGCCAGAAAATATGACTTGGACTTTCGAGGATGTCCTAGCTCTGCACGTTTCTTCGCCTGGGCAAGGGGCGAGTGAGCAACTGTCTCCGACAGCAGAGGAAATTGCTGAACGATATGGAAAAGCAAGTTCGGGAAGTGTGGCCAAAGATGGAGAAGAAAAGGCTCTCTACCTTTTTTATCTCTCATCAGGTGGAGGGCAAATTGTCAAGCTCTATTTCAACCTTATCGGAGATCAGTATCGACTGAATACAATTCGAGGGGAAGGATTGCTTAGCCAGTCTCAATCAACTCATTCGGATTTATGGACTGAGGAAGATTTTCAGGATTTTACTGTGGATAAATCAGCACCAAGTAAAAATTTACAAGCAGTATTAGAACGATTTGGTGTGCCACAAGTTATCAATAAGTCGGCGGACTATAAGAATCAAACGACAGTTTACATCAAATATAAACTAAAAGATGGAAGATATCTCTATTTAGAGTTTGTCTTAAGTCCAACAGGTGACTATGAGTTGACTCGGAAGAGTGTCTATTGATAGGAAGTGCTTGGTGTTAGAGCTTGGCTTATTTAGCAGAAGTTGTTTTTAGCGGAAAGACAGGAATTACTAGAAAAGCAAGAGGAACTTAGGTTCCTTGGAGGAGATGAGGATGGGAAAAGGAAGAAAAGTCCAAAGAGATTGGGGAAAAAGGTCAAGTTTAGACCAAAAAAAGCAGAGAGCCTTCTCTCATGATGGCTCTCGAGAGTCGAGTTTTGAGTTTTCAAGTAAAGAAAAGCGGCGAACAGAGTCAACAGGCAAACCTAATGGCCAGTTTTTAGCAAAGTCTTGGCTATCACGTTATGCTTCACTCTTACTGATTGCCGCAGGTCTAGTGGGACTGATTAGCTTCTTGATGATGTATATGCGACCAACTTTTAAGTCAGAAGGAAATCAATCGGCTGTATCGTCTGTTAATACTGTTCCGACAGAATCAGAAAATAAGATAAAGCAGCTGACTGAGGCAGATTCTAATCTTGTTGACGAGAATCGACAAATAGACTTTCAAATAGAAGATATACTACAGATGGTAAAAACGATGAAAGAACCTAATGTGCTTCCACAGGATGTTGTCGAGAAGTATGGAAAAGCTAGTTCCGGTAGCATAGATAATCGCGTGGAAGATAGTCAACTGGTGCTGCTTTCATACAAGCTAACAGGAAGAAAAGGAGTTGTTAATATGCATCTTAGGAGTACTGGAGGAGGAATGGAGCTCTCTATGGTATCTGCCGATTTCCTCCAGAATGCTGAGGCATCGATTACGAAGACAGTTGATGATTATCGGTCGCTCATTCCCAAAAGTGATCGAGAAGGAATGGAAGTCAAGCAAGCCATAGAAGAACTGGGGATGCCTAAAACTATTTATGCTTTTAAACCAGTTAAGGGGGAAGTTGATTCAATTAGTCTAAGTTACTCAACCACAGACAATATGACTGTTTCTTTGTTTTTTTACGAAGTGAATGGGCTTTACCGTCTAAAAAGTATGATGACAAGCACAGTCTGAGAGCCTAGACTGGAGAGCGCAGATTTTTTTGGCATAGATAAGGATAGAAGAATGGGGAAAAAGAGATCTAGAAAAATTACGAAGGGAACATAAGGGAAAATTTAGCAGAACTAGGGCATCCTTAAAGCAAGAGTCTAAGGAAGGAGCTAGTTTGCTAGCTGAAACAAACCTCAAGGAAGGCACAAGACAAGAATCAAAGTCAACTTTTAAGAGAACCGCAAAGTTTAAACACAAATCACCATTTTTCAAGCTAGTGAGTGCTCTAGCCCTGATTGGCCTTGTTATCGGCCTACTTGTCTTAATCGGGAATTGGACCAATTCTTACAGAAAGAATACGTTTGTAAGAACAGAAGCAAAATATTCTTCTTCAAATGCCGAAGTTTTGGATTGGGAACCAAGGGATTTTATAAAGTATAAGATTGAAGAGGACGAGGATAAAAATATAACAGTATCCAATTTTGTTCGTCAACATGGTTTAGCTAAAAGCAGCGATGAAACGGTGATTGGCAAGAAGGATAAATTATTATCACTGATCTATGATTTGAAGGGAGGAGGCTTTGCCGTCCTTCAATTCTGGGATTTTGGTTCAGGTCTACATCTTACCAGCATGGCTTATAATATTTATCAAAATAGGGATTTGACAGGGGAACGGCTCTCCTTCTTTAAGGGAATGACGTCAGATGAAGAAAATGGTATCACCGATCTAGAAGTGATAGAACATTTGGGACGTCCCAACAACTACTACAAAGCAGTGGTGAAAGGATATTACAGTATGTCTATGGGCTATAGGGCAGAGGATAAAACTTTCTTCCATTTAAACTTTGTCAAGGGCAAGGATGGACAATTTCATCTGAATAAAGTTCAAGAGTCTAAATAGCATACTAGCTGCTAATAAAGTCACAACTGCATAGCCGAATTGTGTTATAATAGAGAAATAAAAGGGATAGGAGAGGGACTATCCTCTCCCAACAAAGAATAGAAAGAACAAAGAGGTGACGCCATGTCTGCTACGAAAATGAATGCTCAAGAAATCATCAAATTTATCGCTGATGCTAAGAAAAAAACTCCTGTCAAGGTAACCTTTGATGGAGAATTGCACGGAGCGATTCCTTGGTCTGTTGTGAAGTTAGGCAATGTTCTTTTTGGAGACTGGGAAGAAATCAAGCCGCTCCTAGTGAACTTAGAGGAAAATAAGACCTATGTTGTAGAGCAGGATGCCCGCAATTCAGCGGTGCCGCTTTTGGACAAGCGCGACATCAATGCCCGTATTGAGCCGGGCGCTATTATCCGTGACCAAGTCGAAATTGGTGATAATGCTGTCATCATGATGGGGGCAGTCATCAATATCGGTGCGGAGATTGGTGCGGGAACCATGATTGATATGGGTGCTATTCTGGGCGGACGAGCGATTGTCGGCAAAAACAGCCACGTCGGTGCTGGTGCGGTTCTAGCAGGAGTCATTGAGCCAGCTAGCGCTGAGCCAGTTCGGGTTGGAGACAATGTGCTGATTGGTGCCAATGCGGTTGTGATTGAAGGTGTACAAATTGGCAGTGGTTCCGTTGTTGCGGCTGGTGCGATTGTGACCCAAGATGTGCCAGAGAACGTAGTGGTTGCTGGTGTTCCGGCACGAGTTATCAAGACCATTGACGAGAAGACCCAGCAGAAGACAGCTCTGGAAGACGCTCTGCGTACTCTTTAATATTGGTTAAAAGATAGCCGCCCTTGAACTTCATCGGGGCGGTCTGACTCTTTGTTTGTACTGACAAGATTTTAAAGGAAAGAAACAATGCTTGATTATCTGAACATTCGACGTGATTTACACCAGATACCAGAAATCGGTCTGGAAGAATACAAGACCCATGCCTACCTGATGCAGGTCATTGATGAACTGACAGCAGGTCTAGACTTTGTGGAAATCCGAACTTGGCGGACTGGTATTTTGGTCTTTATCAAGGGAAGTTCGCCGGATAAGACGATTGGCTGGCGGACAGATATCGATGGCCTTCCGATTGTGGAGGAGACGGGTCTGGACTTTGCCAGTACTCATGAAGGTCGCATGCATGCCTGCGGACATGATATGCACATGACGGTGGCTCTAGGCCTGCTGGAGCAAGCGGTGAGCGCTCAGCCTATCCACAATCTGCTCTTTCTCTTTCAGCCTGCTGAGGAAAACGAAGCTGGCGGTATGCTCATGTATGAAGATGGTGCATTTGGCGACTGGCTGCCAGATGAATTTTACGGACTTCATGTGCGGCCGGATCTCAAAGTTGGTGATATTGCGACTAACAGAGGAACTCTCTTTGCTGGCACCTGTGAAGTCAAGCTGACCTTTAAGGGGAAGGGGGGGCATGCGGCTTTTCCTCATGAAGCCAATGATGCTTTGGTGGCGGCTAGCTACTTTATCACCCAGGTGCAGACCATTGTCAGCCGCAATGTCGATCCGATCGAGGGGGCGGTTGTAACCTTTGGTTCGCTCCATGCTGGCACGACCAACAATGTCATCGCAGAAACAGCCTTTTTGCATGGCACCATTCGGACTCTGACTCAGGAGATGAGCATCTTGACTCAGAAGCGCTTACGGGAAATAGCAGAGGGCATAGCCCAAAGTTTCGATCTGGAATTGGACTTGGAGCTTAAACAAGGTGGCTACCTACCTGTAGAAAATCATCCTGGCTTGGCAGACGAATTGATGGACTTTTTCCAGAAGGAAGAAGGAGTAGAGCTGATTGATATTGCGCCGGCTATGACAGGCGAGGACTTTGGCTATCTGCTCAGCAAGGTCAAGGGCGTCATGTTCTGGCTGGGAGTGGACAGCCCCTATGCCCTCCATCATCCCAAGATGACACCGGACGAGGCAGCACTGCCCTTTGCTATTGAAAAGATTGGGAAATTCCTAGATTATAAAATCAACGAAAGATAAAAAAGGTGGGGTGAGCCGCATGAAAAAAGAACTACGACAAACTGTACTAAAGCAAATGAAGAAACTGTCGGGAAAAGAAAAAGAGCAGGCAGATAACTGGCTGATCCAGCACTTGCTCAATTCAGCAGCTTATCAAAAAGCTCAGGTTATCGCTACCTATCTTTCCATGCCGCATGAAGTCTCAACTGCAGCCTTTATCGAGCAGGCTCAGTTGGATGGCAAGCGGGTTTTAGTGCCTAAGACCTATGGCCAGGGTCGGATGATATTTGTGGACTATGATGAAAGCCATCTGCAAAAAAGCTCTTTTGGTCTGCTGGAGCCAATAAGTGAAGAGGCTGTGGACAAGACAGAAATTGATCTGATTCATGTGCCAGGCGTGGTCTTCAGTTCTCAAGGCTTTCGGATTGGTTACGGCGGTGGCTACTATGATCGCTATCTGGCTGATTATACAGGAGCAAGCATCAGCACTATTTATGCAGTCCAACAGGCAGAATTTACACCAGCTCAACATGATGTTGCAGTAAAGGAGTTACTTATTTATGAAGCAAATCTTTGATAGAAACTATCCCGTGACAAGTATCTTGCTTATCCTGACGAGCCTTGTTTTTGTCTTGATGTTTCTTTCTTACGGTTTTCAATACAGCAGTTCCGAAGCCTTGTATCACTTTGGAGCCGTACATGGTTATACGATTCAAGCGCTGCCGGAGCAGTTTTGGCGGGTTTTTGCTGCTATTTTTATCCATATTGGTTTGGAGCATTTTGTGGTCAATATGCTGACGCTCTACTTTCTTGGTCGACAGATTGAGGCTATCTTTGGCTCTTGGAAATTCTTGATCCTATACCTGATGTCAGGCGTGATGGGGAATTTATTCGTGGTCTATTTTTCACCCAATAGCTTGGCAGCTGGGGCTTCTACTGCTCTTTTCGGCCTTTTTGCTTCCGTTGTCGTGCTTCGTTTTGCTACGCGAAACTACTATCTGCAGCAGCTGGGTCAGTCCTATATGAGCCTACTGGCTGTCAATCTGGTCATGAGTTTTTTACCGGGAATTAGCCTTGCAGGCCACTTGGGCGGTCTAGTTGGCGGAGCTTTAGGAGCTGTGATCTTACCAGTTTCGGGAGAGCGCTACGCTTTTAGCAAGTCTCAACGGTTTTTAGCATTGGCAGCCTACCTTGGATTAGCAGCTATTTTGATTTTTCTGACTTTTCAACGACCAATTTTTTGAGAAATGAATTCAATTACCGCTTTTTAAAGCGGTATTCCAAAATGTTGCCAACCTCTATCGTCAATTTTTCTTTTGCTGATAGAGGTTGATTACCATATAGTGAAAACTTTTAGAGATGTTGATGTGATATTATTTTTAAGAGTTTTTTTACTTTATCCAGCAAAAGAAAAAGATTGAAGAAATTGTCCAAAATGGACTTTTTCTTCAATCTAACATCTAGTAAATCTAGGTGTTTTTCTGTACGATGATAAAAGCTAACGCATTAGCTAATCTATTGCTTGTGCACTTCTATTATTTTTTCGTTTTCTTATCTAATTTTTTGCCTAAATCGATAATGTACTGTTTCAAATCGTCTTTGACTTGAGGGTGTTTGAGGGCATAATCGATAGAAGTTTTCATGAAGCCAAACTTGTCGCCGACATCATAGCGGTCGCCTTTGAATTCACGGGCAAAAACGCGCTGAGTTTTGTTGAGGGTATCGATAGCATCAGTCAGTTGAATTTCATTGCCCGCACCAGGAGTTTGTTTCTCCAAGATTTCAAAAATTTCTGGCGTTAGCAGGTAGCGTCCGATAATGGCCAAATCACTTGGTGCATCTTCTGGTGCTGGTTTTTCAACAAATTTTTCAACGCTGTAGAGGCCATTGACGCCTTCGCCTTGTGGTGCAATAACGCCGTAAGCAGAGACTTCTTCATGAGGAACCTGCATAACTGCGATTGTAGATGCGTGGGTTGCTGCATAGTCATCCATGAGTTGCTTGGTGAGTGGCACTGCCTTGTCATTGGTAATGTCCATCAAATCATCCCCCAGCATGACCACAAAAGGCTCATTTCCGACGAAGGCCTTGGCTTGAAGGACGGCGTCCCCGAGTCCACGCGGATGGCTCTGACGGATGAAATGCAAGCCAATACCAGTGGTCTCATCCACCAACTTGAGCAGGTCGTTCTTGCCCTTTTCTTTGAGGTTGTATTCTAGCTCAAAGTTGGAGTCAAAGTGGTCCTCGATGGAGCGTTTTGACTTCCCTGTGACAACCAAAATGTCTTTGATTCCAGATTTGAGAGCTTCTTCGACGATAAACTGAATAGTTGGTTTGTCAACGATCGGCAGCATTTCCTTGGCCAGTGCCTTAGTGGCTGGTAAGAAGCGGGTTCCGAGACCGGCTGCAGGGATGATTGCTTTTCTGACTTTTGACATAAATTTCTCCTTTATAAAAAATATTGTAAATTAAGACCACTCATTTTCAGCTTTGAATTCATTGCTCATCATATCATGAATGGCGTCTTTGATATCATGGCCGTCATAGATGACCTTGTAAATAGCTTGGGTAATTGGCATATAGACACCGAGCTCCTGAGCCAGTTCGTAGGCAGCCTTGGTCGTAGAGATTCCTTCGATAACCATGCCCATATTAGCTTCAATATCAGCTAATTTTTCGCCACGACCCAATGCATCGCCGGCCCGCCAGTTGCGAGAGTGGACAGAAGTTCCTGTGACGATTAAGTCACCGACACCAGAAAGACCGCTGTAAGTCAGAGGGCTGGCACCAAGCTTGACACCAAGCCGGGTAATTTCAGCCAGCCCGCGTGTGATGATGGCAGCTTTGGCATTGTCACCATAGCCCAGTCCGTGGAGAGCTCCAGCTCCGACTGCGATGATGTTTTTCAGAGCACCTGCTGTCTCCACTCCAACGACATCGGTATTGGTGTAGAGGCGGAAGTAATAGTTGCTGAAGAGCTCCTGTACATATTTAGCAGTTTCAAGGTCCTTAGATGCTGCGGTAATCAGGGTAATGTCGCGGACGATAGTTTCCTCAGCGTGGCTAGGACCTGAAACAACGACAATCTTGCTACGCAAGTCAGCAGGGATTTCTTCTTCCAGAATAGTCGAAATTCGTTTGTGGCTATTAGGCTCTAATCCCTTGGATGCATGCATGATTTTTACCTTGTGATCTAAGGTTTGCGCAACTTGTTGGGCTACCAGACGAGTCACCTTGGTCGGTACGACAAAAAGCACAGCATCTACGTTTTCTAGAGCATCGTTCAAGTCGTGATAAGCCTTAATTTCCTCGCTTAGAACAATATCTTTGAAATAGCGTTTATTTGTATGCTGGTGATTGATCTCGTCAATCTGCTCTGCAATATTGCCCCAAATCCGGACTTCATGGCCATTATCATTGAGGACTTGCGACAGAGCCGTTCCCCAAGAACCAGGACCAATCACAGCAATTCGTTGTTTATCCATCTTTTCTCCTTGTACGAGACCTATAAAAGGACTCAATCAATTTAGAGTTATTTATTATATTGTACCATATAATAACTGAAATTTCTTACTTGACATTGTTTTTATCTATGATATAGTAAGGAAGCTAAACAAAGTTAAAAATCTACGAGGAGGAATTATGTTCAGAAAAGCTTTATCAGCCTATAAATTATTTATCTTTTTATCTCTTCTTATGACATCGCTGATGCTGGCTAGCTCGCTGTTGCAGCCCTTGTATTTAAAAGATGTTTTGAATGCTCTTTTATCAGGAAATCGAGAAGAAATCTATCGTTTAGGGGCTTGGTTGCTGGGTTTTGGTTTGGTTGGCCTGCTTGCTGGCGGGGCAAATGTGACCCTGGCAGCCTATATTGCGCAAGGTGTGTCGTCAGATTTACGTGAAAAAACCTTTCGGAAAATCCAGACTTTCTCTTATGCCAATATTGAACAGTTCAATGCGGGGAATCTAGTCGTCCGAATGACCAATGACATCAACCAAGTGCAAAATTTGGTCATGATGATGTTTCAGATTTTATTCCGCCTGCCTATTTTATTTTTAGGTTCCTTTATTTTGGCGGTGGTGACCATTCCTTCCTTGTGGTGGGTCATTGTCCTGATGGTCTTTTTGGTCTTCTTTTTGACAGGAGTGATGATGGGTTTGATGGGTCCACGCTTTGCCAAATTCCAAGTTCTCTTAGAAAAGATCAATTCGATTGCCAAAGAAAATCTGCGTGGCGTCCGTGTCGTCAAATCTTTCGTGCAGGAGAGAGAGCAGTATCAGAAATTTACGCAAGTTTCAGATGAACTTCTAGAGCAAAATCTCTTTATTGGATACGCCTTTTCGATCGTTCAACCAATGATGATGATCGTCGGCTACGGGGCTGTCTATCTGACCATGTGGCTCTTGTCTAGCATGATACAGATGGATCCAGGCTTGGTTAGCTCGATTGTTTCTTTCATTTCTTATTTGAATCAAATCATGTTTACTATTATCATGGTTGGCTTTTTGGGCAATACCGTTACGCGTGCTATGGTTTCGATTCGGCGGATCAAGGAGGTCTTGGATACAGAGCCAGCGATGACCTTCAAGCATGAAGCTGAAGAAGATCTGGAAGGTAGTCTGGTCTTTGACCATGTGACCTTTACCTATCCGACAGATACAGAGCCCATGCTCAAGGATATTAGCTTTGAAGTCAAACCAGGAGAGATGATTGGTGTTGTCGGAGCGACAGGAGCAGGAAAATCAACTCTGGCCCAGCTCATTCCACGTCTTTTTGATCCTCAGGAAGGTTCTATCAAGATTGGCGGCAAGGACTTGCGAGACATTAGTGAAGCTTCGCTGAGAAAAAATGTCTCTATTGTTCTGCAAAAAGCTATTTTATTTAAGGGAACGATTGCGGACAATCTGCGTCAAGGAAAGCAAAATGCCAGCCTGCCAGAATTAGAACAGGCGGCGCGCATTGCTCAGGCAAGCGAGTTTATCAATCGCATGGAAGATACCTACAACAGCCAGGTCGAAGAACGGGGAAATAATTTCTCTGGCGGACAAAAGCAGAGAATGTCCATCGCGCGTGGTGTCGTCAGCAGTCCCAATATTCTTATCCTAGATGACTCGACTTCCGCTCTGGATGCCAAGTCCGAAAAGCTGGTTCAAGAGGCGCTGAACAAGGATTTGAAGGGAACAACAACCATTATCATTGCCCAGAAGATTAGCTCCGTGGTTCATGCGGACAAGATTTTGGTGCTAGATCAAGGGCGTTTGATTGGGCAAGGTAGACACGCAGACTTGGTTGCTACAAATGATGTCTACCGAGAAATTTATGAGACTCAAAAAGGAAAGGAGGACTAAGATGAAGACAGCAAAATTTTTCTGGCAATATTTCAAACAGTATAAACTGGCCTTTTTGGTCGTCATGATTATGATTGTTATCTCTACGGTTTTACAGGTTCTCTTTCCGATTTTCACTGGTCTCGCCATCAGTGAGCTGGTGGAGTTGGGCAGTGCTTTTGCGAATGGCAAGCTTGCTTCAGGTGATGTTTCAGCCTTTGCCGCTTTCCAAGGAATCATGTGGAATTTGGCGCTGGCTTTCATCTTCCTTTCGCTATCTAGCTTGATCTACATGCTATTGATGAGTCGGATCATTTCTTACTCAACCAATGAAATGCGTAAGGGTCTCTTTGGAAAATTGGCTCGCTTGACCGTTTCCTTCTTTGACCGCCATCAAGACGGGGATATCTTGTCGCGTTTTACCAGCGATTTAGATAATATCTTGCAGGCTTTCAACGAGAGCCTAGTCCAAGTGATGAGCAATATCGCTCTTTACATTGGTCTGATTATCATCATGTTTATGCGGCATGCGACCTTGGCTTGGGTGACGATTGCCAGTACGCCAGTAGCCATCATTGTCTTGGTGTCCATCGTCAAGCTGGCTCGCAAGTACACAGACTTGCAGCAAAAAGAAGTAGGTCAACTCAATGCTTATATGGATGAGACGATTTCCGGCCAGAAGGCAGTTATTGTGCAGGGAATGCAAGAAGAAGTGATCAAGGGCTTTGTCCAACAAAATGATAAGGTTCGGTCAGCAACCTTTAAAGGACGCGCTTTTGCTGGCTTGCTCTTTCCTGT
Organism: Streptococcus cristatus; assembly: GCF_003943535.1. Taxonomy (GTDB): domain Bacteria; phylum Bacillota; class Bacilli; order Lactobacillales; family Streptococcaceae; genus Streptococcus; species Streptococcus cristatus_L. The sequence continues at coordinate 151,668 of NZ_RJPU01000001.1, forward strand.
CATGAATGGAATGAGCCTGATCAATACGGCTATCGTGATTTTTGTGGGTTCAGCCATTATGCTCAATGATCCTAATGTGAAGACCTCAGTAGCCATTGGTCTGATTTCAACCTTTACACAGTTTTCTCAACAATACTATCAGCCTATCATTCAGGTTGCGGCAAGCTGGGGAAGCCTGCAGCTGGCTTTCACTGGTGCGGATCGGATTCAGGAAATGTTTGATGCGCCTGAGGAAGTGCGCCCGCAGAATGCTCCAGCCTTTACCGAGCTGAGAGAAGGCGTCGAGATAAAGCATGTGGATTTCTCTTATGTCGAAGGTAAGCCGATTTTGAAAGATGTTTCCATTTCAGCGCCAAAAGGTAAGATGATTGCCGTTGTAGGACCGACAGGATCAGGGAAGACGACCATCATGAACCTGATCAATCGTTTTTACGATGTGGATAAGGGCAGTATCGAATTTGACGGGCGCGATATCCGAGATTATGACTTGGATAGCTTGCGCAGCCATGTAGGTATCGTTTTGCAAGATTCTGTCCTGTTCAGCGGAACCATTCGAGACAATATCCGATTTGGAGTACCGGATGCCAGTCAGGAGATGGTTGAAATCGCTGCGCGTGCTACCCATATTCACGAGTATATTGAAAGCTTGCCTGATAAATACGATACAATCGTAGATGATGATCAAAACATCTTTTCAACAGGTCAAAAGCAATTAATTTCAATCGCTCGAACCCTTTTGACCGATCCTCAAGTGCTGATCTTGGATGAGGCCACCTCCAATGTTGATACGGTAACCGAGAGCAAGATCCAGAGCGCGATGGAGGCCATTGTGGCAGGGCGAACCAGCTTTGTCATCGCTCACCGTCTAAAGACCATATTAAATGCGGACCAGATTATTGTCTTAAAAGATGGGGAAGTCATTGAAAGAGGCAATCATCATGAATTGCTGCATCTAGGCGGCTTCTATTCTGAGCTCTACCACAATCAATTTGTATTTGAATAAATATATACAGAAACGGAGGTATTTCATGAGGCTACCTTCGTTTTTGTTTTTGATATTCATTTATCTCGCCCTAAAAATCAGAAGCTAAAAAAGTCTGTCGTTTAGCCTCTGATTGATTAGAGGATTCAAGAAACGTTTTGCTTTTTCGCTTGATTATAATATAATAAACGTAAGTGAAGTGTTAGTAAGTATAGGTGACTAGGAGATGGGAATGGGATCAAGTAAGGGGAAAAAGAGGATTCAGACTTGCCAGAAATGCGCTCTCTGGTCTATTTTTGTGCTGGCAATCTGTTGCCTTGCTTTTATTTATGCTAAGGCTAGTATGCCCGATAGCAATCAAATGAAAATCGGGGCAACCTATATGACCATGAACAATGATTTTTATCAAACCTTGAATGCTGAATTGGAGAAAAAAACCAATCAGCAGGGGAGTCGGCTCTATGTTCGTGATTCGGAGTTGGATGAGAAAAAGCAGAGCCAGCAAATTGCTTATTTTATCAAAGAGAAGGTGGATGTCATCGTCATCAATCCAGTAAAGAGTGACAGCCCAGCTATTGTCAGGGCTTTGAATGAAGCTAAAAAAGCTGGCATTCGCATTATCGTGGTAGATGCGCCGATGAGCAAGCAAGTAGCCGTTGATACGACTATCGTGTCGGATAACTATCAAGCGGGAGTTTTGATTGCTAAAGATATGATGGGTCGGCTTTCCGAAGCGGATATTCTCTTACTTGAACACCAGAATGCCATCTCAGCTATGGATCGGCTACAGGGTTTTCTGGATACCATCAAGGGACATCCAAGCTATCGAATCGTTTCTCAGCTGGAGACTTTGGGACAGACCGAAGAAAGCATGCCCCAGGTCAAAAATGCCTTGGACAATGGCTTGAAATTTAACGTTGTTATGGCTCTTAATGACCGTGCAGCAATTGGTGCCTTGGCAGCAATCAAGGACCAAGGTGTGACAGAAAAAATTTATATCTATGGGGTTGACGGCTCTCCAGATATTAAGAATTTTTTAGCCAATACGAATGACATTCAAGGAACAGTGGCCCAGTCGCCTATTCAGATGGGACGAAAGGTGGCAGAAGTGATTGAGCTGCTGCGGGAAGAGAAGTCGTGTGATAGACAGTATTTGATACCAGTCCGCTTGATAAACAAGGACAATATCAGCGAGTATACAGTTACAGGGTGGCAGTAATGAAACCAAACAAAAGCATTTTTTACAGTAAAATAGCTCTGATGGTCATCAATTTTATAGCCATTGTCTATAATGCTTCGATTTACCTTTTTGCAACTAATTATGTCGTAACAAGAGGCTTCAGTCACTCGCTTTTGGAACGCTTAGATGCCATTCCAGGATCTCCCAGTTTCATTTTTCTGATTTCCATAATCTTTTATGCCTGCCTATTGCTGGTGATGTACTATCGGGAAAAGCATCCCAATCAGCTATCCGTTTATGATAAGGTGACCATGATTGAGATTTTACTGATGCTGGTCATCTTTACTGCTTTGCATTCGTCTTACAATGGGTTGATTCTTCTTGTTTTTGCAGATATTTTCTATGGATCTAAGGAGTTCAATGCCTCCAAGGACAAAAAATACTGGTTCTCCTTTATTATCTTGAGTTTCAGTATGTTGCTATTGTCAAACTATGACCTGCTGTCACTCTTTGTCAAACTGCCTTCATTGGATACCTATATTCGTTTTTATCCAGAATCTATACGTTTGCTGTTGCTTTTTGGTAAGAACTTTCTTTTCTCCCTCAATATTGTCGTCTTTATGATTTCCTTGCTCTTTTATATCATGTCGGCGATTACAGAACGGCACCGGATTGAGGAGGAGCTTCGCATGGCTTCTCAGGCCAATCGGGAGCTGAATAGCTATCTAGCCTTATCGGAAAAAATTGCTGAAGACCGAGAAAGAAAGCGGATTGCCCGTGAGATTCATGATACACTGGGGCATGCTTTGACGGGTATCTCAGCGGGAATTGATGCCATCAAGGTATTAGTGGATATTGATACCGAGCGGGCCAAAGAGCAGCTCAACAATGTCTCGGTCGTCGTTCGTGACGGGATTCGGGATGTTCGAGGCTCGCTCAATAAAATGCGGCCAGGCACTCTGGAGAATAATAGTCTGAAAGAGGCTTTGCTCAAGATCATCCGAGAGTATGAAGCCATTTCCAATTTGGATATCCATTTTCTCTATGAATGGGATACTATCGATTTAGACATTGCTAAAGAAGATATTGTGTTCCGTATTGTTCAGGAATCAATTACCAATTCTGTGCGTCACGGGCATGCTAAGACCGTTTGGATTGAGTTATTAGAAAAAGAAAATTATATTATGACCATTCGAGATGATGGTGTGGGGTTTGATGAATTGCATTATGGCTATGGTTTGAAGCAAATGCAGGAACGATTGGCTATTATCGGCGGGAAGGTTCATTTTGAAAATCGAGAAGGTTTTTATACCTACATTGAAATCCCTAAAATAGGAGGTTGGAATGATTAAAGTTTTAATTGCAGACGATCAGGCCTTGATTCGTGAGTCTCTGCAAATCATTCTGTCTGCCCACGCAGATATTGAGGTAGTCGGGACAGTCGGAGACGGCAAGGAAGTGCTGGAAAAGCTTCATCGAGTGCGCCCAGATGTGATTTTGATGGATATTCGCATGCCAGTCATGGACGGTGTGCTCTGTACCAAGGCTGTCAAAGAGCAGTATCCAGATGTTAAGATTATCATTCTGACGACCTTTGATGACGATGAATTTATCTTCTCCGCTCTCAAATACGGTGCCTCTGGCTACATTCTAAAAGGGGTCTCGACAGAAGAGCTTCACGAAGCCATTCAGACAGTCTATCGGGGCGGAGCCATGATCAATCCCAATATTGCCACCAAGGTCTTCAAAATCTTTTCACAGATGGCCCAGTCCAACTTTGCTATCACGGTGTCAGAGGAAAATGTAGAGGACATGAGCCGGACGGAGTGGAAGATTATCCAGCAGATTGGCTTTGGGATTTCCAATAAAGAAATTGCGGCCAAGCTTTATCTGTCGGAAGGGACCGTGCGCAACTACCTATCAGGGATTCTGTCTAAACTGAATTTGCGTGACCGAACTCAGTTGGCTATTTGGGCGGTTCAGACAGGAGTGACCCAGCGAGACTTTAGCAAGGGAAGTGACAAATGAAGTGGCGATTCAGGCATTTGATGCTTCTTGTTTTAGTTATTGTTTCAGGTGTTTTAAGCTTTGCTCTCTGGTCGTCTAGCCATGAAAAAGTCCTGCGCATCGGTGTCTATGCGGGCTCGAGCTGGGATGTTCCAAATAGTCGTGAAAACAAGGTCTTGGACAACCTGATTAAAAAGTTTGAAAAGACACATCCCCATGTCAAGGTCGTCTACGAAAGCGGGATTCCCAAGAAGGATTATGCTGACTGGCTGGCAGAGCAAGTCTTAAAAGGCGAACAGCCGGATCTTTTTATGATGCCAGAAAATGACTTTAGTATGTTGGCTTCTGCTGGTGCCCTCAAATCCTTGGATACCCTTTTAACGGATGATGAACGGACAGCCTTTTATCCCGTCGCTTATGAAGCTGGGCAATATCAGGGAGTCAGCTATGCTCTTCCAGTCGAGAGCAATCCTATCATGATGTGTGTTAATAAAGATCTGCTTGAAAAAGAAGGAATTAGCATTCCTGAGTCAGGCTGGACTTTGGCGGATTTCTATGAGATTTGCAAGAAAGTAACCAAGGATACCAATGGCGATGGTGTGGTGGATCAGTACGGTATTACAGATTATACTTGGCAGCAGGCTCTGGTAGCTTACGGCGGCCATCTGACCGATAAATCCGGTATCAATGTAGACAGCCCAGAGATGCACCAAGCCTTGGCCTTTATGAGCAAGCTGGACATGCTCAGCCAGCACTATAAGGTGACTTCTCATGACTTTGATGAGGGACGGGTGGCCTTCTATCCCATGAGCTTGGCTCAGTATCGGACCTACAAGCCTTATCCTTATCATGTTGCCAAGTATTCTAGCTTTTCTTGGACCTGTATCCCCATGCCGACAGCCAACAGTAAGGTGATGGGAACACAGGTCAAGACCTCCCTCTTTGGCATGTCTTCCAACACTAAGCAAGAGAAGCTGGCTTGGGAATTTATGCTCTTGTTGTCACAGGACAAAGAGAGCCAGCAGACCTTGTTTGAAAAATCGCAGGGAACTTCAGTCTTGCCCTCCGTAGTGAAAAGTCAGCAAACCAAACAAATTCTGCAGGCAGATGACTTCGGCTTGGATTCTCTGACTTCTGAGAGGCTAGATAGTATGATGGAGCGTTCTATCATAGATATTGGACAAGCAGTCGATCGGCAGACCTTGGAAAGACTTGATTATTTGATTAAGGAAGCTCTGGGAAATCAAGAAATTGACAGTACCTTGCCGAGCATTCAAAGAGAAATAGAAAGCAGATAATTTTCTGCTTTCTTTTTTATTTCTAATTAAGTCAGAAAGAAAGTAACGGATGACTAGACCAATATGACATTTGTCACATCTAAACTCACATTTGTCATCTTTTCAAAGTGACATTTGACAATAGGGAAGCGATTTCATTTTGTGTACAATAGAATCAAGAAAATAAGGAGGCAGGAAAGATGAAATATCTTGTACTGGTCAGTCACGGGGGGCTAGCTGAAGGCGTACAAAGCTCCTTGAAGATGTTTGCTGGTGATAAAACAGACCAAATCATCGCTGTAGGTCTGAAAGAGGGGAAATCAGTTGATGATTTTACTCTTGATTTCCGCCAAGCCTTGGCAGGTTTAGAAGCAGAGGATTCTGTCTTGGTTTTGGCCGATATTGTAGGAGGCAGTCCTTTGACCACAGCCGCTAGTGTCTTAGCGGAATTGGGTAAATTGGATTCGGCAGTCATTCTTGGAGGACTGAATCTGACAATGGGGCTCACTGGGCTTGTGATGAAGGATATGCTGGAAGGCAAAGACCTTGCTCAGACGATTCTTTCAGAAGCGACGGCAGCCTTGCAGGAGTTTGAAGTCTCATCAGACGATGATGAGGAAGACGACAATATTTAAAAAGTTATTCATTTACTAAATTAGATAGGAGATTCAAAATGGTAGTAACATTTGTACGGATTGACGACCGCATGATCCACGGTCAAACGGTCACTCGTTGGGCTAAGGAATATCCTTGCGATGGGCTGATTGCAGTCAATGATGCAGCGGCAAGCAACAAAGTTTTGATCCAAGCCTACAAAGGGGCTTCTGACAAGAAAACTTTCGTTTGGACCAAGGAAGCCTTCAAGGAAAAATCTGGCAAGGTAACCGAATCTGACAGCCGTTATTTCTTGATTACTAAAAATCCGATTGATATGAAAGAAATCTTGGTGGACCAAGGCTTTGTGCCAGGTAATGTCAAAGAAATCATCGTCGGGCCAGCCAATGATCGTCCGGGAGCTGTCAAGCTGGGCAACAATCAATCCATCACGCAAGAAGAAGCTGAAGCGATTGAAGCGATTGAAAAAGCAGGTTATAAGGTAAAATTCCAGCTACTTCCAGACGTTTCTATCGGTTACTGGAGCGATTTCAAATCTAAATTTGGTTTTTAAACAGGAGCAGAAGTTAAGCAGTGCAAAGTTTTGGACTTTCGATAGCCTTGCCAGGCAAGGTCTGTTTGAGGGATTTGGAACTGAGATCCTGCTACTGCTCAATCTTACTTAAAGGAGAAAGATTATGACAATTTCTTGGTTGCAAGCCGCAATCCTCGGTATCTTTGCTAGTTTGTCTTCTATGCCGGGTATGGGTGGCTCAAGTATTGGTAACTATACACTTGGACGTCCGCTTGTCGGAGGCCTCGTCTGTGGTTTGATTTTAGGAGATGTGAGCCTCGGGATTATCTGTGGGGTAGCCATGCAGTTGGTGTATATCGCGCTGGTAACACCTGGCGGTACTGTTTCGGCCGATGTCCGTGCAGTTTCTTATATCGGTATTCCTTTGGCAATGGTTGCGATCAAGTCACAAGGAATTTCAGATGCGCAGCAGGCTGCTGACTTTGCAAAATCAATGGGTGTGCTGGTTGGTACGCTGGGAACTGTTCTCTTCTACGGAACAGCAACGATGAACTTGGTATGGCAACACATGGGCTGGAAAGCGGTCGAACAGGGAGAATACAAAAAATTGTATGCAGTTGACTGGTATTTGCCATGGGTTTCCCACTTCCTCTTCTCTTTCTTGCCAACACTGATTCTTTGCCGTTACGGTGCTGATGCCGTTACAGCTCTGAAAGATGCCCTCCCAATGGATGGTCTACCAATGAAAACCCTCTTTACAGTAGGTTCTCTCCTTCCATGTGTCGGTATTGCGATTCTCTTGAAACAAATCGTTGAAAAGGTGACAGACTTTGTCCCATTCTTCGTTGGCTTTACCTTGGCTGCTTCACTTGGTCTCAACCTTGTGTCTAGTGCAGTTGTATCACTAATCTTTGCCCTGCTCTTCTATGAAGTACAGATGGCGAAAAATGTCAAAGCTAGTGCTGTGGCAGTAGGTGATTTTGACGATGATGATGAGGAGGACATCTAAGATGGCAACTAAAAAAATATCTAAAAAAATACTGACCAAATCATTCCACCACTGGTACTATGGTCACTTGACCTGCTTCTCTCAAGAGCATATGCAGACTTTTGGTTATTTGACCTCTATGCTGCCAATCGTGGAAGAATTGTACGATACAAAAGAAGAGCAAGCACGTTCTATGCACACTTATACAGCCTTCTTCAACACGGAACCTCAGCTGGGTACCCTAGTCGTTGGGATCACAGCTGGTTTGGAAGAAGCGCGTGCCAATGGTGCAGAAGCAGTAAATGACGAAACCATCAACGGACTTCGGGCTGGCTTAATGGGGCCGGTTGCCGGTATCGGTGACTCTCTGATCGTTGGAACCTTGATTCCAGTTATTTTGGGGATCTCAATGGGGCTTTCAAATGGAGGCTCACCTGTCGGTGCCATCTTCTATATCCTAGTTTGGAACCTGCTGGCTTATTTCGGTATGCGTTTTGCTTACTTTAAAGGCTATGAATTGGGAGACAAGGCTGTTGAATTCTTAGTAGGAGAACAAGGGCAAGCTATCCGTAAATCTGTTGGGATTGTCGGTGGAATGGTTATCGGTGCTGTTGCAGCGACTTGGGTACCTATCAAAACTTCCTTCCAATTGACCAATCCGGGTGAAAAAGAGCCTTACCTTGTCTTACAAGATAAATTAGATGGTGTTTATCCAGGTCTCTTAACAGCTGTCTTTATCGTATTTTGCTGGTGGCTCATGGCCAAGAAGAACCTTTCTCCAATCAAAGTGATGCTCATTCTAGTTGTTATCGCCTTCCTTGGAGTACTGGCTGGCTTCTTTAATCCAGGTCTCCAATATTAAGAAAAAGAGGGAAAATCATGACAGAACAAGAATTGATTCAAGGCTATGAAACAGAAATTCAATACCAGAAGCATATGATCGAAAATCTCGGACGCTGGTTTAGTCTTTTCTTTACCATTGCCAGTATCGGTTTTGTCCTGATCTATCTCTTTCATCGAACCAATCTGCTTCTGTTCATCGTAGGAGTCATCTTAGCTATTTTGGGAATTCTTGTCATGCTGGTCTTTGGCTATGGCATCTACAAGGGTAGACTAAATCTTCAAAAGGTTATTGATGATTTTGAAGAGAAACTGAAGTTAGCTCAATAATGTTTCCAATTAATTTCCCCCAAAAACTTTGTCATTCGGCAAAGTTTTTTCTTGACTATTTCTGACCAAGTGATAAAATAATAACTATAGATTAGCACTCTTTGTTGTAGAGTGCTAAAATTCAATCTTTGGAGGAATAAAGATGTTAAAACCATTAGGTGACCGTGTGGTCTTAAAAGTAGAAGAAAAAGAACAGAAAGTTGGTGGCTTTGTCATTGCTGGTGCAGGACAAGACGCGACAAAAGAGGCAAAAGTCATCGCAGTTGGCAAAGGCATCCGCACGCTCAACGGAGAATTGGTCGCACCAAGTGTTAAGCCAGGTGATAAGGTTTTAGTTGAAAGCCATGCTGGCATTGAAGTCAAAGATCAAGATGAGAAATTCTTGGTTGTTGGGGAAGCAAGCATTCTTGCAATTGTGGAGTAAAAATCTAAGAAAGAGGTTTAAAAATGGCAAAAGATATTAAATTTTCATCAGATGCACGCAGCGCAATGGTTCGTGGTGTGGATATTTTAGCAGATACTGTCAAGGTAACCTTGGGCCCTAAAGGTCGCAATGTTGTTTTGGACAAATCTTTTGGCTCACCCCTCATTACCAATGACGGTGTGACCATTGCCAAGGAAATCGAACTGGAAGACCATTTTGAAAATATGGGTGCTAAGCTAGTATCAGAAGTTGCTTCAAAAACCAATGATATTGCTGGGGACGGAACAACGACTGCTACTGTATTGACCCAGGCTATCGTCCGTGAAGGCATCAAAAACGTCACTGCTGGTGCCAATCCAATCGGTATCCGCCGCGGGATTGAAGCAGCAGTTGCGACTGCTGTCAGCGCTCTGAAAGAAACGGCGATTCCGGTTTCTAACAAAGAAGCGATTGCTCAGGTTGCCGCCGTTTCTTCTCGCAGCGAGAAAGTCGGCGAGTACATCTCTGAAGCTATGGAAAAAGTTGGCAACGATGGCGTTATCACCATCGAAGAGTCCAAAGGTATGGAAACAGAGCTGGATGTCGTAGAAGGAATGCAGTTTGACCGTGGTTACCTGTCTCAATACATGGTGACGGATAGTGAAAAAATGGTGGCTGATCTGGATAATCCTTATATCTTGATTACAGACAAGAAAATTTCTAACATTCAAGAAATTCTGCCATTGTTGGAAAGTATTTTGAAAACCAACCGTCCGCTCTTGATTATTGCAGATGATGTGGATGGTGAAGCTTTGCCAACATTGGTTCTTAATAAGATTCGTGGTACCTTCAATGTAGTGGCTGTTAAAGCACCAGGTTTCGGTGACCGTCGCAAGGCTATGTTGGAAGACATCGCTATTTTGACAGGCGGTACAGTAATTACAGATGATCTTGGCCTAGAGCTCAAAGACGCTACTATTGAAGCGCTTGGACAAGCTTCTAAAGTCACTGTTGACAAGGATAGCACTGTGATTGTGGAAGGCTCTGGCAATCCAGAAGCTATTGCCAATCGTGTGGCCGTTATCAAATCGCAAATCGAAAGTACAACTTCTGAGTTTGATAAAGAAAAGCTGCAAGAACGTCTGGCTAAATTGTCTGGTGGTGTGGCGGTGATTAAGGTCGGTGCTGCAACTGAAACTGAACTTAAAGAAATGAAACTCCGCATTGAAGATGCCCTTAATGCGACTCGTGCCGCAGTAGAAGAAGGAATCGTGTCTGGTGGTGGTACAGCCTTTGTTAGCGTATTGGATGCAGTAGCTGCCCTCGAATTAACAGGTGATGAAGCGACAGGTCGTAACATCGTTCTCCGCGCTTTGGAAGAGCCTGTTCGTCAAATCGCTTTGAATGCTGGTTTTGAAGGCTCTATCATCATTGACCGCCTGAAAAACTCTGAAGCAGGTACAGGCTTCAATGCCGCAACTGGCGAATGGGTGAACATGATTGAAGCTGGAATCATTGACCCAGTTAAGGTGACGCGCTCAGCCCTGCAAAATGCCGCTTCAGTTGCTAGCTTGATTTTGACAACAGAAGCTGTTGTGGCCAACAAGCCAGAACCTGCGCCAGCAGCACCAGCTATGGACCCAAGTATGATGGGCGGCATGATGTAAGACACATCGAAGAAAGTACAACTTTTTTGAAATCAATAAAGTAAAAAAGACTTCAAACTATTGGTCAAAAACAATGGTTTGAAGTCTTTTTATTGTGCGGATAATGAGACAAAAACTCGTAAAATAATGAAAAAGGTTGAAATGTAAATGATTTTCGAAAGCTGCTTGGAGTGATTGTAAATGTTATTATTTCAAAATGGGGCAAATAATCTGATAGCAGTAGAGAATACTTTAGTTTTGAAAATTAACGCTGCTTAGCAAGGACTAAGAACGTTAAACTGTTTCGGACTTGTTTTGGAACAACTCAATTCTATCATTACAATAAGTGATTAAAGTTTTAGCTTTTTCAAGTGTGTAGCCTTTTTCAGATACTGACTTCACTTTCTTCTCATCAAAATAGTAGCCAGTCAAGCCCCTGACTTCCTCTGATAAGGTGAGATAGTAGCCTGTTTCAATCCCTTCATCTAGATTTTTTGAGAGAGACTTCATCAGGCGTCCGAAGAGAGACTTTTTCGTCTTTTCATCACTAGAATCATTCCCTAAGTTAGTTGAAATCAAGCCCGGATGGTAGGCATTAATAGTGATATTTGAACCTCTTAAAAAGAAATCCCTTGCTAGATAGCGTGTCATCCAAATCGTGTAAAGTTTGGAATTATTATAGGCCAATCCTGGATTGTATTCTTTCTCAAAACCAAAGTCCAAATCCTTGACCTTGGCAAAATGATGCATATAGGAAGAAGTATTAATGACACGGCCGTCAGCCGCTTTTTCTAACAAGGAACTTAGCTCAGTTGTTAAAATATAGGGAACCAGAACGGATAACATAAAAGTCAACTCGACATTTTCAACACTCGCTTTTCGTTCTTTCCCTGCATACAGGCCTGCATTGTTAAACAAGACATCGATACTTTTAAAGTCTCTCTTGATTTCCTCTACAAATCGATAAACATCGTCTAATTTTGAAAAATCTGCGAGGTAGCTAGAAACTCTGCCTCTCAAGGAGACTGAACGAACCTCTTGAAGTGCCAGCTCAAGTTTTTGAGGATTTCGACCATGGAGGTGACATGATGGCCTTCACTGGCTAATTTCTTTGCCAAATGTTTACCGATACCGTCAGTAGCACCTGTAATCAGAATCGTTTTGACCATCTTAGTCCTCCAAGAAAGCTTTTAATTCTTTTGAAAATTCGTCTGCATATTGGAAGATAGAACCATGACCTGCATTTGGATAGATAATCAGCTTACTATCTTTAATTTTCTCATGCATGTCATAGGAATTTTTCGTTGGTACTTGCATATCCTTGTCCCCGTTGACGATTAAGGTTGGTTGGGTGATGAATCTGAGGTCGTCTTGAGGATCTTTCCCCCAACGTTTAATAGCTTTGAGTTGAGTTAGGAATCCTGGTACGTTCATGTCTTTATCCGCAAATTCCTTGGTCCTCATACCCATTCGTCCTAGAACTTTCAAGGCTTCAATTTTTCCTTGTTCATCATGGTTATAGAAGATATAGCGTTTAGGATCGATGCGCTCGAGACCAGCTTTAAATATAAAACTAAAAGTTTTCCCTGTAACCTTGTCCATTTCAACCCCACCTCGAGGTCCTGTTCCTGCCAAGATGAGACGGTTGACCAAATTAGGCTTGATTCGGATGATTTCTTGGGCAATCATACCTCCCATAGAAAGACCTAGGAGATTGATTTTATCATAACCAAAGGTTTTTACAAAGTCAATTGTCTGCTCAGCCATTCCAGGAATAGTCGAAGCAACTTTGCCTTTACTGGCTCCAACACCAGGAAGATCGACTACAATGACATGATGTTTTTCAGAAATCAAGTCCAAGAGTTTTGGGTCCCAGTTATCGAGGGTTGCTGCCAAATGGACCAGCATCAGAAGAGGTAGTTTTGATTTGCCTTTGCTGAGTTCGCGATAGGCGATTTGGTTTTCTTGGACAGTGATGTATTGATTTTTAGTTGTAAGATATGACATGATGTTTTCCTTTTTATTTCTTAAAGCTGAGGACTGTTTTTCCACGCGAGCGACCATTAGCGATCTTGTCTAAGGCGCTATTTACCTCTTCAAATGGATAAACTGTATCGATAGATGGTTTGATTTCTAATTTACTAAAGAGGTCAGCTACCTCTTGTAATTGAGCGCCATTGCTTTCTACAAAAATAAAATGGTAGTGGACACCATATTTTTCCGCCATCTTATCAAATTTACGACCTGCTAAGTCGAGTAGGATTTGCTTCCACTTTGGCAGATTCATGCGTTTGGCAAAGTCACCGTTTGGCATAGCACGGAGAGAAACAAGGTGACCACCTTTTTTCATGATAGACATTTGTTTTTCAGTTTCAGCTCCACCAAGGGTATCTAGGACATAATCAACCTCGTTTACAGTTTTTGTATAATCCTCTGTTTTGTAATCGATAAAACGATCTGCTCCTAGTTTCAAAACGCGTTCTGCACTATCTCCAGCACCATTAGTGATTACTTTCAAGCCTTTGGCCTTGGCAATCGGAATGGCCATGCCACCGACCCCGCCTGTTCCACCAGAGATAAAGATAGTTTTTCCAGCTTGAGCGCCCATGAGTTCTAAGGCTTGCATGATGGTCAAGGCAGTCAAAGGTACAGCAGCAGCTTCCTCGTCTGATAGATAGTCTGGAACCTTGGCTAGAGCCTGACTATCGACCGCTACGTATTCTGCAAAGGCGCCAATATGGTCAAGCGGTAGACGTCCAAAGACACGATCTCCTACTTGAAGATTCTTAACTTTATTTCCAATGCTTTCAACAATTCCAACAACTTCATTACCTGCAGTTTGTGGGAGTTTGTAAGGGACAATCATCTTGACTTCTCCACGAGAAATCATGTTATCCAGAGGATTAACACCAGCTGCGGTGACTTTGACCAAAACTTCTTTGTCTGTGATACTTGGTTTAGCGATTTCTGTAATGTTCAGTGTGATATTGTTTTTGTTATAAGCAGTGTGTTGTGCGACTTTCATATGATTTCTCTTTTCTTTATTTAATACGATTCAATATACTTGTATCTAATACAAGTATATGTTGTTTCCAATAAAAACTGACTTGCTATCAAATCAGTTCCGAACTTGTTTTGCTTGTTGATATAGATTGTCAATGACATCTTCCAAAGTTTGATTTACTAATTCCTTCTCTAATTGAGATTCGGCATTAGCGAAAAGCGGTGAAACTGCTCCTTGGATATGTTTTCCAACGGGACAATCGGGATTACTATTTTGATGAACAGGAAATAAACTGATATGATTGATTTCTTGAGTTGCATAGTAGATCTCAAGTAAAGTCATTTCTTTTGGAGATTTATTGAGTCGATAGCCAGTTTTTCCTTGCTGGGAACTAATTAAGTCTGCATTTTTTAATAAGGCGATTACCTTACGAATGTAACTAGCGTTAGTCCCAACACTAATAGCTAGTGCTTGAGAACTTAGGGTTTCCTTGCTCTCGCTAATCATTGTTAGGATATGCAAAGCAACTGAGAATTTTGTATCCATATAAACTCCTTTAGATAACTTGTATCTGATACAAGAACAAGTATAGCGCAAATAAAAAGAAAAGCAAGGCTTTTGTTTTAAATTTTTAAAAATTTTTTAAAAAGAGTAGGATATAATCAATAATCTGCAATTTAACCTGTCTTTCGAATTCTATTTAGAAAGCAAATGGAATAGGAAAAATATTGATTATGTGTAGCTTTGCATGTATTACTCGAAGAATGGGCTGTTTGCTCTATTAGCACGACAAAAGGCTGGCTCTCTATGGGACGAAGATGTTGACCTTGGAGTTATTACAAAAATTTTAGGGCATCGAGATATTTCAAGCTCAGTGGAAGTCTATACTCATACTTTAGAAGAGAAAGTTTTCAAACCAGAGGTGTTTGGAAAGATTGCTCATAAAAAATGTGGGGCAAATGATGGGGCAAAATGATTTCAGAGCAAGCAAAAAAGCCTACAGAATAGGCTTTCTTAGTCATACTTTCTATGCCCCCTGCAGTCGCTCAGACGTTAAAATAAGTAGAAATAAGTAACAAAAACGCTGATAAATCAAGGTTTTACCATTTACTGAGTAGGAAGGGATTTTAAATTTTTGAACAAATTTTGAACAAGCATACTGCAAAGTCCGAATTGGTCATTAAGGAATAATAAGTTGGGAGCTTGCATTTATTCTTTAAAATGATACAATAGAAATGGAAAAAGGAGTTGCGTCAACAACTCCCTACAGACCCGTTTAAGACGGTGGCTGGTGAAAACAACTAAGAAATAGTCGTCGACCTAACCAAAGTGAGGACGGCTATTTCTTTTTGTTGTTCATGAGCATTACAATGAGAGTGGCAAAGCCGATCATCAAAGATAATGCTTCATAAACTGTCAAAAGTCTTGCTCCTCCTTTCCACTAGATTTGAGCACAGTATGGACGTTCTTGTGTCCATCGCACCACCTCCAGTCATAAAGTAAGAGCCACCGTCTTTACTTGTCTGTGAATCTATTATAATATCTATTTTTGGATTGTAAAACAGTTCATGTATAAAAACTCCGCCATTATGGGCGGAGTTTTACGCTATTAACGGTGTATCGCATAGAACGGAGAATTTCCCTTATAATCACTAATATCGTTGCCGTTATTCTCAACTATATATTGGTTTTTTAACTCTTTTCTAATTAAAAGTTGGGTATTTTCAAGTTGATACCAAGCAACTCCCTTAGCTATTTCGTCTTCCAATGTTTCTTGTTGAAATTTTTCAGGAACAGAAAATTGACTATCAAATGTATCATTTGAAAACTTGCCTGAGCTATGAATATCGGTTTTTAGAGCGACATCTGAGTGAGGCAGTAATAGTATAATTTGCTT
Organism: Streptococcus cristatus; assembly: GCF_003943535.1. GTDB lineage: Bacteria > Bacillota > Bacilli > Lactobacillales > Streptococcaceae > Streptococcus > Streptococcus cristatus_L. Next base: position 167,351 of record NZ_RJPU01000001.1, read on the forward strand.
CGCTTTATCGTATAATTTTGAAGAAGTTGCTGTAAAAACTACCCTACCATCATGGGTAAGAGCATGTTCATAATGTGCTTTTAGAACTTGTTCAGCGGAGATGTTGATCCCCCCGTCTGCATCTTGCGGAATCAATCGATAAACTACAATTTTCTCATCGCTCATTTATTCTTCCTCTTCCTCTTTCTTTTTCAGTCCCATCATGCCGACCCCTGCGAGGGCTAGACAGATCATAGGAAGCATGGCGTTTTCTGCTGTTCCTGTAGATGGGAGTTGGCTTTCAGCTGACTTGTAAACGGATAAGCCTCGGTAGACAACAGGTGTAGAGAGTTTCTTAGGTGCTGATTGAGGAAAAATCCCCTTATACTCAACTACCTTACCAGACTCGTCACGTACCTCAACGGCAGTACCCCCACGGCGCTCAATCTCAGCCTTCTGACGAGCCAAGGTTTCCTTACGAACAACCTCGTCGTACTCAGCCTTAACCTTGTTGTAACGAGCTGTAGCTTTAGCAGAGGTGGCTTTTAGTGGTTTAAGGTCAGCTAGCTGTTGAGCTAGGGTTTCTTTCAACTCCGCAAGCTTAGCAGAATACCCCTTGATAGCCGTCTGCAACTTAGGAAGCTCTACAGCCTTCTCTACTAAGAGTTTAGCCAAACGGTCAGCCTCAGCCACCTTTATAAGCTAGAGAACAAGCGTCTCAATGCTCGCTTAGATACTATCGATAAATTGATAGAGGCGCTAGATGCCAGCCCTGCCGCATTTTTTAATTTCCCACCCTCGGATTCCAGAAATCCTGAGCTTTATGAGTTGATGGAAGAAATCGAAGAATTACCAGCGGCGCAAAAGGAATTGTTCATAAAAGGCGTGAGGATACTGCTGCAATCCCTAAAATAGAAAAGACAAGCTAAAATAAAATAGCTTGTCTTTTTGTTTTATAGATTTATACCAAATTGTTGGGAAATCTTATGCGCCTCTTCGTCGATTGTTTCCCATTTTTCTGCTTCATGAATAAGTCTAAATTGTTCCAATCTATCTGCTACGTTGCAAAAAATTTCTAATGCTTCTTCTGACTGGAATATTGTTTCTAGTAGCGGTAAATAAGTCATAATGTTTTTCAGCATATCTTGATTGGAAAGCAGTCTAAAGAAATCAATTATCGCTTTTAGAAAGAGGTAATCAATTATGTCAATTTCCTGTTCACAACGTGGAAAAAATAAAACTTGGTCATACCGTGTCTTTGACACCAAAGGGAAGTTACTTGCAACCGCAAGTGGCTTTTCTACTAAAAAAGAAGCTGAACTTGAGGCTATGCAAATAGAGCTAAAGGCTTCTAATCATCTAACCGTTAATTCATCTGCTTCACTCTATGAGCTGTGGCAAGAATGGCTTGATGTTAGTGTTCGTCCTTTAGATAAGAGTGAAGCGACCTTATCCAAACACCAGAGGCGCGGGGATTTGCTATTACAGATGTTTGGGGATTTACCTGCCACTCAGATAAAGTTCAGCCAGTATCAGCGTGAACTCAATAAATACGCTGAACGAGTGACCAAAGACACCGTAAGAAGACTGAATGCTGAAGTGCGGAAAGTTATCCAATTTGCCCAACGGGATCATTTGGATATAACGGACTTTACAGAGGGGGCTATTATCACTGGTAAGCGTGCTAGTAAAGCAGCACATGAAAAGTATATCAGTAATATAGCTGATTATTACAAACTTCTGTCTGAATTGAAAGGACGCATGGACTATCAGAGATCCGTGACACCGTACTTGCTCTTTATAGAGGCAAAAACAGGCTTGCGCTTTGGTGAAGCCGTTGGTCTGACTTGGGATTGCATTGACTGGGAAGACAAGACTATTCATACCTACAGACGTTATGACAGTGTCACTTATCAATGGAAACCACCCAAAACAGAAACCTCTGTCCGCCATGTTCCGATTGATGATGAAACTATTACTGTATTGAAAAAACTTCAGTATGAGCAAGCTAGGACGCTATTTCACCATGGAATAAAGAATGAGAAAAACTTTCTGTTCTATGATGTGGTTTATGGTGTTCCAACCAATACAGGTGTAAATAAGTATTTGCGGTTGGTGTTAAAGAAGCAGCAAATAAAGCCGTACAATCTGACGGCTACAGGTCTTCGCCACACTTACGCAAGTATTCTATTAGCTAAAGGTGTTGACATTTGGGTAGTAGCTACTGTTCTGGGACATAAGGACATCAAGCAGGTAACCGAAACTTATGGACACCTACTTAAAGAAAAGAAAGATAAGGAATACAACCTGATTAGAAGTCTTCTACAAGTATCATAGTATTCTTTGAACAAATTTTGAACAAAAATGAAAAAAGCCCTATAAATAAGGCTTTTTCGGCACTAAAAAATGCCCCCTGCAGGGCTCGAACCTGCGACCCATAGATTAAGAGTCTACTGCTCTACCAACTGAGCTAAGGAGGCAACAGAAAAAGCTGTATTGGTGCCGGACCTTCACGATTTGTATTGAACCCGCGCAATTAAGCAGGTGGGCAACTCGCTCTAACTGAAGCTGCTTCCGCGTGACACGGCCTGCACGCTGTTAGAAGTCTTTTGTTTCCCTAATAATACAAAAAATAGTCGGTCAACACTTAAGTGTGAAGTCGTACACCACAGCGTTTCTATAATTATAATACCATAAATTTTGAAAAATTCAAGAGAAAAATGTGATTTTTTGCAAACGATGCCATCATTTTTTTAAGTCATCAATCCTATTCTTGGTCATTCCAAGGGCTCGTTCGTACTTGCCATTCTCATTAGGCGTGAAATAATCGGCATCTCTTATCTTGTCAGGCAGATAGTCTTGCTTGACCCAATTGCCAGGATAGGAGTGAGGGTAGAGATAGTCCTGTGCGTTGCCCAATTCCTTGCTGCCGGCATAGTGGCCGTCGCGTAAGTGGCGGGGAATGGGAAGATTTCCATTCTTTCGTAAGTCAGACAAAGCTTTATCCATGGCCACATAGGCTGAGTTGGACTTGGGCGATAGAGCCAAATCAATGACAATATTGGCAATGAGGATACGGGCTTCAGGAAAGCCGATCCGTTGGGCAGCTTCTAGCGCTGTAACGGTATGGACTTGGGCGTCAGGATTTGCCAGACCAATATCCTCGTAAGCGATAACGGTCAAGCGTCGAGCTAGGCTAGGAAGATCTCCTGCCTCAACGAGCCGAGCTGCGTAGTGGAGGCTAGCATTGACATCGGAGCCACGGATGGACTTCTGCAGGGCAGAGAGGACATCATAATGGCCGTCCCCGTCCTTATCCATGGTGATATAGCTCTTTTGCAGGCTGTTTTCCATGACATCGAGAGTGATGTGGCGGATACCCTTGCCATCTTCTGGGGTAGAGAGTACGGCTAGGTCCAGTGAGTTATAGGCAGAGCGCAGGTCTCCGTTGGTAGAGATAGCAATGAAGTCTAGAGCTTCATCGTCTAGCTCCACTGGGAAATCAAATCCTCGTTCCTTATCCGTCAGGGCTAGCTGAATGGCTGTCCGAATGTCGTCGTTGCTGAGGGGCTCAAGCTCAAATATCTGAACTCGGCTTCGGATGGCAGGAGTGACAGAAAAGAAAGGATTTTCCGTCGTCGCCCCAATCATGATGACTAGCCCGCTTTCTAGTAGTGGCAGCAGGAAATCTTGCTTGGTCTTGTCCAGACGGTGAATCTCGTCTAGCAGGAGCACCAGTCCGCCGGAAAATTTCGCTTCTTCAGCGATCTCTTGCAGGCGTTTCTTGCTATCTACGGTGGCGTTAAAGGTCCGAAAGGCAAACTTGGTTGTGCCGGCAATAGCTGAGGCGATAGAGGTTTTTCCGATGCCGGGTGGCCCGTAGAGAATCATCGAGGACAGGCGGTTGGCTTCAACCATACGGCGGATGATTTTCCCGGGTCCGACCAGATGTTGCTGGCCGATGATCTGATCAATGCTGGTCGGCCGCATGCGCAAGGCGAGGTTTTCTGGCATAAGATTTCCTTTCTGCAAGTGTTTTTCTTAGCGTTTTGTGTTACTATTATAGATAGTAATATTTTATCACAATGAAAAGAGGAAATCATGACTAAGTACGGTTTTTTAGATATATTAGATGAGGAAATGGAGAAGAATTTTCCTTTTGACTATGAGATTAACTGGGACAAGAAGAATCACGCAGTGGAAGTGGCCTTTCTCCTTGAGGTGCAAAATTCAGGTGGGATTGAGACCGTTGATGCTGAGGGCAATGCCTCGGCTGAGGATATTTACTTTGAGGAAGCCGTGCTTTTCTACAATCCAGTTAAGTCTCGTTTTGAGGCCGAGGACTATCTGGCTGCCCTGCCCTATGAGCCGAAGAAAGGGCTGTCGCGGGAGTTTCTGGCTTATTTCGTGGATTTCCTAACCCAAACAGCTGAGTCTGGCCTTGATGCGCTCATGGACTTTTTAGCAGATCCAGAGACGGCAGAGTTTGAGATGGCATGGAATGCTGAGGCTTTTGAAAATGGCAGAGCGGATTTGATTGAGACAGACTTTTATCCCTATCCGAGGTATTAGGAGGCGCTTATGGAAAATGCAGAAGAATTAGATTTGCTGCACAAACGGATGGAATTTTCTGGCTGCAAGATTGCCTTGATTTGTGATGACAAGCTGCTGACTATCTTGCGAGACGATATTTCAACCATTCCTTGGCCCAATATGTGGGAGTTGCCGGGCGGTGGCCGAGAGGACGAGGAAACGCCTTTTGAATGCGTACAAAGAGAAGTTTTCGAAGAGCTTGGTTTGAAGCTTGAAGAAGCGGATATTCTCTGGGTTAAGGAATATCAAGGAATGCTTGATCCTGACAAAACCTCTATTTTTATGGTGGGAACCATCACTCAGGAAGAATTTGCCAGCATTGTCTTTGGTGATGAGGGACAGGCTTATCAGATGATGGATGTAAGCCAGTTCTTATCAGACGAAAAGGTTATTCCGCAGCTGCAGGACAGGTTGAAAGATTATTTGGAGGAAGAGCTTGGTGAGTCGTAGTAAAAATATCAATATGTTTCTCATGGATGGGGAAGTAACTGGTAAAATCAAGTGCACCTTGTCAAATTGGACAGGAGTGATATACAAAATTCCCCGTATTCAATTAGCAGACTTAAAGTCTCGTGACGAGATGAAGCAAAGTGGAATTTATTTCTTATTTGGTCGCGATGAAGATAAGCAAAAAGATGCGACCTACATTGGACAAGCAACTACGCGAAAAAATGGTGAAGGAGTATTATTACGAGTTCAAGAACATACTCGTGATACTCATGCAGATTATTTTAACGATGTCATTATTCTAACTACGCAAAATAACTCTTTTGGACCTACAGAAATTAGTTACTTGGAAAATAAATTTACTCAACTAGCTAAAGAATCTGGCCGCTTTATTGTAAAAAATAGTAATGAACCAAATTCTGGAAATGTAACTGAAGAAAAACAGTCTGAGTTAGATGAAGTTGTAGAGAATACCTTGACGATAATTGGTACTTTGGGATATCGAGTTTTTGTTCCTATGGTAAAGAAAGCGGTGCAGGATTTATCTAATGATCATTCAACTTATTTGTATTTAAAGCGAAAAACTAAGAAATCAAATAGAATTATTGAAGCAATCTGTGAACGTACTTCGGAAGGTTTTGTAGTTTTGGAAGGAAGTCATGTGGAGGTGATTGACTCATCCGCGATACCAGCTAGTCTTCAAGAATTGCGTAAGGAGTTAATCGAAGCAAATATAATTAGAGATGGTATTTTACAAGAAAAACAACTTTTTTCTAGTCCCTCTTATGCAGTGGCTTTTATTCTAGGAATGAATACAAATGGACGGACTGACTGGAGAGATAAAAATGGTAGAACATTAAAAGAATTAGAAGAACTAATTGATGAATAAGGAGGTTTTTAATGGACACTTGGCAGGAATTAACGATTGAAGTGAAGCGTGAGGCGGAGGAAGCGGCCTCGAATATTCTGATTGAGCTGGGCAGTCAGGGTGTGGCTATCGATGACAGCGCAGACTATCTGGGGCAGGTTGACCAGTACGGTGAGCTTTTTCCAGAAGTTGAGCAGAGCGAGCGGGTCAGGATTACCGGCTACTACCCGGATTCGGTGGATATAGAGGCCATTGCGGCCCAGGCCAATGAGCGTTTGGCTGAGCTGGATGGCTTTGGCTTGGAGACGGGCGATATTCAGCTGACTCGGCAGGAACTGGCTGAGGAAGATTGGGCGGACAACTGGAAGAAATACTTTGAGCCAGCTCGGATCACCCATGACTTGACCATTGTGCCGTCTTGGACGGACTATGAGGCGACAGCTGGTGAGAAGATTATCAAGCTGGATCCTGGCATGGCTTTTGGTACAGGCACTCATCCGACGACCAAGATGAGCCTCTTTGCTCTGGAGCAGGTCTTGCGGGGCGGAGAAACGGTGTTGGATGTGGGTACAGGCAGCGGCGTTCTGTCCATTGCTAGCTCTCTCTTAGGCGCTAAGGACATCTATGCCTATGATTTGGACGGGGTGGCGGTGCGCGTGGCTCAGGAAAATATTGAGCTCAATCCAGGTATGGAGAACATTCATGTAGCGCCAGGTGATCTTCTCCGAGGTATAGAGATTAAGGCTGATGTTATCGTCGCCAATATCCTGGCTGATATTCTCATCCATTTGACTGAAGATGCCTATCGTCTAGTCAAGGATGAAGGCTATCTGATTATGAGTGGGATTATTTCTGAGAAGTGGGAAATGGTCCGCGAGTCAGCGGAAGCGGCAGGATTTTTCTTAGAAACGCATATGATTCAGGGCGAATGGAATGCCGGCGTCTTTAAGAAAACGCAGGACATTTCAGGTGTGATAGGTGGTTAGATGCAGCAGTATTTTATAAAAGGAAGTTCTCAGTCTCCTTTGGTGGTCACAGATAAGGACACGGCCAAACATATGTTTTCAGTCATGCGGCTCAAAGCGGGGGACCAAGTCACGCTGGTTTTTGATGATGGCGTGAAACGGCTGGCTCAGGTGTTGGATCCCAGCCAGCAGAGCTTGGAAATCTTGGAGGAGCTGGCGGACAATACTGAGCTGCCTGTTCAAGTGACTATTGCTTCTGGTTTTCCCAAGGGTGATAAGTTAGAGTTTATCACCCAAAAGGCAACGGAGCTGGGAGCCAATGCTATCTGGGCCTTTCCAGCGGACTGGTCGGTTGCCAAGTGGGATGGCAAAAAGCTGGCTAAAAAGAGTGAAAAGCTGGAGAAAATTGCTCAGGGAGCAGCAGAGCAGAGCAAACGCAATCTGATACCAGAAGTTCGGCTCTTTGATAAAAAGGCAGACTTTCTGGCGGTCTTGGCAGACTTTGACCGAATCGTCGTAGCCTATGAGGAAGCAGCCAAGGAAGGTGAAGCTGCTGCTCTAGTGCAGGCTGTGAAAGGCTTGACCAAGAGAGACAAACTGCTCTTTATCTTCGGACCAGAGGGTGGTCTGTCGCCAGATGAAATAGCAGCCTTTGGCCAAGCAGGCGCTGTCTCAGCAGGTCTAGGCCCACGGATCCTGCGGGCTGAAACCGCTCCGCTTTATGCCTTGACCGCAGTCAGTGTCATGCTTGAATTAGAAAAATGAAATCAGCGGACTTCTGCTGATTTTTTCTTGTCTGTCGCTACTATATCCCTTTTTATGGAAAACTGTTCTTGACATAAAAAATTTTTATGGCCAGCTTAAAAAAATACTATTGGACGGCTGAGAGGTGGAATGGTAAGATATTCTATATCAAGTTAAGGAGGGATCATCTATGTGCAGAACAATTGTTGGAGTGTCGGCTAATCTTTGTCCAGTGGATCAGGCGGGCAAAAACATTCATTCATCTGTATCCTGCAAATTTGCCGAAAGCATCAAGCTAGTCGGCGGTCTGCCTATGGTGATTCCTGTTGGGGATAAAAGTTTGGTCAAGGACTATATAGAAACCATTGATAAGTTGATCCTGTCAGGTGGTCAAAATGTTCATCCGCAGTTTTATGGGGAGGAAAAGGCTATTGATAGCGATGATTACAATCTGGCTCGGGATGAGTTTGAGCTGGCACTCTTAAAGGAGGCTATTCGTCAGGATAAGCCCGTCTTGGCTATCTGCCGTGGTCTGCAGCTGGTCAATGTCGCTTTTGGTGGCACGCTCAACCAGCAGATTGACAATCACTGGCAGGGGCAACCATTTGGGACTTCGCATTCCATTCGCACAGAGAAAGGTAGCGTTGTGGAGCGGTTATTTGGTCAGGCCAGCCAGATTAATTCTGTCCATCGCCAAAGTATTAAGGACTTGGCACCCAATTTTCGAGCAACCGCCTTTGACCCAAGAGACAATACCATTGAAGCGATCGAGGCTGTGGACGGCAGCCGTATCATCGGCCTTCAGTGGCATCCAGAGTTTTTGATCAACGAAGAAAAGGGCAATTTAGAGCTATTTCAATATCTTTTGCAAGAATTATAAAATCTAAAATTATTTTTAGCTAATTTTAAGATAAGCTTTATATAATATAACCATCAAATGAAGACCTCCTAACTTTATTTGATGAAATCCTAAAACTTTTCTTTTTCATAATAATCTCCCTATAAGAACCGCCCAATCGGCGGTTTTTTTGCTGGAAGGGCTGAGAAATCTGGATTTTCATCAATTTGATCACTTTTATGTTATAATGAGTCACAGCAGGCCGAGCGAATCGGTCGGTAGATGGAGGAGCAGAGATGTCAAGAGCAGAGCGAGTTATTTTAACAAATATGTGTATGGTTTACGATGGGGACCGCATTTTAGTACAAAATAAAGTAAATGACGATTGGACGGGCCTCTGCTTTCCAGGCGGCCATGTTGAACATCGTGAGTCCTTTGTCAAATCAGTGATACGGGAAATCAAGGAAGAAACAGGTCTGACCATCTATGAGCCTCGCTTGTGTGGTGTCAAGCAGTTTTACACTGAAAAAGATGAGCGCTATATCGTTTTTCTTTACAAAACCAATCGTTTTGAGGGAGAACTGGTCTCATCCGAAGAAGGGGAGGTATTCTGGATTGACCGCAAAGACCTTGACCTCTACTCGCTGGCCGTGAGCTTTAAGGAAATGTATCAGGTTTTCACATCAGATTTGACGGAGCAGTTTACCTACCTAGAGGATGGAGAGGTCGTCAAAGGTTTATACTAAGGAGAACCGCCCAATCGGCGGTTCTTTTGCTTGTTTTTTNCGAATTTAGTATAATAGGGACAGTAAAAATAGAAAAGAGAACTGTATGAAAATTCGCGGATTCGAGCTGGTTTCCAGCTTTCCAAATGAAGATTTGTTGCCCAAGAGAGAGACGGCTCATGCAGCGGGCTATGATTTGAAAGTGGCAGAGCGCACCATCATTGCGCCGGGGGAGATTAAGCTGGTTCCGACGGGTGTCAAGGCTTATATGCAGCCAAGCGAGGTGCTTTATCTTTATGACCGCTCGTCCAATCCTCGTAAAAAAGGTCTGGTTTTGATTAACTCCGTTGGGGTTATTGACGGCGACTACTATGGCAATCCTGGAAATGAAGGCCATATCTTTGCTCAGATGCAGAACATCACAGACCAAGAGGTTGTACTGGAAGTGGGTGACCGCATTGTGCAGGCTGTTTTCGCACCATTTTTGATTACGGATGGGGATGTAGCCGACGGTGTGCGGACAGGCGGATTTGGCTCTACTGGGCATTGAGATGAAAGTGATCTTTGTGCGCCATGGTGAGCCTGATTACCATGAGTTAGAGGAGCGTTCTTATACTGGCTTTGGTCTGGATTTGGCGCCTTTATCTGAGCAGGGAAGACGGCAGGCTCAGGAACTTTGCCAGCATCCTTTACTGCGTTCAGCTGATTTGCTGGTGTCTTCTGCAATGACGCGAGCTTTAGAAACGGCATCTTATGTGGCTTGTGTCACTGGCCTTCCTTTGAGAGTGGAGCCTTTGCTGCATGAATGGCAGGTTTATGAAACGGGAAGAGAGAACTTTGAAAAAGCTCGAAGCCTGTTTTTAGAAAATAATGGTGCCTTGCTCCCCAGTAGTCCTATTCAGTATGAGACGGCTGCGGAGATGAAGGCTCGTTTTGTAGACTGTATGGCAAAGTATCGAGGCTACCAGACAGTAGTCCTTGTAGCCCATCGCATGCTCATCCTTCAGTTTGTGCCTGATGAGCAGATTGATTTTTGCCAGTTTGTTGAATATGAATTAGAAATATAAAGGAGAATCACCATCGCTAAGAAAAAAACAACCTTTGTCTGTCAAAATTGCGAATATCATTCGCCCAAGTATCTCGGTCGCTGTCCTAACTGCGGCTCTTGGTCTTCTTTTGTTGAGGAAGTAGAAGCTGTTGAGGTCAAGCATGCCCGTGTTTCCTTGACGGGCGAAAAGACCCGGCCCATGAAGCTGGTTGAGGTCACTTCGATTGATGTCAACCGTACCAAGACAGAAATGGACGAGTTCAATCGTGTGCTGGGTGGTGGCGTAGTGCCTGGCAGTCTGGTCCTGATTGGCGGGGATCCCGGTATCGGGAAGTCCACCCTGCTTCTGCAGGTATCCACCCAGCTTTCTCATCAGGGCACAGTCCTTTATGTCAGCGGGGAGGAATCAGCTGAGCAGATTAAGCTGCGGGCGGAACGGCTCGGTGATATTGACAGTGAATTTTATCTCTATGCCGAGACCAATATGCAAAATATCCGTGCAGAGATTGAGAAAATCAAGCCAGATTTTCTGATTATTGACTCTATACAGACGGTGATGTCGCCGGAAATTTCCAGTGTTCAAGGCTCTGTTTCACAAGTTCGAGAGGTGACAGCTGAGCTCATGCAGCTGGCCAAGACCAATAATATTGCGACCTTTATCGTTGGTCACATGACCAAGGAAGGAACCTTAGCTGGCCCTCGGACGCTAGAGCACATGGTGGATACCGTGCTTTATTTTGAGGGCGAACGTCAGCACATTTTCCGTATATTGAGAGCAGTCAAGAACCGTTTTGGCTCAACCAATGAGATTGGCATTTTTGAAATGCAATCTGGCGGGCTAGTTGAGGTTGTCAATCCAAGTGAAGTCTTTCTGGAAGAGCGTCTGGATGGTGCGACAGGCTCATCGATCGTTGTGACCATGGAAGGGACGCGGCCGATTTTGGCAGAAGTCCAGGCTTTGGTGACACCGACCATGTTCGGCAATGCTAAGAGGACCACGACTGGGCTGGACTTTAACCGAGCCAGCCTCATCATGGCGGTTCTGGAAAAGAGGGCAGGACTCCTCCTGCAAAATCAAGATGCCTATCTCAAATCAGCTGGCGGTGTCAAGCTAGATGAACCAGCGATTGATTTGGCGGTAGCGGTAGCCATTGCTTCCAGCTACAAGGATCTGCCTACCAATCCTCAAGAGTGCTTTATCGGTGAAATTGGCCTGACTGGCGAAATCCGTCGAGTCAATCGCATCGAGCAGCGTATCAATGAAGCGGCAAAACTGGGCTTCACCAAGGTATATGCTCCTAAAAACTCTCTGAACGGCCTCAAAGTACCAGACAATATCCAAGTCATCGGTGTGACAACGATTGGGGAAGTCTTGAAAAAAGTCTTTGCTGGATGATTTTCTTTGTTTTAGATTGCAAAAATATTTTATTATTGCTATAATTTTCTTAAAAAACAAGGAGGGAACTCTTATGCAATTTTCCATGGATAGCAACATGCAATTTCCACTCGTTGACCTCTACCTCAATCAAGGGGAGACAGTCTTTATCCAGCGTGGCAGTATGGTCTATCACACCCCTAATGTGATCTTGAACACTCAGCTCAATGCTAACGGTTCGGGTTTGGGACGCTTTGTCAAGGCAGTCGGCCGTTCCATGGTGTCGGGTGAAAGTACCTTCATCACTCAGGCTGTCGCCCAGTCTGACAATGGTTTCCTAGCTTTAGCACCAGAAGTTCCCGGCCAAGTTATTCCTCTCTATCTAGGAGAAAAGCAGTACCGGCTCAATGACGGTGCCTTTCTGGCTCTGGATGGTACAGCTTACTATACCATGGAGCGCCAGTCTGTTGGCAAGGCGATATTTGGCGGTCAAGGAGGCCTCTTCGTCATGACGACTCAAGGGCAAGGCACTCTTTTGGCCAATGCCTACGGATCGATTAGGAAAATTGAGCTAAATAACCAAGAAGTAACCATTGACAATGCCCATGTCGTAGCTTGGAGTCAGTCCTTGGATTATAATATCCATCTGGAAAATGGTTTCTGGCAGTCGATCGGAACGGGAGAAGGAGTTGTAAACACCTTCCGAGGCACTGGAGAAATCTATGTTCAAAGTCTCAATCTTCAAAGCTTTGCGGGCTCACTCAGCCGCTATATCGCAAAAGGTTCATAGAAAGGTGTGGATGAATTTCCGCACCTTTCTTGCATTTTTCTTTCATTTTTTCATAAAAAACGGACATTTTTGCTTTATCTAGATCCGAAAACTGACAAAATAGGTAAAAGATGATAAGATGGTAGGAAATGGTTTGACTATCAAATAAATTCTAGTAAGGGGAAAGAATGTCCTATTTTGAAAATTTTATGAAGGCCAATCAAGCCTATGTGGACCTGCATGGAACCTCCCACCTGCCGATTAAGCCCAAGACCAAGGTAGCGATCGTGACCTGTATGGACTCTAGGCTCCACGTGGCTCAGGCTCTGGGCTTGGCGCTGGGAGATGCTCATATCTTGCGCAACGCTGGCGGGCGGGTGACAGAGGACATGATTCGCTCGCTGGTTATTTCACAGCAGCAGATGGGCACGCGGGAAATTGTAATCTTGCACCATACGGATTGTGGGGCACAGACTTTCAAAAATGAAGAATTTACTGCTTTTCTCAATCAAGAGCTGGGCGTTGATGTCAGCGGTCAGGATTTCCTTCCTTTTACAGATGTGGAGGAAAGTGTGCGGGAAGACGTGGAGCTTCTCCGCCAATCACCCCTAATCCCAGATGATGTAGAGATCTCAGGAGCGGTATATGACGTTGCTACAGGGCGAATGACCGTCGTTCAGTAATTACCTAGGAAAGCCAATTTATCTGTCGGTATTTCGGCATTGAAATTGGCTGCTTTTTTGTGTTAAAATAGAATACGATTTTAATTTAGTTAGGACAATAAGATGATTCTTTCCATTATTTCACAAGGTCTGGTCTGGGCTATTTTGGGTCTGGGGATTTTCATGACTTTTCGGATTTTGAATTTTCCGGATATGACGACTGAAGGTTCCTTCCCTCTGGGTGGAGCGGTAGCCGTTACTTTAATCACCAAAGGGGTGAACCCTTTCTTGGCAACGGCAGCTGCGGTATTGGCGGGCTGTCTGGCAGGTTTAGCGACTGGGCTTCTCTATACCAAGGGCAAGATTCCGACCCTGCTGTCAGGGATTTTGGTCATGACCTCTTGTCATTCCATCATGCTCATGATCATGGGACGGGCTAACCTAGGTTTGCTGGGAACTCGGCAGATTCAGGACTTTTTGCCCTTCTCTGGGGAAATCAATAATCTCCTGACAGGCTTGATTTTTGTCAGTCTGGTTATTGTCGCTCTGCTCTTTTTCCTAGATACCAAGCTGGGGCAGGCCTACATCGCAACTGGGGACAATCCTGATATGGCGCGTAGTTTCGGTATCAATACTGGTCGCATGGAATTGATGGGCATGATTTTGTCTAATGGCGTCATTGCCTTGTCTGGTGCTCTGATTGCCCAGCAGGAGGGCTATGCAGATGTGTCCCGTGGAATTGGGGTTATCGTTGTCGGCTTGGCCAGTCTGATTATCGGAGAAGTTCTTTTTAAGAGTCTGACCTTGGCTGAACGTCTGATTACCATTGTGGTTGGTGCCATTGCCTATCAGTTTCTGATTTGGGGTGTCATCGCTCTTGGCTTCAACACGAGCTATCTCCGCCTTTACAGTGCGGTTATCTTGGCAATCTGCCTCATGATTCCGACCTTGAAAAATACATTCTTTAAAGGAGCTAAGTTAAGCAAATGACAGCGATTGTAGAATTAAAAAATGCCAGCAAGCGGGTCAATAACGGCTTTGATGAAGAAAAGGTCATCCTAAACGATGTGTCGCTGGAGATTCATGAGCACGATTTTATCACTATTTTGGGTGGCAATGGAGCAGGGAAGTCAACTCTTTTTAATGTGATTGCCGGTACGCTCTCTCTGAGCAGCGGTAGCATTTACATCTTGGGCGAAAATGTGACCAACTTTTCACCTGAAAAGAGAGCCAAATATCTGTCGCGTGTCTTCCAAGATCCCAAGATGGGAACGGCTCCTCGGATGACAGTGGCGGAAAACCTGCTGATTGCCAAGTTTCGTGGCGAATCTCGTGGCCTAGTTCCTCGTCGACTGAATAGTTATCGGCAGGAGTTTCAGGAGACTATTGATAAGATCGGCAATGGTCTGGAGAAACACTTGGATACGCCGATTGAATTTCTCTCTGGCGGTCAGAGACAGGCTTTGAGTCTGCTCATGGCGACGCTTAAACGCCCAGAACTGCTTCTCTTGGACGAGCATACAGCAGCGCTGGATCCCAAGACCAGTGTGGCTCTTATGGAGCTGACTGACGACTTTGTTCGCAGAGACCAGCTGACGGCCCTCATGATTACCCATCACATGGAGGATGCTCTCAAATATGGCAACCGACTGATTGTCATGAAAGAAGGGCAAATCATCCAAGATCTCAAGCAAGAAGAAAAAGCCAAGATGACCATAGCGGACTATTATGGCTTGTTTGAATAGAGTGAAGAGCTGATAGTTTCGGCTCTTTTTCGTTAAAAAATTATGCAAAAACTTTTATACTTTTAATTGTAAACGCTTGCAATCTTTTGCTAGAAGGAGTATAATATAAATAAAGATATGGAAAGGAAAAACTTCATTTCGCATTCGATTTGCTTTGCTGATATATTTATTTGTAACATATAAGTCGTTGCTTTACTGGACTATTGGTTAGATCATTGGGTAGGCCTGCTTAGCCTATCTGATTATGACAGTGGGATAGAAAGTAGAAGCTTTTAGATGGTTTTCAGTCTTCGAGATGTTAACCGATAGTTGCTTTGTGATTAATATTTCTAATGCTAAGATAAAAGAAAATCATTAGCGCTTAAAGGAATTAAAAATTTAATAATCAACAATCATTGTTAGTCAGTTCCGAATGGAATAAACTGATTGCTCCCATATCAGCAAGGTAAGTCAGACCTCTAGCAGAGTCACGCTAGAGGTCATTTTGATGGATTCAGCGGGTGTTGCTGGAGTCTGCCCTCAGCTAGTGAGGACTAAGGAAGCAGCTTTAAAAAGTGATGGGTAGGGCTTTCTGCGAAAGAAAATTGTCACGCTACTCTTTTGTCTTCCCTTAGGCTGGGTATCTGAAAAGTGATATAATATAGTTAGTAAAACACAAGGAGAAAAGCAATGAAATCAGCAGTTTATCTTAAAGCTGGTCAAGTTGGACTAGTAGAAATGGATCATCCGCAAATTCTAGATCCAGATGATGCCATTATCCGTATTGTTCGGACCTGTGTCTGCGGCTCTGACCTGTGGAGTTATCGAAATGAGCAGGTGAAGCCTGGGCGCATGAACAGTGGACACGAGGCGATCGGGATTGTCGAGGAAGTCGGTGGTGCAGTAACGACTGTGAAAGTAGGCGATTTTGTCATTGCTCCATTTACTCATGGATGTGGGGACTGTGACGCTTGCCGCGCTGGCTATGATGGAACTTGTGACCGCCATATTGGCAATAACTGGTCAGATGGGGTGCAAGCGGAATATATGCGCTTTGAGTATGCCAACTGGGCTTTGGTGAAGATTCCGGGTCAGCCGTCAGACTATTCAGAGGGGATGCTTAAGTCCTTCTTGGCGCTGGCTGATGTCATGCCGACAGGCTACCATGCTGCGCGTGTGGCAGATGTCAAACCAGGTGACAAGGTAGTTGTTATCGGTGATGGGGCTGTTGGGCAATGCGCTGTTATCGCCGCTAAGATGCGTGGTGCTTCCCAAATCGTCCTCATGAGCCGTCATGAAGACCGGCAAAAGATGGCGTTTGAATCAGGAGCGACAGCTGTTGTTGCTGAACGTGGCGAAGAAGGCATTGCCAAGGTGCGCGAAATCCTTGGCGGCGGTGCTGACGCTGCGCTTGAATGTGTCGGAACAGGAGCAGCTGTTGACCAAGCCCTTGGTGTCCTTCACAACGGCGGCCGATTAGGCTTTGTTGGTGTTCCCCACTATAATAATCGTGCCCTTGGTTCCACTTTTGCACAAAACATCACAGTGGCAGGTGGCGCAGCCTCTGTCACAACCTACGACAAGCAAGTCTTGCTGAAAGCAGTCCTGGATGGCGACATCAATCCAGGCCGCGTCTTTACTTCCAGCTATAAACTGGAAGAGATTGACCAGGCCTATAAAGATATGGATGAGCGGAAGACTATTAAGTCGTTGATTGTCTTTGACTAAGGTTTGTCAAGAGTATCATGCTAGGAGATGTTAAAGGCACTCAAAGGAATTTGGAATTTTGAGATATCAGTAAAACGATTTGCAAGGATTAGGACAGGATTTTCAGTCTTCCACAAATTATAGAAGAAAGAGTGGCTTTTTAGGAAGTCGAAAAGGAGGCGTTGCTAGCGTCTTCTTTTTTTGCTATAGTGGAGCTAGAGAAGAGATTGACTGGAGCGCAGCTACACTTTTAATCAGGAAGAAGGGGTCAGAGACTTGCTGTATCAAATACCTATTCTTAGATGTCTAGCTTGCTCTAGGGGTTTCCTTTATTTTGAAAAAAGCGTGAAAAAATGCTATAATGACTAGGATGTGCAAACTTTGTTTGCAAAACTGTAATTCGACTTGGCTTGCCAAGGACCGTTAGTAATAAAATCAAGGAATCTTTGATAAATGAGATTCTAAAATCGAATAGGAGTAAAAATGAGTAAAAGCACTATTAAGCTGATTACTTTGGGCGGCGTGCGCGAGAATGGGAAAAACCTCTACGTCGCCGAAGTGGATGATTCCATTTTTGTATTGGATGCTGGGCTCAAGTACCCAGAAAATGAGCAGTTGGGAGTAGATGTCGTCATTCCCAACATGGATTATTTGTTTGAAAACAAAGACCGAATTGCAGGTGTCTTTCTGACCCACGGTCATGCGGATGCCATCGGTGCATTACCTTATCTTTTGACAGAAGCCAAGGTACCGGTTTTCGGTTCGGAGTTGACGATTGAGCTAGCCAAGCTCTTTGTTAAAAGCAATGACGCCGTGAAGAAATTCAATGATTTTCATGTTATCGATGAAAATACAGAAATTGAATTTGGCGAAACGGTTGTCTCTTTCTTCCGGACGACTCACTCGATTCCAGAGAGTCTGGGAATCGTAGTCAAGACGCGTGAAGGCAATATTGTTTATACGGGAGATTTCAAGTTTGACCAATCTGCCAGCGAATCTTATGCGACAGATTTTGGCCGTTTGGCTGAGATTGGCCGTGAGGGCGTTTTAGCTCTCTTGAGTGATTCAGCCAACGCTGATAGCACTGTGCAAGTAGCTAGTGAGAGCGAGGTTGGTCGTGAGATTACAGACACGATTTCGGATTGGGATGGACGTGTCATCGTAGCAGCAGTTGCCAGCAACCTATCTCGGATTCAGCAGGTCTTTGAAGCTGCGGCAGAAACAGGTCGTCGCGTTGTTTTGACAGGCTTTGATATTGAAAATATCGTCCGTACGGCTATCCGCCTCAAGAAATTATCCTTGGCTGATGAACGACTTTTGATCAAGCCTAAGGAAATGTCTAAGTTTGAGGACCATGAGCTGATTATCTTGGAGACAGGTCGGATGGGTGAGCCTATTAACGGCCTGCGCAAGATGTCCATTGGTCGTCACCGTTATGTAGAAATCAAAGACGGAGACTTGGTTTACATCGTTACAACGCCATCTATTGCTAAGGAAGCAGTCGTAGCGCGTGTGGAAAATATGATTTATCAAGCTGGTGGCGTGGTCAAGCTGATTACCCAAAACTTGCGTGTATCTGGTCATGCCAATGCGCGTGACTTGCAGCTCATGCTCAATTTATTGCAACCCAAGTACCTCTTCCCGATTCAGGGAGAGTATCGTGGTCTGGACGCCCATGCCAAGGCAGCCATGGAAGTTGGGATTTTACCAGAAAATATCTTGATACCTAAGCGTGGCAGCATCATGGCTTATGAAAATGGCGACTTTGTACCAGCTGGAGCAGTGTCAGCAGGCGATGTCATGATTGATGGGAATGCCATCGGTGATGTGGGCAATATCGTCCTGCGTGACCGTAAGGTTCTGTCAGAAGACGGTATCTTCATCGTGGCGCTCACGGTCAATCGTAAGGAGAAGAAAATCATTTCTAAAGCCAAGGTTCATACTCGAGGATTTGTCTATGTCAAGAAGAGTCGTGACATCCTGCGGGAGAGCACTGACCTGATCAATAAGACAGTAGAAGACTATCTGGCTCAGGATAACTTTGACTGGGGCGAGCTTAAGGGAACAGTCCGTGATAGTTTGGCCAAGTTCCTCTTTGAGCAAACCAAACGCCGGCCGGCTATTCTTCCGGTTGTCATGGAAGTTCGCTAGAATTATTCGAGGAAAGAGCTTTCCCAGTATTTTGTAGAGAGAAAGTCGAATATCGGCTTTTTCTTATCTTTCGGCGATTGCAGAACAGGATTTGATTTCAGAGTGTGGCTAACGGTGACGCCTAGCCAAGAACAGTAGTTTTTACAAGAGGAGAAAAAAGATGGCAGTGATGCAGATAGAATATTATTCAGAAGCCTTGGAGATGGAGTGGGGAGTCAATGTCCTTTATCCAGATGCGTCGCGCGTGGACGAACCAGATGATACGGATATTCCTGTGTTGTATCTGCTTCATGGTATGAGTGGCAACCACAATAGTTGGCTCAAACGCTCAAATATTGAGCGCCTCGTTCGCTCGACTAACTTGATTATTGTGATGCCAAATACCAACAATGGCTGGTACACTGATACCCAGTATGGCTATCATTACTATGAAGCTATCGCTGAGGAGCTGCCACGGGTGCTCAAACGCTTTTTCGCCAATATGTCTGACAAGCGGGAGAAAAACTTTATTGCTGGCTTGTCCATGGGTGGCTACGGCTCTTTTATGCTGGCGCTTAAGACTAATCGTTTTTCTTATGCAGCTAGTTTGTCTGGGGCACTCAGCTTTCACGATCGGCATCCAGACGATACTGACCTAGCCAAGCCGGCATACTGGCGTGGTATTTTTGGTGATTTGGAGGACTGGACCAGCAGCCCTTATTCGCTGGAAACTTTGGCCAAGCAGTCGGATGGCAAAACTAAGTTTTGGGCTTGGTGCGGCGAGGAGGATTTCCTCTATGCGGCCAATAACCATGCCGTGGAAAATTTGAAAAAGCTAGGTCTGGATATTAGCTACAGCCACAGTCCTGGTAAGCACGAATGGTACTACTGGGAAAAGCAATTGGAGAAGGTTTTAGCTTGGCTGCCGATTGACTTTGTCCTCGAAGAAAGACTGTCTTAAAAAATCATACGATTCAGCAGATTCTGGGTCGAGAATGTGATATAATAATAACGTTTGAATACGAAAGCAGGGGGCGAGATATCCCTGCTATTCCCAAATAGGAGATCGAAAATTGACAAAAGATATTCGAGTGCGTTATGCACCAAGTCCAACTGGGCTTTTACACATCGGAAATGCGCGGACGGCGCTCTTTAACTACCTTTATGCTCGTCATCATGGTGGAACATTTATCATCCGTATCGAAGATACTGACCGCAAGCGCCATGTCGAAGATGGGGAGCGTTCACAGCTTGAAAACCTTCGTTGGTTGGGTATGGACTGGGATGAAAGTCCAGAAACTCATGAAAACTACCGCCAATCAGAGCGTTTGGAATTGTATCAGAAATACATCGACCAACTACTAGCTGAAGGCAAGGCCTACAAATCTTACGTTACAGAAGAGGAATTGGCTGCTGAGCGCGAGCGCCAAGAAGCGGCTGGCGAAACACCTCGCTACATCAACGAATACCTTGGCATGAGCGAAGAGGAGAAAGCGACTTACATCGCAGAGCGTGAAGCAGCGGGTATCATTCCAACGGTTCGTCTGGCTGTCAATGAAGCTGGTATCTACAAGTGGACAGACATGGTCAAGGGTGACATTGAGTTTGAAGGTGGCAATATCGGTGGTGACTGGGTGATCCAAAAGAAAGACGGTTACCCAACTTACAACTTTGCCGTTGTCATCGATGACCACGACATGCAGATTTCTCATGTTATTCGTGGTGACGACCATATTGCCAACACTCCAAAACAGCTCATGGTTTATGAAGCGCTTGGTTGGGAAGCACCAGAGTTTGGTCACATGACCCTGATTATCAACTCTGAAACGGGTAAAAAGTTGTCAAAACGCGATACCAATACCCTCCAGTTTATCGAGGATTACCGCAAGAAAGGCTACCTGCCAGAAGCAGTCTTTAACTTTATCGCTCTTCTTGGTTGGAATCCTGGTGGGGAAGACGAAATTTTCTCTCGTGAAGAACTCATCAGACTCTTCGATGAGAACCGCCTCAGCAAGTCTCCAGCTGCCTTTGACCAGAAAAAGATGGACTGGATGAGCAATGAGTACATCAAGAATGCGGATTTTGAGACAATCTTTGAAATGGCAAAACCATTCTTGGAAGAAGCAGGACGCTTGACCGACAAGGCTGAGAAAATGGTTGAACTCTACAAACCACAAATGAAATCAGTGGATGAAATCGTTCCATTGACAGACCTTTTCTTCTCAGATTTCCCAGAATTGACGGAAGCAGAGAAAGAAGTGATGGCCGGCGAAACAGTTCCAGTCGTTTTGGAAGCTTTCAAAGCAAAACTGGAAGCAATGACAGATGAAGAATTTGTGACAGAAAACATCTTCCCACAAATCAAAGCAGTCCAGAAAGAAACAGGTATCAAGGGCAAGAATCTCTTCATGCCAATCCGTATCGCTGTTTCTGGCGAAATGCACGGTCCAGAATTGCCAGATACCATCTATCTATTAGGCCGCGAAAAATCCATCCAGCATATCGACAATATGTTGAAAAAAATTCAATAAGATAAACCAGCTTTCGAGCTGGTTTTTGCTTTCTAAAAAGCTGTATTTATGTTACAATAATGTTACAATAACAGGAAAATATTGCGAGGTGCTAAAGATGAAAAAATGGATGATTCTCTTGGCTAGAACTCTGGTGGCATCGTCTGTGTTAGTGGCCTGCGGTCAAAAGAAAGACCAGCCGACTTCGCCTTCTAGCAGTTCCAAAGTTAGTTCGACCAGTTCGGCTCCTTCCAAAAAGTCTGAGACGCGCAAAAGTTCGACAGAGCTTTCTACCGAAACAAGTAGTTCGGACACTTCTATTTCTAGTGGTCAGGAAAACAGTCAAGAACCTTCGGAGCCAGCAACTAAGGAGTCTTCTGCTAAGTCAGAAAGCAAGGGGGAAAAAGGGTCTGCCGCTACCTCTAGTTTAGACATGCAGGCCATTGCTTCTGGGGACTTTTCTAGCATGGCTGGTACTTGGAAAGATGCCAATGGCGTCACTTATACATTTGATGCCAAGGGACTTGTATCAGATGTTGCCAAGTTGGAGCTGGTTTACGCTGGTCTGGATGAAAATGGAATTTATCGTACTAGCATTCGTTGGCATAATCTTACAGGTGCTGCCTTGTCTATTATTCCAGCGGGGAAAAAGTTGCTAGCAGGAGAGACTGTTAGCGGGCAGGATCCGACTGATAGCAGTCGAGATCGCTTCATTATTGCCCAAGGCATCTCAGAGCACCCAGACGTTTTTTACCGTGTAAAATGAGAGTGGGACAGAAATCGGTAATTCGTTAGAATTCGGTTTCGTCGTCCCACCTCCGCACAGTTGAGTAGGGCTATAAAAGCTGATGCAATCAGCGTAATAGAGTCCACTCAACCACTGCGTCTTGCTCGACAATCCAAATACAATTGAGAGGCTAGGACTTTTGTCCCAGACTCTTTTTTGGAGCTGCGCGGATGGTCTCTTCTCTCCAAACTGCTTCTTTCATTCGCTAAAACTATTCTAAAAAGGGAGCTCGTCTCGTACCTGGCCCTTATTGGCTTTTTGGGAAAATATGGTATAATAGAGTTAATTTTGGTGGATGGAGTTGAGTTTTGAGAAAAAACTATCGCGTCAAGAGCGAAAAAGATTTCAAGGCGATTTTTAAAGCTGGGCAGAATTTTGCCAATCGAAAGTTTGTCGTTTATAAATTAGAAAAAGAACAGCGCCATTTTCGAGTGGGGATTTCAGTTAGTAAAAAGCTGGGCAATGCAGTTGTCCGCAATAGTATCAAAAGAAAGATTCGTCATGTCTTGATTCAGCATCGGGCGGATTTGACCAAGGATGACTTTGTTGTTATTGCTCGCAAGGGAGTTGAAACTCTAGACTACCATCAAGTGGAACAAAATTTATTGCATGTCTTAAAAGTTGCAAAAATTTATCAGGAAGGATTTGTTTGTGAAAAAGAAGAGTAAGATAGGATTTCTTTTAGCGGCTTCGCTGCTTATTTTGACGGCTTGTGGCACCAGCGAAGTGACAGCTAATTCAAGTGATTTTTGGGAGAAATTAGTTTATTTCTTTGCGGAGATGATTCAATTCTTGTCCTTTAATGGAAGTACAGGGATCGGGATCATTCTCTTCACGTTGATTATTCGGACAGTCTTGTTGCCAGTCTTTCAATTTCAGACGACCTCATCTAGAAAGATGCAGGAAGTTCAGCCTCATATCAAGAAGCTTCAGGAAAAATATCCAGGCAAGGATATGGATAGTAAGACTGCTTTAGCAGAGGAAACCAGCAAGCTTTACAAGGAAATGGGTGTCAATCCCTATGCCGCCTTTCTTCCCTTATTTATCCAAATGCCAGTTCTTTTGGCACTTTTCCAAGCTTTGACACGGGTTGAATTTCTGAAAACAGGTCACTTCCTCTGGCTTAATCTAGGTGCGACGGATCCGACCTTTATCCTACCTATTCTCGCTGCTCTCTTTACTTTCTTTAGTACTTGGCTATCCAATAAAGCCTTGCCAGAAAAAAATGGTGGGACGGCAGTGATGACCTACCTGATGCCGGTATTGATTTTCTTCTTTGCGGTGTATGCAGCCAGCGGGGTTGCTCTTTACTGGACAGTCTCCAACGCCTATCAAGTTGGTCAGACCTTGCTTTTAAGCAATCCTTTTAAGATCATTGCTGAACGTGAAGCAAAGGCAAAGGCAGAGCGCCAATTGGAAATGAAGAAAAAACGTGCCCTTCAAAAAGCACAGAAAAAGAAAAAGTAAAAAGGAGGACTCTTGCAGATGGTTATTTTTACAGGAGCAAGTGTTGAAGAAGCGATTCAAAATGGACTAAAAACGCTGGATATTCCACGAATGAGAGCACATATTACCGTTGTTTCGCGTGAAAAGAAAGGATTTCTCGGTTTATTTGGCAAAAAGCCTGCGCAGGTAGATGTGGAGCCGATTGCTGAAACGACTGTGGCCAAGGCCAACCAACAGGCGGTAAAAGGAGTTCCTGAGGAAATCAATGCACAAAACGAGCCGGTACAAAGTGTTAGTGAAGCAACAGTCGACTTAGGACGAGTGGTGACAGCTATCAAGAAGGCCGAGGGTGAAGGTGAAACTATTTCAGAAAAAGTCAAGGCTGAAATTCTTAAAAACGATAAAGACGCCAGTACCATTCTGGAAGAAACAGGTGCAATTGATTTCTTAAAGACCAGTCAAGCGATTGATGAAGCACAAACTCTGAAAGACTCAGAGGAAGATAGCTCTTTAGCAGAAGTGGTACCTGGTCAGCAAGAGACAGCTGAGTCGTCCTTCTTTGATTTGGGGATCCAGGTTGAGGATGATTGTGATATTGAAGAAGTTGTCGCAAGCGTGACTACATATGTGCAAAAGATTGTGGATGAGATGGATGTTGAAGCGACTCTTTCTAGCAGCCACAATCGCCGAACAATCAATATGCAAATTGATACCAATGAGCCAGGGCGCGTGATTGGTTACCACGGTAAAGTCTTGAAAGCCTTGCAGCTGTTGGCTCAGAATTATCTTTACAATCAATATTCCAAGAGCTTCTACATTTCTATCAATGTAAATGACTACGTGGAGCATCGTGCAGAAGTTTTGCAAAGCTATGCTCAAAAATTGGCTCAGCGTGCTCTAGAAGACCGTCGCAGCCAGCATACGGATCCTATGTCCAATAGTGAGCGTAAAATCATCCACCGGATCATCTCAAGAATTGATGGTGTGACTAGCTATTCAGAAGGCGATGAGCCTAACCGCTACGTTGTTGTAGATATTGATTCGGAATAAATCTTAACCAGCTGCTTAGCTGGTTTTTAGATACAGAAAGGAGAAAATTCTATGTCACTTTTTCCAGCTATTGAGTCATTTTTGACTGTTCAAGGAAGTAAATACATTTCACCAGATAAGGCAGGGGAACTGCGAGAGACAATGTTGGATTTGAAAGCTAGAGGTCAGGCTGCTCGGCAGGAGTTTGCGAACTTAGTCCGAGACTTTCAGGCTCTCTATCCTAAGCTGAGTCTGGAGCGGACCAGCAATTGGCTGAATCAGGCTCAGATTTTACGCCCACATTTTTGGAATTATCTAAGAGGCTATGGGGACATCACAGAGCCTATGTTCGCTCTGCGCTTGTATGGAACTGCAGAAGATTTTGGGGTCTCGCTAGAGGTGAGCTTCATGGAGCGCAAGAAAGATGAGCATAGCCTTAGCAAGCAAAATCGGGTCTTGAATCTGCCCATTCAACCGCCAGCTTACTATTTTGCCCAGATAGACGGCCAGAGTCAACGCTTCGAGGCTACTGAGGCAAATAGGCAGCATCTAAGCCAGCAGGTGGCTGCTGGGCTAGTCCGCAAGGTTTTGATCAAATATGATGTCAATCTTTCCGATGCTAGAAGCAAGCAGGAAGTTCTGTCGGAGCTTGAGCAGGCTATGACTGCCTTGATTCCCTTCTATGAAGCGACACGATTTGAATGATTTCGTTTCCAAAAAGAAACAATTAGTCCAATACTATTGACAAACAGGAGAGAATCCGATAGAATGGTAAAGTATGTTTAGTAACTGATCACTTTATAGCCGGCTAAACGAATACAAAATCTATGAGGAGGTATTCATCGTGAAACGTACTTATCAACCAAGTAAACTTCGTCGTGCGCGCAAACACGGATTCCGTAACCGTATGTCAACTAAAAACGGTCGTCGCGTATTGGCAGCTCGTCGTCGTAAAGGACGCAAAGTTTTGGCTGCATAATCCAAACGATTACCATAAAGAAACCAGTGGAGACTCGAGACCGCTGGTTTTTCTATTGTTCTTGATTAAATAAGCTTGTACGGTTTAAAGTTAGCTAGTCGAGTCCGTGCAGAATAGGAACTTTACATGAAATGGAAGGTAAACGGGCTAGTCTAGGTGGTTTCTAGGTATATCTTATCTAGTTTGAATAAAAGAAAAGAGAGTGGGACAGAAATCGGTAATTCGTTAGAATTCGATTTCGTCGTCCCACCTCCGCACAGTTGAGTAGGGCTGTAAAAGCTGATGAAATCAGCGTAGTAGAGCCCACTCAACCACTGCGTCTTGCTCGACAATCCAAAGACAATTGAGAGGCTAGGACTTTTGTCCCAGCCTCTTTTTGATAATTATATTGGAATGTAAGGATGCTCTCTATCAAGCAGCTAAGAGCAGGGGATAGAGGTAGCAGAGCAGCGTGAAACTAATAAGGGCGTAGAAGATACCGATTCGGATCGCTTGGATGGGCTTGTAGAAGCGAATCAGTGTCAGAATACACCAGACCAGTAGAACGAGGATAAACCAAGCGGAGATCAGGCGCAATGGCGTTGGACCATAAAGATAGATATAGATGCCAAAGAGTTTCCAGCCGGCAAGCAAGGCCAGTAAAAAGGCAAAAATAAAGAGGACAGTGCTGGCTAGACGAGTACCTTTCTGGTCCCAGAGAGGTTTTTGAGCCAGCAAATAAAAGGCGGCTAGCACAGCGAAATTTAGAAGTGATACACGAACGAGTTGCCAGAAGCCAGCAACAGCAACGGTTGAGGCATTTTGTGGAGAAATGGTTTGGAGGCTAGTGCCAGCACTAAGGAGTTCACTTAATTCTCCTAAACCAACGAGGAAAAAGAGAGCGTAGGTCAGGCAGAGACTACCGATGATGATATAGGCTGTAAAAGCAGGGAACATCCGCAGTGGCTGAATTTTATTTTGGAAGCTTTGGTAGGTAACTTTGATATTTTTTTGATTCAATAAGCTACCAACAATCAGACTGTAGAGATAAAGGCCGATAGGTAGGGCAAAAAAGATACGAAGAGCGATGGCGTCTGTATCAAGATTTGAAAAGATCAAGTCAAAGAAAAGATGCAAGGCATCAGCTGTATTACTAAAGAAAAGAGCGAATCGATCAGAGACTTGGCTAAGTTGTGACCAAACGAAGAAGACAAGCATACCAGCAATAAGAAGGCTACTTGCGATCATCGTACTTTGGACTGCTTTTTTAGAAGAATCGCCGTCTTCAGCAGTCGTATCTGAAGTCTTGCCAGTCCGAGCAAAGACCTGAAGACCAGCGAAAAAGTTTCTAAAAGGTAGAATTACAAAGGCTTGAATGCTATCGTACCAAACCATGATTCCCAAGCGACCTTGATTGAGCCAACCTGTCCGCGACAAGATGTAAAAAGAAAAGGAGATGTGGAGAGTCAAAGCTTGAAAAATCTCTAATTGCGGGTGAAAGCCCCAGATACTGAGAGCCAGTGCCTGAGTCAGGCTGAGAACCAGAAAAAGATTGGACTCGAGCCCAGCAGAGGCATCCTGTTCGATTTGAGGCAAGCTTATCGGCGTTTTTCTTACTAACCACTCGGTCAGGCTAATTAGACCAGTCGCAATAGGAAAAAAGTAAATGGTCTTGTTGCCGTCAATGGCAACTGCATAAAAATAGGCTAAGAAATAGAGAATGAGAGAGCTGATTCTAAAATTCTTCAGTTCCTTTATGTTTAAAGCTGTGAAGATGCTTTTTCGCTCTTGGTCTTTTTCAAAAGGAAGGTAGGGTTGTCCCGTCATCTGTCCTTGTGATGGTGTTTCCATGTTTATTCCTCCTCGGTTTCATCTGTGATATATTCAAGAATATCGCCGGGCTGGCAGTCCAATTCCCGACAAAGGGCATTAAGTGTTGAAAAACGTATTGCCTTGGCTCGATTATTTTTCAAGATGGACAAGTTGGCAGGGGTGAGATCAATCAATTCTGCTAAGCGTCCAGCACTAATCCGTTTTTGAGCCATGACAAGGTCTAAATTTATCTGAATCATAGTCCCTCCTAAATCGTGTAGTCTACTTCTTCTTGCAGCTCAATGGCCTTGCCAAAAGCATTGCGGATAACCCGAATAATCAAGGTTAAAATGCAGCAAGAAACGGCTACGAGGAGCATGGGCATATAGACTGTCAAGCCCATAAAGAAAGAAATGAGGGCGACCATTCCGACTTCCCAGCCCAGATAGCGCATATACTGCACATTCTGTCTGATAAAGACCTGATTTTTCCCGATGCGGCTGAGGAGCCGGTAGAGATGTACGATACAGGTCAGAGCTAGGCAGCCCAAGACATAGCCTAGAAGCAACAATATCCAATAGCGACTTTCTCCCTGAAAGAAAGGTGAGGGAAATTCGATGACTAGGCTGACTACCCAAGGTCCGATGGCTATCAGGACAATGGAAGCAATAAATAAAATGCTGAGGCTGATTTTTGTAAGCACAATGCTTATATCTTCAGCTGTTTTTTGTCTTGTCTTTGACATGGATTCCTCCAAATAATTTCTAGTTTTATTTACTATATCACAAAACATATCGATAATCAATAACAAAATATCGAAAAATAATAAAAATTTATCAAAAAACAGTAAAATTATTTTTGATAAGCGCTGAAAAAATAACAAATACTCGCTGGAATAGATGGAGAGAAAGTAAAGCTCTTGCCCCTTTAACTGACTTTTTTGGTATAATGAAAGGCAGGAGTAGTCTGGCTTTGCTGATCGGAGATCGAGAGAATAATGCAAGAAAGGAAAGAGTCCGTGGGTCTAAAAAATCTTCATTACCGTAGTAAAATATATGAATTTCTCATGGCACCTGCTATCGTTTCAAGGGAAGATAAGTATATGTGGAAGGATTTGCGGCAGGATCAAAAGGAGCTGTTGCTTGATGTGCAGCCCTATTATGATCAGCTTTATCAGGCTTTACTCCCTCTGAAAAGCGAGCTGGTTGCTGTTGGTTTATTTGAAGAAGCTACGGTAGGGCTGGCTCCGCTCCTTTATCTCTATTTATTGGAAAAAGGGGAAGATCCAAGCAATTTAGAGGAATTACTGGAGTGTTTGAGAGCTTTAGACACAGATCAAATTCTTTATTGCCTAGAACTCAAGCTTTCTGTTGGAAGGGTTGCCAACAGAAGTCAGGAAGATTTGTTGGCTTTTCTAGAGGCTAGTGACAAGTCTCCAGAGAATAAATGGTACTGGTATCAAGCCATTCAGCATCCAGAGCAGCTGCGGAATCGGCTAGTTTCTTTACTGGAAGAAGTCTTCAAACTTTATCAGCCGATTTATGAGCGATTTGAGCAGGAAGTCTTGGTTTTTGAAAAAGATTTTAGCCTATCTGACATGTTTGATGATGAAGCGCTGAAAGATAAGTTACTTGCAAATGAAACACATGTCTTTGTCTTGTCACCTGTATTTATAGATTTCTTTTTTGAAAAAATTCCTGATTTTAGCTCTTATTTCTTGGTCGTTTCGACGAGAAGTTCCCAGGTGTCACAGACAGGATCGGAGCTTGATGACGAAACACTCGCTCTGACACTGAAAACTCTTGGAGATGAAACTCGCTATAAAGTCTTGATTGAGCTGATTCAGCCACATGCCAAGAATAAAGATATTGCGAAAAAGCTAGGCCTCACAAGAGCTTCTATCTCTTTCCATACGCAGAAGTTGCTAAACTCTGGCTTGCTGGAGCTTGTGATGGATGACGATTCTGTGAAATACACGGTCAATAAAAAACTGATTCAAAAAATTATAGAGAAGTTCAATCAGGACTTGAAATAGCTGAAGAAAACCTAGATTTATCCTAGGTTTTTATTTTTGTAAAGCAATTGTCTAACCAATTGTTGACAACTGTTTAATAAATTGCTATTATTTTTGTTAAATAAAACTCTAACAAAAATAAAGGAGTTGCTTTATGAATATCTTTCTAAAAAACAGAAATTTCCGTCAGTTGCTCATCAATCAATGGATTTCAGGTTTTGGCGATATTGTATTTTATTTAGCCTTGATGAACTATGTTTCTGCCTATTCCTTTGCTCCACTTGCGGTTTTCATCATTTCGCTTTCTGAAACCTTGCCCCAGTTTATTCAAGTTTTTACTGGAGTTGCGGCAGATTTTCAAAAGAACCGTACCCAGAAATACCTACTCATACAATTTAGCAAGATCCTACTATATAGTTTGGTGACGCTTTTGCTGTTTGGGCAAGATTTTTCTTTCTTGATTCTGCTTGTGATTTGCTTGATAAATTTTCTGTCGGATAGTCTGAGTTATTTTTCAGGTGCCATGCTGACACCCGTCTACATAAAGGTGATTGAGCAGGATATGACCTCTGCTATGGGCTTTCGACAGGCTAGTATGAGTCTGGTTCATATCTTGGGCAATCTGGCTGGTGGTTTTCTCATTACTTGGATGAGCATCGGAGCTTTGGCCGGCCTAAATACCTTGACTTTTGTGCTGGCCTACTTGGGCTTTCGACAGATTAGTAAGCATCTGCATGACTTAGAGCCGACCCTCGGCCATGACAAGGAGTTAACTAAAGAAAATTATTGGAAACACCTGTTAGCTTCTCTGAAAGTCTTGCTGGACTTGAAAGACATTGTGAGACTGCTCTTGATTTCATCTTTGGGTCAAGTTATTCTAAATATCCTGACGCCAGTAGCGACTCTGCTATTGCTCAAAAAAACTTTTTGGAACATGCAGGTAGGCCAGTCCCTTGCCTTGCTGATTGTTTTCAGTTCTGCTGGGTTGATTTTAGGGAATATGTTGAGTGGCAGTTTACTGAAAAAACTGTCGACCAAGCTTGTTATGTATGCTAGCCAATTGTTTGAAGGCTTTATCCTTTGTGGTTTTTTCTTGCAGAATTTTTTACTTGTCTTGATAGCGACCTTTGTTTGTGCCGTTGTGGTAGGTCTGCTGAGTCCTAGATTGCAAAAATCTGTCTTCAGCCTGATACCAGAAGAGTCCATGGGAGCCATCCAGTCAGCCATTAACCTATTTAGCATGACCGTTCCAAGTATTTTATCTATGCTCTTGATAGCCCTTGCTAGTAGTATGGGGATTGACTACATTCTTCCTCCACTTGTATTAATGCTGTTATTGTCTGTCTGGCTCATTATTCCGATGGGAGATTTGGATACGGATAGTTGACGAATAATAATTTTCTCATTTTTCTACTTTGGATAGAGTGACTTCTGCATTTTTAGGTCATTTTTGGTATAATGAAAGGCAGGAAATACAAGGAAGTAAAGCATGGAAATTTTTGATACACACACGCATTTAAATGTGGAAGAATTTGCTGGTCGAGAGGCAGAAGAGCTTCAGTTGGCTGCAGAAATGGGCGTTAGCAATATGAATGTTGTCGGTTTTGACCGGCCGACCATTGAGCGCGCCTTGGAGTTGGCCGATAGTTATGAGCAGATTTACGCTACGATTGGCTGGCATCCGACTGAGGCTGGGACTTATGATGAGGCTGTGGAAGCCTATCTGCTGGACAAGCTTGGTCATCCAAAAGTGGTGGCTCTGGGCGAGATTGGGCTGGACTATCACTGGATGACAGCGCCTAAGGAAGTGCAAGAGCGAGCATTTCGCCGACAAATCCAGCTGTCGAAAGAGTTAGACCTGCCTTTTGTCGTCCACACGCGCGACGCTTTAGAAGACACCTATGAGATTATCAAGAGTGAGGGTGTAGGCCCTCGGGGCGGTATCATGCACTCTTATTCAGGTTCTTTGGAAATGGCTGAGCGCTTTATCGAGCTGGGGATGATGATTTCCTTTTCTGGAGTCGTCACCTTTAAAAAAGCGACGGATATTCAGGAGGCTGCGCAGAACTTGCCTTTGGATAAAATTCTCGTCGAGACGGATGCGCCTTACCTAGCACCTGTTCCCAAACGCGGCCGAGAAAACAAAACAGCCTATACCCGCTATGTTGTGGAGAAAATTGCTGAACTTCGTGGGCTGACGGTCGAAGAAGTGGCGAAAGCAACCTATGCCAATGCAAAGAAGGTGTTTGGACTTGACTGAAAAGATAAAAATCCCCCAAGTGGTCGTTGTGGAAGGGCGTGATGACACAGCTAATCTCAAGCGCTATTTTGATGTTGAGACTTATGAAACGAGAGGTTCTGCCATTGGCGATGCGGATATTGAACGGATTCGTCGCTTGCAGGACTTACATGGAGTCATTGTTTTTACAGATCCCGACTTCAATGGCGAGCGGATTCGCCGTCTGATTATGACGGAAATTCCCACTGTCCAACATGCCTTCCTCAAGCGTGACGAAGCAGCTCCTAAGTCCAAGACCAAAGGGCGCTCGTTAGGCATTGAGCATGCTAGCTTTGAAGACTTAAAGACAGCCCTCGCTGGGGTAACCAGCCATTTTGAGTCAAGCAGTGATTTTGATGTGACGAAGAATGACCTCATGCGGCTGGGATTGCTCCTAGGAAGCGACAGCCGTCAGCGCCGAGAGTATCTGGGGGAAGAGCTTCGTATTGGCTACTCCAATGGCAAACAGCTACTCAAACGCTTGGAACTGTTTGGAGTAACCTTGGCAGAAGTGGAAGAAGCCATGCTTAAGTATTCAGTCTAACGGAGTCAGAAATGAAAAAAGTAATTATTACAGGCGGCAATAGTGGTATTGGCTACCAGGCTGCTAGACAGTTAGCTGAAAAAGAGTGGTCAGTGACCCTATTTTGCCGGAGAAAAGAAGCTGCTGAGCAAGCCTGTGAGAAAATCCGTCAACAAACAGAAAATCCGCATGTAGATTATATCTTGGTTGATTTATCTGAGATGAAAAGTGTCAAGAAAGCGGTAGAACAGTATATCCAAAAAGAAGCGACTTTAGATGTTTTCATTAACAATGCGGCCGATTTTGACTTATCGGTCAAGAAGGCTATTCTTACCAAAGACGGATTGGAAAAACAATTTGCGACCAATGTGGTTGCTCCCTTTTTACTTTCTGCTTTGTTGAGAGGCTTGTTGGAAAAGTCTGAGAATGGTCGGATTATTAATATTTCTTCCCAAGGACTGGTGCTTTATCCTTTCATGAAGCTTGATTTTGAAAATTTATCCGGTCAAAAACATTACAGTCCTGCCAAGACTTATTATCAGAATAAGCTGGCCTTGTTGATGCTGTCACTTTATATGCGGAAACAGTGGAAAGGCATCAAAATTCAAGCAATCCGTGTAACCAATGTCAAAGTAGATATGCGCCGCTATGATCACCTCAGCGCTTTTATGAAAAATCTGTATAAAATTAAGTCGAGATTTTCGATTAGTCCTGAAGAAATGGCGAAAGTCTATACAGCCTTATCTACAGAAGATGGCTATGAGGGCTTTTTGTATGACGAGAAATGTAGAGAAGTTAAGGCTAATGCATTTGCTTACGAGGAAGAAGAACAGAAAAAACTCTACACCTTGCTAGAGCAAATGACCTCCTTAAAAGATAACGAATAACGAATTAGAAAAGAGAGAAAATGAGAATTGCAGATTATAGTGTGACCCGTGCCATTCTGGAGCGTCACGGTTTCACTTTTAAAAAATCCTTCGGTCAGAATTTCCTGACGGATACCAACATCCTCCAGAAGATTGTGGATACAGCCGAGATTGATAAAAATGTCAATGTCATTGAAATTGGTCCTGGTATTGGGGCTTTGACAGAATTTTTGGCGGAAAGTGCCGCCGAGGTAATGGCCTTTGAGATTGATGATCGACTGGTTCCGATTTTAGCGGATACTCTGCGCGATTTTGATAATGTGACAGTGGTCAATCAGGATATTCTCAAGGTTGATCTGGCTCAGTACATAGCAGAGTTTAAAAATCCGGGCCTGCCTATCAAGGTAGTGGCGAATCTCCCCTACTACATCACGACGCCGATCCTCATGCATTTGATTGAGAGTGGGATTCCTTTTAGTGAGTTTGTCGTGATGATGCAGAGAGAAGTGGCGGATCGGATTTCGGCTCAGCCTAATACCAAGGCCTATGGCAGTTTGTCAATCGCGGTGCAGTATTACATGACGGCCAAGGTTGCCTTTATCGTGCCGCGGACAGTCTTTGTGCCAGCGCCAAATGTGGATTCGGCCATTCTCAAGATGGTGCGTAGAGACCAGCCAGCAGTGGAAGTCCAAGACGAGAAATTCTTTTTCAAGGTTTCCAAGGCCAGTTTTGTCCACCGTCGGAAGACT
The DNA here is from genome assembly GCF_003943535.1 of Streptococcus cristatus. GTDB lineage: Bacteria > Bacillota > Bacilli > Lactobacillales > Streptococcaceae > Streptococcus > Streptococcus cristatus_L. Next base: position 200,897 of record NZ_RJPU01000001.1, read on the forward strand.
CTCTGGAATAACCTGACCAGTTATTTTGGGAAGTCTGAGGAGACTAAAGTTAAGTTAACAGCTGCCTTAGAGCAAGCTGAATTGTCTCCAAGTGTCAGGGGAGAAGCCTTGACTTTGGCAGATTTTGCCCGTCTGGCGGATGCCTTGAAGGAACAAGGATTATAAGATTTGAAAACCAGCCCTTTTTGAAAAGGGCTGGTTTTTCTGAAAGAAATTTCAAGAAGATTTTATAATTTTTCAAAAGAAAAACTCTTGTCAACTTGGACAAGAGTTCCTGTTCGATGCGGAGGAAGGGATTTGAACCCTCACACCCGTACGGGCACATGCGCCTGAAGCATGCGTGTCTGCCGTTCCACCACCTCCGCTTGCTTTTTATTATAACATATTTTTTGAAAATGCCAATAGTAAAAGCCAAATATATGTTTTTTTGATATAATAATTGTATTAACTTTAAAGGAGCAGTCTTGCAAGGAATAATTATCAAAGCCTTGGCTGGCTTTTATTATGTAGAGTCAGATGGGCAGGTGTATCAGACGAGAGCGCGTGGAAATTTCCGCAAAAAAGGTCAGACGCCTTATGTTGGTGACCATGTCGAATTTTCAGCGGACAAGGATTCTGAAGGCTACATTTTAAAAATCGCCGAGCGTAAAAATAGTTTGGTGCGGCCACCCATTGTCAACATTGATCAGGCAGTTGTCATCATGAGTGCCAAGGAGCCGGACTTCAATGCTAATCTCTTGGATCGTTTTTTGGTGCTTTTGGAGCACAAGCGGATCCATCCTATTATCTACATCAGCAAGTTAGACCTGCTTGAAAATGAGCAGAGCTTGGATGTCTATGTACAGGCCTATCAGGCCATCGGCTATGAGGTCGTTAAAACCACTGAGGAGTTGCTGCCACTTCTGACAGGGAAAGTCACTGTTTTCATGGGTCAGACCGGTGTTGGGAAATCCACCCTGCTCAATAAAATTGCCCCAGACTTGCAATTAGAAACAGGAGAAATTTCTGAAAGTCTGGGGCGGGGTCGTCATACGACACGGGCGGTCAGCTTTTATAATCTTAACGGCGGAAAGATTGCGGACACTCCGGGCTTTTCTTCTCTGGATTATGAGGTGGACAAGGCAGAAGACCTGAATACAGTCTTTCCAGAAATTGCCGAAATCAGTCGGGACTGCAAATTCCGAACCTGCACCCATACACATGAGCCGGCTTGTGCTGTCAAACCAGCCGTAGAAGCCGAGCAAATTGCTGCTTTTCGTTTTGAAAATTACCTGCAATTTCTCAGTGAAATCGAGAACCGTCGTGAAACCTATAAAAAGACAGCTAAAAAACTTCCTAAATAGAGAAAGGAACTATCATGAAAACATTTAAAATTGCTCCCTCTGTTCTGAGTGCGGATTATGCTAATTTTGAGACTGAGCTGAAAAAGCTAGAAGCTAGCGGGGCGGAGTATGCCCATTTGGATGTCATGGATGGCCATTTTGTACCTAATATCAGCTTTGGTGCTGGTGTTGTAGCAAGTATGCGTCCCCACAGCAAGATGGTTTTTGATTGTCATCTCATGGTGTCCAATCCTGAGCATCATATTGAGGAATTTGCTCGGGCGGGTGCGGATATTATCAGCATCCATGTGGAAGCAACACCGCATATTCATGGGGCTCTGCAGAAGATTCGGGCGGCAGGCGTCAAGCCTAGCGTTGTTATCAATCCTGGAACACCGGTTGAAGCGATAAAAAATGTCTTGAATCTAGTGGATCAGGTCCTAGTTATGACAGTCAACCCAGGCTTTGGTGGTCAGGCTTTTCTGCCAGAAACCATGGATAAGATTCGTGAACTGGTCGCTTTGCGAGAGGCCAATCAGCTGAACTTTGATATTGAGGTTGACGGAGGGATTGACGATAAGACGATTCAGCTGGCTAGAGAAGCTGGCGCCAATATTTTTGTGGCCGGTAGCTATGTCTTCAAAGGTGATGTCAGTCATCAAGTTCAGACCTTGAGGGATGCGTTAGATGCCTAGGATTGCTCTGTTTGCTGGCGGTGATTTGACTGAGCTCAATCGAGATTTTGATATCTTTGTCGGAGTTGATCGTGGCGCCTTTTATTTGCTAAAGCAGGGATTGCCTCTGGACTTAGCGGTTGGTGATTTTGATTCTGTATCTGAAGAAGAATTGCTGCGCATAAAAGCTGGTGCCAAGGAAGTAATTCAGGCTCAGCCTGAAAAGGATGATACGGACTTGGAATTGGCCGTTCTGGCTTGTCTTGAGCGCTATCCAGATGCTTATCTGACGATTTTCGGCGCTTTTGGCGGTCGTCTAGACCATGCTCTGGCCAACATTTTCTTACCCAGCAACGATAAGATCGCTCCCTATATGGAGCAGCTGATCTTAGTTGATGCCCAGAATTGCATCCGCTATGTGCCTTCTGGCCGTCATGAAATCAAGCCAGTGGAAGGGATGGACTATCTAGCCTTTATGCCGACAGAGGATGTTCCTTTGACCATTGAAGGAGCTAAATATCCTTTAAATGAAAGGAATTTTTTCTTTAAAAAAGTCTATGCTTCTAACGAATTTATAGATAGACCTGTATTTTTATCCTTTGACAAGGGTTATACGGTTGTTATTTACAGTAAAGATAGGAGTTGATATGGAATATATCATCATCATCCTGCTTATCATCAATCTGGTCTTTCTCTATTTCTTCTGGCAGAGACAGGGGCAGCAGGAGCAGGCAATCAAAGTCTTGCTAGAAGAGCAGGAAGATCATCTGTCCGACCAGCTGGACTATCGCTTTGAGCAGGAAAGGCAGCAGGAAGCTCTTCGGCAAAAAGAGCTGGAACTGGTTCTGGGCGATCGGCTAGCAGAAGTTCGAACAGATTTGCATCTCCATTTGACGGATTTGCGAACCGAAATGGCGGATAGTTTCAGCAAAAATCGAGACAAAACCGATGAGCGGATGCGTCAGATTCAGGAGTCCAATGACCTGCGGCTGGAGCAGATGCGCCAGACCGTTGAGGAAAAATTAGAGAAGACTTTGCAGAGTCGCCTGCAGACCTCCTTTGAGACGGTATCCAAGCAGCTAGAATCTGTCAATCGTGGATTAGGAGAGATGCAGACGGTGGCTCGGGATGTGGGCAGTCTCAATAAGGTTCTTTCCAATACAAAAACCCGTGGCATTATGGGCGAGCTCCAGCTGGGACAAATTATCGAAGATATCATGACATCCAGCCAGTATGAGCGGGAATTTGCTACAGTAGCAGGTTCTAGTGAGCGCGTGGAGTATGCCATCAAATTGCCGGGACAGACGGAGCAGGACTATGTCTACCTGCCCATCGATTCTAAGTTTCCTCTGGCGGATTACTACCGCTTGGAAGATGCTTACGAGTCTGGCAACAAGGAAGAAATTGAACTTTACCGTAAGTCGCTGTTGGCTAGCGTCAAGCGCTTTGCCAAGGATATTAATAGTAAGTATCTGGCTCCACCGGCTACGACTAATTTTGGGATTATGTTTTTGCCGACGGAAGGACTCTATTCCGAAGTGGTTCGCAATCCAGAGTTTTTCGATGGTTTGCGGCGAGATGAGCAGATTGTCGTGGCGGGACCATCTACCTTGTCAGCCCTGCTCAACTCTCTCTCAGTTGGCTTTAAAACCCTGAACATTCAGCGTAGCGCAGATGACATCAGCAAGGTTCTGGGCAGCGTCAAGCTGGAATTCAACAAATTTGGCGGTATTCTAGCCAAGGCTCAGAAGCACCTGAAGAACGCTTCTGGCAGCATTGACGAGCTACTGACTCGCCGAACCAATGCCATTGAAAGAACGCTGCGGCATATTGAATTGTCTGACCAAGACCTCCATTTACACTTGCTCGATATTCCAGACGAAAGGGAAAACTATGAAAATTAATCAAATGAAAAAAGATGAGATGTTTGAAGGGTTTTATCTGATTAAGTCAGCCGAAGTCCGACAGACCAGAGCTGGGAAGAATTACCTCGCCTTCACTTTCCAAGATGACACTGGAGTGATTGAAGGGAAATTATGGGATGCCCAGCCCCATAATGTGGCAGAGTTTACAGCGGGGAAAGTCGTTCACATGCAAGGACGCCGCGAAGTCTACAATAACACCCCGCAGGTTAATCAGTTGACCCTGCGCCTGCCAAAAGCGGGTGAGCCTAATAATCCTGCTGATTTCAAAGAAAAACCACCTGTTGATCAAAAAGAACTGCGAGAATACTTGGCACAAATGATTTTCAAGATTGAAAATCAAGTCTGGCAAAGGGTTGTGCGCTCCCTTTACAGCAAATACGATAAGGAATTCTATTCCTACCCCGCAGCGAAAACCAATCACCATGCTTTTGAATCAGGACTCGCTTTTCACACAGCTACCATGGTCAAACTAGCGGATGCGATTGGTGACATCTATCCTCAGCTCAATAAAAGCCTTCTTTTTGCGGGGATTATGTTGCACGACTTGGCCAAAGTCATTGAGTTGAGCGGTCCGGAAAATACGGAATACACCGTGCGAGGCAATCTGATTGGCCATATTGCACTGATTGACGAAGAATTGACCAAAACCTTGGCGGAGCTGAAAATTGATGATACCAAGGAAGATGTCATTGTTTTACGCCACGTCCTCCTCAGTCATCACGGTCTCCTTGAATACGGCAGTCCCGTTCGTCCAAAGATTATGGAAGCAGAAATCCTACACATGATTGACAATCTGGATGCGGAAATGATGATGATGACTACGGCTCTGTCTCTCGTTGCTCCAGGAGAAATGACCAATAAAATATTCGCATTGGAAAATCGTTCCTTCTATAAACCAAAAATTGATAAGTGAAATACGAAAAATGGGCATTATATTTAGTATAATGTTCGTTTTTTTGATATAGTATGATATAATGAAAAAAATAAAATAAATATTCATAGAAATCACTCCAAACTTTGAAATAGGAAGAATTGATTACTGCTCTATGCGAGAAGAGCTACGTTCTCAGATTAGTTTGTGGCTGATTTTGATGGAGTCGAATTGGTGAAAAAATGAAATTAAGAAGAAGTGAGCGCATGGTGGTTATTTCCAATTACTTGATTAACCATCCCTACCAATTAACAAGTTTAAATACATTTGCAGAGAAATATGAATCTGCCAAGTCTTCCATTTCAGAAGACATTGTGATTATCAAACGTGCCTTTGAAGAAATCGAAATTGGTACGATTGAGACAATTACTGGTGCTGGAGGAGGTGTCGTCTTCACTCCTTCCATTTCAGAAAAGGAGGCCAAGGCTATCGTTCAAGACCTCCGCGATCAGCTGTCTGAAAGCAATCGAATCCTGCCTGGCGGCTATATCTACTTGTCCGATTTGCTCAGTACGCCATCTATCCTCAATAATATCGGTCGCATCATTGCCAAAGCTTTTAAAGATCAAAAGATTGATGCTGTTATGACAGTGGCGACCAAGGGGGTTCCGCTTGCCAATGCTGTCGCGAATGTTTTGAATGTTCCCTTTGTCATTGTCCGTCGCGATTTGAAAATCACTGAGGGCTCTACGGTCAGTGTCAACTATGTCTCTGGCTCTAGTGGAGATCGGATTGAGAAAATGTTCCTCTCTAAACGTAGCCTAAAAGCTGGCAGTCGGGTACTGATTGTTGATGACTTTCTAAAGGGAGGCGGAACAGTTAATGGGATGATTAGCCTTCTGTCCGAGTTTGATTCGGAGTTGGCAGGAGTAGCGGTCTTTGCGGACAATGCGCAAGCCAATCGCGATCATCTGGAATACAAATCGCTGTTAAAGGTGACCAATATCGACGTTAAATCAAATAAGATTGATGTTGAGATTGGGAATATATTTGATTAACTTTAGGAAAGAATTATGAGAAATATTTTTGATAAATTAGAGAGAGCTTCTAACCTTGTTCGTTTAGGAATCCTGGCAATAATGCTGCTTATCTTGGTTTCTGGACTTATATTTTTAAAACCAGCTCAGAAGAATACGGGCTCCGCCAAAACAGTCAGTTACAGTAGACGTTCAAGCTCCAGTAAAGCTAGTTCTACTAAGAAAGCATCGTCAGAAGATAATACGATTCAGGATGCTGAAGTAGCTGTTAAAAAGTTAGAAGAAGAGCGTACCGATGAAAGTTTGACTCAAGCACAAGCAGCGGTTGACAAGGTAAAAGATGAGGACGCTAAAGCTAAGTTTCAAGGTCGAATTCAAGCCGTAAAAGATGCAATGAAAACACCTGAGGAATCCACTGAACCTGATTCAGACCAGCAGCAGTCGTTCTCTCCTACGCCTGTTGCGCCAGTTTATCGAACACCTGCCATCTCAATCGAACCACGAATACAGCCACAAGAAAGTTCGACTCCTGCACCATCCTCTAGTCCAGAAGTTACCCCAAGTCCATCTTCGGAGATACCAAGCCCGTCTTCAGATACTTCGGGCGCCTCTTCAAATACGGTGGTTCCTTCCCAGACTTCAAGTGAAAAATAAGATTGAATAGCTATTTTTGTTAGTATTTAAGTAATTATCACCAATTAGTTGTAGCATATTTTCAGATCTTTAAGATGATAATAATCAAGCAAAAGGTTGATTAAGAAGTGAAGATAAGTAAAAAATTAAGAAAATCTATTGACGAGGATATGCTTCTGTGTTACAATGATAAACGGTACTTTTTACTTTTGGTCTCTCAAAAGTGTACAGAGACGTGCTGACAAATGTTGCAAAAGTACACACAGATGGTAGCTGTCACCAAGTGTATCATCACCAAAATTAAAAAAATACAGGAGAATGTAGATGCCTACAATTAACCAATTGGTTCGCAAACCGCGTAAATCAAAAGTAGAAAAATCTAAATCACCAGCTTTGAACGTTGGTTACAACAGCCACAAAAAAGTTCAAACAAACGTATCTTCACCACAAAAACGTGGTGTTGCAACTCGTGTCGGAACTATGACACCTAAGAAGCCTAACTCAGCCCTTCGTAAATTTGCCCGTGTACGTTTGAGCAACTTGATCGAAGTTACGGCTTACATCCCAGGTATCGGACACAACTTGCAAGAGCACAGCGTGGTGCTTCTTCGTGGTGGACGTGTAAAAGACCTTCCAGGGGTACGTTACCATATCGTTCGTGGTGCACTTGATACAGCAGGTGTTACTGACCGTAAGCAAGGCCGTTCTAAATACGGTACTAAGCGTCCAAAAGCATAAAGAAAGGGGATAAAGATAAATGAGTCGTAAAAACCGTGCGCCTAAGCGCGAAGTATTGCCAGATCCGCTTTACAATTCACAATTAGTTACTCGTCTTATCAACCGCGTTATGCTTGATGGTAAGCGTGGTACAGCAGCTTCTATCGTTTACGGAGCTTTTGAGCAAATCAAAGAAGCTACTGGAAATGATGCACTTGAAGTATTTGAAACAGCGATGGAAAACATCATGCCTGTTCTTGAAGTACGTGCACGCCGTGTCGGTGGTTCAAACTACCAAGTACCGGTTGAAGTTCGTCCAGAACGTCGTACTACACTTGGACTTCGTTGGTTGGTAACAATTTCACGTGGTCGTGGTGAACACACTATGCAAGATCGTCTTGCAAAAGAAATCATGGATGCTGCTAACAACACTGGTGCAGCAGTTAAGAAACGCGAAGATACTCACCGTATGGCTGAAGCTAACCGTGCCTTCGCACACTTCCGTTGGTAAGATCATGATACCAAGGGCGCCAAAGGCACAAGGTAAAAATAGGAAACTGATGCAGTGTTTGAAGAACACAAAGCAGTTTGTCTTTTTTGCGCAGGGCCTCGCTCGGGTTCAAATTAGCTAAAAATATTATTCTTAGCTATAATTCAACTGATCATCTTGTAAGTTGAAACCAACAAAAAACAAGATAAACATTTAGAACGGGTAGGTCCTGCCTATCCGTTTTTTCTAAATAATGTTATAATAGATTGTAAAATAAAAAAATAGGAGAAACTAACCTCATGGCACGCGAATTTTCACTTGAAAAAACTCGTAATATCGGTATCATGGCTCACGTCGATGCTGGTAAGACAACTACAACTGAGCGTATCCTTTACTATACTGGTAAAATCCACAAAATCGGTGAAACTCACGAAGGTGCGTCACAAATGGACTGGATGGAGCAAGAGCAAGAACGTGGTATCACTATCACATCTGCTGCGACAACAGCTCAATGGAACCACCACCGCGTAAATATCATCGACACACCAGGACACGTGGACTTCACAATCGAAGTACAACGTTCTCTTCGTGTATTGGATGGTGCGGTTACCGTTCTTGACTCACAATCAGGTGTTGAGCCTCAAACTGAAACAGTTTGGCGTCAAGCAACTGAGTACGGAGTTCCACGTATTGTATTTGCTAACAAAATGGACAAAATCGGTGCTGACTTCCTTTACTCAGTAAGCACACTTCATGACCGTCTTCAAGCAAATGCTCATCCAATTCAATTGCCAATCGGTGCTGAAGATGACTTCCGTGGTATCATCGACTTGATCAAGATGAAAGCTGAAATCTATACTAACGACCTTGGTACAGATATCCTTGAAGAAGATATTCCAGCTGAATACCTTGAACAAGCACAAGAATATCGTGAAAAATTGGTGGAAGCTGTTGCTGAAACTGATGAAGAATTGATGATGAAATACCTTGAAGGTGAAGAAATCACTAACGAAGAATTGAAAGCTGGTATCCGTAAGGCAACTATCAACGTTGAATTCTTCCCAGTATTGTGTGGTTCTGCCTTCAAGAACAAAGGTGTTCAATTGATGCTTGATGCGGTTATTGACTACCTTCCAAGCCCACTAGACATCCCAGCGATCAAAGGTATCAACCCAGATACAGACGAAGAAGAAACTCGTCCAGCATCTGACGAAGAGCCATTTGCAGCTCTTGCCTTCAAGATCATGACTGACCCATTCGTAGGTCGTTTGACATTCTTCCGTGTTTACTCAGGTGTACTTCAATCTGGTTCTTACGTAATGAACACTTCTAAAGGTAAACGTGAACGTATCGGACGTCTTGTGCAATTGCATGCCAATAGTCGTCAAGAAATTGAAACCGTTTATGCTGGGGATATTGCAGCTGCTATTGGTTTGAAAGATACGACAACTGGTGACTCATTGACAGATGAAAAAGCTAAAATCATCCTTGAGTCAATCAACGTTCCAGAACCAGTTATCCAATTGATGGTTGAGCCAAAATCTAAAGCAGACCAAGATAAGATGGGTATTGCCCTTCAAAAATTGGCTGAAGAAGATCCAACATTCCGCGTTGAAACAAACGTTGAAACTGGTGAAACAGTTATCTCTGGTATGGGTGAGCTTCACCTTGATGTCCTTGTTGACCGTATGCGTCGTGAGTTCAAAGTTGAAGCAAACGTAGGTGCTCCTCAAGTATCTTACCGTGAAACATTCCGCGCTTCTACTCAAGCACGTGGATTCTTCAAACGCCAGTCTGGTGGTAAAGGTCAATTCGGTGATGTATGGATTGAATTTACTCCAAACGAAGAAGGAAAAGGTTTCGAGTTTGAAAATGCTATCGTCGGTGGTGTGGTTCCTCGTGAATTCATCCCAGCGGTTGAAAAAGGTTTGATTGAGTCAATGGCGAATGGTGTCCTTGCTGGCTACCCAATCGTTGATGTGAAAGCTAAACTTTACGATGGTTCATACCACGATGTCGACTCATCTGAAACAGCCTTCAAGGTTGCGGCTTCACTTGCTTTGAAAGAAGCTGCTAAGACTGCACAACCAGCTATCCTTGAGCCAATGATGCTTGTAACCATCACTGTTCCTGAAGAAAATCTTGGTGATGTTATGGGTCACGTAACAGCTCGTCGTGGACGTGTTGACGGTATGGAAGCACATGGTAGCAGCCAAATCGTTCGTGCTTATGTTCCGCTTGCTGAAATGTTTGGTTATGCGACTGTCCTTCGTTCTGCAACACAAGGACGTGGTACCTTCATGATGGTATTTGACCACTACGAAGATGTACCTAAGTCAGTACAAGAAGAAATCGTTAAGAAACACCGTGGTGAATAATTCACTACATGACGCTCGCTTCTAGCGGGCGTTTTTTCTTTTTGGAATCGAAATATGAAATTTATGAAAAACATCGAAAATACATGAAAGAAAATTTGTTACTTGTTAATAATAATGAAATCAGTTGCAATTTTGGTCAATAAGGTATATAATAGATATGTTGAAAGGTGATTTGTAGTGATTCAAGTTACTCTTTTCACATAAAATTTTTTTTGATTTTCATAAGGAGGAAATCACTAATGGTAGTTAAAGTTGGTATTAACGGTTTCGGTCGTATCGGTCGTCTTGCTTTCCGTCGTATCCAAAACGTAGAAGGTGTTGAAGTTACTCGCATCAACGACCTTACAGATCCAGTTATGCTTGCACACTTGTTGAAATACGACACAACTCAAGGTCGTTTCGATGGTACTGTTGAAGTTAAAGAAGGTGGATTCGAAGTTAACGGTAAATTCGTTAAAGTTTCTGCTGAACGTGACCCAGAACAAATTGACTGGGCTACTGACGGTGTAGAAATCGTTCTTGAAGCAACTGGTTTCTTTGCTAAGAAAGACGCTGCTGAAAAGCACCTTAAAGGTGGAGCTAAGAAAGTTGTTATCACTGCTCCTGGTGGAAACGATGTTAAAACAATCGTATTTAACACTAACCACGACGTTCTTGATGGTACTGAAACAGTTATCTCAGGTGCTTCATGTACTACAAACTGTTTGGCTCCAATGGCTAAAGCACTTCAAGACAACTTTGGTGTTGTAGAAGGATTGATGACTACTATCCACGCTTACACTGGTGACCAAATGATCCTTGACGGACCACACCGTGGTGGTGACCTTCGTCGTGCTCGCGCTGGTGCTGCTAACATCGTTCCTAACTCAACTGGTGCTGCTAAGGCTATCGGTCTTGTAATCCCAGAATTGAACGGTAAACTTGATGGTTCTGCACAACGCGTTCCAACTCCAACTGGATCAGTTACTGAGTTGGTAGCAGTTCTTGAAAAGAACGTTACTGTTGATGAAGTAAATGCAGCTATGAAAGCAGCAGCTAACGAATCATACGGTTATACAGAAGATCCAATCGTATCTTCAGATATCGTAGGTATGTCTTACGGTTCATTGTTCGACGCAACTCAAACTAAAGTTCTTGACGTTGACGGTAAACAATTGGTTAAAGTTGTATCATGGTACGACAACGAAATGTCTTACACTGCACAACTTGTACGTACTCTTGAATACTTTGCAAAAATCGCTAAATAATTCAATTGTATGAAGAAGGGATCCGAATGGGTCTCTTTTTTTGTTTTGTAGAACAGCTTGAAGGAGTGGCTATTGGAAATCAACTCGATCATCTAGCAGCATTAGCATTTATCAGAAAAATGAGAATCGTGTGGTCTTTCATCTATCTTTGATTGGAGAAAAGGAAAAGCCATGAATTTTTGCTATCACTTTTGTAGATTTTGTGATATAATTAACACGTATAAAAAAAGAAGGAGTCATATCTAATGGCAAAATTGACTGTTAAAGACGTTGAATTGAAAGGGAAAAAAGTTCTCGTTCGTGTTGATTTCAACGTTCCTGTAAAAGATGGCGTGATTACTAACGACAACCGTATCACTGCAGCTCTTCCAACTATCAAGTACATCCTTGAACAAGGTGGACGTGCAATCCTCTTCTCTCACCTTGGACGTGTAAAAGAAGAAGCAGATAAAGAAGGTAAATCACTTGCTCCTGTAGCTGCTGATTTGGCTGCTAAATTGGGACAAGAAGTTAAATTTATCCCAGGCGTTACACGTGGTGCTGAATTGGAAGCAGCTGTTAACGCTCTTGAAGATGGACAAGTTCTCTTGGTTGAAAACACTCGTTTTGAAGATGTTGATGGCAAGAAAGAATCTAAAAACGATCCTGAACTTGGTAAATACTGGGCTTCACTTGGAGATGGCATCTTCGTAAACGATGCATTCGGTACAGCTCACCGTGCACACGCATCTAACGTTGGTATCTCAGCAAATGTTGAAAAAGCAGTTGCTGGATTCCTTCTTGAAAATGAAATTGCCTACATCCAAGAAGCAGTTGAAGCTCCAGAACGTCCATTCGTGGCTATCCTTGGTGGTTCAAAAGTTTCAGACAAGATCGGTGTTATCGAAAACTTGCTTGAAAAAGCTGATAAAGTCCTTATCGGTGGTGGGATGACTTACACATTCTACAAAGCGCAAGGTATCGAAATCGGTAACTCACTTGTAGAAGAAGACAAATTGGATGTTGCCAAAGCTCTTCTTGAAAAAGCAAACGGCAAATTGATCTTGCCAGTTGATTCAAAAGAAGCAAACGCATTTGCGGACTACACTGAAGTGAAAGATACTGAAGGTGAAGCAGTAGATCCAGGCTTCCTTGGTTTGGATATCGGTCCTAAATCTATCGCTAAATTTGACGAAGCCTTGACTGGTGCGAAAACAGTTGTATGGAACGGACCAATGGGTGTGTTTGAAAATCCTGACTTCCAAGCTGGTACAATCGGTGTGATGGACGCTATCGTGAAACAACCAGGCGTGAAATCAATTATCGGTGGTGGTGACTCAGCTGCCGCAGCCATCAACCTTGGTCGTGCAGACAAGTTCTCATGGATTAGTACGGGCGGAGGCGCTTCTATGGAGCTTCTTGAAGGTAAAGTATTGCCAGGTTTGGCTGCACTTACAGAAAAATAATTTCAGCCCGTTAGTCTCTACAAAATCCTGATTTTGTAGAAAAAGGAACAAAACTGAAACGTTAACAAAAAGGTGGCTATGTCACCTTTTTGTGTTAGTGGAGGTATTTGTGACGCGGTGGTGGTGCCTCAATGGAACTCCTTGAAGGTAAAGTTCTTCCAGGACTTGCAGCTTTGACTGAAAAATAATCTTTGAAACGGAAAGAGTTGGGAGACCAACTCTTTTTCTTTTGTACGCGTAGGCTTCTGAGGAAATGGACTTTTGGCTTCTATTTTCCTAATGAGTAATCAATAATGGGAAATATAGTTAGAAATACAGTAGAAGCTGGCTATGCATTCTTGTAGGATACAAACAATAAACTCGATGGACAGAGCCTTTTTGTTAGAAAATATGTTAGAATAAAGATAGTCTACTTTTAAAAGGGAAAAGGCATGAGCTATTTTAGTAAGTACAAATTTGATAAATCAAAATTTCGCTTGGGTATGAGGACGATGAAAACAGGGATAGCAGTCTTTATTGTCCTACTTATTTTTGGTATGTTTGGCTGGAAGGGGCTCCAAATTGGGGCTTTGACAGCGGTGTTTAGCCTGCGAGAAGATTTTGATAAAAGTGTTCATTTCGGAACTTCTCGTATTTTAGGAAATAGTGTCGGGGGCTTTTATGCCTTGCTATTCTATCTGTTGGGAAATTTATTGAACGGCCAATTTTGGGTGACCTTGGTATTTGTGCCAATCTGTACGATGCTGACGATCATGACCAATGTTGCTATGAACAATAAGGCTGGGGTGATTGGTGGTGTTTCAGCCATGCTGATTATCACTCTCTCCATTAGTCCGGAAGATACTATTTTATACGTTTTTGCTAGAGTTTTTGAAACCTTTATGGGTGTCTTTGTTGCAATAGTGGTAAATTCGGATGTGGATAGAATTAAGAATTTCTTTAAGTCTATAAATTAAAATGTGTGAGAAAATCTCACATTGATTGTTGACATACAAAAAAAATTAGTTATAATAGTGCATAGAGAGGAAAAAAATGAAGGAAAAAGAGTTTCGCCGAAATATGGCAGTCTTTCCCATAGGTAGCGTTATGAAGTTGACGGACTTATCTGCCCGTCAGATTCGATATTATGAGGAGCAAAACCTCATCACTCCCCTTCGGAATGAGGGCAATCGTCGAATGTATTCTCTGAATGATATGGACCGACTTTTGGAAATTAAGGATTATATTTCTGAAGGCTATAATATCGCTGCTATTAAAAAGAAATATGCTGAGCGTGAAGCTAAATCCCACAAAACGATTAGTGAAAAGGAAGTCCGTCGAGCTCTCCACAATGATATTTTACAGCAAGGTCGTTTTGGCTCTTCTCTGCCAACCTTTGGTCACATGCGTCGGCCATAAACTATTTTTTTAAAACTATAAGGAGTTACCCATGCCCATTACAGCAGCTGATATTCGTCGCGAAGTAAAAGAAAAAAATGTCACTTTTATCCGTCTTATGTTCTCTGATATTTTGGGAACCATGAAAAACGTTGAAATTCCAGCAACGGATGAGCAGCTTGAAAAGGTCTTATCAAATAAGGCTATGTTTGACGGTTCGTCTATCGAGGGATTTGTTCGGATCAATGAATCTGACATGTATCTTTATCCTGATTTGGATACTTGGACAGTTTTTCCTTGGGGAGATGAGAATGGCAGTGTAGCAGGCTTGATCTGTGATGTTTATACGACAGAACATGTTCCCTTTGCAGGAGATCCTCGTAGTAACCTTAAGCGAGCTCTCAAACATATGGAAGCACTGGGCTTCAAGTCTTTTAATCTTGGTCCTGAGCCAGAATTTTTCCTTTTCAAACTGGATGAGAATGGCGATCCGACACTGGAAGTGAATGACAAGGGTGGCTACTTTGACTTGGCGCCGACAGACTTGGCGGATAATACCCGTCGAGAAATTGTCAATGTTTTGACTAAGATGGGATTTGAAGTAGAAGCGAGTCACCACGAGGTAGCAGTTGGTCAGCACGAGATTGACTTTAAGTATGATGAAGTGCTTCGTGCTTGTGATAAGATTCAGATTTTCAAGTTGGTGGTGAAGACCATCGCTCGTAAGCACGGCCTCTATGCGACTTTCATGGCTAAGCCAAAGTTTGGTATTGCTGGTTCTGGTATGCACTGTAATATGTCCCTTTTTGACCAAGATGGAAATAATGCGTTTTATGATCCAGAGGATCCAAAAGGAATGCAGTTGTCTGAGACAGCCTACTATTTCTTGGGTGGTTTGATTAAGCACGCCTATAACTATACAGCTATCATGAATCCGACTGTCAACTCTTATAAACGTTTGGTGCCTGGTTTTGAAGCACCGGTTTACATCGCTTGGGCTGGGCAAAATCGTTCACCTTTGGTTCGAGTACCAGCATCACGTGGTATGGGAACTCGCTTGGAGTTGCGTTCAGTAGACCCGATGGCTAATCCTTATATTGCTATGGCAGTGCTCCTAGAAGTGGGACTGCATGGAGTGGAAAATAAAATCGAAGCGCCAGCTCCAATCGAGGAAAATATCTATGTGATGACAGCTGAGGAGCGCAAGGAAGCCGGTATTACAGACCTGCCATCTACTCTCCACAATGCCCTTAAGGCTTTAACTGAGGATGAGGTCGTCAAGGCAGCTTTGGGCAACCATATCTACACTAGCTTTGTTGAAGCCAAGCGGATTGAATGGGCTAGCTATGCGACCTTCGTTTCCCAATGGGAAATTGATAATTATTTAGACTTATATTAATGAATTCTAAAACAGGACTTGAAAAAGTCCTGTTTTTGTATGGAAACAAGATATTTTCAGTTTTTAAATGTTGTATTTCCAATCTTTTTCATGCTTTTGTATTCAGATTGTACGGGAAAAACTTGTAAAATATATTTAAAAGTGATACACTTAAAGCACAAAAATACGAAAGGCGAATAATAAAATGTCAAACAAGTTGTTATATTCGGGAAAAGCAAAGGATATTTTTGCGACAGAAGATGAGCAGGTGATTTTGTCCCGCTACAAGGATCAGGCGACTGCTTTTAACGGTGTCAAGAAGGAGCAAATTGCAGGTAAGGGAGTGTTAAATAATCAGATTTCAGCCTTTATCTTTGAAAAGTTGAACGCTGCCGGTGTAGCAACGCATTTTATCGAGAAAATCTCAGATACAGATCAGCTTAATAAAAAAGTTGACATTATTCCTCTGGAAGTGGTGCTCCGCAACTACACAGCTGGTTCCTTTTCAAAACGTTTTGGCGTAGAAGAAGGTATCGCATTTGAGACTCCGATCGTTGAATTTTACTATAAAAATGATGATTTGGATGATCCTTTTATCAATGATGAACATGTGAAATTCCTTAAAATTGCGGATGACCAGCAGATTGCTTACTTGAAGGAAGAAACGCGTCGTATCAATGAACTCTTGAAAGCCTGGTTTGCTGAGATTGGCCTCAAATTGATTGACTTTAAGCTAGAGTTCGGTTTTGACAAGGATGGCACGATTATCTTGGCAGACGAATTTTCACCAGACAACTGCCGCTTGTGGGACGCGGATGGCAACCACATGGACAAGGATGTTTTCCGCCGTGGCTTGGGTGAATTGACAGACGTTTACGAAGTTGTTTGGGAAAAGTTGCAGGAATTGAAATAATCTGTTTGCAACAACTTCAAGGTCGTTGGGAATATCGTAAGAGCTGAAATAAAGGAATAAGAATTAATGGATAAACGTATTTTTGTTGAAAAAAAGGCTGATTTTCAGGTCAAGTCAGAGAGTTTGGTAAGAGAACTCCAGCACAACTTGGGATTGTCAACTTTGAAAAGTATTCGCATTGTGCAGGTTTATGATGTCTTTGATTTATCAGAGAACTTGTTCGCACCTGCAGAGAAGCACATCTTCTCTGAGCAGGTGACAGACCATGTTTTGGACGAAGCGGTTGTGCAGGCGGATCTTGCCAACTATGCTTTCTTTGCCATTGAAAGCCTGCCAGGGCAGTTTGACCAACGCGCGGCTTCTTCACAGGAAGCCTTGCTTTTGCTGGGAAGTTCGAGTGACGTGACAGTCAACACAGCCCAACTTTACTTGGTCAATAAAGATATTGATGCGACGGAGTTAGAAGCGGTCAAGAACTACTTGCTCAACCCAGTTGATTCTCGTTTCAAGGACATCACGACAGGGATTGCCAAGCAGGAATTTTCTGAGTCAGACAAGACCATTCCCAAGTTGACTTTCTTTGAAAGCTATACAGCAGAAGACTTTGCTCGCTATAAGGCCGAACAAGGGATGGCCATGGAAGTGGACGATTTGCTCTTTATCCAAGACTATTTCAAGTCAATCGGGCGCGTGCCAACGGAAACAGAGCTTAAGGTTTTGGACACTTACTGGTCTGACCACTGCCGTCACACGACTTTTGAAACCGAGTTGAAACAGATTGATTTCTCAGCTTCTAAATTCCAAAAACAATTGCAGGCGACTTATGACAAGTATGTTGCCATGCGTGAGGAACTAGGTCGGTCTGAAAAGCCACAAACCTTGATGGATATGGCGACTATTTTTGGTCGTTATGAGCGTGCTAATGGGCGTTTGGACGACATGGAAGTGTCTGATGAAATCAATGCTTGCTCGGTCGAAATCGAAGTGGATGTTGATGGTGTCAAGGAACCTTGGCTCCTCATGTTTAAAAACGAAACCCACAATCACCCAACGGAGATTGAGCCATTTGGTGGGGCGGCTACCTGTATCGGTGGAGCCATTCGTGACCCATTGTCAGGTCGCTCCTATGTTTACCAAGCTATGCGTATCTCAGGTGCTGGTGACATTACAGCGCCGATTGCGGAAACGCGCGCAGGGAAATTGCCACAACAAGTCATTTCTAAAACAGCGGCTTACGGTTATTCTTCATATGGTAACCAGATTGGGCTTGCGACGACTTACGTTCGTGAGTATTTCCACCCAGGATTTGTAGCCAAACGTATGGAGCTTGGTGCCGTTGTCGGTGCGGCTCCCAAGGGCAACGTTGTCCGTGAAAAACCGAAAGCCGGCGATGTGATTATCTTGCTTGGTGGGAAAACTGGACGTGATGGTGTCGGTGGTGCGACAGGATCTTCTAAGGTTCAAACAGTTGAGTCTGTGGAGACTGCTGGTGCTGAGGTTCAAAAAGGGAATGCCATTGAAGAACGTAAGATTCAACGCCTTTTCCGTAATGGCGATGTCACTCGTCTTATCAAGAAGTCCAATGACTTTGGAGCAGGTGGTGTCTGTGTGGCCATCGGTGAATTGGCAGACGGTCTTGAAATCGACCTCAACAAGGTTCCTCTTAAATATCAAGGTTTGAATGGTACAGAAATTGCTATCTCTGAATCACAAGAACGGATGGCGGTCGTGGTTCGTCCCGAGGATGTAGATACCTTCGTTGCAGAATGTAATAAAGAAAATATTGACGCGGTTGTGGTTGCGACAGTGACTGAAAAACCAAATCTTGTCATGCACTGGAATGGTGAAACAATTGTCGACTTGGAACGTCGTTTCCTTGATACAAACGGTGTGCGTGTGGTCGTCGATGCCAAGGTTGTAGACAAGGATGTCGAGCTTCCAGAAGAGCGCACAACAAGCGCTGACACACTTGAAGCTGATACCCTTGCGGTTCTATCTGATCTTAACCATGCGAGTCAAAAAGGTTTGCAAACCATCTTTGACTGCTCGGTCGGTCGTTCAACGGTCAATCACCCACTTGGTGGTCGCTACCAACTCACACCAACTGAGGCATCTGTGCAGAAATTGCCAGTTCAGCACGGTGTAACTCACACTGCGTCAGTCATGGCTCAAGGATTCAACCCTTATGTAGCAGAATGGTCTCCATACCATGGTGCTGCTTATGCGGTTATCGAAGCGACTGCTCGTTTGGTGGCTGCTGGTGCAAACTGGTCTAAGGCTCGTTTCTCATACCAAGAATATTTCGAGCGCATGGACAAACAGGCAGAGCGTTTTGGTCAGCCAGTAGCAGCTCTTCTAGGCTCTATTGAAGCACAAATTCAGCTTGGTTTGCCATCTATCGGTGGTAAGGACTCTATGTCTGGTACTTTTGAAGAATTGACAGTACCGCCAACCTTGGTTGCCTTTGGGGTGACGACGGCAGATAGCCGTAAGGTACTCTCTCCTGAGTTCAAGACCGTTGGTGAAAACATCTACTACATTCCAGGTCAAGCCCTCTCTGCAGAGATTGATTTTGACTTGATCAAGTCAAACTTTGCTCAGTTTGAAGCCATCCAAGCAACCCACAAAGTGACGGCAGCTTCAGCTGTTAAATATGGTGGTGTCGTTGAAAGCTTGGCTCTTGCTAGCTTTGGGAACCATATCGGTGCAGAGGTTATCTTGTCTGAACTTGAAAGTTCTTTAACAGCTCAATTAGGTGGATTTATCTTCACATCTCCTCAAGAAATCGCTGGAGTGGAGAGAATCGGTCAAACAAGCGTAGACTTTACACTGACTGTCAACGGTGTGAAGCTAGATGGACACAAACTTGACAGTTCCTTCCAAGGAAAACTGGAAGAAGTTTACCCAACAGAATTTGCACAGGCCAAAGAATTGGCTGAAGTTCCAGCTGTCGCTTCTGACGCAGTCATCAAAGCCAAGGAAACTATTGAAAAACCTGTGGTTTACATTCCAGTCTTCCCAGGAACCAACTCAGAATATGACTCAGCTAAGGCCTTCGAAAAAGAAGGTGCAGAGCTCAACTTGGTGCCATTCGTGACCTTGAATGAAGAAGCCATTGTCAAGTCAGTTGAAACCATGGTTGACAATATCGGCAAGGCTAACATCCTCTTCTTTGCAGGTGGCTTCTCAGCTGCGGATGAACCAGATGGATCAGCTAAGTTTATCGTCAACATCCTGCTTAATGAAAAAGTGCGTGCAGCCATTGATAGATTTATCGCTCGTGGTGGCTTGATTATCGGTATCTGTAATGGATTCCAGGCCTTGGTCAAATCAGGTCTTCTTCCATACGGAAACTTTGAAGATGCTAATGGTACTAGTCCAACCCTCTTCTACAATGATGCTAACCAGCACGTGGCCAAGATGGTGGAAACTCGAATTGCCAATACCAACTCACCATGGTTGGCTGGCGTGCAAGTGGGCGATATCCATGCCATCCCAGTATCGCACGGTGAAGGGAAATTTGTCGTGACAGCTGAGGAATTTGCGGAACTCCGTGACAATGGCCAAATCTTCAGCCAATACGTTGACTTTGACGGCAAACCAAGTATGGACTCTAAGTATAATCCGAATGGTTCTGTCAATGCCATCGAAGGAATTACCAGTAAGAACGGACAAATCATCGGTAAGATGGGCCACTCAGAACGTTATGAAGACGGTCTCTTCCAAAATATCCCAGGAAATAAAGACCAGCACCTGTTTGCGTCAGCTGTGCGTTATTTCACAGGGAAATAAAAGGTATAAAAAATGACATACGAAGTAAAATCTCTTAATGAAGAATGTGGTGTTTTCGGTATTTGGGGACATCTAGATGCTGCTAAAATGACCTATTTTGGGCTCCACAGTCTTCAGCACCGTGGTCAGGAGGGGGCTGGAATCCTCTCCAATGATCAGGGGCAATTGAAGCGCCATCGTGATATGGGACTTCTATCAGAAGTTTTCAAAAATCCTACCAAATTGGATAAACTGACAGGAACTGCTGCCATCGGTCATGTGCGTTATGCGACCGCAGGAGAAGCTTCTGTAGATAACATCCAGCCTTTCATTTTTCGCTTTCATGATATGCAGTTTGGCTTGGCCCATAATGGAAATCTGACCAATGCCGAATCGCTCAAGAAAGAATTGGAACAAAGAGGTGCTATTTTCAGTTCAACTTCCGATTCAGAAATCTTGGCTCATCTCATTCGTCGGAGTCACAATCCGAACTTGATGGGTAAAATAAAGGAGGCGCTCAGTCTTGTCAAAGGTGGCTTTGCTTATATCTTGCTGTTTGAGGACAAGTTGATTGCGGCGCTTGATCCTAATGGCTTCCGTCCACTTTCTATTGGGAAAATGGCAAACGGAGCGGTGGTCGTTTCGTCAGAAACCTGTGCTTTTGAAGTCATTGGTGCCGAGTGGATTCGCGATTTGAAGCCTGGAGAGATTGTGATCATTGATGATAAGGGCATCCAGTATGATAGCTATACAGATGATACACAGTTGGCGATTTGCTCTATGGAGTATATCTATTTTGCTCGCCCTGATTCTAATATCCACGGTGTCAATGTCCATACAGCTCGCAAACGTATGGGGGCTCAATTGGCGCGTGAATTTAAGCACGAAGCGGATATTGTGGTCGGTGTGCCAAATTCCTCACTCAGCGCAGCCATGGGCTTTGCGGAAGAATCAGGTCTGCCAAATGAAATGGGGTTGATCAAAAACCAATACACGCAACGTACCTTTATTCAACCGACTCAAGAATTGCGGGAGCAAGGGGTGCGGATGAAACTGTCTGCTGTTTCGGGTGTTGTCAAAGGCAAACGTGTGGTCATGATTGATGATTCCATTGTTCGTGGGACGACCTCTCGCCGTATCGTTCAGCTTTTGAAAGAAGCAGGTGCGTCCGAGGTTCACGTTGCTATTGGCAGTCCTGCGCTAGCTTATCCATGTTTCTACGGGATTGATATCCAGACGCGTCAGGAGCTGATTGCTGCCAATCATACGGTCGAAGAAACACGCCAAATTATTGGTGCAGATAGCCTGACCTATCTTTCGATTGATGGCTTGATTAACTCTATCGGGATCGAAACAGATGCGCCGAACGGTGGTCTCTGTGTCGCTTACTTTGACGGTGACTACCCAACTCCTCTCTACGACTATGAAGAAGACTATCGTAGAAGTTTGGATGAAAAAACCAGTTTTTACAAATAGGCGGATGAAGACCCTCCATTAAAGGAAAGGAAGAGGAGACAAAAATGACAAATAAGAATGCTTATGCCCAATCGGGTGTGGATGTTGAAGCGGGTTATGAAGTTGTTGAGCGGATCAAAAAGCACGTAGCTCGTACGGAGCGTGCAGGTGTCATGGGAGCTCTTGGTGGTTTTGGTGGCATGTTTGACCTTTCAAAAACAGGTGTCAAAGAACCGGTCTTGATCTCAGGGACTGACGGTGTCGGAACCAAGCTCATGTTGGCTATCAAATACGATAAGCACGATACCATCGGTCAGGACTGTGTTGCCATGTGTGTCAATGATATCATCGCTGCAGGTGCGGAGCCTCTTTACTTCCTTGACTACGTCGCAACTGGTAAGAATGAACCAGCCAAGCTAGAACAAGTGGTTGCTGGTGTAGCAGAAGGTTGTGTGCAGGCAGGCGCCGCCCTTATCGGTGGAGAAACGGCTGAAATGCCTGGTATGTATGGAGAAGATGACTACGACTTGGCTGGTTTTGCAGTCGGTGTGGCTGAAAAATCTCAAATCATAGACGGTTCAAAAGTAGCTGAAGGTGATGTCCTTCTCGGGCTTGCTTCAAGTGGGATTCACTCAAATGGTTACTCACTCGTGCGTCGTGTTTTTGCGGACTACACAGGTGAGGAAGTCTTGCCAGAATTGGAAGGCAAGAAACTCAAGGAAGTCCTTCTTGAGCCAACTCGTATCTATGTCAAGGCTGTCTTACCACTTATCAAGGAAGAGTTGGTCAACGGTATTGCCCACATCACAGGTGGCGGTTTTATCGAAAATGTTCCTCGTATGTTTGCAGATGACCTAGCTGCGGAAATTGAAGAAGACAAAGTCCCAGTGCTTCCGATTTTCAAGGCTCTTGAAAAATACGGTCAAATCAAACACGAAGAAATGTTTGAAATCTTCAATATGGGTGTGGGACTTATGCTGGCAGTTAGCCCTGAAAATGTAGATCGTGTCAAGGAATTGCTGGATGAACCAGTCTATGAAATTGGTCGCATCGTCAAGAAAGAAAACGAAAGTGTCATCATCAAATGAAAAAAATAGCGGTTTTTGCCTCTGGTAATGGCTCAAATTTTCAGGTGGTTGCCGAAGAATTTCCGGTGGAGTTTGTCTTTTCAGACCATCGTGACGCCTATGTGCTCGAGCGTGCAGACAAGCTTGGCGTTCTGTCTTATGCTTTTGAACTCAAGGAGTTCGAGAACAAGGCAGACTACGAAGCAGCCCTTGTCGAACTATTGGAAGAACACCAGATTGACTTGGTTTGCCTAGCAGGCTATATGAAAATCGTTGGCCCCACCTTGTTGGCAGCTTATGAAGGCCGAATCATCAACATTCATCCAGCTTACTTGCCTGAATTTCCAGGAGCTCATGGGATTGAGGACGCTTGGAATGCTGGCGTAGACGAGTCTGGAGTGACCATTCACTGGGTGGACTCTGGTGTGGATACAGGCAAGGTCATCAAACAAGTGCGTGTGCCACGTCTAGCTGATGATACTATCGAAAGCTTTGAAGCCCGCATTCATGAAGCAGAGTACAAGTTGTATCCAGAAGTGTTGGATAGTTTGGGGATGGAGAGGTTATAGGTAATGAAAAAAGATAACAAGAATGCAATGAGGTATATAATTTACTTTTTAATAATAATGTTAGTTGGTTTTTTATGGATTGGCTATCCTAATGCACCATTTAAAGATTTTGTGTTAGAAAACATTCTATCTCCAGTATTTTCTGTCTTTATTGTTTTGTCTTGGACAAGATTTAGGATTGGAAGGGATTTTCGGTATAAATTTGACTATTTTGCAGTCATGATTTTAATGTTTTTTGCCCTAGTATGTATGATTGGGCAGACGTACCAAAACTTAAATTCAAAAGAAGCTTTTTGGAATATAGATAAAATCATATTAAATAATGTCGACAAGATACTGACTTTATTTCTTATCCCTCTGGTGGTTGGTTTTTTTACTGATCGTTTTGTTTTTAAGTTAGAAAGATTAGAACATAGTAAATAAAATAATAAGGAGAAAACATGACTAAACGCGCCTTAATCAGCGTCTCAGACAAAGTGGGCATTGTTGAATTTGCCCAAGAACTTAAAAAACTCGGTTGGGACATCATCTCGACAGGTGGGACAAAGGTTGCCCTTGATAATGCTGGGGTGGAGACCATTGCCATCGATGATGTGACTGGTTTCCCAGAAATGATGGACGGTCGTGTCAAGACCCTTCACCCAAATATCCACGGTGGTCTCCTGGCTCGTCGTGACTTGGATAGTCACTTAGAAGCAGCCAAGGACAATAATATCGAATTGATCGACCTTGTCGTGGTCAATCTCTATCCTTTCAAGGAAACAATTCTCAAACCAGACGTGACTTACGCTGATGCAGTTGAAAACATCGACATCGGCGGACCGTCTATGCTTCGTTCAGCGGCTAAAAACCATGCCAGTGTGACGGTTGTGGTAGACCCTGCTGACTATGCTGTGGTTTTGGACGAATTGTCAGCCAATGGTGAAACGACTTACGAAACGCGTCAACGTTTGGCGGCTAAGGTTTTCCGTCACACAGCAGCTTATGATGCCTTGATTGCAGAATACTTCACAGCTCAAGTGGGCGAAGCAAAACCAGAAAAACTCACTTTGACCTATGACCTCAAGCAAGCCATGCGCTATGGGGAAAATCCTCAGCAGGATGCGGACTTCTACCAAAAAGCTTTGCCGACAGACTACTCAATTGCATCAGCGAAACAGCTTAACGGTAAGGAATTGTCCTTTAACAATATCCGTGATGCTGATGCTGCCATTCGTATTATCCGTGACTTCAAAGACCGTCCAACCGTTGTAGCTCTCAAACACATGAACCCATGTGGAATCGGTCAAGCTGATGACATCGAGACTGCTTGGGACTATGCTTATGAGTCTGATTCAGTGTCTATCTTCGGTGGTATTGTCGTTCTCAACCGTGAGGTGGATGCTGCGACCGCTGAGAAGATGCACGGCGTCTTCCTTGAAATCATCATCGCACCGAGCTATACAGATGAGGCGCTAGCCATTTTGACCAACAAAAAGAAAAACTTGCGTATCCTTGCCTTGCCATTTGACGCTCAAGAGGCTAGTGAAGTGGAAGCAGAATACACAGGTGTTGTCGGTGGACTTCTCGTGCAAAACCAAGACGTGGTCAAAGAGAGCCCAGCTGATTGGCAAGTGGTGACCAAACGTCAACCAACCGAGACAGAAGCGACAGCCCTTGAGTTCGCTTGGAAAGCCATCAAGTACGTCAAATCAAACGGTATCATTGTGACCAACGACCACATGACACTTGGCGTTGGCCCAGGTCAAACTAACCGTGTGGCTTCTGTTCGCATCGCCATTGACCAAGCTAAAGACCGCCTTGACGGCGCTGTGCTTGCTTCAGATGCCTTCTTCCCATTCGCGGATAACGTGGAAGAAATCGCCAAAGCTGGCATCAAGGCGATTATCCAGCCAGGTGGCTCCGTCCGTGACCAAGAATCTATCGAAGCGGCGGATAAATATGGTTTGACCATGGTCTTCACAGGCGTGAGACATTTTAGACATTAAGGAGATTTATATTGGAGAAAATGCTTAAATCTTTTCTCCAATTTTTTTGCGCAAAAAAACTCCCAAAAGAATGAATATATCATCTTTTGGGAGTTGATTTTTATAGGGACTTAGCAGAATTAGAAAGAAAGTCCACTTTGGAAAGCGCTGAGTTTTTGTTTAGCTACTTCGTTGATTTGATCGATAGCAGCATTGATAGCTTGGCTAGTCAAATCAGATAGAGTTTCCATATCTTCTGGGTCTACGATAGCAGGCTGAAAGTCAATTTTGACAACCTTTTTATCACCAGTAAGAGTTGCTACAACTAAATCTTGGCTAGATTTTCCAACAAATTCAGTTGCAGCTAATTCTGCTTGAGCAATGTCCATGTCTTTTTTAAGTTTTTGGGCTTGCTTCATCATGTTTTGCATATTCATCATAAGATTTTCTTTCCTTTCTCTCGCAAGGGCTGAGCCCCTTAGCAATCTTCACTCTTCAATTATATCATTTTTTGGGAAAGTGGCAAGAAGAACATTTCTAGAAGGTTTGACAAAGATTTAGCCTTTATAGTAGAATGGTCATGAATCTATATCCCAAGGAGAAGACAGCTTGAAAAACAAGAAGATAAAAGGTTTGTTGTTGGTAGTGCTCTCATCCCTCTTCATCCTAATCGGCTGTAGTGGTAGCCCTAAAATTCAGGGGAAATGGAATGTTCAGGACGCTAGCGGTGAACAAACGACTATTGAAATAAAAGACAAGACCATCATTGTCAACGAAGAAGAGTATAAGTATACTCAAAATGCTGTTGGTTTTAAAAATGGGGTGAGTTATTATGGCCTGACTCGGAAAGATAATGGAAAGATATTTTCTATCGTCTTTCCTGAGAAAGATAAAAATGTTGCTATTATGCTAATTCCTGATTCAGACGAGGATTATCTCACAGGTAGTATGCTCTTTGCTATGAACCGCAAGGAAAAGCCAGATTATAAAAAATATGCAGAGAAATATTTTAATCTACGATAAAAGAAAAAGGCGCTGAATTTCAGCGTCTTTTAGGTTTTATGAAAGTGATGTCATGGTCGGCAAGTCTAGACTAGATTGCCCTAAATCTACCGTCAGCTGATAGTCGGTCTTATCACGAACAGTATGCTCAAAGTCTGTAGTGTAGAGGACGAGGCGGAGCTGGTCGCCTTTTTTCATCTTGTAGATAGTTGGTTGCAGTTTAAAGCTACATTCCATCCATTGGCCAGGAATGACTTCTTCGACCGTCAGCAAATCTGTCCGATTTTGCAGGTTGAGGAAGCCTTTGGTGATGACACGGTGTGGCGTTTCGGCAAAAGGCAGTTCAACCAGATTGTCCAGCATATAGTAGCGGCCGTTGTCCATGACTCTAGGTTCAATAGGCGTAGGGATTGGTGTGAGGCGCTTAGCTGGTCCGAAGTCCAGCAATTGAGCAGAAAGCAGTCCCTTGTTCGTGCTGGATTTAAGGCGCAGTTTGAGCTGGGTGGCTCCGTTAAGGAAGAGGTCGTCTTCCAAAGTCCAATCCAGAGTAATCTGGTTGACCTTGCCGTCAAAGAGTTCGTTTTTAAAGCTTTGATAGCTTTTGGCAAAACGATTGTAATCTTCTTCTGAATACTGGTTTTGAATCTTTTGAGAGCCTTCACCTAGTTGGAAATGAGCGTAGTTCTTTTGTCCACCGAAGTCTTCCAGAGTTAGCCAATTTTGAGCTTGGCTGTTGTCCTGCCAGATGACTTGCGGCAGTTCGAAGTCTGAAGTATGGCCCAGCAGTTTCTTGCTGAGGAGGGCATTCATGGCTTCGCGGAAGTCAATTGACTGCCAGTTGTTCATGTAAACATGAGCACCATTGTGGAAGAAGAGGTGCTTTTTGATGTGAGATGGCAGAGCTCGGAACATATTATAGACATGGAGGGGCTTGACATTCCAGTCCTGAGAGCCGTGGGTGAAGACGACTTCGGCCTTGACCTTATCTGCGTGGAGCAGGTAGTTTCGGTCATGCCAAAATTGATTGTAATCTCCAGTTTGCCGATCTAGGTCCTTACGCTGTTGCTCTAGGCTTTGCTGATAAGCGTCGTTGTGGCGCAAGTAGTCACCAGCCCTCAGGTTGCGGGAGTAAGTCAGTTCAGTTAAGGATTCAAAGTCTTCTCCTGGGTAGCCTCCAGGACTAGTGACAAGGCCATTTTCGCGGTAGTAGTTGTACCAAGAAGAAATCCCAGCTTCGGCAATAATGACTTCCAATCCATCTACACCAGTTGTCGCCAACCCATTGGACATGGTACCCAGATATGAAATGCCTGTCGTAGCCACTTTTCCGTTGGACCAAGTAGCCTTGATTTCCCGCTGGCGTGTGTGGTCGGTGAAGGCTCGACAGCGGCCGTTGAGCCAATCAATAACGTTCTTATAAGCCTCGATCTGCTGATAGTCACCGCTGGTCATCAGTCCTTCAGAGTCTTTAGTTCCTACACCAGACACATAGAGATTAGCAAAGCCGCGGGGCAGCAAGTAGTCATTGAGGGTGTAGGTGCCGATATGACCTAATTTTTCCTCGGCTTCAGAGACTTCTTGGGCAGGAGTTGTCGAATCCAGTTGGAGCAATTTAAGCTCAGGATCTTGTACAGTGATGTGATGTGGCTCTTTTTTTACTAAGTCCACATTCATATTATGGAGGGCCTTGTCGCTGGCTGGGTCGTTGGTTCCTTGGTGATAAGGAGAAGCGGTCATGACAGCAGGAATTTGCCCTTGGTAACGAGGACGGATAATGCTAACTTTGACCAGATCTGGCAGGCCATCTCCATCAGTATCAACTCGGCTTTCCACATAAACCACCTCACGGATGGCATCATGGCTGGAAAAGGTTGCCAGGCTCTTACCGTTGAAGTAGTGGTGGGTATTATCCTCAGGAACCAATCCCTCGCTGACCAGCTTATCAACAAGCAAATTGCCATTCTTTGTTCGAGTGTTGAGCAACTGGTAGAGGTTTTCTAGCAGATCGCCGTAAACGATAGGAAAGTTACTTTCTGTTCGGAATTTCTCAAGATCGGTGAAATCAACAAAAGGTACAAAGTCTAAGAGCTGAAAGGCAGTCATATAGAAGACCTCAGCTGTCAGTTCGCGGTCTGACTCGAAGAAGGTCAACAAGTCAGTTTCGCTATCAGCGGCCCAAGCTCGAAGCAAGTAGTCGGTATCCTGATAGAGAAAGAAACAGCGTCGTAGAAAGTTTTGGAGATTGTCTTTGTCAGAAAGGTGCGGCTCATAGATGAAGCCCAACTCGGCTAATTCTTGGCGCATAGTGTCTGGATTTGTCTTGCTATAACTATACTGATTGAAGCGCATGTTTTTCCCTCTTTTTCTGGTTTTTATTAAAATGACCTTTACATTATCCATTATACTTGATAAAATATAGATTGTCTAAAAAATTTTAAAGGAGAAATTAGATGGATTTCAGTTGGGCTATTAAATATGCCACGGAATTTTTAGGGACAGCTATCCTTATTATTTTGGGGAATGGTGCTGTTGCCAATGTTGAATTAAAAGGAACTAAAGGTCATCAAAGTGGCTGGTTGGTCATTGCTGTTGGTTACGGTATGGGGGTTATGATTCCAGCTTTGATGTTTGGAAATACCTCAGGTAACCACATCAACCCTGCCTTCACTTTAGCACTTGCGATTAGTGGTTACTTCCCATGGGCGCATGTAGCACCTTACATTCTTGCTCAAGTTTTGGGTGCTATCTTCGGACAGGCTTTGGTCGTAGCGACACACCGCCCTTACTACTTGAAAACAGAAAATCCAAACAATATCTTGGGTACTTTCTCAACCATTTCAAGTCTAGATCACGGAACACCTGAATCTCGTAAAGCAGCAACAATCAATGGTTTTATCAATGAGTTTGTTGGTTCCTTTGTTCTTTTCTTTGCAGCGATGGGCATGACTAAACTTCACTTCGGTGCGGAATTGAAGGTTCTTATCGAGAAGAATGTACAACAACAAGCTCTTCAAGCAGCTCAAGCAGGCCAAAAAGTAGCAGAATCAGATGTTCAAAGTCTTATTCACAATACATTTGCACAAGCAACAAATGGTTCATCTGCTGTCGCTCACTTGGCGCTTGGTTTCCTTGTCATGGCTTTGGTAACTTCACTTGGAGGTCCTACTGGACCAGGTCTTAACCCAGCCCGTGACCTCGGACCTCGTATCTTGCACTTTATCTTGCCAAAATCAATCCTTGGTGAACACAAGGGCGATTCAAAATGGTGGTATTCTTGGGTACCGGTTGTGGCACCAATTGCAGCTGGTATTGCAGCAGTAGCTTTATTTAAAGCAATTTACGGATAATATTTATCAAAAGACTGAGAGAAATCTCGGTCTTTTTTTGTTGGTTTCTGACTAATAGAAAAATGCGATTTGGTTTATATTTTTGGTCTGTTAGATTAGGATAGTGGAAATGTTCTGAAAATTGTTGGTTTGCGCATAATTTCTTGTCAAAAAAATGAAAATTTATTACAATAAAATAGTTTGGAGGAAGTTATGAGTGTGAATCATGTTGCAAGAATTGTCCCAGTAATAAAAGTAAATAATCGGAACCTAAATCAAGATTTCTATAGCAAAACGCTAGGGATGAAATCCCTATTAGAAGAAGGAGCCCAGTTGTCTTTGGGCGATCAAACTAAAACAGAAAGATTGATTTTAGAAGAATCTCCAAGCATGCGTTCTCGTCGAGTTAAAGGGGCAAAAAAATTGGCTCGCTTAGTGATTAAGGTGGCAAAAGCGTCAGAAATTGAAGCTTTGTTGGCTCGAGGGATTGAAGTTGACAGTTTATATCGTGGGGAAAAAGGTTATGCATTTGAATCGACTTCTCCGGAAGGTGATCACATCCTGCTCCATGCAGAAGAGAACCTGAGCAGCTTACAACCAGTCCAAGAAACTCCTGCATTTGAAGGGCAGGACGATTTTATCGGCTTGAGTCAATTTGATGTGGAAAAGATTGAACTTCGTGTTCCAGAGTTACAGGCTGTCAAGGCTTTTTATCAGCCGGTGAGCAATGTCTTGGATTTCCTAGATGTGCAGGAAGCTCAAGGACAAGATTTGCAAGCTGATAATACGAAAACTTGGGATCTGGCTATGCTCAAATGTTTGGTGGCGGACTTTGATGTGGAAAAATTGTCATCGATTTTTGCGATACAGGAATTTTTTGTACCTAAATCTAAAAAATTCTTAGTCAGCCAAGACCAAAGTAATATTGAACTATGGTTTGAGCAACTATGACCCAGCGGATTTTAGAAAAGATCGATCAGCAGCTTGCTGCAGGGCTTTATTCTGGGGCTAGTTTGTCTCTTTATCGTGATGGACACTGGCAGAGTTTTTATCTGGGCTTAGCAGACCCGGCCAATCAATCAGTAACGCGAGCTGGTCTGGTTTATGATCTGGCCAGCGTCAGCAAGGTGGTTGGTGTAGGGACCTTGGTGGCATTTTTGTTTCAGACTGGTGACTTGGATATCGATGCGCCTTTGCGACAATACTATCCAGCCTTTCATGATGATCGGGTGACTCTGCGCCAGTTGTTGACCCATACCTCTGGGCTAGATCCCTTTATTCTTAATCGGGATAGGCTCAATGCTCAAGAATTAAAGGCAGCCCTCAATAGCTTGACGGTGCTGGATGACAAATCCTTCCATTATACAGATGTTAATTTTCTCCTGCTGGGCTTTATGCTGGAGGAGCTGTACGGGGAAGCTTTGGACCGCTTATTTGAAGACAAGATTTTTAAGCCGTGGGCGATGCGGAAAACTAGCTTTGGACCAGTAGCTTCTGCGGTGCCGACTGTTCGTGGCGTTGAAGCAGGGGTGGTTCATGATCCCAAAGCGCGTGTCTTAGGCCATCATGCTGGAAGTGCCGGGCTTTTTTCAACACTTGAGGATTTGCAGATCTTTTTAGAGCATTATTTGCAGGACGAATTTGCAGAGAAATTGAGCCAAAACTTTGCTCTAGAGCCGGGCAAGACACGCAGTCTAGCTTGGAATTTGGAAGGGGACTGGCTGGATCATACTGGCTATACGGGTACTTTTATCATATACAATCGGGCGGAACAGAAAGCCGCAATCTTTCTGTCCAATCGCACCTATGAAAAGGATGAGCGTGCCCAGTGGATTTTAGACCGCAATGAACTGATGGATCTAATCAGGAAAGAGTGGTAGCATCCTCCCTACCGAAGCTAAAGACTAGTCACTGATGATAAAATAGGATAGAACTCCGGCTTTAGCTTGGAGTTTTTGACTGCTTAACGTGACTTTGTCAGTCAAAACAGGAAAAGATCGCTTTTTTTTCAAAAGTATATTAAAATATAGAAGATAGAAGGAAGAAATAGAGAGAAAGTATGACAAAAGAGAAGGGTGTCGGCAAGGCACATAGCAAGATTATTCTGATGGGGGAGCATTCGGTGGTCTATGGCTATCCAGCCTTGGCTTTGCCTCTCAATAATATCGAAGTGACTTGTCAGGTATTTCCTTCTGAGAAGCCTTGGAATCTCTATGAGGAAGATACCTTGTCCATGGCTGTTTTTGCCTGTCTGGAGCACTTGGGGAAGCAAGGTGTTCAGATTCGTTGCCAGGTGAATTCCATGGTACCAGAAAAGCGGGGGATGGGTTCGTCTGCAGCTGTCAGCATTGCAGCTATTCGTGCGGTTTTTGACTACTTTGAAGAATCCTTGGACCATGAAACGCTGGAAATTTTGGCTAATCGAGCAGAGATGATTGCTCATATGAATCCAAGTGGTCTGGATGCCAAGACCTGCCTTAGCGGTGTAGCCATCAAGTTTATCCGCAATGTCGGATTTTCAGAGATTGAGTTAGATTTGGATGCTCATCTGCTGATTGCGGATACGGGTATTCACGGACATACGCGGGAAGCCATCAAAAAGGTAGAAAGTTTGGGTCAGGAGGCTCTGCCCCTCTTACAGGAGTTGGGAAATCTGACAAAAATCGTTGAGAAGGCGATCCATCTCAAGGATTTGCTAACTATGGGACAGGCCATGACCAAGGCTCACGGCAAACTAGCCCAGTTGGGAGTTTCCTGCCAGCTATCTGATGACTTGGTCGAGCTAGCGCTTGAAAATGGGGCTCTCGGAGCTAAAATGAGTGGCGGCGGCCTAGGTGGCTGCGTGATTGTGCTAATAAAAGAAAAGAAAGAGGCGGAAGACCTAGCCCGTCTTTTGAGAGAGAAAGGAGCCAGCAATATATGGATAGAAAGCCTGTAAGTGTCAAGTCTTACGCCAATATTGCTATTGTCAAGTATTGGGGAAAGGCAGATGCTGAGCGGATGATTCCTTCCACCAGCAGTATTTCCTTGACTTTAGAGAATATGTACACCCAAACCCAGTTAAGCCCGCTTTCGGCTGAGGCTGCTGGCGATGAATTTTATATCGATGGGCAACTGCAAAGCCCAGAAGAGCATGCTAAGGTCAGTCGGATTATTGATCGCTTTCGCACGGAGCCAAGTGACTGGGTGCGGATTGACACCAGTAACAATATGCCGACAGCAGCAGGTTTATCCTCTAGTTCCAGCGGCTTATCTGCTCTGGTCAAGGCTTGTGATGCTTATTTTGAAACCCGTTACAATACTGAGGAGCTGGCCCAGTTGGCCAAGTTTGCTTCAGGTTCGTCAGCCCGCTCCTTTTTTGGTCCTTTGGCAGCATGGGACAAGGATAGCGGAGCAATTTACCCTGTGCAAACCGATCTTAAGCTAGCCATGATTATGTTGGTGCTTCATGATGAGAAAAAGCCGATTTCTAGTCGACTCGGCATGCAGCTCTGTGCCGAAACGTCCAAAAATTTTCAGGCTTGGATTGACCAGTCAGCACAGGACTATCAGGATATGCTGGCCTACTTAAAGGATAATGATTTTGAGAAAGTTGGGCAGTTGACCGAGGAGAATGCCCTGCGGATGCATGCAACGACCGAGACAGCCACGCCTCCATTTACTTATCTGACGGAGGAAAGTTATGTTGCAATGGACTTTGTTCGCCAGCTTCGAGGCCAGGGGCATCCTTGCTATTTCACCATGGACGCTGGCCCTAATGTCAAGGTTCTCTGCCTTGAAGAGGACTTGGAAGACTTGGTGCCCCTCTTTGCGGATCAGTACCGTCTGATTGTCTCCAAAACGAAGGAATTGCCTGATGGAAACTAATATGCAAGTCCAGACCTGCGGAAAGCTCTATCTAGCTGGGGAATACGCTGTTCTGAGTCCTGGTCATGCGGCTTTGATTAAGAATATTCCCATCTATATGCGGGCAGAGATTGAGGCGGCGGATAGTTATGAGCTGGATTCGGATCTCTTTAGCCACAAAGCCAGTCTAGCGCCAGACGCGGACTATGGCTTGATTCAAGAGACCATTCAGCTGATGAACGATTATCTCGGCTTGCTGCAAATACCATCGCATCCTTTTGCTTTGACTATCAGAGGAAAAATGGAGAAAGACGGGCGCAAGTTTGGGCTGGGTTCCAGTGGCAGCGTGGTTGTCTTGACGATCAAGGCTATGGCTGCCTTTTATCAACTGAAACTAAGCTCTGACCTCTTCTTTAGACTAGCTGCAGTAGTGCTTCTCAAGCGGGGGGATAATGGCTCCATGGGAGATCTGGCCTGCATTGCTTATGAACAACTGGTTTATTATCGTTCTTTTGATCGGATGGCAATCCGCCAGCGATTGGTCAACACAAATCTGTTAGAGATTTTGAAGCACGACTGGGGCTATGAGATCAAACCAATCTATCCTGCTTTATCCTGTGATTTTCTGGTTGGTTGGACGAGAGAACCAGCTATTTCGAGTGACCTTGTCAAGCAGGTTAAGTCGAGCTTAAACGAAGATTTCTTGACTCAAACCCAGCTTCAGGTGGACGGTCTGAAAGAAGCTTTTTTGTCGGCTGATAAGACAGCTGTAAAAAATAGTTTATTGACTGCCAGTCAGTTATTAGACAGGCTCAGTCCGCTAATTTACACGGAGAAATTACAGACCTTAAGAGAGGCGAGTCAAGGCTTGGATTGTGTCGCTAAAAGCAGTGGAGCTGGCGGTGGAGACTGTGGCTTCGCCCTGTCTTTTGCTACCGAAGATAGCCAAACCTTGATCCAACGCTGGCAAGAAGCTGGTCTGGAATTACTCTACCAAGAAAGGATGGGTGCTCATGAGCCAAAGTCGTAAAGATGATCACATCAACTACGCCTTAGAACAGCCCCTTGGCTACAATAGCTTTGATGATATAGAATTAATCCATCGCTCTTTGCCAGCCTATGATTTGGACGAGATTGACTTATCCACTCATTTCGCTGGGCGTGACTGGGATTTTCCCTTTTATATTAATGCTATGACAGGTGGAAGTCCAAAAGGGCGAGAAATCAATGAAAAACTGGCTAAAGTGGCGGAGGACTGCGGCATCCTCTTTGTGACAGGTTCCTACAGTGCAGCCCTGAAAAATCCAGATGATGATTCTTATGCTGTGGCAAAGGATAAGCCTAATCTACTCTTGGCCAGCAATATCGGACTTGACAAACCAGTAGCAGCAGGCTTGCAGGCGGTGTCGGATTTGAAACCTTTATTTCTCCAGCTACATGTCAATGTCATGCAGGAATTGCTAATGCCGGAGGGAGAACGAACTTTCAGAACTTGGAAACAGCATTTGGAAGTTTATGGAAAAGATTTTCCAGTTCCCCTTGTCCTCAAGGAAGTAGGATTTGGCATGGATCGGAAAACGATTGAGGAAGCTCAGACACTAGGGATTTCAACCTTTGATATTTCTGGTCGTGGTGGAACGAGCTTTGCCTATATTGAAAATCAGCGGAGCGGTCAGCGAGACTACCTCAACGGTTGGGGGCAGACCACAGCTCAGGCCTTACTGGCAGCCCAAGACTGGGTGGACAAGGTGGAGTTGCTGGCAAGCGGTGGCATTCGCCATCCTCTAGACATGGTTAAAGCCTTGGTCCTTGGTGCTAAAGCAGTCGGCCTTTCTCGGACTATGTTAGACTTGGTCGAAAAACACTCAGTCGAAGAGGTCATTGCTATTGTAAATGGCTGGAAAGAAGATTTACGTCTGCTGATGTGTGCCCTATCCTGTCGCAACCTTGAAGAATTAACATCCGTCCCCTATCTGCTCTATGGTCGATTAAAAGAAGGAGCCGAGCAGGTGCAATAAATCACCAGCTTATGTACTTTGTCTAGTTGATAAAATGCTTTAGCAAATCATTCAAGGAAAAGTGAAAATTATTCTTGCTATTTGTTGGAAAATCTAGTATAATTATTATTTGTGAGTGAACCTCACTTACCCCTTGCAGCGTCTTGGGGTCATTAGACCAAAAGGAGGAACATATCAATGGCTAAATACGAAATTCTTTATATTATTCGTCCAAACATTGAAGAAGAAGCTAAAAACGCTTTGGTAGCACGCTTTGACTCTATCTTGACTGACAACGGTGCAACTGTTGTTGAATCAAAAGACTGGGAAAAACGTCGTCTTGCATACGAAATCCAAGATTTCCGTGAAGGACTTTACCACATCGTTAACGTTGAAGCAAACGACGATGCAGCTCTTAAAGAGTTCGACCGTCTTTCAAAAATCAACGCTGACATTCTTCGTCACATGATCGTCAAACTTGACGCTTAAGAAGGTAAATTATGATTAATAACGTTGTACTTGTGGGACGTATGACCCGTGATGCTGAACTTCGCTATACACCGCAAAACCAAGCGGTCGCAACCTTTACTCTGGCTGTTAATCGCAACTTTAAAAATCAAAGTGGTGAGCGTGAAGCGGACTTTATCAATGTTGTTATCTGGCGTCAGCAGGCAGAAAATCTTGCTAATTGGGCCAAAAAAGGCGCTCTAATCGGAATTACTGGTCGCATCCAGACTCGTAACTACGACAATCAGCAAGGCCAGCGTGTCTATGTCACAGAAGTCGTTGCAGACAACTTCCAGCTTCTGGAAAGTCGTGCAAGCCGTGAAGGGCAGCCTTCAGCTGGCTTTGGTGGCGGTGGCTTCGGTGGAAATTCTGCACCAAGCTATGGTAATGCTGACTCATTCAACCAAGTACCGAATTTTTCTCGTGATGAAAGCCCATTCGGCAATTCAAACCCGATGGACATCTCAGACGATGATTTACCATTCTAATAATGGACAAAACTAGAACTATAATATAAAGGAGAATAACATGGCTCAACAACGTCGTGGCGGATTCAAACGCCGTAAAAAAGTTGATTACATCGCAGCAAACAAGATTGAATATGTTGATTACAAAGATACTGAGCTTCTTAGCCGTTTCGTTTCAGAACGTGGGAAAATCCTTCCTCGTCGTGTAACAGGAACTTCAGCTAAAAACCAACGTAAAGTAACAACAGCTATCAAACGCGCTCGCGTAATGGCTTTGATGCCTTTCGTAAATGAAGACTAATATGAATCCCTGCTTCTAGCAGGGATTTTTGCTGTCTTGATGATAGGAAGGGCCAGTGCTATAATAGAAGAAACTATCAAGATATGGGAGGCTTGCCATGACAGAAGAACTAGCCATCAGAAAGATGCTTTTTGAGGATATTGAGGCCTTATCGAATGCTTTTATCCAGCAAGGCTGGCCTGGTCGGAGAGAGATTTAAAAAAACTACTTTCTGGAGCAAGAGGAGGGTGAACGCCAAGTTTTGGTGGCGGTTGTTGGGGAATCTTTGGCTGGTTACATTACGGTTATTCCCTTGGCAAAGCATGGACCCTTTGCTGGCCTTTATCCTGAGTTAACGGATTTTAATGTTTTTGAAAGTTTCCAAAGGCGAGGAATTGGGACAGCTTTATTGGACAAAGCTGAACAAGCAGCGCAGCATTATTCAGATGTGGTCAGCTTGGGTGTTGGGCTACATAAAGGCTATGGTCCAGCACAACGACTGTATGTGGGTCGTGGTTATATGCCAGATGGATCAGGAGTTTGGTTTCAAAATCAGCCACTCACGCCCTATGCTTCGTGCGAGAATAACGATGACTTGGTATTATACTTTTCAAAAAGAGCAAAATAAAAGAGGTCGAAAACCTCTTTTTTATGTGGCTTAGTATTTCGCTGGCCCCATGGTTGCACTCTTAATACTGAAGCGTTTCTTGAGGTAGAAACGAAGTGCTAGGGTGATCCCTCCGATGATGGCAACGACGATATTTGACAAATGTGGGTTGAGAGAGTCGGGCAATAGGCTAGAACCAACAATTGAAAGGGTCCAAAGAGCAATAGCTACTAGCATGATAAGGATAGATTTGAGCAGATGTGGACGCTGGCTACGGTCAGTGTCTGGTCCGTAAAAACGGTAAACGAAATGATAGAGGGCGTAGAAAGCGAGACCACCGACAATACTACCAAAGACAAGTGTCGTCATGCCGTAAACAGAGGGTTTAGAAGATGCCAAATTGACGATGGAAGTCAGAACGGTGAAGAAACCGAAAATGAAGAGGACGGAATCCAGCATCATCCATTTTGGATCATCATTTTGCTTGGGATGCTCGGCATCATAGCGCTCCTTAGCAGTGAGAGAAGAAGCCCAGTAAGTTGGTGCCCCATAGAGAGCACGGGCAGGGATACCCTTGGCTTGATTTTCTAAAATGTTTGGAATAATTTCCTCCAAGATTGCCTTCACTTCTTCATCGGATTTGCCATCTTTGAGGAGTTGATGAGTAGCAATGTGGAGAAATTCCTTGTTTTTCTTGGTTAGTTTGTCTAATAATACTTGTGACATGGTGGTCCTTTCTGGTGGTTAGAATAATTTTTTATGGAAGAGGTAGAGGGTCAGAGAGCCACTCAGAGCAAAGGCGATAAACATGATAATCCAGAAAGCATGGGGCTCGCCATTTAGAGGTAGTTCGTTATCTTTGAAGTTCATCCCATAGGCTGAGAAGAGCATAGTCGGGATGGACATAACAACAGTTACCAGAGCCAGTGTCTTCATGACATTGTTCTGGTTGTTGGAAATAATGGACGCAAAAGTATCTGTCATGCTGTGGAGGATGTTTCCATAAATATCAGCCATCTCAATGGCCTGCTGGGTCTCAATCAGGGTATCTTCCAGCAAATCTTCATCTTCCAAGTATTTCTTAATATTGCTGGTAGAGCTGGTCAGTTTCTTAATCACGCGCTCATTTGTCTTGAGGGAGGCTTTGAAATAGACGATGGTCTTTTCCAGCTCCATGAGCTCAATCAGTTCTTCGTTTCGAGTCGACTGGTGCAATTGGCTTTCAATCTGCTCACTCTTGCGGTCAATGGAACGCAGGGCTGTCAGATATAGCTCGGCATTGCGGTAGAGAATCTGAAAGATAAAACGTGACCGCATGAAGGTGTAAAAGTTGCGCAGTTGTCGATTGATGAAAATATCGAGCAGGGGCAATTTTTCCAAGCAAGTCGTGATGATGGCTTCTTCTGTGATGATAATACCGAGCGGAATAGTAACATAGTAAGTCTGATTATTCCGCTCCTCAGTGATGGGTACGTCTACGATGATCAGTGTGTACTCATCTTCAATGGTGACACGAGACATTTCTTCGGCATCGAGCGGTGCTCGTAGGTCAGCTATGTCAATGCCAAAGGCGTTTGCGATTTCTAAAGATTCGTTCTGGGAAGGATTGACCATATTGATCCAAGTTCCCGATTCAAGTGTATCAATTTCCTTGAACTCGGTTGTTGTTGATAAAAATACTTGTTTCATATCTCCTCCTAGAATCGTTTATAAGCACCGTCCTATTATACTACAAATTCTAGTCTTTTGGGCAAAAGTTTGCAGAAAAATTTGCTATAATAGAAGAAGTTTAAAGGTAAAGTGTGGACTAGATGCAAGATAAAATTGTGATTCATGGAGCGCGAGCTCATAATTTAAAAAATATTGATGTGGAAATTCCCCGAGACAAGCTGGTCGTGGTAACTGGTCTGTCTGGTTCGGGCAAGTCCAGTCTGGCTTTTGACACCCTTTACGCTGAGGGACAACGCCGTTACGTTGAGAGCCTATCGGCCTATGCTCGGCAGTTTTTGGGCAACATGGAAAAGCCAGATGTGGACTCGATTGATGGTCTCAGCCCGGCTATTTCCATTGACCAGAAGACGACCAGCAAAAACCCCCGCTCAACAGTGGGAACAGCTACCGAAATCAATGACTACCTGCGCCTGCTCTATGCTCGTGTCGGAACGCCTTACTGTATCAACGGCCACGGGGCTATCAAGGCTTCGTCTGTTGAGCAGATTGTCGACAAGGTTTTAGAATTGCCCGAGCGTCAGCGACTGCAGATTTTGGCGCCGGTCATCCGCAAGAAAAAGGGCCAGCATAAGACCGTTTTTGACAAGATTCAGAAGGACGGTTATGTCCGGGTGCGCGTGGATGGCGATGTCTATGATGTAACAGAAGTGCCAGAGCTTTCTAAGAGCAAGCAACATGATATTGAAGTCGTGGTGGACAGAATTGTCATAAAGGAAGGGGTGCGCAGCCGCCTCTTTGACTCGGTCGAAGCAGCTCTACGGATTGCTGAGGGTTATGTGGTGATTGATACCATGGACGGTCAAGAGCTGCTCTTTTCTGAGCACTATGCCTGCCCAGTCTGTGGCTTTACGGTGCCAGAGCTAGAGCCACGCCTCTTTTCTTTTAATGCGCCTTTTGGCTCCTGTCCGGACTGTGATGGTCTGGGGGTTAAGCTTGAGGTGGATCTAGATGTGGTTGTGCCGGATGCTGGCAAGACCTTGCGCGAAGGAGCGCTAGCGCCTTGGAATCCCATCTCCTCCAACTATTATCCGCAGATGCTGGAGCAGGCCATGGCAGCCTTTGGCATTGATATGGACAAGCCTTTTGAGGAGCTGACTGAGGAAGAAAAGCAGCTGATTTTCTTTGGCTCAGATGGGCGGGAGTTCCATTTCCACTATGAAAATGAATTTGGCGGTGTGCGTGATATTGATATTCCTTTTGAGGGGGTTGTCACCAATATCAACAGGCGCTACCATGAGACCAATAGTGATTTTACTCGGACACAGATGCGGGCTTATATGAATGAGCTGACCTGTGCAGCTTGTCAGGGCTATCGACTCAGTCCTCAGGCTCTTTCTGTCAAGGTTGGCGGCGAAGATGGCTTGCACATCGGTGAGATTTCAGACTTGTCCATTGCAGATCATTTGCTTCAGTTGGACAAGCTTCACTTGACTGACAATGAAGCTACTATTGCGCGGCCTATTCTCAAAGAAATTCATGATCGCCTGACTTTCCTCAATAACGTTGGCCTTAATTACCTGACTTTGTCTCGCTCGGCTGGGACTCTATCAGGAGGTGAGAGTCAGCGGATTCGTTTGGCGACTCAGATTGGTTCTAACTTGAGTGGCGTCCTCTATATCCTGGACGAGCCCTCTATTGGCTTGCACCAGCGTGATAATGACCGCCTGATTGCCAGCCTCAAGAAGATGCGTGATCTAGGCAATACTCTCATCGTAGTTGAGCACGATGAGGACACCATGCGGGAGGCTGACTGGCTGATTGATGTGGGACCAGGAGCCGGTGTTTTCGGTGGAGAAATCGTCGCAGCCGGTACTCCTGCACAAGTGGCTAAAAATAAGAAGTCTATTACTGGCCAATACCTGTCAGGTAAGCGCGAGATCCCAGTACCATTGGAACGTCGTGTAGGCAATGGCCGCTTTATTGAAGTGACTGGTGCTCAGGAAAATAATCTGCAGAATATCACGGCCAGATTCTCCTTGGGCAAATTCATCGCTGTGACTGGAGTTTCTGGGTCCGGTAAGTCAACGCTGGTCAATTCTATCCTTAAAAAGGCCATTGCCCAAAAACTCAACCGCAATTCTGCTAAGCCAGGTAAGTTCAAGAAAATCAGCGGCATTGAG
This sequence comes from Streptococcus cristatus, assembly GCF_003943535.1. Lineage (GTDB taxonomy): Bacteria > Bacillota > Bacilli > Lactobacillales > Streptococcaceae > Streptococcus > Streptococcus cristatus_L. Next base: position 242,016 of record NZ_RJPU01000001.1, read on the forward strand.
CATGTGGATCGACTGATTGATATTGACCAAAGTCCGATTGGGCGGACACCTCGCTCTAATCCAGCCACTTATACTGGAGTCTTTGACGATATTCGCGATCTGTTTGCCAAGACCAATGAAGCCAAGATTCGCGGCTACAAGAAGGGCCGTTTCAGTTTTAACGTCAAGGGAGGCCGCTGTGAGGCCTGCTCGGGTGATGGAATTATTAAGATTGAGATGCACTTCCTGCCTGACGTCTATGTAGCCTGTGAGGTCTGCCACGGTACCCGCTATAATAGCGAGACTCTAGAAGTTCACTACAAGGAGAAGAATATCGCTCAGGTTCTGGACATGACGGTCAATGATGCGGTAGAATTCTTCCAGCACATTCCCAAGATTGCTCGCAAACTCCAGACCATCAAGGATGTGGGACTAGGCTATGTGACTCTAGGGCAGCCAGCCACAACCTTGTCGGGTGGTGAAGCCCAGCGGATGAAGCTGGCCAGCGAGCTTCACAAGCGCTCGACTGGTAAGTCCTTCTATATCTTGGATGAGCCGACGACAGGGCTTCATACAGAGGACATTGCGCGTTTGCTCAAGGTTTTAGCCCGCTTCGTGGATGATGGCAATACGGTCCTCGTTATTGAGCACAATCTGGACGTTATCAAAACGGCAGACCATATCATCGACCTAGGACCGGAAGGCGGTGTCGGTGGTGGAACGATCATTGCGACAGGTACACCAGAGGAAGTCGCAGCCAATCCAGCCAGCTATACTGGTCAGTATTTGAAAGGCAAGCTGAAATAAGATTTTTATCGTTCTAAAACACAAATCCCTCACTAGGCTAACCTAATGAGGGATTTTAACTTGCATTTATGGGTGAAGCAGGGCATTAGAACTGCTTACCTGGTGGGTTTAGAATGTTTTTTCTTTGTCACGAACGACCAGTAAGTCCACTTTCGCGTGGCGGAGGATATATTCGGATGATGAGCCGACTAGGAGGCGTTCAAAGGCATTGAGACCAGTAGCTCCGACCATAATCAAGTCAACCTTGTGTTCGTCAGGAATGTCAGTTGACAGGAGGGTTTTGGGATTGCCCAATTCAATGACGACATCAACGTATTTGACCCCAGCTTTTTGCGCCTTTTCCTTGTACTCTGTCATCAACTTTTGTGCCTCTTCTTGGAGATCTTCGTAGACCTCAGCGTCAAAGGTTGAGACGCTTTGGAGAGCCCGTGTATCAATCACATGAGCAATTGTCAAACGAGAAGCGTTTCTCAGCGCTACATTAACACCTTTTTCAAAAGCGAGTTCTGCTTCGCGAGAGCCGTCAACAGCGACCATGATATTTTCATATTTTTGTTGAGTCATAAAGCTACCTCCATCTTTTGTCGAATCCTAGATTCGAGTTTCTTATATCTTCACTTATATTGTAAACCTTTTCAGAAAAAAAGTAAAGCTGCAAATGAAATTCAGAAATCAAGTGAAATTATCATGATGGACAAGTGTATTTTCCTAAGTTATAAGCCTTATTTTAGTTGAAAGGAACTTTCTTAGATTCTTCCTAATTGTCAATCTTTTTTTCTGGTGGTATAATAAAATCATTCAGATGAATTGAGGAAAATAGGATGAAAGAATTTAATAAGTCCAGCAAACTGGAGCATGTAGCTTATGATATTCGTGGACCAGTTTTGGATGAAGCGATGCGGATGCGGGCCAACGGAGAAAAAATTCTCCGCCTGAACACGGGAAATCCAGCTGAATTTGGCTTTACCGCTCCAGACGAGGTCATTCATGATTTGATTATGAATGCGCGTGATAGTGAGGGTTACTCTGATTCTAAGGGGATTTTCTCAGCTCGTAAGGCCATTATGCAGTATTGCCAGCTCAGAAATTTCCCTAATGTTGATATTGATGATATTTATCTTGGAAATGGAGTCAGCGAGCTGATTGTTATGTCTATGCAGGGACTCTTGGATGATGGAGATGAGGTCTTAGTACCGATGCCGGACTACCCGCTCTGGACGGCTGCAGTTAGTCTGGCTGGTGGGAATGCGGTTCATTATGTCTGTGATGAGCAGGCAGAATGGTATCCAGATATTGACGACATCAAGTCAAAAATCACTTCTAACACTAAGGCTATCATTATCATCAATCCTAACAATCCAACGGGGGCACTTTATCCTAAGGAACTTTTGCTAGAGATCGTAGAAATTGCTCGCCAGAACAATCTTATTATCTTTGCGGATGAGATTTATGACCGCATGGTGATGGATGGATATGTGCATACGCCTGTGGCAAGCCTAGCTCCAGATGTTTTCTGTGTCAGCATGAATGGCCTGTCAAAATCCCACCGTATCGCTGGCTTCCGAGTTGGCTGGATGGTGCTATCTGGTCCTAAGCGGCATGTTAAAGGCTATATTGAAGGCCTCAATATGCTTTCAAATATGCGCCTGTGCTCCAATGTCTTGGCTCAACAGGTTGTGCAAACATCGCTTGGAGGTCACCAGTCGGTGGATGAATTGCTTTTGCCAGGTGGCCGTATCTATGAACAAAGAAACTTCATTTACAATGCCATTCAAGATATTCCAGGTTTGTCTGCAGTCAAACCTAAGGCGGGTCTTTACATCTTCCCGAAAATTGATCGGGAAATGTACCGGATCGATGATGATGAGCAGTTTGTCTTGGATTTCCTCAAGCAGGAAAAAGTCCTTCTTGTCCATGGACGAGGCTTTAACTGGAAGGATCCAGATCATTTCCGAATCGTTTATCTGCCTCGGGTAGATGAGCTAGCTCAGATCCAAGAAAAAATGACACGCTTCCTACGCCAATACCGCAGATAAGCATAAAATACAAGTCATAAACCGTTTAAAACAAATTCGTCTTAGAATTGTTTTAAATGGTTTTTTTGATGGAGTGATTTTTTTCGCAATCGCCAAATTCTGAATCTTTCAGAATTGTAGCGAATTTTTTTTCAATACACAATTTTCAGATAATTATTGAAAATTTCGGTCGATTATGATACAATCAAGGAGACTAAATACGAGGTAAATGTATGGCAAAACTATTAGAAAAAACAAGGAAGATTACTTCTATCTTGAAACGTTCAGAAGAGCAGCTTCAGGAGGAACTTCCTTACAATGCGATCACTCGCCAGCTTGCTGATATTATTCATTGCAATGCCTGCATCATCAACAGCAAGGGTCGTCTCTTGGGCTATTTCATGCGCTACAAGACAAATAATGATCGTGTAGAAGCCTTTTTCCAAGACAAGACATTCCCCAAAGAATATGTCCAAGAAGCAAACATGGTGTATGAGACGGAGGCTAATCTGCCTGTAACTCACGATTTAACCATTTTCCCAGTGGAAACCAAGGATGAATTTCCAGATGGTTTGACTACTATCGCACCGATTCATGTTTCAGGAATTCGCTTGGGCTCGCTGATTATCTGGCGCAATGACAAGGAATTTTTGGATGACGACCTGATTTTGGTCGAGATTGCCAGCACAGTGGTTGGTATCCAGCTGCTTAACTTCCAGCGTGAAGAGGATGAGAAAAATATCCGCCGCCGGACAGCTGTGACCATGGCAGTCAATACCCTGTCTTACTCAGAGTTAAGAGCTGTCTCAGCTATTCTGGGAGAACTCAATGGCAATGAAGGGCAACTGACGGCTTCTGTCATTGCTGACCGTATTGGGATTACCCGCTCAGTGATTGTTAATGCCTTGCGCAAGCTGGAAAGTGCGGGGATTATTGAAAGCCGCTCGCTGGGGATGAAGGGAACTTATCTGAAAGTACTGATTCCAGATGTTTTTGAGGAAATTAAAAAGAGGGACTATTAATGGCTAAAGCACTGATTTCCATTGATTATACAGTTGATTTTGTTGCAGATGAGGGCAAGTTGACCGCAGGAGCGCCGGCTCAGGCGATTTCTGAAGCCATTGCCCAAGTGACCGAGGCAGCTTTTGATCGAGGCGACTATATCTTCTTCGCGATTGATGCCCATGATGAAAATGACGCCTTTCATCCTGAAAGCAAGCTGTTTCCACCTCATAATATCAAAGGGACTAGCGGTCGCAATCTTTACGGTCCTTTGGCTGATTTTTATGACAAGCATCAAGCAGACTCTCGGGTCTTTTGGATGGATAAACGCCATTATTCTGCTTTTTCTGGCACGGATTTAGATATCCGTTTGCGGGAAAGAAAGGTAGATATGGTCATTTTGACAGGGGTCTTGACGGATATTTGCGTCTTGCATACAGCAATTGATGCCTATAATCTTGGTTATCAGATTCAGGTGGTAGAGCCTGCTGTGGCTTCTATTTCAGAGGAAAATCATAAATTTGCCCTAAACCACTTGCAAAATGTCCTAGGTTCGACTATAATAAATACAATTTAAGAGTAAAAGAGAAGCAGAGTAGGCTTGCTGACTTGCACAGAGAGTACTGATAGCTGAGAGCAGTACCAAGAGAGCAAAAACCGAAGAACATGTTTCGTAATCTTTTGTGTGATTAAGCACAAACGCCGCTCACGTTACGAGCATAGAGGCTGCCTTTTAGGGCGGCGAATAACAGTGGTACCACGGCTTTCGTCTGTTTCAGAGACGGAGGCCCTTTTCTTTTGCAAAAGAGAAAGTGGATATGCTGTAAGAAAGTTGCTAATATGCCTAAGGACAGGGCGGCTTGCAAATGGATGTGAGAGGGAAGAATATGAAAGAAATTTTTATCGGAAACTATGGTTTAGAGCAGGTTGGACAGACCATGACTGCAACTGGCTGGGTGGCCAACATCCGCAATCACGGCAAGCTAGCCTTTATTGAATTGCGGGACCGCGAAGGCTTGCTTCAGGTCTTCGTTGACGGTGAGCTTGAAGATTTTGCTAAGCTAGAAGAAATTGGCAAAGAGGATGTCATTGCAGTGACAGGGCAAGTCGTTCAGAGGGAAGAGCGTTTTGTCAACAAGGCAATCAAGTCTGGTCAGGTTGAGCTGAGAGCTGAAAAGATTGAGGTTATTGCTAGCAGCAAGGCCCTGCCTTTTGAGCTGGACCAGCATGCCCATACGGGGGAAGACCTACGTCAGAAATACCGCTACCTAGACTTGCGCCGTGAGAAGATGACACATAACCTCAAACTGCGTCACAAGGTCACCTCAACCATTCGGGAATATTTAAACGGTTTGGACTTTTTGGAAGTGGAGACGCCCTATCTGACCAAGTCAACTCCTGAAGGGGCTAGGGATTTCTTGGTGCCTAGTCGGGTCTTTAAAAATCAGTTCTACGCCTTGCCACAGAGTCCACAGATGCTCAAGCAGTTGCTGATGGGAGCTGGCCTCGAGCGCTATTATCAGATTGTTCGTTGTTTCCGTGACGAAGATTTGCGGGGCGATCGTCAGCCAGAGTTTACCCAGGTGGACCTAGAACTGAGTTTTGCCAGCGAGGAAGAAATCCGAGCTCTGGTTGAAGCTATGCTCAAGGCTGTTATCAAGAAAACTCATGGTTTAGAGCTGACAGAAGCTTTTCCAACGATCAGCTATGAAGAGGCTATGAGCCGTTTTGGCTCTGATAAGCCAGATACACGCTTTGGTTTAGAGCTAAAGAGTTTGACGGATTTGTGCCAGTCCAATGAATCGCTTCTCATCAAGAAAGCTTTGGGCAACCAAGAGGAAGTGATGGGAATCTGTGTGCCAGATGCGGCTAGTGCTTTTAGTAAGAAACAGCTGAGTCACTACTATCAGGAAATGAAGGAATTTGGCTGCAGTCGTTTCGCCAGTCTAAAGGTTGAAAATGGTCAGTTGGTTGGGGATTTGGCTAGCACCTTTGAAGCTGAAAGTCAGGAGTTACTGACACGTTTTGAGGCCAAAGATGGAGATCTCATTCTGCTAGTCATGGCCAAGAAGCGTCGTGCTCAGGAAGCTTTGGGACATCTGCGCATAGAAGTCGCAAAAACTTTGGATTTGATTGAGCCAAGCCTGCTTCATTTCCTCTGGGTTGTGGATTGGCCACTGTTGGAGTGGAATGAAGACCAAAATCGTTATCAAGCCATGCACCATCCTTTCACACAGGGCATTTTTGAAGAAGGTCAGGAGCCAGATCAATTCCGCAGTCACGCCTACGACATCGTCTTGAACGGTTATGAAATTGGTGGAGGAAGTCTACGGATTCATGATCGGAAGGCTCAGGAAGCGATGTTTGAGCTATTGGGCATGAGCCGGGAAGATTATGAGCGGGACTTTGGTTTCTTCTTAGAAGCCTTGGAGTATGGCTTCCCACCACATGGCGGCTTGGCTCTAGGCTTAGATCGCTTGGTTATGATTTTGGCTGGGGAAGAAAATATCCGCCAAGTCATTGCTTTTCCGAAAAATGGTACTGGCTTTGACCCTATGCTTGAAAGTCCGAGTTTGGTGGACCAAAGACAGCTTAAAGAACTGTATTTGGAATTGAAGAATTAGCCGGAAATATGGTAAAATGAAATGATGCGAATTCCTGAAGAAATCAGGAAGAAGTTAAAGAAAGAGGTCGCAGCTACGAGAGCTTGGTGCCTCTATCTTAGCAAAACAATGCGAGTTAAATACCTCGAAAACAAAGATCTTTCTTAGACTTATCATTTTCGACTGGTATTCAGGCTCGCCTATCTTATGAAAGGAATCAGAGATGAAGATTACTCAAGAAGAAGTAAGTCACGTTGCAAAACTGTCAAAACTGGCTTTTTCACCAGAAGAGACAGCTGAGTTTGCGACAACCTTGTCTAAAATTGTCGACATGGTCGAATTGCTCAATGAAGTGGATACGGAGGGTGTGCCTTTCACTTCCAATGTGGCAGCTAACATCAACTATATGCGAGAAGATGTGGCTCAGCCGGGCTGGAACCGAGAAGAGCTTTTCCAAAATGTACCTGAAAAAGAGCGGGGCTACATCAAAGTGCCTGCCATCCTAGATGACGGAGGAGATGCCTAATGACTTTTAATCACAAGACCATTGAAGAGTTGCATGATCTGCTGGTCAAGAAAGAAATTTCTGCAGTAGAGTTAACTCAGGCGACTTTGGCAGACATCAAAGAACGTGAAGGAGCTGTGGATAGTTTTATTACTGTCAGCGAAGAAGAAGCATTGGCTCAGGCAGCAGCTCTGGATGCTAAGGGCATTGATGCTGACAATCTCATGAGCGGAATTCCGCTGGCGGTTAAGGACAATATCTCAACCAAGGGGATTTTGACAACAGCTGCATCTAAAATGCTCTACAACTATAAACCAATTTTCGATGCGACCAGTGTAGAGAAGCTCTATGGTAAGGATATGATTATCGTTGGGAAAACCAACATGGACGAGTTTGCCATGGGGGGATCCAGCGAAAACTCTTACTTTAAGACGACTAAGAATGCTTGGGACAGTAGCAAGGTTCCTGGTGGCTCATCTGGTGGTTCAGCGACAGCTGTTGCCTCTGGTCAGGTTCGTCTGTCACTGGGTTCAGATACGGGTGGTTCTATTCGCCAGCCTGCTTCCTTTAACGGTGTAGTCGGCCTCAAGCCAACTTACGGACGGGTTTCTCGTTTTGGTCTCATTGCTTTTGGTTCTTCTTTAGATCAGATTGGGCCTTTCTCTCAGACGGTTAAGGAAAATGCCCAGCTTTTGAATGTTATTTCTGGTAATGATCCTAAGGATTCGACATCATCACAAGAAGCAGTGCCAGACTTTACTAGCAAAATTGGCCAAGACATCAAGGGTATGAAGATTGCCTTGCCTAAGGAATACATGGGTGAGGGAATTGACAGCAAGGTCAAGGAAACGATTCTGGCAGCAGCTAAGCACTTGGAAAGCCTAGGTGCGATTGTTGAAGAAGTTAGCCTGCCCCACAGCAAGTATGGAGTGGCTGTTTACTATATCATTGCTTCTTCTGAGGCTAGCTCTAACCTGCAGCGTTTTGATGGCATTCGCTATGGCTATCGTGCAGAAGGCATTGAAAATCTAGAAGATGTCTATGTCAAATCTCGCAGCGAAGGCTTTGGTGAAGAGGTGAAACGCCGCATCATGCTGGGGACATTCAGCTTGTCGTCTGGTTACTACGATGCTTACTTCAAGAAAGCTGGTCAGGTTCGGACCTTGATTATGCAAGATTTTGCTAAAGTATTTGAAAAATATGATTTGATCTTAGGCCCAACTGCACCAACTGTAGCTTATGACTTGGGCAGTCAAAACCAAGATCCAGTGGCCATGTATCTGGCTGACCTTTTGACCATTCCAGTCAATCTGGCTGGTCTGCCTGGCATTTCAATCCCAGCTGGCTTTGCAGATGGTCTTCCAGTTGGCTTGCAGCTGATTGGGAACCACTTTGATGAAGCGACCATCTATCAGGCAGCCGCAGCATTTGAATCGACGACTGACTATCACAAACAGCAGCCAGTTATCTTTGGAGGTGAAAAATAATGAACTTTGAAACAGTTATCGGACTGGAAGTCCATGTTGAATTGAAGACCAATTCAAAAATTTTCTCACCGGCTCCAGCTCACTTCGGTGAAGATCCAAATGCCAACACCAATATCATTGACTGGTCTTTCCCAGGTGTCCTGCCTGTTATGAACAAGGGTGTCATTGACTATGGTATCAAGGCTGCTCTGGCTTTGAACATGGACATTCACCAGAAGATGCACTTTGACCGCAAGAATTACTTCTATCCGGACAATCCAAAAGCCTATCAAATTTCTCAGTTTGATGAGCCGATTGGCTACAATGGCTGGATTGAGATTGAACTAGAAGATGGCACGACCAAGAAAATCCGTATCGAGCGGGCCCACTTGGAAGAAGATGCCGGAAAAAATACCCACGGCAGCGATGGCTACTCTTATGTGGACCTCAACCGTCAAGGGGTGCCGTTGATTGAGATCGTATCGGAAGCAGATATGCGCAGTCCAGAAGAAGCTTATGCCTACTTGACTGCCCTCAAGGAAATCATCCAGTACACTGGGATCTCTGATGTCAAGATGGAAGAGGGTTCCATGCGGGTCGATGCCAATATTTCTATCCGTCCTTACGGCCAGGAAGAATTTGGTACCAAGACTGAGCTGAAAAACCTTAACTCCTTCAATTTTGTTCGTAAGGGTCTAGCATTTGAGGAAAAACGTCAAGCAGAAATCCTACGCAGTGGCGGTCAAATACGTCAGGAAACCCGTCGTTATGACGAAGCGACTGGCGAAACCTTGCTCATGCGGGTCAAGGAAGGTTCGGCTGACTACCGTTACTTCCCAGAGCCTGATCTGCCTATCTTTGAGATTGAAGATGCTTGGATTGAGCAAGTACGCAGTAGCCTGCCAGCCTTTCCAAAAGAACGCCGGGCTAAGTATGTGGGCGATTACGGTCTGTCTGACTATGATGCCAAGCAGTTGACAGCGACGAAGGCTGTGTCAGACTTCTTTGAAGCAGCTGTTGCTGCAGGTGGTGACGCTAAATCTGTTTCTAACTGGCTCCAAGGAGAAGTAGCGCAATACCTCAATGCTGAAGGCAAGACTATCTCTGAGATTGAGCTGACGCCTGAGAACCTGACTGAGATGATTGCTCTGATTGCAGACGGAACGATTTCTTCTAAGATTGCCAAGAAGGTCTTTGTCCATCTGGCTAAAAACGGTGGCTCTGCTAGAGAGTATATACAGAAAGCAGGCCTGGTTCAAATCTCAGACCCTGCGCAGCTTCTGCCAATCATCCAAGAAGTATTTGCCAACAACGAAAAAGCTATCAATGACTATAAGGGTGGCAATAAGAATGCGGCTAAGTCCCTGATCGGTCAGCTCATGAAAGCAACCAAGGGTCAAGCCAACCCACAAGTAGCACAAAAACTGCTCAATGAAGAGTTGGAAAAACTATAGAAATAAGTAGAAAACCAGTCGCGAGGCTGGTTTTCACCTTTTATTTGAATGGTATTTATGGTAAAATAAATAAAAAATAAAGGAGTTCTTATGTCAGAAATTAAAGTAAAACGCGGAACAGGCTTTGTAGGGATCATTGGGAATTTTCCAATTTTAATCAATGGTCAAAAGGTTGGTACAATCCAGAATGGCGACGAGGCGGCCTTTCCTATTGAGGGAGAAGAAGCTGTTGTTCGTGTAGGAGCAGCTCCTATGAGAACCAAGCCAGTGACAGTTAAAGCAGGGCAAACCTTGCTGGTTGAAACAAATTTTACTAATTTTTCTATCTGTCTAGGAGTTTTGTTGCTCGGCTTGTTCTTTGGTGGTCTAGTGCGTGCAATTCTCTTAATTCTTTATATTGTTTTAATGTTTCTTCTGCCTTTTTACTCAGCTAGGATTGAAGAATAAACTAAAGAATTTTTGTTGATAGGCTGGATTGAAATAAAGGAGCTTTTGATGTCAAAATTTACAATTACGCGTTCTACGGGTATGGTTGGAGTAGTTCAAAATGTTGCAGTCTATCTAAATGGCGAACTTGTGGATAAACTTGCGAATGATGAAGGTAAAACGCTGACTTTTGAGGGAGACAGTGTTGAACTACAGGTTGGACAAAGTTTTATGAAATCGCATAAGATTCAGGTAAAAGATGGTCAGAAGGTACTTGTTACAGCTTCTGGAATGCGAGCTATGCTAGGAGTTATTGGCTTGATCTTAGGCTTGCCTTATTTACTTCTTGAGATAGAGGCTTAGTCGTCTTTTAGCTATGTTGAATCATAAAGAGGCTGGGACAAAAGTCCTAGCCTCTTAATTATCTTTGGATTGTCGAGCAAGACACAGTGGTTGAGTGGGCTCTACTAGGCTGATTTCATCAGCTTTTACAGCCCTACTCAACTGTGCGGAGGTGGGACGACGAAATCGAATTCTAACGAATTACCGATTTCTGTCCCACTCTCTTTTTTATGGTTTATGTTATAATGATCAAAGCTAAAAGAAAGAGGTTAGGGATGTCAAAAGTTTTAAGGGGAACTATCTATACCTTGGCTGCGGGGATTGCCTGGGGCTTATCGGGAACAAGTGGTCAATATCTGATGGAGAACGGTTTTTCGGCGCTGAGCTTGACCAATGTGCGCTTGTTGCTAGCGGGTTTAGTCTTGATGATGTTGGCTTATGCTACAAATAAAGAATCCTTTAAAAAGATTTGGAAAGATAAGAATTCTCTACTACACATTTTAATTTTTTCAATTTTAGGCTTGTTCATCAACCAATACGCCTATCTGGCGGCTATTCATGAGACAAATGCAGGAACAGCAACGGTTTTACAATATCTCTGTCCAGTGGGAGTCTTGGCTTACACTTGTGTCAAAGATAGAGTAGTTCCGACTGTGGCTCAGGTCTGCTCCATGATTTTAGCTATTGGAGGAACCTTTCTGATTGCGACCCACGGTCAGGTCAATCAGCTCTCGATGACGCCAAAAGGCTTATGTTTAGGGATTTTCTCAGCCTTTACATACGCGCTATATATTCTTTTGCCGATTGAGCTCATTAAAAAGTGGGGAAGCATGCTGGTTATCGGGATTGGCATGACCATTGCAGGTATCTTGCTCCTTCCTTTCAGCGGTATTTTCCATCATCAGTGGCAATTCCGTTTGGATATTCTTCTGGCCTTGGTTGGCATCATTGTCATCGGAACAATCTTTGCTTACACTGTCTTTTTGAAGGGAACAAGCTTGGTCGGTCCTGTCAAATCTAGCCTCCTAGCCTCGATTGAGCCAATTTCAGCCGTCTTCTTTGCCTTTGTCATTATGAATGAACGCTTTTATCTACTCGATTTCGTAGGTATGGGCATGATTTTGCTGGCTGTCCTGTTGATATCTGTCAAAGACCTAATATTGGAAAAGAAAAAAGGATTATTATAACAAGAAAGAATAACAAAGACCTAGCTCTATTCAGAGCTAGGTCTTTGTTGTTTGCTTGTTCAGTTTATTCATCGTTTTCTGAGCTGCCAAAGAAAGCTTTATAAAGGGCACGAATGGCAGCCTTTTCTTGGTTTTTATTGACAACAAACATGATGGAAACTTCACTGGAACCTTGTGACATCATTTGGATATTGATTTTATTGTCAGAAAGAGCTCTAGTCGCAGTAGCAGTCACCCCGATATGACTTTTCATTTTTTCGCCGACAATCATGATAATAGAAAGATCGTGCTCAATTTCTGCGAAGTCTACTTCCGCTTTTTGCACAAGTTGGCGCAGAATCTCTTCTTCCTTGATTGGAGTCAATTCGCGTTCACGAAGGATGATAGAAAGATCATCAATTCCTGTCGGCATATGTTCCCAACCAATGTTCAAATCTTCTAAAATCTGCAGCGCCTTGCGACCGAATCCAACTTCTCGGTTCATGAGGTACTTGGACATGTTAATACTTACAAAGCCAGAATCTCCAGCGATTCCAACAACAGGGGGATGATCCTCACTATGTTTGTGGACGATGCGTGTACCAGGGTGTTCGGGATTGTTGGTATTTTTGATGACGAGTGGAATTTTTCCGCGATAGGCTGGCAGTAGGGCTTCATCATGAAGAACCGTAAAGCCTGCATAGGCTAATTCCCGCATTTCGCGATAAGTAAGCTCAGCGATGGAGCGTGGTTTGTGAATAATCCCAGGGTGAGCAGCAAAGATGCCGTCCACATCAGTGAAGTTTTCATAGACATCAGCCTTGACACCAGCTGCAATAATCGACCCAGTAATGTCTGAGCCACCACGAGAAAAAGTACAGATCTGTCCATCTTGAGTGACACCAAAGAAGCCAGGAATCACAAGGACTTCATCGGAATGGTTCAATTCCTCCAACTTATCATAGCTCGAAGGAAGGATGCGGGCATTTCCAGGTTCGCTTGAAACCACTAGCCCAGCTTCTCTAGGATGGACGTAGCGGGCTGGAATGCCATTGTGATTAAAGTAAGCGGCGATTAGCTTGGCATTGTTGTTTTCACCTGCTGCTAGGAAGGCGTCGTAAAGAAATTCATTGTTTTCAATTGGCAGAGTAGCTAGGGAGATGATGCTCTTAGAGATTTTCTCAATAATTGCAGATTTCAGGCCTAGCTCAGAGACCATATCGGAATAGCGTTTAATAATCCAATTTTGCTCCTTGGAGACATCATTTCCTGCAATGTACTGGCGATAGTACTTAATCAGGGCATCGGTGACTTTTGTATCCTGGTCATCTCTTTTTCCTGGTGCAGAAACGACAACGAAGCGACGCTCGGCATCAGATTTTACAATATGTAAGACTTTTTCTAACTGTGAAGCAGAAGCGAGTGAACTTCCACCGAATTTAACAACTTTCATGGAGACTCCTAAACATAATTTAGGAAAATTATAACAAAATTCTGAAAATTTTGCAAATCTATCAGAAGTACTGTTTTATGTAAATTTGTTGCAAAATAAGCAAAAAACGAATATGAAATCAAATTTTCCAGTTTTTGTTTTCTTTCTTACATCTTTTATGCTAGAATAAATGTAATTTGACTATCAAATTATTTAATTATGAAATAAAACGACTGTAATTACCCAGTCTGGAATGGAGTTAGAATGACTTTTAATGGTATTCTTTATAAGGTAGTTGATGAAGTGGCGACTATTACCTTCAATCGTCCTGAAGTTTCAAATGGTTTCAATATTCCGATGTGTGAGGAGATTTTAGAAGCGATTGAGCTGGCCGCAAATGATGAGGCAGTGAAGTTTCTAGTGATCAATGCCAATGGGAAGGTCTTTTCTGTCGGTGGCGACCTAGCTGAGATGCAAAGAGCTGTCAGTGCTGACGATATTCAATCCCTGGTAAAAATTGCAGAGTTGGTCAATGATATTTCCTTTGCTATGAAACGGCTACCTAAGCCAGTTATTATGAGTGTGGATGGCCCTGTTGCTGGTGCAGCTGCCAATATGGTCGTGGCTGCAGATTTCTGTATTGCAACGGAAAAATCTCGCTTCATTCAGGCTTTTGTGGGAGTGGGCTTAGCGCCAGATGCCGGTGGACTTTATCTTCTGACTCGGGCAATTGGTGTGACTCGGGCGACCCATTTGGTCATGACGGGAGAGGCCCTGACAGCAGAGAAGGCTCTGGATTATGGTTTGCTCTATAAAGTTTGTGAAGCAGAAAAACTGGAAAAAACAACGGAACAGTTGCTGAAGAAGCTAAAACGCGGTTCGCTGAATTCTTACAGAGCTATGAAAGAAATGGTCTGGAAGAGCCTGTTCAGCGGTTGGAAAGAATATGCGGAGTTGGAGCTATCTTTACAGAAGTCTCTTGCTTTCACTGAGGACTTCAAAGAAGGTGTCCAAGCTTATACTGAGAAGCGTCGTCCACAATTTATAGGTAAGTAAGGATTTGCAGGATAAGAAAATTGTTTGAAAATCAAATAAATTTTCAAAAGGACTTGCAAATTATTTTGAGATCTGATAAAATTTGAATGTCAAAGTATTTATGAAGGAGGTGTTGGTTTGAATTATCAATTAGTCAATGATTATTTAACATCTATTTTTAATAATGTTTTGGTTATTGAAGAGTCCAGCCTCCGAGGCAGTCAATTTAAAGATGTCTCGATTAAAGAAATGCACACTATTGATGTTATTGGTACCATGCCTAATGCGACTCCAAGCGATATTTCAAAGGAATTGTTAGTCACTTTGGGGACTGTCACAACCAGCTTGAATAACTTGGAGCGTAAAGGGTATATCGAGCGTCGCCGTTCATCCATTGACCGTCGTGTAGTTCATCTGAGTTTGACTAAGAAGGGGAGGCTCTTGTATCGCCTTCATAAACGATTCCACAATCGCATGGTCATGCAAGTAGTGGAAGGAATGTCCTCAGAAGAAAAAAATGCAATGCAAAAAGGTTTGCAGAACTTGTATAATTTTTTAGAGGAGTTGAAATAATGAACTATGCAAGAATTACTCAAGTAGCTCATTATGCTCCAGAGCAGATTGTCACAAATGATGATCTGGCTAAGATGATGGATACAAGTGATGAATGGATCTCCAGCCGCACGGGTATCAAACAGCGACATTTATCTCGGACTGAGTCAACAAGTGACTTGGCTACAAGGGTTGCTGAGCAATTGCTAGAAAAGGCCCAGCTGTCTGCTGATCAGCTTGATTTTATCATTGTTGCGACGATCACTCCGGATTCTATGATGCCGTCAACTGCAGCTAGAGTGCAGGCCAATATTGGAGCTACCAAGGCTTTTGCTTTTGACTTGACGGCAGCATGCAGTGGCTTTATCTTTGCCTTATCAACTGGAGAAAAGTTCATTTCCTCTGGTCGCTATCAAAGAGGTTTGGTCATCGGTAGCGAAACGCTATCAAAGGTCGTTGATTGGTCGGATCGTGCGACGTCAGTCTTATTTGGCGATGGGGCTGGGGGAGTCTTGCTTGAAGCGGCAGAAAAGCAGCATTTTTGGGCTGAAAGTCAGTTTACTGATGGCTTGAGAGGTCAGAGTTTGACCTGTGGTGGACTTGGTTTGTTCTCTCCGTTTTCGGAAAAGCAAGTTGATGATCGCTATTTGAAAATGGAAGGCCGAGCAATCTTTGATTTCGCCATTCGTGATGTGGCACAGTCTATCAAAAATACCATTGAAGAGAGTCCATTTTCAGTGGAGGAGCTTGATTATCTGCTCTTGCATCAGGCCAATATCCGAATTTTAGATAAAATGGCTAAGAAACTCGGAGTTTCTCGGGAAAAACTACCTGCTAATATGATGGAATATGGCAATACTAGTGCAGCTAGCATCCCGATTTTATTATCTGAGTGTGTCCAACAGGACTTGATTAAGCTGAACGGAGACCAGACAGTTTTGTTGTCAGGTTTCGGTGGAGGTTTGACATGGGGCACGCTTATTGTTACAATTTAGTTAATCATGTGGAAACACATAGATAAAAAATATATTTTTTAAAGGAGTCTATCCATGGCAGTATTTGAAAAAGTACAAGAAATTATCGTTGAGGAACTTGGTAAAGAGCCATCAGAAGTTACACTTGAGTCAACTTTCGATGATCTTGAAGCAGATTCATTGGATTTGTTCCAAGTAATTTCAGAAATCGAAGATGCATTTGACATCCAAATCGAAACTGAAGAAGGCTTGAAAACAGTTGGTGACTTGGTTGCCTACGTAGAAGAAAAAACAAAATAATAAAGATTTGAGAGTATCGCAAGATATTCTCTCTTGTTTAGGTAATAGTTTGAATTTCAAAGTAAAAAGACTGCTATCTAGCGGTTTGGGCTCAAGCTATTACTTAAGCAATGATTATGAGGAAGGTATTATGCAAACACGAATTACAGAATTATTAGATATTAAATATCCTATTTTCCAAGGTGGTATGGCCTGGGTCGCAGATGGTGATTTGGCTGGTGCTGTTTCAAAGGCTGGTGGTCTTGGGATCATCGGTGGCGGAAATGCGCCTAAGGAAGTGGTGAAAGCTAATATTAACAAGATTAAGTCTTTGACGGATCGTCCTTTCGGCGTCAATATCATGCTTTTGTCGCCTTTTGTAGATGACATCGTGGATTTGGTGATCGAAGAGGGTGTAAAAGTGGTGACGACTGGTGCGGGCAATCCAAGTAAGTACATGGCTCGTTTCCATGAAGCAGGTATTACGGTGATTCCTGTTGTACCAAGTGTGGCTTTGGCTAAACGGATGGAAAAAATTGGAGCGGATGCCGTCATTGCTGAAGGAATGGAAGCTGGTGGTCACATCGGTAAGTTAACAACGATGACCTTGGTCCGTCAGGTTGTAGAAGCAGTTAACATTCCAGTTATTGCGGCTGGTGGTATTGCGGATGGATCTGGTGCTGCGGCTGGCTTTATGTTAGGAGCAGAAGCGGTTCAGGTCGGTACACGCTTCGTTGTGGCTAAAGAATCCAATGCCCATCAAAATTATAAAGATATGATCTTGAAAGCTCGTGATATCGATACGACAATTTCTGCTCAGCACTTCGGTCATGCGGTTCGTGCGCTCAAGAATAAGCTGACTCGCGATTTTGAAAAGGCTGAAAAAGAAGCATTCAAGCAAGAAAAT
Organism: Streptococcus cristatus; assembly: GCF_003943535.1. GTDB lineage: Bacteria > Bacillota > Bacilli > Lactobacillales > Streptococcaceae > Streptococcus > Streptococcus cristatus_L. Next base: position 258,960 of record NZ_RJPU01000001.1, read on the forward strand.
CCAGACTTGACTGTTTTTGAAAATCTGGGTGCTGGTGCTCTGGCCAATGCAGTTGTCCGTGGCGATGTGGAAAATGGTTCCGTCATGTCTGGTCAGATTGCCGGCTTGGTCAGCAAGGAAGAAACAGTCGAAGAAATCCTCAAGGATATCTATTATGGCGCTGCTGAGAAGATTCAGCAAGAAGCAAAACGTTGGGCAGGAGTAACTAGAAATGACTAAGACAGCCTTTCTATTTGCTGGTCAGGGAGCCCAATATCTGGGAATGGCTCGTGACCTCTATGAGCAGTATGATGTGGTTAAGGCGACTTTTGAGGAAGCTAGTCAGGTCCTGGGCTATGATGTTCGGGCATTGATTGACCAAGATGAAGAAAAACTCAACCAAACTCGCTATACTCAACCAGCAATTTTGACAACTTCTCTTGCTATTTATCGCCTGTTGGTAGAAAAAGGAATCCGTCCTGATATGGTGGCTGGCCTCTCTCTAGGTGAATACTCTGCCTTGGTAGCTGCTGGTGCGCTGGACTTCAAAACAGCGGTAGCTCTAGTCGCTAAACGCGGAGCTTTCATGGAGGAAGCAGCTCCTGCTGGCTCTGGAAAGATGGTTGCGGTCCTAAATGCGGACGTGGCTCTTATCGAGGAAGCCTGTCAGACAGCTAGTCAGCTAGGAGTGGTCTCTCCTGCCAATTACAACACTCCAGGTCAAATCGTCATTGGGGGAGATGTGGCAGCGGTGGATAAAGCGGTAGAACTCCTCAAGGAAGCAGGTGTGAAACGCTTGATTCCGCTGAATGTTTCAGGTCCTTTCCATACAGCACTCTTGAAACCAGCCAGTGAGCAATTAGCTCAGGTTTTGGCTGAAACAGAATTTGCTGATTTTCAACTTCCGCTAGTGGGCAATACAGAGGCGGATATCATGGAAGCCGATAGAATTGAGGAATTGTTAACTCGTCAGGTCATGGAACCGGTTCGTTTCTACGATAGTATCGCTAAAATGCAGGAAGCTGGTGTGACTGAGTTTATCGAGATTGGTCCAGGGAAAGTATTGTCTGGCTTTATGAAGAAAATTGATAAATCAGCAGTTGTTTATTCTGTTGAAAGTGTGGAGACTTTGACAGCCCTGCTGGAAAAATAATGGGGAATACCAATGGAATTAAAGAATAAAAATGTTTTTATTACAGGCTCTAGCCGTGGGATTGGTCTGGCTATTGCCCATAAGTTTGCAAGTGCAGGTGCCAATATTGTCTTGAACGGTCGCGGACAAATTTCAGACGAAGTTTTGGCTGAGTTTGCTGGCTATCCGGTCAAGGTCGTGGCTATTTCAGGCGACGTATCTGATGGCGCTGATGCTAAGCGAATGATTGAAGAGGCGATTGCAGCTTTGGGCTCTGTAGATGTCTTGGTCAATAATGCTGGAATTACCCGCGATAAGATTATGCTCAAGATGACAGAGGAAGACTTTGAGCAAGTGCTGAAGGTCAATCTGACTGGAGCCTTTAATATGACGCAAGCTGTATTGAAACCAATGACCAAGGCTCGTCAGGGAGCAATCATTAACTTATCAAGTGTTGTCGGCTTGACTGGTAATGTCGGCCAGGCCAACTATGCAGCCTCTAAAGCTGGCTTAATTGGATTTTCTAAGTCGGTTGCTCGTGAGGTAGCTGGGCGCAATATCCGTGTCAATGTGATTGCCCCAGGCTTTATCGAATCGGATATGACAGACGGGCTTTCTGAAAAAATCAAAGATGCTTCTCTGGCTCAAATCCCAATGAAGCGGTTCGGAAATACCGAAGAAGTGGCGGATGTTGCCCTATTCTTAGCAGGTCAGGAATACCTTACTGGTCAGGTCATCGCGATTGATGGCGGACTGACAATGCAGTAATTACATGCATTTGGATTTGACAGTTTACCAATTATCATAAAGGAGTTCACTATGAAACTAAATCGAGTTGTTGTGACAGGTTATGGCTTAACCTCTCCCATCGGAAATACACCAGAAGAATTTTGGAATAGTTTGAAAGAAGGTAAGATTGGGATTGCTCCCATCACCAAGTTTGATCATAGCGATTTTGCTGTTCATAATGCGGCTGAAGTCCAAGACTTTCCATTTGATAAATACTTTATCAAGAAAGATACCAATCGTTTTGACAATTATTCTTTGTATGCCTTGTATGCAGCTCAAGAAGCGGTAACAAATGCCAATCTTGATGTAGAAGCAATCGATAAAGACCGCTTTGGTGTCATCGTGGCTTCTGGTATCGGTGGTATCAAGGAAATCGAAGATCAAGTTATCCGTTTGCATGAAAAAGGTCCAAAACGCGTTAAGCCAATGACTCTTCCAAAAGCTTTGCCAAATATGGCTTCAGGAAATGTTGCTATGCGCTTTGGTGCAAATGGTATCTGTAAATCAATCAATACAGCTTGTGCCTCATCAAATGATGCGATTGGGGATGCCTTCCGCTCTATCAAGTTTGGTTTCCAAGATGTCATGTTGGTGGGTGGATCAGAAGCCTCTATCACTCCATTTGCCATTGCTGGTTTCCAAGCTTTGACTGCCCTATCAACTACAGAAGATCCAACTCGTGCTTCTATTCCATTTGATAAAGACCGTAATGGCTTTGTCATGGGAGAAGGTTCTGGTATGTTGGTGCTTGAAAGTTTGGAACACGCTGAAAAACGTGGAGCGACTATCCTGGCTGAAGTAGTTGGCTACGGTAATACCTGTGATGCTTACCACATGACTTCACCTCATCCAGAAGGTCAAGGTGCCATCAAGGCAATTAAATTGGCTTTGGAAGAAGCAGAAATTTCTCCAGAGCAAGTAGCTTATGTCAATGCCCACGGTACTTCAACTCCTGCTAATGAAAAAGGAGAAAGTGGAGCTATCGTAGCTGTTCTTGGTAAAGAAGTACCTGTATCTTCAACCAAGTCCTTTACAGGACACTTGCTTGGAGCTGCAGGAGCGGTAGAAGCAATCGCTACAATCGAAGCAATGCGCCATAACTTTGTACCAAAAACAGCTGGAACAAGTGAATTGTCAGATTATATTGAAGCGAACGTCGTTTATGGACAGGGCTTAGAGCAGGAAATTCCTTATGCGATTTCCAATACATTTGGTTTTGGCGGTCACAATGCTGTTCTGGCATTCAAGCGTTGGGAGGGCTAGATGAATATCAATGAAATTAAAGACTTGATGGCTCAGTTTGACCAATCAAGCCTGCGTGAATTTTCTTATAAAAATCAAAGTGATGAATTGACTTTCAGCAAGAATGAAAGTTCTGCCGCAGTCGCAACAACTCCAGCAGCCAGTGCAGCTCCAATTGTAGCTCCTGTGCAGCCAGCAAGTGCACCTGTAGCTGATACGGTTTCCCAAGCAGCTCCAACTGCAGCACCTGAGGTGGCTCTAGAGGCTCCGGCCCCTGCTGCTGAAGGTGATGTTGTGGAAAGTCCCTTGGTTGGCGTGGCTTACTTGGCCGCAGGTCCAGATAAACCAGCTTTTGTCAGTGTAGGAGACCAAGTTAAAAAAGGTCAAACCCTGATGATTATTGAAGCCATGAAGGTCATGAATGAAGTGCCAGCGCCGAAAGATGGTCTGATTACAGAAATTCTGGTTCAGAATGAAGAAATGGTTGAGTTTGGGAAAGGGCTGGTACGCATCAAATGATTGATATCAATGCAATAAAAGAGGCGCTTCCGCACCGCTATCCTATGTTGTTGGTGGACCGTGTATTGGAAGTCAGCGAAGATGAGATTGTCGCTTTGAAAAATGTGACGATCAACGAGCCATTCTTTAACGGACATTTCCCTCAGTATCCAGTTATGCCGGGTGTCTTAATCATGGAAGCACTGGCTCAAACGGCTGGTGTGCTGGAATTGTCTAAAGAAGAAAACAAGGGCAAGCTGGTCTTCTATGCTGGCATGGACAAGGTCAAGTTCAAAAAGCAAGTTGTGCCAGGTGATCAGCTGATTATGACGGCCAAGTTTGTCAAGCGTCGTGGCACTATTGCAGTGGTAGAGGCCAAGGGCGAAGTTGACGGTAAACTTGCAGCCAGCGGAACCTTGACCTTTGCGATTGGTCAATAAGAAAGAGGAGATTTCACCATGTTTCGTAAAATTTTAATTGCTAACCGTGGGGAAATTGCGGTCAGAATTATTCGTGCAGCCCGCGAGCTGGGAATTGATACAGTCGCTGTTTATTCAACAGCTGATAAGGAAGCGCTCCATACTTTACTGGCTGATGAAGCAGTCTGCATCGGGCCAGCCAAGTCTACAGATTCTTATCTGAATATGAACGCTGTCCTGTCTGCTGCTGTTCTGACAGGTGCGGAAGCCATTCATCCTGGTTTTGGTTTTTTGAGTGAAAACTCCAAATTTGCGACTATGTGCGAAGAAGTTGGCATTAAGTTTATTGGACCTTCAGGTGCTGTCATGGACTTGATGGGGGACAAGATCAATGCTCGGGCTCAGATGATTAAGGCAAAAGTGCCAGTTATCCCGGGTTCTGATGGGGAAGTCCATACCTCTAAAGAAGCCTTGGAAGTCGCCGAAAAGATTGGTTATCCAGTCATGCTTAAAGCTTCTGCTGGCGGCGGCGGCAAGGGTATTCGTAAGGTTGAAAAGCCTGAGGATTTAGTAGCGGCCTTTGAGTCTGCTTCTAGTGAAGCCAAAGCAGCCTTTGGTAATGGTGCCATGTATATGGAGCGAGTTATCTATCCAGCGCGCCATATTGAAGTGCAGATTTTAGCAGATCAGCAGGGGCATGTGGTCCACTTGGGCGAGCGGGATTGCTCTTTGCAGCGGAATAACCAAAAGGTACTGGAAGAAAGTCCATCTGTAGCGATTGGGAAAACCCTGCGCCAGCAGATTGGGGAAGCGGCTGTTCGAGCAGCTGAGTCTGTCGGCTATGAAAATGCCGGAACGATTGAGTTTCTGCTGGATGAAGCCAAGGGTGAATTCTACTTTATGGAGATGAACACTCGGGTTCAGGTAGAGCATCCAGTGACTGAGTTTGTTACTGGTGTGGATATTGTTAAAGAGCAGATTAAGATTGCAGATGGTCAAGAGCTGTCCTTTAGTCAAGAAGATGTTGAAATTCGCGGTCATGCGATTGAATGTCGGATCAATGCTGAAAATCCAGCCTTTAACTTTGCACCGAGCCCAGGCAAGATTTCCAATCTTTATCTGCCAAGTGGCGGAGTGGGACTGCGCGTGGATTCGGCAGTCTATCCTGGCTACACCATTCCTCCTTACTATGACAGTATGATTGCCAAAATCATCGTTCATGGGGAAAATCGCTTTGATGCCCTGATGAAGATGCAACGGGCTCTCTATGAGCTAGAAATCGACGGTGTTGTGACCAATAGCAGTTTCCAACTGGATCTGATTTCAGATCCTAATGTGATTGCTGGTGATTATGATACAGCCTTTCTCATGGAGAAGTTCCTTCCGGCTTATCAAGAGAAAAAATAGATGACAAGGAGTGATTTTGTTTGAAAGAAGCAGAATCACTCTAAAATTTAATGAAGGAGTAAGCAATGCCTTTGTTTTCAAAAAAGGATAAATATATTCGGATCAATCCTAATCGTTCCTCTCGTGCCTTGCCTCAGCCAAAACCAGAAGTTCCAGATGAGCTTTTTTCCAAGTGTCCAGGTTGTAAGCATACCATTTATCAAAAGGATTTGGGGGCAGAGCGTGTCTGTCCAAGCTGTGGCTACACTTTTCGGATTTCAGCTTTTGAGCGCCTGAGTTTAACGGTGGATCAAGGAAGTTTTGAGGAATTGTTCACTGGTATTGAGACGACAGATCCCTTACATTTTCCAAATTATCAAGAAAAACTGGCAAAGATGCGGGAAAAGACTGGTCTAGATGAGGCCGTTTTGACAGGAACCGCTCTGATAAAAGGTCACAAATCTGCCCTTGGGATCATGGATTCCAACTTTATTATGGCTTCTATGGGGACGGTTGTAGGTGAAAAGATTACCCGCCTCTTTGAGTATGCGACAGAGCATAAGCTGCCAGTCGTCCTCTTTACGGCTTCTGGCGGTGCCCGCATGCAGGAAGGTATCATGAGCCTGATGCAAATGGCTAAAACCTCAGCTGCTGTGCAACGTCATTCAAAGGCTGGTCTTTTTTACCTAACCGTTTTGACAGATCCGACGACAGGCGGTGTCACAGCTTCCTTCGCTATGGAAGGGGATATTATCTTGGCAGAAGCGCAGGCTCTGGTAGGCTTTGCTGGTCGTCGAGTTATTGAGTCTACTGTACGAGAAAAGTTGCCAGATGACTTTCAAAAGGCAGAATTTTTGCTGGAGCATGGCTTTGTTGATGCGATAGTCAAGCGTGGTGAATTGCGGGATCGGATTGCTACTCTCTTGAGATTTCATGGAGGTGACCAATGACAAAAATCAGTCAGATTATCAAAGCAGCGCGTGATCAGTCCCGTTTGACGGCTCTGGATTTTGCTCAAGGAATTTTTGATGATTTTGTGGAATTGCACGGAGATCGTGGTTTTCGTGATGATGGTGCTGTCATTGGCGGTATCGGAACCTTAAATGGTCAGCCGGTCACAGTGGTCGGTATTCAAAAAGGTCGCAATTTGCAGGATAATTTACGGCGGAACTTTGGTCAACCTCATCCGGAAGGCTATCGCAAGGCCCTACGTCTCATGAAGCAGGCTGAGAAATTCGGCCGTCCAGTCGTGACCTTTATCAATACGGCTGGTGCCTATCCTGGTGTCGGTGCTGAGGAGCGCGGACAGGGTGAAGCCATTGCCCGTAATCTCATGGAAATGAGTGATTTGAAAGTGCCCATTATTGCCATTATCATCGGCGAGGGTGGCTCTGGCGGGGCACTGGCCTTAGCAGTTGCTGATAAGGTCTGGATGCTGGAAAACTCTATGTATGCCATTCTCAGTCCAGAAGGTTTTGCTTCGATTTTATGGAAAGATGGCAGCCGAGCAATGGAGGCGGCGGAGATGATGAAAATCACCTCGCACGAGCTTTTGCAGATGGGTGTCGTTGATAAGGTCATCCCCGAACGCGGCTTTAATAAAAATGAGCTCTTGGCTGCAGTCAAGCAAGAGATCAGTACTGAACTAGCGGAACTTTCCAAACTTTCTATCGAGCAACTTTTGGAAGATCGCTATCAACGTTTTAGAAAATATTAGTCAGAAGCCTTAGGGCTTCTTTTTCTTGTTTGAGAGAGGTAAGGAGACAGTTAAAGCAGTAATATATTTTGGTTTGACATATAGCAATATATTCTCTTTATAGAGGTCATATAAAATATATATTATACAAGCTGTCAGACCTATGTTAAGATAGTTGCTAATCAAAAGAAATGAGGTTTCATATGTCAGAATTTACTATCCACACGATTGAGTCCGCACCAGCTGAGGTGAAAGAGGTTTTAGAAACGGTTCAAAAAGATAACGGTGGCTACATTCCCAATCTTATCGGTCTTTTGGCCAATGCGCCAACGGCTTTGGAAACTTATCGGACGGTTGGAGCCATCAATCGTCGTAACAGCCTGACACCGACTGAGCGTGAAGTAGTGCAGATTACGGCCGCGGTTACCAACGGCTGCGCTTTCTGTGTAGCGGGCCATACAGCCTTTTCAATCAAGCAGATTCAAATGAATGATGATCTTTTGGAGGCTCTGCGCAATCGTACTCCGATTGATACAGATCCGAAGCTAGATACGCTTGCTAAATTTACCATTGCTGTCATCAATACCAAGGGACGGGTCGGATATGAGGCTTTGGCAGACTTCCTAGAAGCAGGCTATACACATGAGAATGCTCTGGATGTGGTTCTGGGTGTCAGCCTTGCGACCCTCTGCAATTATGCCAATAATCTGGCCAACACACCAATCAATCCGGAATTACAGCCTTATGCCTAGTCTTTGAGGGGGTGAAAGGGCTTTTTAGAACGACCCATTCTTTTTCATTGACTACAAGTCAAGCAAGAAACCAGTGCTGAACTAGCAGAACTTTCTAAAATTTTTCTTGACTAACTCTTGGAAGAATGTCATCAATACTTTAAGGAATGAAAAATTGTAAAATATAGTGCAACAAAAACTTACAGAACTTCAAACAGTGTAAACCATAAATAACTACATCAACAGGTAATAAAGGAGATTCTATGAGCTATTATTATCTTACCTTCGAATAAATTATATGTCTAACCTTTTGGGGTCAATATAATATTCAAAATTTTTCATAAAACATTGACAAAAACCGAATATTATTTTAAAATAATAGAAAATTTAGAATAAACACCGAATGAAGTTTTTCAGAAATAAGCGTTTGTACCTTATGACTGTGAAATGGACGGAACTCTGGAGAGACCATGATTGGCACCGAAGGGGCAAGGCAGGCAACTGCTCAAACTCTCAGGTAAAAGGACAGAGCAAGGGAAGGACAGGAGTCGGTCATTCTCAGGCATCCAGAGTACATGTGTAAACATGTACTTTTCTTTTTCTCGGTGTGGAAAAGGAGCAGAAGATTTATGTTGAAGTTGCTGAATCAAATTGATTCTTTGGTCTGGGGGCCTCCCCTTTTGATTTTATTAGTTGGAACGGGAATTTATCTGACTTTTCGTCTGAGGTTGCTACAGATTTCGCGTCTTTCTCGAGCCTTTCGCTTAATTTTTGTATCCGGCGAGGATCATCATGGAGAAGTGTCAAGCTTTGCGGCTCTTTGTACAGCTTTGGCAGCCACGGTTGGAACGGGTAATATTATCGGTGTAGCGACTGCCATAAAAGTTGGTGGACCAGGAGCCTTATTTTGGATGTGGCTAGCTGCTTTCTTTGGAATGGCAACCAAGTATGCCGAAGGTTTATTAGCGATCAAGTATCGTTCCAAGGATGCCCATGGAGCAGTTGCTGGTGGTCCCATGCACTATATTCTTTTGGGAATGGGCGAAAAATGGCGTCCACTTGCTATCTTCTTTGCTGTAGCTGGTGTCTTGGTGGCTCTTTTAGGGATTGGGACCTTCACACAGGTGAATTCCATTACAGAAGCTATGCAGAATACCATTCAGCTGCCTCCAGCTGTGACTGCCTCTATCTTGGCTATTTTGGTGGCTCTGGTTATTTTTAACGGTATCGAGTCGATTGCTCGAGTGTCGACCAAGGTTGTGCCTTTTATGGCGGCTATTTATATCTTGGGGACTGTGACTGTATTAGCAGTCAATCTAGATCGTCTGCTGCCAACTCTTCAGCTAGTCTTTAGTTCTGCCTTTAGTCAGACAGCTGCTGTTGGTGGCTTTGCTGGTGCAACCATCCAGATGGCGATTCAAAATGGGGTCGCGCGCGGGGTATTCTCCAATGAATCTGGTCTAGGATCAGCACCTATTGCTGCGGCGGCAGCCAAGACCAAGGAGCCTGTTGAGCAAGGCTTGATTTCGATGACGGGAACCTTTATTGATACTCTGATTATTTGTAGTCTGACAGGTTTAACAATTTTAATCACAGGAGTTTGGGATAGCAATCTCAATGGTGTGTCCTTGACTCAGGCAGCCTTTGCGACTGTCTTTGCTAATTTTGGTCCAATCCTTCTATCCGTTTTTCTAGTTCTGTTTGCTTTTACCACGATTTTAGGCTGGAACTATTACGGTGAGCGTTGCTTTGAGTTCCTGTTTGGTGTTAAATATATTCGCTTGTACCGAATTATCTTTGTTGCTATGGTGCTCTTAGGGGGCTTTATTGAGCTAGAAGCAGTTTGGGTCATTGCCGATATTGTCAATGCCTTGATGGCCTTGCCAAATCTGATTGCTCTCTTGGCCTTATCTCCTGTTATTATTGCTGAGACCAAAAAGTATTTTGACAAGAAGGGCTGAGTTTCCATTTGCTGGATTTTTGAAAGAAGATTTTCTTGCTAAAGCTGCTTTATCAGCTTTAGTTTTTTTATGGCTGGGAAATCTCTCGTCTTTTGTTATTGGTCAAAACATGGTATAATGAAGTATTAAGATTCTAGGAGGAAATGACATGCGTTGTCCCAAATGTGGCGGAAGCAAATCAAGTGTGGTTGACAGCCGGCAGGCAGAAGATGGAAATACAATCCGTCGTCGCCGTGAATGCGAGGAATGCCAGCATCGTTTTACAACTTATGAGCGCGTGGAAGAAAGAACCCTAGTCGTTGTCAAAAAAGATGGAACGCGTGAGCAGTTTTCTCGGGATAAGATATTTAACGGAATCATCCGCTCTGCTCAGAAGCGTCCGGTCTCAAGTGACGAGATCGAAGAATTGGTCAATCGGATTGAGCAAAAACTTCGCAGTCAGAGTGAAAATGAAATTGCCAGCGAATATATTGGCTCTCTGGTTATGGATGAGCTGGCCGAGCTGGATGAAATCACCTACGTTCGTTTCGCCAGTGTTTACCGGAGTTTTAAGGATGTTGGCGAGCTGGAAAGCCTTTTGAAGCAGATTACCAAGGGTTCTAAGAAGAAAAAGGAAAAATAATGGCTTATGAAACCAAATGATCATTTTTCTTTCTTGTCTAATAACCAGGTCAGTCAAGATATGAGCGGGCTGACCCGTTATTACCTACCCATTGTGGGCAAGGATGCAGTCGCGCTTTATCTTTATCTGGTTTCTTTTTGGGATAATGGAGCTCAGCAGCGACTTTTCAGCCATATTTTGAATCATCTTGATTTTGGTATGGAAGTGTTGGAGAGAAGCTTGGAACGTCTATCAGCTATTGGATTGCTAGAGCTTTTCCAGACGGAGACGGGATTTTTCATTCGACTCTATCCAACCTTGTCCGCTGAGGACTTCTTTGCTCATCATGTGTACACTAGTCTTTTGGAGAAAAAGATTGGTCAGGCGGCGGTAGATAAGCTACGACCGGAAAATCCAGCTGGGCAAAAAATCGGTGCTTCTTTTAGCCAGATTTATGGCATGGATGACATCAGTCCGACGAGAACTAGTCGCCAAAATGATTTTGATTTGACGCATTTTAAACAGAGAATGGCTCAGGATGGCTTGCGTTTTGCAGATGAAAAAGCGGATCTCTTGGACTTGTTTGCTATTGCGGAGCAGAAGAAATGGACTTGGTATGAGACCTATGTCTTAGCGCGTGAAACAGCTGTGTCGCATGTGATTTCGACGAAAAGGATGCAGCAAAAGATTCAGCAAAAACCAGTTTCGGGAGATTTTTCTCAGCAAGAGCAGTCTATTATCCGTGAGGCTAAAAGCAAGCAGCCCTTGCTCTTTTTGGCAGAAATCAAGAAAACCCGTCAAGCGGCCATTACGCGTAGTGAACGGAAGCTGATTCAGGATTTGGCAGAGATGGGACTGTTGGATGAAGTTATCAATATCATCCTGCTATTGACTTTTAACAAGGTGGATTCAGCCAACCTCAATGAAAAGTATGCCCTCAAGGTGGCCAATGACTTTTCTTATCAAAAGGTGACCTCGGCTGAAGAGGCAGTCCTGAAAATCCGTGAGCGTAATCAGCAGACGAATAGTCGTCCTGCGCAAGTCAGCCCAGCTGCTGCTAAAAGCAATGTGCCGAACTGGAGTCAGCCGGACTACAAGAATGAAACGAGTTTAGAAAAACAAGCGGAACTAGAAGAACAAAAAAGAAGGCTTTTAGCAAAACTGGAAGAAGGAGGCGATTAAATGGAAAAAATAGGACAGGCAATGCCTCATATGAATAAGGTGAAGCAGTTTGATTATCAAAAATTAGTCCAGCAGATTTTAGCAGATCCAGATATCGCTGCCTTTATCAGTCGAGAACAACTGTCTCCAACCGAAATTCAGCGTAGCATTTCTAAGTTCAATCAATACATTACCGAACGAGATCGTTTCCTGCTAGAAGATCAGAACTATATTGCTAAGGGCTATAAGCCAATTTTGGTGAAAAATGAAGGCTATGCGGATGTTGCCTATGAAGAGACGCCTGAGTTGATTGAGCAGGAGAGACAGGAGGCGATTAGAAGCCGTCTCAACCTTATCAATCTGCCAGTCAGTCTAAAAGAGGCTAGTTTGGCCAAAGTGGATTTAGACGATATTGGTCGTTACAAAGCTTTTGAGCTCTTGACCAGTTTTGTTGCGGATTTTCCGCATTATCAAAAGGCTGTTTATCTCTACGGAGATTTCGGCGTGGGTAAGAGCTACATGATGGCTGCGCTGGCACATGATTTGTCAGAAAAACGTGGTGTCTCAACGACTCTGCTTCACTATCCGAGCTTTGTTTTGGATGTTAAGAATGCTATCAGCTCTGGTTTGGTCAAGGACAAGATTGACCAGGTCAAGACAGCTCAAGTGCTGATTTTGGACGATATCGGTGCAGAGCAGTCTAGTCCCTGGATGCGGGATGAGATTTTGCAGGTCATTCTCCAGCACCGCATGCAGGAAAATCTGCCAACTTTCTTTACTTCTAACTTTAGTTTTGCAGATTTGGAGCGTCACTTTGCTAATTCTAAGAATGGCGATGAGACCTGGCAAGCCAAGCGGGTTATGGAGCGGATTAAGTTTCTGGCTCAAGAAGTGCATCTAGAAGGAGAGAACCGTCGATGAATGAAACAATTAACTTGATGAAGGCTCATACGTCTGTTCGGCGCTTTACGGAAGAGCAGATTTCAGCTGAAGAACTACGCGCCATTATCGATGCTGGACGTGCTGCTTCCAGTTGGAAGAATTTCCAGTCCTATTCGATCATTGTGGTGCGCAGCCAGGAGAAAAAAGAGGCTCTTTTTGACTTAGTTCCGCAAAAAGCAATTCTTCAGGCGTCAGCCTTTTTGCTCTTTGTAGGAGACCTCAATCGAGCTGAAAAGGGCGTTCAATTGCACACGGATGGTTTTTACCCTGAAGGAACCGAAAATATTCTCATTAGTTCGGTAGATGCTGCTTTGGCGGGGCAAAATACCCTCTTAGCAGCTGAAAGTCTGGGTTATGGCGGCGTTATTATTGGTTTAGTTCGCTATGAAGCTTCAAAAATTGCCCAGCTCTTTAATCTGCCAGACTATACTTATCCAGTTTTTGGTATGGCTTTAGGAAAACCCAATCAAAACCATGCTGTCAAGCCACGTCTGCCTTATGAAGCGGTGGTCTCTGAGGAAGAATACTGTGAGCAACTCAGCTCAGTCATCGAGACCTATGACCGTGTGCAGGCTGAGTATGCTGGTGAGCGAGCACAGGATACTTGGAGCCAGCGTTTGGCAGCTCAATTTGGTCAGGAGCCAAATCAAGCGATTGATCAACTGTTCAAAGAAAAGAAATTAGAAAACTAAGGCGGAGCTCAGCTCTGTCTCAAAGAATGAAAGAGGAAAAACATGGCTTTACCAACTATTGCCATTGTCGGCCGTCCCAATGTCGGCAAGTCAACGCTATTTAATCGGATTGCTGGTGAGCGGATTTCCATTGTGGAAGACGTAGAAGGGGTTACCCGTGACCGCATCTATGCGACGGCAGATTGGCTAAATCGTAAGTTCAGTATCATTGATACGGGCGGAATTGACGATGTTGATGCACCTTTTATGGAGCAAATCAAGCACCAAGCTGAGATTGCTATGGACGAGGCTGACGTTATCGTTTTTGTCGTGTCTGGCAAGGAAGGCATCACTGATGCGGACGAGTATGTCGCTCGCATGCTCTACAAGACCAACAAGCCGATTATTTTAGCGGTTAATAAAGTGGATAATCCCGAAATGCGCAACGAAATCTATGATTTCTATGCGCTAGGCTTGGGCGATCCATTTCCAGTATCTTCTGTCCATGGGATTGGTACAGGGGATGTTCTAGACGCTATCGTTGAAAATCTTCCACATGAGGAAGTGGTTGAAAATCCTGATATGATTAAGTTTAGCTTGATTGGCCGGCCTAATGTCGGCAAGTCTAGCTTGATCAATGCCATCTTAGGTGAGGATCGGGTCATTGCCAGTCCAGTGGCTGGTACCACGCGCGATGCTATTGATACGGTCTTTACGGACAGTGAAGGTCAGGAATTTACCATGATCGATACGGCTGGTATGCGCAAGTCGGGCAAGGTATATGAAAATACGGAGAAATACTCTGTTATGCGGGCTATGCGGGCGATTGATCGCTCAGATGTCGTTCTGATGGTGCTGAATGCTGAAGAAGGAATTCGTGAGTACGACAAGCGAATCGCTGGCTTTGCCCATGAAGCAGGAAAAGGGATGATCATCGTCGTCAATAAGTGGGATACGCTGGAAAAAGACAACCATACCATGAAAGACTGGGAAGAAGATATCCGCGACCAGTTCCAGTACTTGTCTTATGCGCCGATTATCTTCGTCTCTGCCCTAACCAAGCAGCGTCTCCATAAGCTGCCGGACATGATTAAGCAAATCAGTCAGAGTCAGAATACCCGTATTCCATCAGCGGTGCTCAATGATGTCATCATGGATGCTATCGCCATCAATCCGACACCGACTGACAAGGGCAAGCGTCTCAAGATTTTTTATGCGACTCAGGTTGCGACCAAACCGCCGACCTTTGTCATCTTTGTCAACGAAGAAGAGCTTATGCACTTCTCTTACCTGCGTTTCTTGGAAAATCAAATTCGCAAGGCCTTTGTCTTTGAAGGAACACCGATTCACTTGATTGCAAGGAAGCGGAAGTAGGGCTTGCTTCAGCCTGTTTACAAAGAAAAAAAGGGATATTGCAAAGAATTTATGGGGGGGAAGCTTATCCTTAAATCCATAAACTTGCTAGTTCAAAATGTGGAATAGACTGATGAGGGAAACTGAATTGGAAAAATTGAGTTTCTCTCATTTTTTGATGAGAAACTTTCTCCGTCTCAAGTCGGATTTGAGCTTAAAAAATGGTTTTTAAAAGAGTTTTAGCCTTAATTATGGTAAAATAATGTCTGAATACTATTAGCTATCAAATGAATTGAATGAGGTCTTTGTGATGAAAATCGGAATCGATCAAATCGGTTTTGCGACCAGCAATTATGTTTTAAAATTAGATCATCTAGCTGAGAAGCGGGGCATTGATCCTGACAAGCTCAGCAAGGGATTATTGATGAAGGAGATCAGCATTGCTCCTTTAACTGAGGATATTGTCACTTTGGGTGCGACAGCGGCTGAGCAAATCTTGACTGCAGAGGACAAGAAGGCCATTGATATGGTCATTGTCGCAACAGAGTCTAGCATCGACCAAAGTAAGGCGGCTTCGGTCTTTATTCATGGTCTTTTGGGCATCCAGCCCTTTGCTCGTAGCTTTGAAATTAAAGAGGCCTGCTATGGGGCAACTGCTGCTCTAGACTATGCCAAGCTGCATATCAGACAATATCCAGAAAGCAAGGTCTTGGTCATCGCTAGTGACATTGCCAAATACGGGGCAGAGACGCCAGGCGAGCCGACTCAAGGTGCAGGCGCTGTCGCCATGTTGATCAGTCAAAATCCACGCATCCTTGAATTCAATGAAGATAATGTGGCTCAGACTCGTGATATTATGGACTTCTGGCGGCCAAATTACTCTACGACTCCTTACGTCAATGGTGTTTATTCAACCCAGCAGTACCTGGATTGCCTCAAGACGACTTGGAACGAATACCAAAAGCGTCATGCTTTAGCTTTGGGAGACTTTGCAGCGATTTGTTTCCATCTCCCTTATCCTAAATTGGCGCTTAAGGGGCTGAATAAAATTATGGATAAAAGCTTGTCTCAGGAGGAGCAAAAGGGTCTGCAAGAAAACTTTGACAAGTCTATTCTCTATAGCCAAAAGGTTGGGAATATCTATACAGGCTCCCTCTTTTTAGGGCTTTTGTCCCTCTTGGAAAACTCTGAAAATCTTAAGGCTGGTGACAAGATTGCTCTCTTTAGTTATGGTAGTGGTGCTGTCGCTGAGATTTTCAGTGCAAATCTGGTAGAAGGTTATGAAGAACAGCTGACGATTCATCGTTTAGAGCAATTGAATCAACGGCAGGAACTGACAGTTGCTGCTTATGAAGAGCTTTTCTTTGCAGAAGCCCAGCTAGATGAAAACGGATCAGCTGTTTTTTCTGACTACGATGACCAAGTTTACGCCTTGGTTCAAATCGACCAACACCAGCGCAAGTATATCAAAGTTGAGAAACCATTATGAAAATAAATTGGACTGGATTTTCTAAAAAAACGCCTGCAGAGCGGCTAGAGTTTCTGAAATCCCATGAACTACTCCAGGCTGAGAATTGGCAGAATCTTGCTAATCAAAGCCATCTGCCGCTGGAGACAGCTAGTCAAATGAGTGAAAATGTGCTTTCTATTCTGGCTTTGCCTTATTCGATTGCACCGGACTTTCTCATAGATGAGCAGGTTTATCAGGTACCTTTTGCAACAGAGGAGCCTTCTGTCGTTGCTGCTGCTAGTTTTGCAGCAAAAATCATTAAGCGCAACGGCGGTTTCAAGACCAAGATTCATAATCGGCAAATGATTGGGCAGGTCGCACTTTATGATGTGCCCGATGTAGCTAAAGCCCTGGAGCAGATCCAAAATGAGAAGTCAGCTTTATTAGAATTGGCAAATCAAGCCCATCCTTCCATCGTCAAGCGAGGAGGTGGGGCGCGTGATTTGAGAACGGATTTCCTGGAGGGAGAGACGGACTTTCTAGTTGTCTACCTTGTCGTGGACACTCAGGAAGCCATGGGTGCCAATATCCTTAATACAATGCTAGAAGCCCTAAAAGAACGGTTAGAGGAGTTAACAGGTGGACAGAGCTTGATGGCTATCTTATCTAACTATGCGACTGAAGCGCTTGTAACAGCCTCTTGCGAAATTGATTTCCACTCACTCAGTCGAGACAAGGCAGAAGCTGAACGAACTGCTCAAAGAATCGCTTTAGCCAGTCAATTCGCAAAACAGGATCCTTATCGGGCCAGCACGCATAATAAAGGGATTTTCAACGGCATTGATGCAGTTCTTTTGGCGACAGGTAATGATTGGCGGGCCATTGAAGCAGGGGCCCATGCCTATGCTGCTCGTGATGGCCGTTATCAAGGATTGAGTAACTGGAAGGCCAATTTAGAGGAAAGAAAACTCTATGGCCAGTTGACTTTACCCATGCCGGTTGCGGCTAAGGGAGGCTCCATCGGTCTTAATCCAATGGTTGTCGCTAGTTTTGATTTATTGGGGCAACCGACAGCCAAAGAATTAGCTTCGATTATCGCTTCTGTCGGCTTAGCGCAGAATTTTGCGGCTTTGAGAGCACTGGTGACTACGGGAATTCAAGCTGGCCACATGAAGCTTCAAGCTAAATCCCTAGCTTTATTGGCCGGTGCTCAGGAAGGTGAGATTGCTGCTGTTGTTGCAGAACTTCTCAAAGAGAAGCAATTTAATCAGGCAAAAGCTAAGGAAATTCTAACCAAAATGCGTAAAGAAAAATGAGTCAATATGTATTGACTCATTTTTTATAGTGAAGAGGATGTTTCTTCAGGTAGCTGTAAATCTTTAAGACAACCGTCCCGCTAGCCATGCCGATAGAGATGACTAAGGCTAGGATGACGACCAAGGTAGCATTAACCATAGCATGACTGTAATCACCTATCACAAAGAAGGCGGTTGTCCGATAGGAAATATATCCAGGTACTAGAGGCGCTAGAATAGCCAAAATAAAGACGACAGCCGGCGTTCTATAGATGATGCCGAGGATTTGGCTGGCACAGGAACCAATGATAGCAGCCACGAAAGTTGCAATGATAACATTAGTCGGTCCCTTGAGTAGAAGATAGAGTAGCCAAGTAGCCATTCCTAAAACTCCGCCAGGAATCAGCATACTACGCTGGACATTTAGAACGATTAGAAAAGTGATGATAGCCAGTAGGCTGGCCAGAGCTTGTAGTAAGAAAGTCAAGATTGTCATAGGCTTATTTCATAAGAATGAGGGCGACAGAGGTTCCGGCGCCGAGAGCAAGGGTAATGAGGAGCGATTCAAAGAGTTTGCTCATTCCAGAGTTGATATGGTTGGTCATGATATCTCTAACTGAGTTGGTCAGAGCGATTCCTGGGACGAAGGGCATAACAGCTCCTGCGATGATCAAGTCTGCTGTTGAATCGAAGCCCGAATAGTGAGCCCAAATCTGGGCTAATAATCCGAAGACAAAAGCTCCAGCAAAGGCTGAAACAAAAGGAATTCGAATATATTTATCGACATAAAGAGAGAAAGAGAAGCCAAACAGAGTCGCGATGCCGGCTCCAAGAGCATCGTAGAAATTTCCACCGAACATGATAGAAAAGAAAGGAGCACTGAGTGTAGCTGCTGTGATGAGTTCTCTTTTGCTATAGGGAACCCCTTTTGTTTTAAGTGCCTTTAGCTGTTCAAGAGCTTCTTCCAAATTGATTGCTCCACTGACTAATTGCCGAGAAACCTGATTGACATCGCAGACTTTCTCGATATTGTAGTTCATATGGATATTTCGCTTCATTCGAGAAATATTAGTATTTTCAATTGAAAAGAATATGGCAACGGGCATGGCTAAGGCATTGCAGTCCAGGATGCCTTGTGAATGGGCAATCCGGATCATGGTGTCTTCGACCCGATAAATCTCTGAACCGCTTTGTAATAGCAAGGTCCCAGCTAGCATGATAACATCAACGGCCAGATTAAGATTTTTTTCATCTGTAGACATTTTCTCAGCCATTATATCCCCTTTTTCATTTCACAATAACTCTATTATAACACAAATGCTCAAAGCTATCTCTCCAAAGCAAAAGAAAACCAGCTGATTTTCAGCTGGTTTTACAATTAGGAAAGAGGCTTAGCTAAGTGCATCATCCATAGAAAGAACTTCGTGGAAGACACGTTGTGTCAATTCAGTTTTTTGTTCTGGAGTGAGGTATTTAGTGTTTACACAGTATCCAGAGATACGTACGATAACATCTTCGCCAGACATAATCTTGTCGTAAACATCTTGCAAGTCCATAACGTTCAAGTTAACGTGTTGTCCACCATTTTCAAAGTAACCATCAAGGATTGTTACCAAGTTATCAACTTGTTCGTCACGAGTCTTACCAAGAGCGCGTGGTGAAACTTGAGTTGTCAATGAGATACCGTCAGCTGCGTAGCCAAAGTCAAGGCTAGCAAGTGAGTTCAAGTTTTGCAACCAGCCACCTTTAGCTTTGTTAGATGGGTTAGCACCTGGTGAGAAGAATTCAAGTTTAGACAAGTTCACAGAACCATCTTCGTTGAGGTATACACCTTTGTGGACTGGTGAGTTACCAGTTTGTTTAGAGTAAGCAACGTTAGATGTGATTGTCAAAAGTGATACAGTAGCTTCTGCGTCTTTGTAAAGTTTGTGGCTACGTAGACGAGTTGTGTAAGCTTCGATCAACCATTCTGCCAATTCGTTTGAACGTGGGTCATCTTCACCCCAACGTGGGTATTCACCGATTGTTTCGTAATCGTAGATGTAGCCATTTTCGTCACGGAGTGGTTTAACTGTAGCGTACTTGATAGCTGACAATGTGTCAACAGTGTTAGCGAATCCGCAGATACCGAATCCCATGTTAGCACGTTGTTTAGTTGGCAAGAAGGCCATTTGAACAGCTTCGTAGTTGTATTTGTCAGTCATGTAGTGGATGATGTTCAAAGCATCTACATAAGTGTCAGTCAACCAGTCAAGAGATTTTTCAAAGTTCGCTTTAACTGATTCAAATTCAAGAACTTCGTCACGGATAGGATCGATGTCAAATACTTTGTAGTCTTTATGCACATCATCGTAACCACCGTTCAAACCAGTAAGAAGGGCTTTAAGAACGTTTACACGAGCACCGAAGTACTGGATGTTGTGACGTTGTTCTTCGTTTTCTGGGTCAAGTGGTGACACACAGCATGAGATACAGCTCATTTCACCATATCCGTCTTTAGCCATTGTTGTTACACCTTCGTATTGGATAGAAGAGTGTTTGTGGCTCATGTGCATACAGTAGCGACGGAATGAGTATGGAAGTTTGTCAGTCCAGAGAACTGTCAAGTTTGGCTCTGGAGAGTTACCGATGTTGTCAAGAGTGTTCAAGAAACGGTAGTCCATCTTCGTAACACGGTGACGACCGTCGTTACCCATACCAGCCATAGAAGTTGTGATGAAGGTTGGGTCACCTGAATACAATTGGTCATAAGCTTTTGTACGAGCAAATTTAACTGTACGAAGTTTCATAACGAAATCATCAACAAATTCTTGGATTTCTGATTCAGTAAATGTACCACGAGCAAGGTCACGTTCTGCAAAGATATCCAATACGATTGGCACACGTCCTAGAGATGTAGCAGCACCGTTGATAACACGGCAGACAGCCATAAAGGCGATGTTAACCCATTGGATTGCTTCTTTAACGTTCATCGCTGGTTTGCGAACGTCAACACCGTAAAGATCACCCAAGCGAACAACTTGTTGCAAAGCTTGGTATTGAAGGTTTACTTCTTCACGAAGACGGATTGTTTCTTCGTCGATTTCTTTGATTGCATTCCAGTCGTTGACTTTTTCTTGCATCAAGTAGTCTGCACCGTAAAGAGCAAGACGTGCGTAAACACCGATGATACGTCCACGTGAGTAGGCATCTGGAAGACCAGTTACAGTGTGAGCGTGACGAGCGCGGCGGATGTTAGAAGTATAAGCACGGAAAATACCGTCGTTAACAGTTGTCACATATTTTGTGAAAATTTCGTGAACAGCTGGATCAGGTTCATAACCATTTTCCTTCAAAGTTGTTTCAGCCATACGGATACCACCTTTTGGCATGAAGTTCAATTTGAAGAGTTCATCGTTTTGAATACCGTAAATTAGTTCGTTATCTCTGTCGATATAACCAGCAGGGATATCTGCAATAGATGTTGGACGAGTGTCCATTGGGAAACGAGTTTCTTCGTAGTGAGCTTTTGTTTCTTCTACGATTTTCTTGATGTGGAGTGAGCGCTCAGTAGGACCTGCCAAGAAGCTTTCATCTCCATCATAAGGTGTGTAGTTGGCTTGAACGAAGCGAGAAACACTTGCTTTCTCTTTCCAGTCTTCACCTTTGAAGCCTTCCCAAGCTTTGTCAAAAATGTCTTGAGCTTCCACAACTGTTTTAACAACCATTAGATTTTCCTCTTTATTCTAGCAACATAAACTGTTACATTTATAATTAAAGTATATCATAAGGTAATCGGTTTCACAAACGAATTTCGGTGCTAAAAGAGGCTTTCTTTTATAATACAGATTGATATTTTATCGTAAACTGTTTTATAATTTTGAAAATGGTAAATGAAAATAGTAGAAAGAAGCTGATAAGTTGAATTATTTTGTACTTGCTTTGAACGTTACTATGTAGAAATTTGTCCAATACTGAAATTCCTATTTTAATACTTTGTCTATTCACCTCAGAAAGTGTCTCACATTTTCCGGTCTTGCTTTTGAGCAAAAATCCTTTGAAACTTGCTTTAAAAATGATAAAATTTGCTAAAGAGCTATTCTAACTTATAGGAGACGGCATGCTAATTTTTCCGCTAATCAATGACACATCGCGAAAGATCATTCATATTGATATGGATGCTTTTTTCGCTTCGGTGGAAGAGCGGGATAATCCTAAGTTAAAGGGGCATCCAGTCATCATCGGCAGCGACCCACGCTTGACAGGCGGTCGTGGTGTCGTCTCCACCTGCAATTATGAGGCCAGAAAGTTCGGAGTTCATTCGGCTATGAGCTCTAAGGAAGCCTATGAGCGCTGCCCGCAGGGGATTTTTATCTCTGGGAATTACGAAAAATATCAGGCGGTCGGATTGCAGATCCGAGAAATTTTCAAGCGCTATACGGACTTGATTGAGCCAATGAGCATCGACGAGGCTTATCTGGATGTAACGGAAAACAAGCTTTGGATTAAATCCGCAGTCAAAATAGCCAAGTTGATTCAGCACGATATCTGGAATGAGCTGCAACTGACGGCTTCGGCAGGCGTTTCTTATAATAAGTTTCTAGCCAAGATTGCCAGTGACTATGAGAAGCCTCATGGTCTGACTGTTATTCTGCCTGACGAGGCAGAGGCCTTTCTGGCACCTATGGACATTGCCAAGTTTCATGGAATTGGTAAGAAGAGTGTTGAAAAACTGCATGAAATGGGAGTTTATACTGGTGCAGATCTACTCAAGATACCAGAAATGACTTTAATAGATAAGTTTGGTCGCTTTGGTTTTGATCTCTACCGGAAAGCGCGTGGCATCAGTAATAGTCCAGTCAAATCCAATCGTATTCGTAAGTCGATCGGGAAGGAGCGGACCTATGCCAAACTGCTCCATGGCGAGGAGGATATAAAAAAAGAACTATCTCGTTTGGCAGCTAAGGTCGCTCTCAGCTTAGAGAAACACCAGAAAGCCGGCAAGACGGTTGTCCTCAAAATCCGCTATGCTGACTTTTCAACTCTAACCAAGAGGAGGACCTTAGAGCAAGAAACGAGGGAAGTTGAAGTGATTGAGCGAGTCGGCCATGAAATCTACGACAGTCTGGAAGAGCAGCCTCGAGGCGTTCGTTTGTTAGGACTGACAGTGACGGGGTTTGGATAAGATAGAAAAGAGTCTGGGACACAACTATCTCAGACTCTATTGTTTTAAAGGGGAATATTTGATAAGGCACTCTTGGTCGAATCTGAGTAAAGAAGGAACTTGTGAGGCTTTCTTAGTAAGGTTCTGTGACAGCATAAAAAGTAAAACCTATTGGATTCGGTTTCCATTTAATTGCCATCGCCAAAAATACTGTGAATATCTTCTTCCCTTATCCCAATCATAGGGTCAATTTTCTGTAAGTTTTCCTCTGTTAGGGTATAGTTTTCCACAGTCGGTTCGCTGTTATACACAGGATTGTGGATAATTTCTTGAAGGGATTCTACATCTCCAAAACGTTCAATCAGATAGGTTTTGCGGGCTGTTCCAGTATTTTTTACGGCGTAGTCAAAGGCCGACTTTTCCCCAAGTAGGATCAGTTTGCTCTTGGCTCGGGTGATAGCTGTGTAGACCAGATTGCGCTGGAGCATGCGGTGGCTGCTTCGGGTAATGGGAAGGATGACCACGGGAAACTCGCTGCCTTGAGACTTATGGATACTCATGGCATAGGCTAGGCGGATTTTGTACCACTCGCTGCGCTGGTAGCTAATTTCATTGCCGTCAAAGTTGATGGTTAATTCGTCCTGCTTGGACTCGGTGTACTTAGCTGGCAGCAGGTCGACGATGTAGCCCAAGTCACCGTTAAAGACATTGCTTTCAGCATCATTGACGAGGTGGATGATCCGGTCTCCTTGTCGATATTGGCAGTCGGGTGCTTCAAAGGTCAGCTGGTCTTTTTCCACAGGATTGATGAGATTTTGCATGAGGTTGTTTATCTGGTCAATACCGGCCTGTCCACGGTACATTGGAGCTAGCACTTGCACATCTTGAGCAGGAATGCCGCTGCGAATAGCTGCGCTGGCAATTCGTTCAATCATGGGCGGGATGTGTTCATTTCGAGCTTCGAAATAGGAACGATCCGCTTTTTTCTCAGTAAAATCTTCTGGCAGTAGTCCCTTTTGGATCTGACTAGCCAGAGTGACAATGGTCGAATCTTGGCTCTGACGGTAAATTTTTTCCAGCTTGGTTTGGGGGATACTAGGTATTTGCAGTAGGTCAGCTAATACCTGCCCAGGACTGACAGAGGGTAACTGCTCTGCATCGCCCACCAAAAGCAGTTTGGTATTGGAGGAGATATTACTGAGGAGCTGATTGGCCAGCCAAGTGTCCACCATGGAGAACTCATCAACAATGATAAAATCAGCATCCAGATAATCATCCAAATGACTGGTATCATCATCTCCAGTCATACCGAGATGTCGGTGGATCGTAGCGCTGGGTAGTCCAGTCAGTTCGTTCATACGGCGAGCAGCTCGACCAGTCGGAGCAGCAAGGAGAATGGGCAAATCGGCCTTCTTTTTCAAATCCAAGTCTCGAAGCTGGCTATAGACGGAAATGATACCATTGATGACGGTTGTTTTTCCTGTTCCTGGTCCACCCGTCAGGATAAAGACTTTTTGTGTGATAGCGTCGAAAATGGCCTGCTTCTGAATCTGATCATAGTGGATGCCTAGGTCATCTTCAGCTTGGCTGATGGCATCGAGGATTTTCTCTTCTTCAAAGCGGTCTTGATGGCCTTTTTCCAAGAGGCGGACCAGATTGCTGCGGATGCCTTCCTCGGCAAAGAAGAGGCTGTTTTCAAAAATCTTAGTCTCAACATTTTGGACTTTGTCTTCTTCAATCAGGTGAGCCAATTCATCGGCTACCAGACTAGGGTCTAGCTCTACTTGGCGCGAACTTTCCAGAAGCTCAATCGTATGAGCCAATAGGTCTCTAGCCTCCAAATAGGTGTCGCCAGTTTCCATGGACTGGGTCAGAAGGGTATGAAGCAAGCCAGCTCGAAAACGCTCAGGAGCATCACTTTCAATTCCCAACTGCTGGGCCAGCTGATCGGCGATTTTAAAGCCGATACCTTGGATATCTTCAACCAGTTGGTAGGGATACTGCTCGACGATTTCCAGCGTTTCTTCCTTGTAAGTTTCTTGGATTTGAAAGGCTAGTTTGTTGGGAATGCCGTAGGCGGCCAGTTTAGCTAAGACCAGCTCTGTTCCATAGTTGAGTTGCAGTTTGGCCACAAAGGCTTCTCGGTTCTTGGCAGAAAGGCCACCGATTTCTTTAAGTTTTTCTGGCTCAGCTAAAATCTTGTCAATGGTTTCGTCCCCATAGAGTTCCACGATTTTTTGAGCTGTCTTGACCCCGATGCCTTTAAAGTGGTCACTGGAAAAATATTTAACCAGCCCCTTGCTAGTCGGTTTTGCCCTCTCGTAGCGGGAAATTTTTAGCTGCTGTCCGTACTTTGGATGTTGGACTAGGTTGCCCCAAAATGTATAATCCTCGCCTTCGATAATATCGGCCATGGTTCCGGTCACGATAATCTCAAAATCATCAAAATCTTCACAATCCGTGTCTTGGATATCCAAGAGGAGGATTCGAAAGAAATTGCTGGGATTTTCAAAAATGATGCGCTCAATAGTGCCTGAAAAATAAAATTCTGTCATTGTTTATATATGCTCTTTAAAAAGCAAACCCAGCTGAGTAGTCAACTGAGTTTGGAGGAGGTATACTCTTAAGTATTAGTAAGTCTTGAAAGGTAGGATTGGCCAGATACGGAATTTAGCTTCGCCTTGAATCTGACTGGATTTAAAGGCACCGACCTGCCGGCTATCCTTGGACACGATGCGATCGTCACCTAAAAGCAGGTACTCATCATCTAGGAGTTTGATGGTAAAGACGGGGCTACCTTCCTTGTCCACGGTAAAGGCTTGGGCTTGAGAGGCTAGCTTGCGGAAGAAAGTTCCGTTGTCCGTGTAATCCTTGCCTACATAAGTAGATTGGAGCTTGTCCTTTTTGAATTTCTGGATGTATTCTGTTAAGTAAGATTCATCAGTTTTTTTACCATTGATATAAAGGGTGTCGTTTTCGTACTGAATGGTATCGCCCGGAAGGCCAATCACTCTCTTGACGACTTCTTTCTTTTTGCCGTCGTCATCCTTTTCAGAGGCTACAACAATATCGAAACGATCAATGGACTGGTGTTTCAAAACCATCAGATACTCCCCATTTGCTAAGGTTGGGTCCATAGAGTGGCCGTCTACCTTGACAGGTGCCCAGAGTAGCCAGCGAGTGAGTAAGATAACAGAGATAATCAGGGTAAAGACTCCCCACTCCTTGAGGAAGGCACGGAAGTCAAAGCGTTTGTTTTTCATAGTCTACCTTTCTAAGAGCTTTTTAGCTTTTTCTGTATTTTTAAAATGAAGTTTAGCGGTATGCTGGAGGCCAGTCATTCCATAGGCTTGGAGGATCTGGCAAGCAACTTGATCGCTCTTGCTCCCAGCCCCGCTCGGAAGGGTATAGCCAAGCTCATGGCTCAGATTTTCCAGATTTTCCAGAAAGAGATCGCGAGCGATAATGGAGCTAACGGCGACAGCTAGAAACTTCCCTTCAGCCTTTTCAATGAGGCTAACGGGATTTGGGAAATGATTCTTTTCCTTTTGCAGGTATTTGTTATAATTTTGCTGACTGGTAAAGGCATCGATGACGATTTTTTCTGGTGTCAGACCTTTTTGTAACAGCAGATAAATGGCTTGATTGTGAAGGGCCACCTTGACAGATACGGCATTGTAACCAGAGGCAATCACTTCGTTATATTTTTCTGGAGACAAGAGCAGGGCTTGATGTTGGATTTCCTTTTTCAAAATCGGCGCCAGCTGTCGAATCTTAAGGTCGGTCAAGGCTTTTGAATCGCCCACGCCTAACTTGCGCAAGAAAGCGTGCTGTTCTGGACTGACAAAGGAAGCAACAACTGCTAAACCACCAAAGTAAGAGCCATTTCCGACCTCATCAGTACCGATAAGGGAAATGTTCTGAGAGGTCTTGCTTGTTTCTTCGGCTTGATGGCCGAAAAAAGCAGCATAGTGACCAGCTTTTTCTCCTTGGAAAAGAACCTTGCCAGAAGTATAGATACTGACAGTTGCCTGGTTCAATTTCAGTAGATATTGGATATACTGATTTTTACTAGGCACAAGCTTGTCTTGATATTTCTGGACAAAAGCCTCAATTTCTGCTCGTTTAGGACTCAAAGTAATACTTTCCATAGCCCCTATTGTACCACAAAATGAAACTAGGGAAAATGGGAAAAATAGGATATTTAAAAGATTATGAAAAAATTACACATTTTTCTTCTCAACATGACATCAATGTCATGT
This sequence comes from Streptococcus cristatus, assembly GCF_003943535.1. GTDB lineage: Bacteria > Bacillota > Bacilli > Lactobacillales > Streptococcaceae > Streptococcus > Streptococcus cristatus_L. Next base: position 285,671 of record NZ_RJPU01000001.1, read on the forward strand.
TGAACCACATATGGTTGTTGTATAATATAGGTGTTGAGTCAATGTTTGAAAAAAAACTGACCGCAAACAATATATTAACAAGGTTAAGAAGGCCTTGTAAAAAAGGAGAACACATATGGAAAACTTTGCTATGATGGACAACCAATTTGCTGCGTTGACTGAAGAAGAAATGATGATGATCGACGGTGGATGGGCATTCTACGGTATCCCTGTTGACATTTTCACAGTATCATTGGCTATTTTGGGTGGCTCATTGGTTTCAGGCTTCTTAGTAGGACTTTTCAGCTAATTTAATATTTTAAATAGAAGAAGGTGAATTTCATGAACAAAGATTTTAAATCATTGGATCAAAAATTTATGCCACTTACTGAAGCTGAATTGGTTGAAGTAGAAGGTGGATGGGTCGGTGGTGACCTTGTACGTGCCGTATTTGATATCGGTCGTGAAGTTGGTCGCACTATACGTGGACTTGCTATTCGTGCATATGGTCGTATTCGTTCTAGAATTGGATCACGTTCTGGCTCTAGCAACGGTGGTGGCGCTAACAACGGTGGTGCTGCAAGTCCAGACGTTTTTAACTAATATTTTGTGTTTCGACATAGAGCCTCTTGTTCGTCTTGATTGGGACAAGAGGTTTTTTAGTGTAAAAGTTACATTATGTCTGTTTTTTAAGTAATTTTGTACTTATACAGAGTAAAACGACTGATACCATTGGAAAAATACGCCACATTAGTGTATGATAGAGATATCTATTTTTTGCTTGTTATGAAAGTTCTTCTCCCTAATTTATACTTGTTTTTTGTTGAAGAGAACCGTTATGGATAAAGTTGACAAGCAGTTTTTGTTGAATAGTATGTTTACTAATTAGGAGTTTTTATGCGAGGGTTGTTCTCCATAAAAGCAAATTTACACTTTTGTGAATAAAGGAGTTTGTATGAGATTTACAAAGCGTCATTATAGGGCTCAAGTTGACGCGAGAGATTGTGGTGTAGCAGCGCTAGCCATGATATATGGTTATTATGGTTCCTATTATTCTTTGGCTAGTTTGCGTGAAATGGCCAAGACAACTTTAAGAGGAACAACTGCTTTTGGGCTAGTGAAGGTTTCGGAAGAGTTAGGTTTTGAAACACGAGCCTTTAAAGCGGATATGTCTTTATTTGACATGAAGGGCATTGTTTATCCTTTTATCGCCCATGTTATCAAAGACAAGAAATTGCTTCACTATTATGTTGTGACTGGGCACGATAAACATTCGGTTTATATTGCGGATCCAGATCCGGCTGTTAAAATGACCAAACTTTCTAAGGAACAGTTTGCGCAAGAGTGGACAGGTGTCTCTATTTTCATCGCCCCAGCGCCAGAATATAGACCACACAAGGAAAAGAAAAACGGTCTCTGGTCTTTTGTTCCAATTTTAATGAAACAAAAGGGACTGATTGCCAATATCGTTATCGCAACGATGCTGGTGACGATTATCAATATCGTGGGCTCTTACTACATGCAGGGGATTATTGATACTTACGTACCGAATCAGATGAGGAATACCTTAGGAATTATTTCTCTCGGTCTAATAGTCGTCTACATTTTGCAACAGGTCCTAACTTATGCTCAGAGCTATCTGCTTCTCATTTTGGGACAACGCCTTTCGATTGATGTGATTTTGTCCTATATTAAGCATGTCTTTCATCTACCCATGTCTTTTTTTGCGACAAGAAGGACAGGGGAAATCGTATCGCGCTTCAACGATGCCAATAGTATCATTGATGCTTTGGCCAGTACCATTCTGTCCATCTTTTTGGATGTCTCTATCGTTGTCGTTATGGCAATTGTTTTGTTCTCGCAAAACTTTTACTTGTTCTTTATCAGTTTGCTCTCGCTGCCGATCTATATCGTCGTGATTTTTGCTTTCATGAAGCCATTTGAAAAAATGAATCGCGATACGATGGAATCTAATGCCATTTTGTCTTCTTCTATTATCGAAGATATCAATGGTATTGAGACGATCAAATCCTTGACAAGTGAAGATTTCCGCTATCAAAAGATTGATAGAGAATTTGTTGACTATCTGAAGAAATCATTTGCCTATAGTCGGATGGAGAATATCCAAATCGGTTTGAAGAAGACCGCTCAGCTCTTACTGAATGTTGCAATCCTTTGGATGGGAGCCCTTTTGGTAATGGACAATAAAATGACCTTGGGGCAGCTGATTACTTATAATACTTTGTTGGTTTATTTCACAAATCCGCTGGAAAATATTATCAACCTACAAACCAAGCTTCAGACAGCACAAGTTGCCAATAATCGCTTGAACGAGGTCTATTTGGTTGACTCTGAATTTATGGATAAAAAAGCGATCCGTGATTTGAGCATGACCAAGGGCGACATTGAGTTGAGAAATGTCAGCTACAAGTATGGCTATGGACGAAATGTTCTGTCGGATATTAATTTGACCATTGAAAGAGGCAGCAAGGTGGCCTTTGTAGGAATTTCTGGTTCTGGAAAGACGACTCTTGCCAAGATGATCGTGAACTTTTACGATCCAAACGAGGGAGAAATTCTGGTTAATAATATCAACCTCAATCAGATTGACAAGCATGTCTTGCGCCGTCATATCAATTACTTGCCGCAACAGCCTTATGTCTTTAATGGTACCATCTTGGAGAATGTTCTCCTAGGTGCCAAGCCCGGAACTACTCAGAAAGAAATCATTCGGGCGTTGGAAATTGCGGAAATTCGTGAAGATATTGAACGGATGCCTTTGAATTACCAAACAGAATTGACATCGGATGGTTCAGGAATTTCAGGTGGTCAGCGTCAGCGCTTGGCCTTGGCTCGGGCTCTTTTGACCGATGCTCCTGTTTTGATCCTTGATGAGGCGACCAGCAATCTGGATATCTTGACAGAGAAAAAGATTATTGACAACCTTTTGGAGTTGGACAAGACCATCATTTTCATTGCCCATCGATTGACCATTGCGGAGCGATCTGAAAAAGTGGTTGTTCTGGACAAGGGTGAAATCGTGGAGCAAGGAACGCATGAAGAGTTGGTTGCTCAGGATGGCTTCTATGCTCATCTGGTGAATAGTTAGAAAGGAGAAAGAAGATGGAAGAACATTACTTAGAGAGTGCCGAATTTTATAACCGTAGATATTCTAGCTTTTCTGTGCGCGTGATTTTACCGACTTTCTTCTTGTTGATTTTTGTGGTCTTATTCTCCCTCTTTGCTAAAAAAGAAATCACTATTACTTCAGGTGCTTCTATTGAACCTAGCAAGATTCTGGCTAACATCCAATCAACCAGTAACAATGCTATTGTCACGAATAACTTGAAGGAAAACAAGGTTGTTAAAAAGGGGGATCTTTTAGTTCAGTATAAGTCTGATAGCGAAAATACTCAAAAAGAAACCTTCTCCTCTCAAGTAGAAAGCTTGAAGGAGCAAAAACGTCAGTTGGAGCTGCTGCAAGAAAGTCTGAAGACAGGGACTAGCCAGTTTTCAGGAGAGGATCGCTTCGGCTATGAGCAAGCATTTAATGATTATAAGAACCAAGCTGCGAGTATCCGTAGTAATACCGAGCAGCAAAATTCGACCATTGCTTCTCAAAACTCAGCAGCTAGTAATTCACAGGCAGAGCTGGGGAATTTGATCAATGAAACCAATGCTAAATTGGCGGATTATCAAACGCTTAGAAATGCCATCCAAAATGGGACAAGTGTCCCTTCGACCAATGCTGGTTATAGCATTTATCAGGCTTATGAGGCGCAAGCCGCTGCTGATAGTCAAGGTCAGCTAAAGAGCCAAGTTCTGTCGCAGATTGACAACCAGATTTCGCAGTTTGAATCAGCTCTTTCGGGTTATCGGGTGCAGTATGCAGGTTCCGGTGCTCAGCAAGCCTATTCTGGAAGTTTGGATAGCCAGCTTGAATCCTTGAAAGCTCAACAATTAACTAAAGTTGGTCAAGAGTTGACGGCTTTGAATCAAAAGATTTTAGAAGTTGAAAACAATCTCAAGGTGCAAGGCGGTATCACTCAAAAAGGCATGATCACAGCAACTGAAGATGGTATTCTCCACCTAAATCCTGAAACGGCAGGAGCGAATCTGGTTCCCGAAGGGAAGTTACTCGCTCAGTTGTATCCTGTTTTGACCAAGGAAAAAAAGGTCGTTATCACAACCTATGTGACCTCGAAAGATGTAGCTAGTCTGAAAAAAGGTGAGACTTTGCGTTTCACTGCAATGGATGGAAATAATAAAGAATTTGTTCTCAAATCTAAAATTTCAAACATTGACAACAATGCGACGAAAACGGAAAAAGGCAACTTCTTCAAGGTGGAAGCTGAAATAACCTTAACGAATGCCCAAGCTAAGAAGATACGTTACGGTATTGAAGGTCGTGCAGTAGTCATCACAGGAAGCAAAACCTATTTTGACTATTACTTGGATGAATTCTTGAGAAGAGACTAAAGCAAGAATGGTCAATAAGTTTTGATTGAAGTTCTTATCTCGCAAATATGAAAAAACCATGGTTGTGCCATGGTTTTTACGGATTCCTAAAAGATAGAGGAAAAGAGTTTGTTTGTTACCCTTTTGTTGACTAAATGAGGATCCCGTTTTATTTGGCGATTTATCAATAAAAAAATCGAAGCCGAAAGGCTTCTTTTTATACTTGTTTTTTAATGTTTTGTGTGATATTATATTTTAAGAAACATATGTTGCGCAACAATTGTATCTAAAAGGAGTTTTGATGCCACCTAAAAATAAATTTACTCGTGATGAAATTATCCAAGCAGCTCTAGGGATTGTCAGGGAAGACGGTTTAGCTGGTTTGACCGCTCGTTCTCTAGCGGAACGATTACAGTCTAGCCCCAAGGTTATTTTCGGTCAGTTTGAAAATATGGAGGATCTAAGTCATTCGGTTGTTCGGGCGGCTGAGTTCGTTCTGGTTCAATATATTCGTTCGGCTTTGGAGCGAGCCAAGCCTTTCAGAGCAGTTGGCATGGCCTATATCCTTTTTGCCAGTCAGGAACCTCAGCTTTTTAAAATTCTCTATCTAAATCCTCACAAGCACCCCATTGAGTCTTTCAAGGATTTTTTACCTCAGAAAGACCATAGTTATCAGCAGATATTAGAGTCGATTATGGAGGATTATCCCATGTCCATAGAGAGTGCAGAGTTTGTCTATCAGCATTTATTTATCTATTCTCATGGTTTGGCTAGCATGATAGCAGCGGGTATTTATTCTTTTAGTCAGGAGGAAGTGACAGAACGCTTAACGCAAGTATTTACTGCCCTCCTAAAGGAAATGAAAGGAAAGCAAGAATGATTAGATTAAAGGGAATTCGCAAGTCCTACAATGGAAGAGAAGTTTTAAAAGGAATCGACTTGGAGATTGCTGACCGAGATTACTTGGTCATTTTAGGAGCTTCTGGATCTGGAAAGTCAACCTTGCTCAACGTTTTATCAGGCCTAGAAAAACCAGACAGTGGTCATGTATACTACGGTGAGGAAGATCTATCCCAGCTGACAGAAGCTCAATTGACGGCTTTTCGTCGAGCGAAGATTGCCTTTATTTTTCAGCAGTATTTCTTACTTCCAAATCTTACAGTGGAGCAAAATGTCAAAATGGGTGCCAACCTAGCAGGCAATCAAGATTACGTCCGTATTTTAGAGGCTTTAGGTTTAGGTGATAAACTTCAGCATTATCCAAGTCAGCTGTCAGGTGGTGAGCAGCAGCGGGTGGCTATTGCACGAGCCCTAGCTAAAAGACCGAATGTCCTATTTTTGGATGAGCCGACTGGAGCCTTGGACGAAGCAACAGGTCGTCAGATTCTAGACTATATTTTAAGTCTTCAAGAGGAGCTAGGCTTCACTCTAGTCATGGTGACCCACAATGCAAATATTGCTCAGATGGCTAAGACTGTTGTCCATATCAATAGCGGTCAGATTCAAAGCTTAGAGACAAATAGCCAGCCCAAGACGGCCTATGAGATTGGATGGTAAGCTATGTTTTCAATAAAAGATTTGTATAGATTAGTCGTTGTATCAATTATTAGCTTTTGTGCGGTCTTTGTGACCAATCTCTTCCTAAATTTTTATCTGGATATCCGTTTATTAGATCAAACAAATTGGTTGCCTGAGATTCGAGTTGCTTACGATGCTCAAGTTGCGATTTCTTGGTTAATTGCATCAATTAGCGGAGCTGTTTTATCCCTAACATCGATACTCCTTCTCTTCTTTTACATTCGACAATTTATCGACCAGCATAAGCCAGAATTAGGAATTTTAAAGGCTATGGGCTATAAAAATTGGGAAGTTGCTAGAAAGTTTTGGCTTTTTAGTCTTCCAATTGGTTTGGGAACAGGCACAGGCTATTTCTCTTCGTTTATCATGATGCCGCATTTTTATCAGTTGCGTAATCAAAGCGGAGTTTTGCCTGAAATTACCATTCGGCAACATTGGCCCCTCTTCTTGTTTCTTGTTGTCTTGCCGACTCTTGCCTTTGCTGCTTTAGCCGTTCTCTACGCTAGTTATTGTCTACGTTTGCCTGCTCTAGACTTGCTCAAGCGGGTCAGCCCTAGTCAAAAGTCACCAAAAAGGAAAACAGGAAAGAGAATAAGAAAAGACCGTCCCTTTTTAAAAGACCTTTCTGCCAGTCTGCTCTGGTCTAGAAAATTATTAATATTCTTTGTCATTTTCGGTTCGATGTGCTTTTCAGCTATGATTCAGCTATCATTTGGTATGAAAGAATTGACAGATGAGACCATTCAGATCATGATGATGTCAATCGGTACTGTCCTGTCAGTGGCAATCCTCTATCTGTCGCTGGGAGTACTCCTGCAGGAAAATCAAGAAACCCTAGCTATTATGAAGGTTTTTGGTTATAGCAGAAATGAGTGCCATAAGAGTTTGTTTGCTCCCTACCGCTTTCTTGCTTTTTTGGGCTTTGTCTTAGGAACGGGCTATCAATACGGGATTATGCAGCTTTTACTCAGATTGATGGAAAAATCAATAGCTCAGAAAGTTGACTATGATTTTGATTTTGGAGTCTGCCTGATGACTTTGCTAGTCTTTGTCTTAGTCTATGAAAGTTTAATCTATTTATCCAGTAGAAGGATAGATCAACTGACTATTAAGCAGGTCATGTTAGGAGAATAAAAGAGGCTGGGACAAAAGTCCTAGCCTCTCAATTGTCTTTGGAATGTCGAGCAAGACGTAGTGGTTGAGTGGGATCTACTACGCTGATTTCATCAGCTTTTACAGCCCTACTCAACTGTGCGGAGGTGGGACGACGAAATCGAATTCTAACGAATGACCGATTTCTGTCCCACTCTCTTTTTTACTGATGATATGCTGGATGCCTGTCTGGAGGTGCTTGAGGATGTGTGTGATTTCCTTTGGAAAAACTTTATAGTTTTCCAAGTCTGTCAGGGGGATCCAGTAGACTTGTTCTTGGTTATGCTGGTAGTCAAATCGCTTGCCGTGAGGCTTCATCAGGTAATAGAAGCAAATCTCATGACATTCTAGTCCCTTGAGGACGCCGGTTGAGTTTGAAAATAAATTTTCATGAACAAAAGCCAGCTTTTCAATCTCATACTTTTGTCCAGTTTCTTCGAAAACTTCTCGCTGGACAGCTTCTTCGGAGGTCTCTCCAAATCTGACCGCTCCTCCCACTGAATAGAAATAGTCCTCGCTAGGAGAAGACATGACACAGAGGGCTTCCTCCTCAATGATGACTGCAGCAGCCCGATAGCGAAAGCGCTCCTGCCCTTGCCTATAAGAAATATCCTTTGCCATAGTAACCTCCTTGCTTTTTTTAGTTTACTTGATTTAGAGCTTCATGTCAACACTTTCTGTACCCGGACAGTTGTATTCTTTCTCTCTTGCGACAGGCTTTTTTTCCTGTTAAAATAAGGACATGACTCGTTATAAAGCCCTTATTTCCTACGACGGACATGACTTTGCTGGCTTTCAGCGCCAGCCTCATGCTCGGAGCGTTCAGGAAGAAATCGAAAAAACCTTAACTCGTATCAACAAAGGCCAGCCCATTGTCATTCACGGAGCTGGTCGGACCGACAGCGGCGTTCATGCGCTTGGGCAGGTCATTCACTTTGACCTCCCGTCAGCTAGGGATGAAGAAAAGCTACGTTTTGCTTTAGATACCCAGACGCCAGAGGATATTGATGTCATTTCTGTGGAGGAAGTGACGGAAGATTTTCATGCCCGTTACAAGCCGCACAGCAAGACCTATGAGTTTCTGGTGGATATTGGTCGTCCAAAAAATCCGATGATGCGCCACTATGCGACCCATTATCCCTATCCTTTGGAGATTCCTCTAATGGAGCAGGCCATCAAAGCCTTGGAGGGAACGCATGATTTTACGGGCTTTACAGCCTCAGGTACCAGTGTGGAAAATAAGGTTCGCACGATTACAAAGGTTAGTCTGACTTTTGATGCGCAACGCAATTTTCTAGTCTTTACTTTTTCGGGCAATGGCTTTCTCTATAAGCAAATCCGCAACATGGTGGGAACCCTGCTCAAGATTGGAAATAAGCGGATGCCGGTCAACCAAATCGAACGGATTTTAGAAGAAAAAGATCGGCAACTAGCTGGGCCAACTGCAGCACCTAACGGTCTTTATCTAAAGGAGATTATCTATGAAGAATAAGTTGATTTTAGCTCTCTCTGGCAATGACATTTTTAGTGGTGGTGGTCTTCATGCGGACCTGACTACTTATACGGTCCATGGCCTGCATGGTTTTGTAGCGGTGACTTGCTTGACCGCTATGACGGACAAGGGTTTTGAAGTTCTTCCGACCGACGAGCAGGTCTTTGCGCAGCAACTCTCTTCACTCAAAGATGTGCCGTTTTCGGCTATCAAGTTGGGCTTGTTACCAACGGTTGCCATTGCAGATCAGGCTCTGGCCTTCATCAAAATGCAAGTGGGCATACCAGTTGTGCTAGACCCTGTCCTAGTCTGTAAGGAGACCCACGATGTGGAAGTGTCGGCTCTTCGTGATGAATTGATCAAATTTTTCCCTTATACAACCATTATCACGCCCAATCTACCAGAAGCAGAGATCTTGACTCAGTCGGAGATAAGGACTTTGGATGATCTCAAGGCTGCGGCTGTGACCCTCCATGAACTAGGAGCTCAAAATGTCGTAATCAAGGGAGGAAATCGTTTCAGCCAAGATCGGGCCCTTGATTTATTTTACGATGGCAAAAACTTTCAGCTACTGGAAAGCCCTGTTTTACCAAATAATAATACAGGAGCTGGCTGTACTTTCGCTTCTAGCATAGCTAGTCAGCTTTTGGCAGGCCAATCCCCTCTTGAAGCCGTCAACTATTCAAAAGATTTTGTTTACCGCGCCATTCAGCGCTCAGATCAGTATGGAGTTATTCAATATGAAAAATAATCAGACAAGAAAAATTGCTTTGCTGGCTGTCATTACAGCCCTATCCATTGTTTTGGGGAATTTTTTCAAAATCCCTACGCCCACTGGTTTTCTAACCTTGCTAGATGCAGGGATTTACTTTACCGCATTTTATTTTGGTCGTAAGGAAGGGGCCTTGGTTGGTGGCTTGTCCGGTCTCTTGATTGACTTGGTGGCGGGCTATCCTCAGTGGATGGTCTTTAGCCTCATCTGCCATGGTCTTCAAGGCTACTTTGCCGGCTTCACTGGCAAGCAACGTTATATCGGCTTGCTCTTGGCTGGCCTTGCCATGGTCGGCGGCTATGCTCTCTTTGGTAGCATTTTGAGTGGCCCTGGTGCAGCTATCGCAGCGATTTGGGGCAATGTCATGCAAAATATTTTTGGTTTGGTGGTCGGCTATGCCCTTTACAGAGCTTTTCCCCTTGTCTTGAAAAGAACCGTTCAGCCAGAGTAAGTGAGGTCAAAGATGGATTTAGAGAAGCTTGAAAAGGAGACCAGACAGATCGCTACAGATGTCTTGGACAAGGCGGGTTTGGTCAAGGGAAATATTTTTGTCCTAGGTCTATCTTCTAGTGAAGTCATGGGGGGACACATTGGCCAGCATTCCAGTAGGGAAGTCGGTCAGGTCATTGTCAAGACCTTGTTAGATATTCTGCAAGCTCGGGGGATTTACTTGGCCGTTCAAGGTTGCGAGCACCTAAACCGCGCCTTGGTCGTAGAGCGAGAATTGGCAGAAAAGAAAGACTTAGAGATTGTCAATGTCCTACCCAGCCTACATGCAGGCGGGAGTGGCCAGCTAGCGGCTTTTGATTATATCAAAGATCCTGTGGAGGTTGAGTTTATCACAGCCCATGCTGGCTTGGATGTGGGAGATACGTCAATCGGAATGCATGTCAAGCATGTTCAGGTTCCGATTCGCCCTCAACTGCGCAGTTTGGGTCAGGCTCACGTTACAGCCCTTGCCAGTCGTCCCAAGTTAATTGGCGGAGCCAGAGCGTCTTATATCGAAGATAGGATTCGAAAAACCTAGTAGAATAGTAGAAAGAGGCTGGGACAAAAGTCCTAGCCTCTCAATTGTCTTTGGATTGTCGAGCAAGACGCAGTGGTTGAGTGGGCTCTACTACGCTGATTTCATCAGCTTTTACAGCCTTACTCAACTGTGCGGAGGTGGGACGACGAAATCGAATTCTAACGAATTACCGATTTCTGTCCCACTCTCTTTTCCCAAATGGTAGACTTAGCCAGTCGATTCTCGTGCTGGTGAGGGAAATAATCCCACAGTGATAAGAGAATATTGTCTGCTGAGAGCTGGGCAATGGTCAAAAAAGAGTAAAAAGTGGCTAAGATTTCAGCGTATGAAAGGGGAAAAAGGCGAAAAATAAAAGGTGTCGCTTGAAAAAACTGCTACTTATGTTATAATGGATTGTATGCAAAAAATTTGAAGGAGAACTGACAGAATGTCTGTATCATTTGAAAACAAAGAAACAAATCGTGGTGTATTGACTTTTACTATCGGTCAAGACCAAATCAAACCTGCTTTGGATCGTGCTTTTAATGCAGTTAAGAAAAATATTGCTGTACCAGGTTTCCGTAAGGGTCATATTCCTCGTCCAGTCTTCAACCAACGTTTTGGTGAAGAATCACTTTATCAAGATGTCTTGAATGCATTGCTTCCAGCAGCTTATGAAGCAGCTGTAAAAGAAGCTGGTCTTGAAGTGGTTGCACAACCAAAAATTGATGTGACTTCAATGGAAAAAGGTCAAGAATGGGTCATCACTGCTGAAGTTGTGACAAAACCTGAAGTGAAATTGGGTGCTTACAAAGACCTTGAAGTATCTGTAGAAGTTTCTAAGGAAGTTACTGATGCTGAAGTTGATGAGCGCATTGAACGTGAACGCAACAACTTGGCTGAATTGGTTCTGAAAGATGGAGCAGCAGCTGAAGGTGATACAGTTGTCATCGACTTTGTTGGTTCTGTTGACGGTGTTGAATTTGATGGCGGAAAAGGCGATAACTTCTCACTTGGACTTGGTTCAGGTCAATTCATCCCAGGTTTCGAAGACCAATTGGTTGGTCACTCAGCTGGTGAAACAGTAGACGTTGTTGTAACCTTCCCAGAAGACTACCAAGCAGCTGACCTTGCTGGTAAAGAAGCAAAATTCGTTACAACAATCCATGAAGTAAAAGAAAAAGAAGTTCCAGCTCTTGATGATGAACTTGCAAAAGACATCGACGAAGAAGTTGAAACTCTTGCTGAATTGAAAGAAAAATACCGTAAAGAGTTAGCAGAAGCGAAAGAAGCAGCTTACAACGATGCAGTTGAAGCAGCAGCGATCGATCTTGCAGTAGAAAACGCAGAAATCGTTGACCTTCCAGAAGAAATGATTCACGAAGAAGTTCATCGCGCTGTGAACGAATTCCTCGGCAACATGCAACGTCAAGGTATCTCTCCTGATATGTACTTCCAAATCACTGGTACAACTCAAGAAGACCTTCACAAACAATATGAAGCAGATGCTGCAGCACGCACTAAGACGAACCTTGTTGTAGAAGCAGTTGCGAAAGCAGAAGGCTTTGAAGCGAGCGCTGAAGAAGTTGAAGCAGAAATCACTTCATTGGCAACAGACTACAACATGGAAGCAGACCGCGTTCGCCAATTGCTTTCAGAAGAAATGCTTAAACATGATATCGCTGTTAAGAAAGCAGTTGAAGTCATCACAAGCACTGCTAAAGTAAAATAATAGCTTCTAGTCAGCCCTAGTGGGTGACAAATGCAAGCACAAGAGAGAACAATTTGTTCTCTCTTTTTTGATGTTGTAGGGATAGTTTAAAATAGGAACTGTTCAAGAGAGATGTGGGGAATCTAGGCCTCGGCTGGTCACTTTCCCTTAGTTTTTAAGGTAAATGATACTTGAGATAGCCGTTGGCCAAAAGTAAGTATTTGACGAGAGGGGATGTCTCTTGTTTTGAAAATAGCTAGCAGGACTGGCTAGTCAAGCTAGTTTCGAAGTCTCAGATAAGGAATTATTTCAAAAATAAATAGGATAACAAAAAGCAGTTTTTAGCTGATTGCTGAGAAATGCTCGGCTGTCATAGAGAGATATTTAGCTTTTAGACAGATTTTTTGGGGGAGCTTGTGATATACTGTTAGTATGGAAAAAAATGATATTGTTTACGGCGTGCATGCTGTGACCGAGGCCTTGATGGCCAATACGGGAAATAAACTTTACATTCAGGACGACTTGCGTGGGAAAAACGTGAGCAAGATCAAATATTTGGCGGCAGCAAAGAAGGTCTCTATCTCTTGGACACCCAAGAAAATCTTGCAGGAGATGACGGACGGAGCCGTTCACCAAGGCTTTGTCTTGCGGGTATCGGAGTTTGCCTATGCAGAATTGGCGGATATTTTGAAAAAAGCGGAGCAGGAAGAGAATCCTCTGCTGTTGATTCTGGATGGCTTGACAGACCCGCATAATCTGGGCTCTATCTTACGGACGGCTGATGCTACCAATGTCACGGGAGTGATCATTCCCAAGCACAGAGCAGTCGGCGTGACACCAGTTGTGGCCAAGACCTCTACAGGCGCTATCGAGCACATTCCCATTGCCCGTGTGACCAATCTCAGCCAGACCCTGGACAAGCTCAAGGAAGCTGGCTTCTGGATTTTTGGGACGGATATGCAGGGAACGCCTGTTCATAAGTGGAATACGGCTGGCAAGCTAGCCCTCATCATTGGGAACGAAGGCAAGGGGATTTCCAGCAACATCAAGAAGCAGGTGGATGAGATGCTGACTATTCCCATGAATGGCCATGTCCAAAGCCTCAATGCCAGCGTCGCAGCGGCCATTCTCATGTATGAAGTCTTTAGAAATCGGGTGGGCTAATGCAAGTACTAGGAGCTTATGCGTTAGAAAAATATCAAACAGAAACGTTTGAACCGATCATTTATGATATCTACCATAATAAAAGAGAAGATAATTATTGCTTTTGCTTTGAAATCACTGAGGAAGCAGATCAGTATCCCTTAGAGGATTTATTGACCCAATATTCCTTGAATTGCACGGATTTATACGGTCAAGGAAGTCAGGTAAATGGCGCTTTGAAATACCTAATTGAGGTCGAAACCTTATCCAGTGATAAGGCGGATCTCATCAGCATTCTCAATTTTTCTACAATTTTAAATAAAGAGATTGTGAATTACGTAAAAGGAAAATATGAGTGCCTTGCTGAAAAGAGGTGTATGAGTTCCTTTTATATGGGAAATCAAAAAGTGGAAGTTCCTGTACTTGCTTACCGAAATGATAACTCTGGGATGGTTTCTTTCCAAAATAAATATCCAGAAGGACAATTAACAAATTTATTTTTAGAAGATAAAAAATATGATGTTGAGAGTGTGGATGGGGAATGGACCTGTATTGAATTGCTTAATGGCAAAGCAAACCTTATTTTAAAAAATTCACAAGATGAATATTTTCAATATATTTTTGATTTGAAAGGGTTTCAAGGTGTCAGTCCTGTTCTAGACTGACCGAGCGAAATAGCTTTCCTAAAAAGCAAGCAATTTCCAATAGCCAGTCCCGATATGGTGGCAGTCAAATCACCACTACTAACCCGCTTATGTCCATGGAGGTAACCTCTCTGTGGGAACTGAAAAATGATGGAGAAAAATAATGACCTTTAAAATTTTAACGGATTCGACAGCAGACCTGCCAGAAAGCTGGACCCAAGAACATGATGTGCAGGTTCTGGGCTTGACCATTCAGCTGGACGGGCAAACCTATGAGACTGTCGGACCGGATAAGCTAACCAGTGAGCAGCTTTTAGCCAAGATGGAGTCGGGCAGCAAGCCGACTACCAGCCAGATCAATGTCGGCCAATTTGAAGATGTTTTCCGCCAGTATGCTCAGGAGGGCACAGCGGTTCTCTATGTGGCTTTTGCTTCAGCCCTGTCTGGAACCTACCAAAGTGCAGTCATGGCGCGGGAGATGGTCTTAGAGGATTATCCTGAGGCGATCATCACCATCCTTGATACCAAGGCAGCTTCGATGGGTGAAGGCCTCTTGGTTATGAAGGCTGTAGGAGCTAGAGCGGCGGGTCAAGGGTTAGAACGGACGGCAGCTTTGCTTCAGAGTCTAGTGCCTAGAGTCCAGACCTATTTCTTGGTGGATGACCTCAACCACCTTATGCGGGGCGGCCGCATTTCAAAGGCAGCGGCTCTTATGGGAAGCTTGGTCAATATCAAGCCCATCATCGCAGTCACAGCTGACGGCAGTCTGGATTCGGTCGCTAAGGTGCGAGGCAAGAAGAAGGCGCAGGCTGAGGTAGTTGGGATGACTCTAGAGACCATTTCTGAGCCACTTGTAGTCATTGCCTATGCAGGCGAAAAAGAAGTCGCTGAAAATGTCAAGGAGAAGCTTTTAGCTTCTGGGCAGGTCACAGAAGTCCTTATTCTGCCTCTTGGTCCGGTTATTTCGACGCATACCGGCCCAGGTACTCTAGGACTCTTTAGCATTGGCAGTGAACTTTCAGACTAAATCGAAATGAAATCGTTATTTTATAAATAATTGCATCAAATATATTGACTTTTGGTTAGAAAATTTGGTATGATAGTAGGCGGTATTGTTTACCCCATTTGTAAGGCCCCGGAACCTTTCAAATAACCCGCGGACCGGAACATCCGCCCTGTAAACAAAAACGATATTCATATAGGAGAAATCATGAACAAAACAACATACATGGCTAAGCCAGGTGAAGTTGAACGCAAATGGTATGTAGTAGACGCTACTGATGTACCTCTTGGACGCCTTTCTGCAGTTGTAGCAAGCGTACTTCGTGGAAAAAATAAACCAACATTCACACCACACACTGATACAGGTGACTTCGTAATCGTTATCAACGCTGAAAAAGTTAAATTGACTGGTAAAAAAGCAACTGATAAAGTTTACTACACTCACTCAATGTACCCAGGTGGTTTGAAGTCTATCACTGCTGGTGAACTTCGCTCTAAGAACGCTGTTCGTTTGATCGAAAAATCAGTTAAAGGTATGCTTCCACACAATACTCTTGGTCGCGCTCAAGGTATGAAGTTGAAAGTATTTGTAGGCGCTGAGCACACTCACGCTGCACAACAACCAGAAGTTCTTGATATTTCAGGACTTATCTAAGGAAAGGAACAATAAAGTATGTCACAAGCACAATATGCAGGTACTGGACGTCGTAAAAACGCTGTTGCACGCGTTCACCTTGTTCCAGGAACTGGTAAAATCACTGTAAACAAAAAAGATGTTGAAGAGTACATCCCACACGCTGACCTTCGTTTGGTTATCAACCAACCATTCGCAGTTACTTCAACTGTTGGTCAATACGACGTTTTCGTAAACGTTGATGGTGGTGGCTACGCTGGTCAATCAGGCGCTATCCGTCACGGTATCGCTCGTGCCCTTCTTCAAGTAGACCCAGACTTCCGCGATTCATTGAAACGCGCAGGCCTTCTTACTCGTGATGCTCGTATGGTAGAACGTAAGAAACCAGGTCTTAAGAAAGCTCGTAAAGCTTCACAATTTAGTAAACGTTAATTCGAAAGAATTACTATACTTACAAAGAGCACCTTTCTTGGTGTTCTTTTTTATCGACACTTTGTAGATTTATAATTGGGCATCTCCTTGAATGGTATCAGGTAAATGAAAAGATTCGTCAATAATTTTCTATTTCTTCGTACTTTAGTCTAATACCTATAATGTAAAAAGCTCTAGCTATCAGGTAGTTGATAGTTAGAGCTTTTTTCTATTCATATGATTTAATGAAATTAAATAAGGCCTCTACTTCTGATGATGGCGTAGCTGATTTGAGATAAGCGTAATAAATTGTAAATGTTATCTGGTCCTCCGGTATTAGAGGGATTTTTATTAAATCATCATCTTCATCAGAAAGTGCGATATCAGCCAGTAAACTAACGCCAATCCCTTTCTTTAAAAGTTCTTTAATGATGACAATGTCGTCACTCTTAAAGAATATTTCTGCCTTGTTTTGATACTTTTGATTAAGTAGTTCAAAAGCTTTCAGGTGAACAAAGTGTTCGTCTAAGAGTATAAAGGATTGATCTACTAATTCTTCAAAAATAAGGGAAGGAGCAGTAGCAAGAGGATGGTTCTTAGATAAAACGACATACAGTTCTTTATGAAAGAGTTCATGTGTCTCTATTGAAGGATGATTGAGTGGTTCAATCAATCCGAGTAAGCTCGCATCTAGTTCTCCCTTAAGGAGAAGGTTTAATAATTCTACGGATCCACCACGAATAGGACGTACCTTCTTTAAAAAATCAAATTCAGTTTCTTTATGTAAGACAGAGAAAAGATACTGAATGATAATCGGAGGGAATCCTACAGTAGAGCAATGCGCCAAAGAGCGATTAATTTCTTTGCGAGTAGAAATGACCTCAGATAAAATCAGTTCTGTATGCTTCAGAAGGATTTGTCCTTGAGTAGTTAATTTAAAGGAGCGATGTGAGGGATCATGATGAATCAATTTGCAATTAAAGGAGTCCTCTAAGCGCTTGATAGCATAAGAAATAGATGGCTGGGTGACACTGTGTTGTTTTGCCACTTCCGTATAGGATTGAAGCTGGCAGAGGTCATAAAAATATTGTAGATCTTTTAAATTCATATGGGCTCACTTTCAATAGTTGGAGAAGGAAAATAAGTGGAAATCACCAGATAAATAAATTTTATCCGTATCCTACAATTTGACTATACGAGTATTCGCTGGTTAAAATGTAAGTGAGTCAGGGATATTAAAGATTGTCTAAGATACTTTCAAAAATGACCAAGATCTTTTCTCGCTTATCAATAGGGAGCTGTTTAATCTTCATGTTGATTCTTTTGAGTGAAAGATTGTCAGTCTTATCAGAGGTTGATTCAAGGCTATCAAAATTGAAAAATTCCTCTGGGGTCATCTCTAGGGCGTCAATCACTTTTTCAAGACTGTGAATGGTCAGATTCACATTTTGGTTTTCTAGTTGGTTGATATACTTAAGCCCAAGTCCCGCTTGTTCCGAAAGTTCTTCCTGGCTCATTTTGTTTTGTGTTCGAAAATATTTCACTTTTTTGGAAATATATTGTTGTAAATAGTTTTTAGTTGTCATATAAATAGAATACAAGTTTTGTATGACAAAAAAACAGCTTAAAAAATACGAAGTATTGTATAAAAAACTTAAATGATATTTATCTATTGTAATTTGCTTTATCAATTATATTTTTGTATGGCTTTATTTGTCCGATGGAAAAGAGCAATTACCGAGTATAGAAATTTATAACATAAAGAGGTTAAAGAATCACAAAATGGTGCTTTGAGTAATAACCTACAGAATAAATAGTTTTCAAAAGCACTTTACTTCTAGACTCATTATAACATATACACTAACGATTGTATTTTTCAAATAACAAAGTTCGCCTAAAAATACATATTAAGTGGTATAATATTATCAAAAAGGAGGTTGCACTATGACTGCACATGATATTTTAAACAATCCTTTCCTTAATAAAGGGACTGCCTTTACCTCAGAGGAGCGGAAGGAACTAGGTCTTATTGGTTTATTGCCACCTTATGTTCAAACCATTGAAGAACAAGCGGCGCAAACTTATGCACAAATGCAAACAAAAGCCAATGATTTGGAAAAACGTCTTTTCCTAATGGAAATTTTTAATACCAACCGGACTCTTTTCTATTACCTCTTTTCTCAACATTTGGAAGAATTCAATCCAATTGTATATGACCCAACCATTGCAGATACTATTGAAGGCTATAGTGACCTCTTTGTAGATCCCCAATATGCGGGATATCTTGATATTAATCATCCTGAAAATATTGAAGCCACTTTGAAAAATGCTGCTGGTGATCGCGAGATTCGTCTCATTGTTGTAACAGATGCAGAAGGAATTCTTGGAATCGGTGACTGGGGAACAAATGGTGTCGATATTTCTGTCGGGAAATTGATGGTCTATACGGGTGCTGCTGGAATCGATCCTTCTATGGTTCTTCCTTTAGTCATTGATGCAGGGACTAACCGTGAAGAACTTCGGAATAGTCCTAATTACTTAGGGAATCGTCACGAACGGGTTCGCGGAGATCGTTACTACGACTTCATTGACCAATTCGTTCAAACAGCAGAGCGCCTCTTTCCTAAACTCTACCTTCACTGGGAAGACTTCGGTCGCTTGAATGCTGCCAATATTCTTGAAAAATACCGAAAACAAATTCCAACCTTTAACGATGATATTCAAGGTACAGGAATCGTTACCTTGGGTGGTATCTTTGGTTCACTGGATATTAGTGGCGAAAAATTAACAGATCAAGTTTATCTCTGCTATGGTGGGGGAACAGCTGGTGCAGGGATTGCTTCTCGTGTTCTTCGTGAAATGGTGAGTGAAGGTCTTTCTGAAGAAGAAGCTTATAAACGTTTCTTTATGGTTGATAAACAAGGTCTTCTCTTTGATGACATGGATGACCTAACTCCTGAGCAAAAACCGTTTGCTAAGAAACGTGCTGACTTTAGTAACGCAGACAAGTTGACTGACCTGCTTGAAGTAGTGAAGACTGTGAATCCAACCATTCTTGTAGGAACTTCGACTCAGCCTAATACCTTCACTAAAGAAATAGTAGAGGCTATGTGTGAAAATACAGAGCGTCCGATGATCTTCCCTTTGTCAAATCCAACCAAACTAGCAGAAGCTAGTGCCAAAGATTTGATTGAATGGTCAGATGGCAAAGCTTTTGTCGCAACAGGAATTCCTGCTGATACGGTTTCTTATAAAGGTGTCGACTATGTGATTGGTCAAGCCAATAATGCCTTGATTTACCCTGGTCTTGGTCTAGGTATGCTGGCTTCTGAAGCAAGTCTTTTGACTGATGAAATGATTGGAGTAGCAGCTCATTCATTGAGTGGTATTGTCAATCCAGGACAACCAGGAGCTCCTGTTTTGCCGCCGTTCAAGTATGTAGCAGATGTTTCTATTAAAGTAGCGGAAGCAGTCGCTAAAAAAGCGCAAGAGCAAGGTCTTGCACGCGCTAAGGAAACAGATATGGCCAAAGCAGTTCGTGATTTGAAGTGGTATCCAGAGTATAAATAATTCATTCCTGCTGCTATCCTTCTATACCGACAAATTTATATAGGCTGTGGACTTAAGAAATTTAGAAAGGATACCTATGTCACTCTTTTTAACCTCGATTACGAGTATCATTCCGATTATCGCTATTATTGTTTTGGGGTACATTCTTCAGGTGAGGGGATGGTTTGGAGATGACTTTGGTCCCAACCTGTCTCGTTTGATTATGAATGTAGCCTTGCCAGCGTCAATTTTTGTGTCGGTGATGAAATACCTAACACTAGATAAACTAATCAGTCTTTCTGGAGGCCTCCTTTATACTTTTGTGGCATTTATCTTAGGATATATGGTAGCTTATATTGCAGTTATGCTTTTCAAGATCCGTCCAGGACGACGAGGAACCTTGATTAATACCTTTGTGAATGCCAATACTATTTTTATTGGTTTACCTTTAAACGTTGCTCTTTTTGGGGATCAGGCTCTTCCATATTTCTTAATTTACTATATCACCAACACGATTTCCACCTGGACATTAGGCGTGTATTTGATGACGAGCGATAGTAAATCGGGCCAAAGCAAGAAGACAAGTAAATTTGACTGGAAGAAATTGCTACCAGCTCCGCTTGTAGGTTTTCTTATGGCTCTGCTATTTTTGATTCTCCGAATCTCTATTCCAGATTTCGCAACGAATACCTTAACCTATGTTGGAAATATCGTCACTCCCCTATCTCTGATTTATATTGGTATCGTTCTTGCAAAGGCAGGCTTGAAAACTATTACTTTTGATAAAGATACAATTATCACTTTAGTTGGACGCTTTATCCTAGCTCCTCTGATCATGCTTCTTGTATTGAAGTTCTTTGCACCAAATATGGCGACAGTAGAATTTAAGACCTTTATGATTCAGTCCGCGACACCAGCTCTAGCCGTTCTCCCAATCCTTGCTAATCAAGGAAAAGGAGATGTGGAATTCTCTACGAATGTAGTGACTCTAAGTATGGTTCTATTTATCGTTGTTATTCCAATATTACAAACTTTATTAGGATAAGAAGGAAGAGGATAGGCTTGAAAGTTCTGCGTTAAGAAATTTCCCTGTTTAAAAAATATTGATTCATATTTTATGAAATTAAAAAGTAGATATCGTTCTGAAAATCCTTGATATTACGCTGTTTTTAGTCCAACGGAAACCCATACTTTCCAAACCAGGCTTGAAAAGTCTCGTAAAGCATCACAGTTCTCAAAACATTAAGAAATGGCTACAATACAGCATTTACAACACTTCATGGTTCACACCATGGGGTGTTTTTTGACGTTTTTTAACAAAATTCACACCACTTTTCACACCAAATTCAGGCTCTTTTCTACCATTTGTTAAGTCTATCAAGGCTTTAAGTAAAAAAAGAGTTAAGACAGTAGCTATTCTGAGGTTACTGTCTTATTTTTAACACTTTTTGATCCATAAAAGGGCATGCTAAAAAACACCTCATCTGGCATTTTTGTCAACTGTAGTGGGTTACCAAAAAGTCATACTCTGGAGAGGACAAGATTTGTTCTCTCCTTATAAACAATCGCTTCATTTTGAAAATCAGGAAAGCGTTGTTTACGGATCTAGTAAAGCAAATAATAGCCAAGAAGGCAATGCAATGTTTGGTAGCTTCTTCTTAATCGGTATCTTCCTATCCATTATCTTTATGGTCGGTACTGTATTAGTCATCTACTACAAACAAATCTCTGAAGGATATGAAGACCGCGAACGCTTTGTAATTTTGCAAAAGGTTGGTTTGGATCAAAAGCAGATCAAGCAAACTATTAACAAGCAAATCTTGACCGTTTTCTTTCTTCCTGTAATCTTTGCCTTCCTCCATCTGACCTTTGCTTATCATATGTGGAGCTTGATTCTAAAGGTCATTGGAGTAGTCGATGCGACCATGATGTTGACAATAACCTTATCAATCTGTGGAATCTTTGCACTCATCTATGTTTTAATCTTTATGATTACTTCAAGAAGTTATCGTAAGATTGTTCAAATGTAAAAAATAATAATGCAATAGAGTGCCTAGAATATAAACATATAAAAATAAAGGAGATAATATAAAATCTGAAAGTTATTTTGACGGAGGAATCCTAGATTATATTGGATACTCTATCTTAGTAGCCATAATTTTCGGGCTTACCTTTGGGATCGCAACACCTTGGGCGGTTTGCATGATGCAAAATTGGAAAACCAAACACACAGTAGTGGATGGGCAACGTCTATACTTTGACGGGACTGGAACACAACTATTCGGTAACTGGATCAAGTAGTTTCTTCTAACCATCATCATGTTTGGAATCTATGGCTTCTGGTTGAACATAAAAATGGAGCAATGGATTGTCAAACACACTCATCATGTTTAAAGATTAAAACGGCATCTTCTTTCAGAGGAGATAACGTTTTTTCATCTTCGGATAAGGAAACAAAAATTACTTCCTTTCTCTATCTTTTAGATTAATTGATTTCTTCAGAGAAAGACTGTAAAATTTTTGATATAATGTTAAGGATAGATTGATGGATATTTAAAGGATAATTTTCAAAAGAATGACAGGTGAGCATTAAAAATATGTAAGATTGGACAGAAGTCTCTCTACCATCATCCAGGCAGAAACAAGATTATATGAAATAAAAGGAGTAACCAATGACCGGAAATTATTCAACACGTGAATATCGTGAGAAATTATATGATGATCTTCATGTTCGATTAAGAGATACAGTGATTTTGATGTGTGCGATTTTTATTGCCTCTATAGGTCTAAATATGAATTCAACAGCTGTCATTATTGGAGCCATGCTGATTTCCCCTCTTATGACACCAATTGTTGGACTGGGGTTTGGTTTAGCTATTTTTGATACGCGTTTAATCAAGCAATCTCTAGAGGTTTTATTTACTCAAGTATTGGTCAGTTTGCTTGTATCGACTCTGTATTTCTGGATTTCTCCCTTATCTTATGCAAGTAGCGAGTTGATTGCACGAACCTCTCCAACCATTTGGGATGTTCTCATTGCTATTGCTGGTGGGATAGCAGGTTTCATTGGTTCAAGGAAAAAAGAAGCAAACAATATCGTACCAGGAGTAGCCATCGCAACAGCTTTGATGCCACCTATCTGTACTGCGGGCTATGGTTTAGCTAATGGAAATGTACGATTTTTATTTGGTGCTCTTTATCTTTTCTTGATCAACTGTGTCTTTATCATGCTAATCAACATTGTTGGAACAAGAATTATGATGAGAAAATCTCCCTTAAGTTCATTTAAAGAGCTAAATATTAAAATGAGAATTGGGTTGATCTCCTTGATTGTATTATTGGTTCTTCCAGCCAGCTATTCAGCAGTTACTCTGACGATGGATCAAGCGCGAAAAGAAGGGATCAAACAGTTTGTAGGAAAAGAGTTCGCCAATCATACGGTCATAAATCAAGTCTACAAGTCAAGGAATAATGAATTGGTCTTGACGGTCGTTGGAGATCCTATTTCAGAAGAAGAATTAGAAACAATTCGCCAAAAACAAGCCTCTTACGGTATTCAATCTGTTCAATTGAAAGTCAATCAAGTCCATAATTCGACAAAATTAGATAGTGAAGCGACCAAGGAATTTTATGAAACCATTAACAAGTATATCGATCAAAAACTCTCTGAAAAGGATTCGCAAAAAGATCTCGTAAAAGAAAATGAAGCAGACAAGGATTGAGGACGATGAACTGAATAGGTTTTTATGCCGTGTTTTTCTTGTTTGTTCTTCTTTCTTACCTATAACAAAATAAAATTGATGAATACGAGGTTTTTCTTTAGATGAAAGAAAGTACATAGAAGAAAGGGATAGTGTAAATGAGTAAAGTATTTTACTGCAAATTCAATTTATAAAAAAACAACCAGAAAGAAAATATTAATTTTGCGGTTTTTCTTTCTGGTTGTTTTCTGATAACGGAGGTTTGCTCAAACGCTATAAGAAATAAATTAGGAGGTCTATCATCTAAAAAATGTATGTAACAAAAAATAATTTGACTAATGGTGTGAACTTTTAGCATTTATCAGCTCAATTCGTGTATTTTTAGGATAAAGTTCACACCATTCAGATGAAATTAGTTGGAGTTGGATGAAATTTTTAGTTTTTGAAAACTTGTGGAAACATTGATATTACAAGCTTTTGAAATTTATTCAAAGAAAAATCTTTCAAACCAGGTCTTAAGAAAGCCCGTAAAGCTTCACAATTTAGTAAACGTTAATCAATACGATTATATCAACGTTTACAGACATTCAAGAATTTACTCTTGGATGTCTTTTTTTGTTTCAAAAAATCAAAGTTCACCCCAAAATTCACCCCATATTCACCCCATCAATTTTTTAAACTACGAAACGCAATTTCACCTACAGTCTGATTGACTTTATCTTTGGTATTAACGTAAGTTTTTGTAATTTCTTTATCACTATGAGTAAGAGCTTCTGAAATGGCATCAAGAGAAATACCTGCTTGTTTAGCAAGAGTAGCACCAGTATGTCTTAGTTTGTGTGGTGAAGCTGGTGCTAATTCGGGATGTCTTCGTCTAACTGATTTCATTCTATAGTTCAGATAGTCTGTATGGAGAGGAAGATTAATATTATTAGTACGATCATTATATGTAAAAACAAACTGTTTTTGTGTTTGCTTCAGTCCGAAAAGTTTGAGCTCTTCTTGTTGCTTAACTTTCCAATTTGCTAGAAGATCCATTAATTCAGTTGGTGCTATAAAAAGAGTTTTTTTATTTCCTTTAGTTGATTTTACATTACCAAAACGATCTAAAGCTTGTTCTATAAGTATTTCTCCGGTGGAAAAGTTGATGTGTTTCCATTGCAAAGCATAACTTTCTGATTTTCGGTCAGATAAGAAGAAGGTAGTATAAAAGAGAGTGTAATCTTTTAGGTCAATGATTCCTTCCTTTAAATCAGTGTCAAAAGCTTGTAACCATAATTTTAGTTCCTCTTTATCGAGAGAAAGATCTTCTTCACGTTTACTCTCTTTAAGGAGAATTTTTTTATTTGCTTTAATTCTACTAATTGTCTTTCGGAGTTTATTTGATGGAATATACTCAAGCTCCTCAGCCCAATCGAAAACAGAATTTACATAGCTCCTAATGACCTTGAAATTAGCATAACTATTTGCTTTGGGAGTAAGGAGTGACAGAACGAGTTGTTTATTATTTATTAAATGCTCTAACGAGTATTTCCCTAATATCGGAAGAATATGTAATCTAAAAATACTCTCTGTTTGAAAAACAGTAGCTTTAGTAGGAGGTTTTAGTGTAGTAGTGGTTTGACCTGCTTTGTAGGGCTCTAACCAGATTTTCTTATAAAAATCTTTAAATAAGATATTCCCATTAAGTTTTGAATCTATGTGTTGTATACCTAATAATTGTATATATAAGTTAGATAGAAGAGGTGAAAATCTTGTGGCATCTCGTTTATCAAAGGAGACATTTGCTCAAAATATTAGTACTTTAATGTCTGAAGTTTTTGGTCTTGAGTCAGATCAATCTGGCTTTATCAATATCATAGATAAATATGTCGCTGGGAATCCCGATGCAACATTAGAAGATATAATTTCTCAATTTGACAATCAACTTGGAACTTTGGGGCTTAAATTACTCGTAACAAAATTATATAATGAAAGGAGTCAGGATTGAGAACCGTATTGCCCCCTGATTTTCGGATTGCTGATTTTTTGATAGCTTAATTTCTTCCTATAGAGAAGATACCTTGGTTCCATCTATTAAATCAAAAAAATAGAAGTGAGGAGGATATCCTTTATGCTAGGAGTACTTTCAACTGTGCTAAAACTATTTTAATTAGAGCTGAAGCGGATTTTATGTCTAATATGGAATCTCATACTAAAAATGTGGATCAATTGGGACAATATATAAAGCACAACAACATAGCTGATAAGTTAAGTAACGATGCCTATAAGGCGCTATACGATAAGTTTAGAGGATCAGCAACAACTAGCGAGTTTGTAGAAAAATTATTAAATATATCAAACAGAAAATGTATTTATTGTGAAAAAAGGCATGGTAATGATGAGTTAGATCATTTTTTACCCAAGTCTGAATATGATTATTTAACTATAACTCCTGCGAATTTATTACCAAGTTGTTCAAAGTGTAATAAAAAAATCATCTATAGGACAAGCATATCATCCTTATTTTAATGATTTTGTTGATGTTGATTTTATAATATGTAATATTGTAATTGATACTAGTGATAAGAATTCATATATTGATTTTTCGAATGGGGAAGAAAAACTTTTTATGATTCCGAAATATCAATTAATTTCAGAAGAGTTAATTGAAGATAGAGAATTGTATAGAAAAGTTAAGGAAACATTTGAATGTCTTGAATTGTCTAAAAGATACTCTGAAATGATGACAGAAATTATTGAAGAAAAGATGGTTCTTTTTAAAGAAACATTAGAAATTAGCGGAGTTGATACTTTAGTCAGCATTGTAAGGAGATTGAAAAAATCGGCAATGGAAGTATATTCGAATAATTCGTGTATTCTACCTTTTTATAAGAGATTTATTTCTTTGTTAGAAAATAGTGAATTATTTTTAAAGGCATTTAAAAAAGTCGAGAAATAAATGTATAGAACCATTATAAGTAGACATTTGTCTACTCTTTTTATATAATACATTTAACTAATTTGGTTAAATTTTGTATTTCCAAAGAATAGAGGAGGTACAAGTTGGAAGATTTGTATGTAAATGCTAAAGAAAAAGCCAAGCAATTTCTTTATCAGTTGATGAAGAATCAGGGTATTCCCTTATTGAAATACACCTTTCGTTTTTTCTTTGATTATTATGTGAGTGAAAAAGGAATTTTGGTGATTCCCCGCCACTTTTCAGATCGAAAGATAGAGGGATTGACAATAATTGATGAACTAGGTGTTAGTATTTCATATGAACAGGAGAATTCTATTACGAAACAAAATTTTACGCTTTGCCATGAGCTGGGACACTTTCTTTTAAAACATGAAAGTGGTATTATTCTGAGTCAGTAGATAATCAGGATAGTTATATTGAACGGGAAGCTAACATTTTTTCGGCATTTATCCTTATGCCTGATATTGTTCTTCTTTCTAAAATTTATTATGCTTGCTATACTTTTGAGGAAGTCCATGTCTCATTGGGAGTGTCTAAAGAGGCTCTTACGTACCGTCTTATTGACCTGCTAAGGGAATATCATCTTGAATTGGAAACAGAAATTAGACGAGTAGTCGATGAGTACATTGATGGTCAAAATGCCACTATTCATCATTGTTTTCATAAGATAAAAGATCAAATTGCGGATGACTTTAATCAGTATTGACCCTCCCCTGTTGATGTAGTTATTCAGAAATTGAGCAAGAGTAGTATTGTAACCAGTGAAGAAGTGTCTGAACTATTGAATCAAGAGATTTGGTCAGAGATTACAAATAAGGCAAAGTATATCAAGGTTTGGTTACTATATAACAGAGGAAAAAGTATTGCTTATGCTTGGGATAAGAATAAATTATCTGAAGAGCAAGCCAAAAAGAAAGAATAATTTAAATTATTATTGATTTGAGGCTAGAGAATGTATCAACCAGAGAAATTAAAAGCAAGGCGTAAAAAGTTAAAAATGACACAGTTTGATCTGACAGATAAGCTAGGGATTTCCATTCCAGCGGTATCGAATTGGGAACGTGGGGTAAAAGAACCATCTACTGAAAAGGTTGCTTTGCTGGAGAAATTATTGAAAGTGCCTAAAGGCTATTTTACTGAGATTGATATTGTGCGTTATTACAATACTTTGTCTCCTGAAAACAAAGAAAAGGCAACTCACTATGTTAAAGCTTTAGCAGAGAGCGAGCAGAGAAGAATTGTTTCTATCGCAGAAAAACGGATTGCATACTGTGTTTACGAAGAAATGTCTGCTGGTATTGAATCTGCTATCTACGATGATAAAAACTATGACACGGTTTATTTCACCGAAGAATTGGCTCACGACTTTGCTTTTTGGGTATCAAGGGATTCCATGGAGCCCAAGTATAAAAATGGTTCTGTCGCCCTGATTCGAGAAACGGGTTTTGATTATGATGGAGCTGTCTATGCGGTTGTTTGGAATGGTAAGACTTATATCAAACGTGTCTACCGTGAAGAGGAAGGTTTACGGTTAGTTTCTATCAATCCTAAGTATACGGATATGCTAGCTCCTTACGAAGATGAGCCTCGTATCATCGGTCTGATTGTGGGAAATTTCATGCCTTTGGAGGATTAGTTTATAGGGAACTGTGGTTATTCATTTACATGCCTTTTCAATATGAAGTTGTTCTATGTTAGTGCTGAATGTGTAGAGAGGCGTGCATTATCTAAAAACGTCTCTTTTTTTATGAGCTGAGTAGGTAATTAAGCAGCCTACTATTATATATCGTATACTATGTTTAAGAAGGCCTTTGGAAAATCTAACATGCGAAAATGTAAAAAGTGTCAATAATTCCCGAATCTGCTTGCTATATTGAAGACTGGACAAGAGTGACAGGTGTTGCACCACCACAGATGGATTAGTATATCAAGATTAATAAGTAGAGACAAAAGGTTCTAAATGATTAAGGTAGACCAAAAGATATTTATACCTACTCTATTGATGAAGTTTTTTTGAACTTGAGTTCGACGTTAATCTCCTTCATTTCTGACAAGGATATATTTCGTAAAAATGAGTTGGATTTTGTGTCCGCAAAAATCCAAAAGGAAATTTGTTAGAAGACTCGACTGTTGGGATGTTGAGATTGCAGTCTTAGAGTTGCTCTATTTTTTATTGAGTAATGAATATTAAATTATGATATTATATAGTTAAACTACACGAATATGGAGCTAGGAGTTTTAATAATGAAGTTTAATTACAATGGGTTGTGGAAAATATTAATTGATAAAATATGAAAAAGAAAGATCTAATGGATATAACTGGGATCTCACCAACAACGATTTCAAAAATGGTAAAAGGGGAGTCTGTTTCTCTAGTAGTTCTTGGAAAAATTTGTAGGGAACTAGACAGTGATATTGGAGATATCATTACGATTGAAAAATTTATTTTGGAGGATAATTAAATGGATAATTCATATAGTGCATTGGAGTACAATAAACTTGTTAGTTTCATCTGGTCTGTTGCAGATGATTGTTTGCGAGATGTCTACGTTCGAGGGAAATACCGTGATGTTATTCTTCCGATGACTGTTATTCGCCGTTTTGATACTATTATCGAAAAAGAAAAAGCGAATATTATGAAAGTTAAAGAGACAGCAGAAAAAGAAGGGTGGGATGTTGAAAAAACATTGGCAACAGCTGTGAACATGCCATTCTACAACACATCACAATTTCAGTTGAAAGATTTAAAGCACGAAACAAACCGTCAAAATCTTAAGAAGAATTTTGAAGAATATTTGAATGGGTTCTCAGAAAACGTAAAGGAGATCTTACAAAAGTTTGACTTCAATAATCAGCTAACTAAGATGACGGAAGCAGGCATCTTAGGTTCTGTCATTGAAAAATTTACATCGTCTGAATTGAATCTTAGTCCTTATGATGAGGTGAATTCACAGGGTGAAGTGATAAAAAAAGGGTTAGATAACCATGCTATGGGAACACTTTTTGAAGAGTTGATTCGTAAGTTTAACGAGGAAAATAACGAAGAAGCAGGAGAGCACTTCACTCCTCGTGATGTTATTGAATTGATGGCTGATATCGCTGTTGTACCGATTCTTGATAAGTTGAAAGATGGGACATATTCTATCTATGATGGGGCCTGTGGAACACTTGGAATGGCTACAGTAGCAGAAGAAAAACTTCAGACTTTTGCTCAAGAAGCAGGTAAGTCTCTCTCAATTCACATGTTTGGACAAGAGGTCAATCCAGAAACTTATGCTATCTCTAAAGCTGACTTGCTGATCAAGGGTGGGGACACTAATGCAAATAAAGTCTTCTATGGTTCAACCCTATCTTATGACCAAACTTCGGGAGAGCATTTTGACTTTATGCTATCAAATCCACCATATGGGAAGAACTGGAAAACAGATCTTACCATCCTAGGTGGGGGGACAGATGATAAAGCTAAAAAAAGAGTGATGGATTCACGTTTTGTCAAATCTTATAAAGAACAAGAAGATTTTCGTATGCTTCCAGACGTCAGTGATGGACAGTTACTATTCTTGTTAAACAATATATCTAAGATGAAAGAGACAGCATTAGGATCTCGCATTCTCGAAGTACATAACGGTTCAGCCCTTTTTACAGGTGATGCAGGCAGTGGGGCGAGTAATGCCCGTCGCTATATGATTGAAGAAGATCTTATCGAAGCGATTATTCAGTTACCAGAGAACATATTCTATAACACACCAATTACAACGCATGTCTGGATTCTCAGCAATCGTAAAGAAGAAAAACGTAAAGGTAAAATCCAACTAATTGATGCTAGCAGTATAAAGAGTCCCTTACCTAAAAATCTTGGTAAGAAAAACTGTGAACTATCAGACGAGAATCGTAAATTCATTCTTGATGAATACCTAAATTTTAAAGAAAGCGAGCATTCAAAAATATTCAATAACGAAGACTTCGGTTACTACAAGGTGACAGTGGAGCGTCCACTTAGACAAGCTGTTCTTTGCAATCAAGTAAATCTTGAACAGTTAGAAGCAATCTTAACTGAAGTTGGTGCCTTAGACAGTAACGTTGATAAGACAAAACTAGCCATCAGTGGACTTAAATACACGAAAGGTGCTCTAACAGAACTCAAAAATACCGAGAACATCAAAGCATACTTGGATGTGTTAAAATCTCTTGAGCGAGAAGAACTTTACCTTGACTATGCTAAATTCAAGGAGCAATTCACTAAAGCTCTTAAAGCCTATAACCTCAAAGGTGCTAGCTTAACAAAGGCACAATCAACAGGCATGTTAGACAATATACTTATCATTGATGAAAAAGCGGAGATACAAACAGACAGTAAAGGTAATGTTATCATTAATACGAATTTGACCGATATAGAAAACATCCCACTGACCTATGAAGGCGGTATAGATGCTTTTATTGCCCAAGAGGTGCTACCATATTATCCAGATGCTTTTGTCAATACAGATAAGACACAAATTGGTTATGAGATAAACTTCACCAAGTACTTCTACAAACCAAAACAATTAGAAAGTATCGAAACCATTATTACTCGAATCAAAGAATTAGTAAAACAATCAGATGGCATGATGGCAAGCATCTTGGAGGGATTGTATGAATAAGTACGAACGGTATAAGAAAGTTGATTTACCTTGGCTGGAGAAAGTTCCGGAACATTGGGAACTTGGCCGAATTAGTCGGATATTTAATCTTAGAAAAGAGAAAAATAATCCAATAGTCACACAAGAGGTTCTTTCGTTAAGTGCGAAGTATGGGGTTTCACCCTATTCTGAGAAAAAAGAAAAAGGAGGTAATAAACCGAAAGAAGACCTACGAAATTATAATGTTTGTTATCCCGGAGATATTTTAGTTAACTGTATGAATATTGTGGCTGGGTCAGTAGGTATTTCCAATTATTTAGGTGCAGTGAGTCCGGTATACTATCCTTTGGTAAATCAAAATTTTGACCTATTTTCTACTAGATACATGGAGTATGTTTTAAGAACTTATAATTTTCAAAGAAGTTTAGTTGGGTTAGGGAAAGGTATTCAAATGTCTGAATCAGAGGATGGTCGCCTTTTCACAGTTCGCATGAGAATATCTTGGGATATGTTAAAAACGCGGCTCTTACTTATCCCCCCATTAGTAGAACAGAAGCAAATTGCTGATTATCTAGACTGGAAAATCAATGAGATTGATCGGTTGATTATTGTGGAGAAGGAGAAGATAGAAAAACTTAATCGACTTTTTGAAAAGATAATCTCTTTTAACTCTTCAAATATGAAAGAAGAAAGTATTAGGAAGTATGTAAATATAGTTAGAGGTAATTCAACCTTTACAAAAGATGATTTGTTATCTAAGGGAACATATGTAGCATTACAGTATGGGAAGGTGTATAAAGTTGACACTATAGATAGCAATTATAATTTTTATGTAAATGATGAATTTTACAAATCGTCTCAAATAGTTGATAGAAACGATATTATTGCAGTTTATACGTCCGAGACTATTGAAGATTTAGGGCATTTTGCATTCTATGATAGAGATGAAAAAGGTCTTATAGGTGGAGAGCAATTACTTATAAAACCTAAAGAAGGGATTGATCCCAAGTATTTGTTCTATTGCTTAAAAAAAGATGCCTTATTACTTAAAAAGGCATCAACTGGTATAAAAGTATATAGATTTAAGAGTAATGATTTAAAATCTATTAAAATTCCGGTAGTGTCATTAAATGAACAAAAGAAAATTGTAGAGAGAATTGAAAAAAAGTTAAGCATAGTTAAAAGAAACATTGATATCTGTAATTCAATTATCGGAGAATTGAATAGTTTCAAACACGCTCTCATTTCAGAAGTGGTGACCGGTAAGATAGATGTCCGTAGCGTTGTCATTCCATCTTATGAAAAAGTAGACGTTGATATCTCAACAGATGAAGAAGAAATAAAAGAATAGGAGGTGCCTTTTATGGGAATACAGGATACAAAAATGGAAGAAGAGTTAGAAACCAATATCATTGGTTATCTTAAAGATGAGAACGGGTATATTTATATTGATAATAATGAGATGAAAGGTGCTTATAATCGCCAGTATGCATTTGATGAAGTGAGGTTGTTAGAGTTCATTCAGAAATCACAACCAAGTGAGTATGATATTTTATCTCTCGATACAGTAGCTGGTAAGGATAAATTCTTTAAGCAACTCGATCATAAAATTCGGAAGGAAGGAATTGTATCTGTCCTTAAAAACGGAATTAAGTGTTACCCTTCATCAGGGACGATTATCTTTTATCATGCATTAGATCCCAAGCGACCAAGCTCATACGAAGAGTTTAAGACTAATATTTTTGCTGTCACTAACCAACTGACTTATTCTGACAAGAATCGAGGGTTGGAGTTGGATCTAGCGATTATGATCAATGGTTTGCCAATTATGACAATGGAGCTTAAGAGTCGTGCCTCTAGCTCAGGATGGACATATAAAGACGCTGAAGAACAATACAAGAATGACCGTGATGCTAAGGAAACATTATTTACCTTTAAACGATGTATGGCACATTTTGCAGTTGATGAGAACTTCATCAGCTTTACGACCAGAATAGATGGCCAAAATACTCGTTTCATGCCTTTTAACAAAGGGACAGAAGCTGGAGGGTCTGGGAATCCTGTTAATCCATCAGGGACTATGACAGACTATCTTTGGAAAGAGTTCTTAAAGAAAGAGACATTAACAAGTCTCATTCGTGACTTCGCTTATATTTCAGTGGATAAAGTTAAACATACTGAGGCACTGATTTTTCCACGTTATCATCAGTATCGAGCAGTGACTCGATTGGTAGAGGATGTAAAAGAGCATGGTGTTGGGAACCGTTATTTGATTCAACATAGTGCTGGCAGTGGAAAGAGTAATTCCATCACTTGGCTTGCTTATCGTCTTGTAGAAGTGAGCTATAATGATAAGAAGGCTTTTGACTCTGTGATTGTTGTGACAGACCGATTGAATTTAGATAAGCAAATTGAAGCGAATATTCGTAAGTTTATTGATGAGAAGAGTATTGTTGGTCATGCTAATTCATCGACGGATTTGAAAAACCTTCTGACGGATGGTAAAAAAATCATCATTACCACTGTGCAAAAGTTTCCTTATCTCCTAGAGAAGATTGGAACAGACTTACAAGGAAGAAACTTTGCGATTATCATTGATGAAGCTCATTCTTCTCAAAGTGGTAAAGCTGCTGCTTCTCTCAATATGGCAGTCTCAGGAGGCCTTTCGACAGATGATAAAGATATGGAAGATCATTTGAATGAATTCATTGAAGCAAGAAAGATGCCTGAGAATGCGAGCTTCTTTGCCTTTACAGCAACTCCAAAAGCTAAAACAATTGAAATGTTTGGCAGTGTCTTTGATCTCTACTCTATGAAACAAGCGATTGAAGAAGGTTTTATTTTAGATGTTTTAAAAAACTATACGCATTATGAAAACTATTATAAGGTCTATAAAACTATAGAAAGCAATCCTGATTTTGATAAAAAGAAATCTCAATATAAAATCAGAAACTATGTTGAGGGGCAAGAGTTTCCAATTCGAGAAAAAGCAGAAGTAATGGTCAAACATTTTCTGACTACGGTTGCTCCAAAAATAAATGGGAAAGCAAAAGCGATGATTATAACGCAGAGTATTCTTCGTGCTATTGAGTACTATAATATTATTAGCGATATATTGAAACGTTCAAACACTGGTTTTGAGGCAGTAATTGCTTTTTCAGGAGAAAAAGAGTACAAAGGTAAGGTCGTTACAGAAACAAGTCTGAATGGATTTTCGGATAAAGAAACACCAGAACGATTCAAAGAAGATAAGTATAAATTCTTGATTGTTGCGGATAAATATCAAACAGGATATGATGAGCCACTTCTTCATACTATGTATGTTGACAAGGTGTTAAATGACGTAAAGGCTGTTCAAACATTATCTCGTCTGAATAGAAGTGCTAAATATAAAATTGATACATGTGTGATTGACTTTGCAAACAAACCAGAACATATTCAAGAAGCTTTCCAACCTTATTATCGTGAAACGAAATTGGAAGAAGAAACTGACCCAAACAAACTTTATAATTTGTTAGGTACACTTGATGGAATGTATGTTTATGAAGAGGATGAAGTAGATAAAGTTGTAGAACTATTCTTAAAAAATCATTCAAGAAATATGATTGATAATATCATTGATACAGTTGTAGGACGATATAATGCATTAACTGAGGAAGAGCAAGTGGTATTCAAGAGTGGCGTTAAATCTTTCATTAGAACCTACAATTTTCTGGCATCTATTCTGCCGATTGGTCAATTGGAATGGGAAAAGAAAGTTATTTTCTTCGAGCAGTTAATCCATCGGCTACCAGCACCTAAAGGAGAGGATTTCTCACAGGGTATCTTGGATTCCATTGATCTGGAAAGTTACCGTCTGGAAAAGAAAAAAACAATGGATATTATCTTAGAAGATGAAGATGGGACAGTTGAAGGATTAGGAATTGGTACTGGTAAGAAAGGGCAATTAGAGCTAGATTCACTTGAAAATATCGTTGCAACTTTTAATGACATCTTTGGCAATATCGATTGGCAAGACAAGGATAATGTTGCTCGTCAAATTAAAGAACTACCAGAGATGGTGATGAAGAATGAAAAGTTTAGAAACGCTCTGAACAATTCTGATCTTGAAAATATCAAACGAGAGTACGAAACAGCGCTAAGAGAAGTCCTTCGTAAAATTATGCAGGACAATATGGAGCTCTTCGGTCAATGGACAAATAATTCTAATTTCAGTAACTGGCTAAATGATACGATTTTTGATGAAATAATGAAGAAGTATGATAAAAAATAGGAAGAGTTTGTATTGCGGCTAAAATTACAAAACAGGTAATGAACAATAAGCAATAAATTCATTGTAGTAAAACCTTGAAATATTACTAGAATTAAATTTATCTAATAAGTCATTATATAGCAGTGATATCCCAGATAATTCTTGTTTTGTTAACATGGCTCCTGTTTGTTTCAGTTTGATATTCATGAGATGCTTTTGTTCTCTTCTGAAAATCAACGCCTTAGCAATATAGAAAAACACCCTCATCCCTAGTTCTGCTAGAAGCATAGGATAAGAGTGTTTTTTCTATAAGAACGATAGACGCTGATTATTCTTCGTCTTTTTTGATAATGTTTTTAACGCCTTCGATAGCACCTTCAACAGCGCCTTTTGCGTCTTCAGCAACTTCTTTCGCTTTTGAAGCTAGTTTTTCAGCAGTGCCTTCTGCTTGAGTTTTTGTATCGCCAGTAAGCTTACCGAAACCTTCTTTGAGAGAACCTTTAGCTTGGTTGAATTTTTCTTCGATTGACATGGAAATTTCCTCCGTTTATTTAGTGTATTATCTAAGTTGGATGCGGTTTGATACTCATTCAAGCGAGATAATAGATACAGTATAGACTCTTTACGAAGAAAAAGCAAATAATTGCTACGAAATGACAAATAATTTTTAATAGGTCACGACATTAATTTCGCCCTTGTCATACTCTGCAATGAAGATATCGGAGACATTTTCAAAGCCTTCTTTTTGTAATTCGGACATCAACCATTCTTCTGACTTGCCGATAGTTTCTAAGATTTCAAGTTGGACAACTCCATCTGTAATAATCGGATATTTCGGATTTTCATCACCAATTCTTACGATAATCAATTGGCCATTTTGCTCGATGACAGCTCTTTTGACTTCTTTCAGTTGGAAGACTCCTTGGGAGCGTAATTTCAAAGCGACATCTGATGCGGATAGACCTTTTGAACGGCAGGCTTCAGGATCTAGTTTTCCGTTTTTGATGATAATAGTTGGTTTCCCATCAATCAGATGCTTGATGTAGGAAACATTGGTGTTCAGCCATTTTAAGAGCAAAATCAGAATAGTCCAGATGATTAGGATGATTGCATATTGAAGGATAGTAATGGAGCTATTGTAGATGACCCCGCCGATAATGCCACCGAGAACAAAGTTTTGTACTTGGTCTGTTGCAGAGCTTGGTGCTAAATTTCCTTTACCTGTCACATTGATGACAAAAACGAGGGAAACAAGTCCCAAAGCTAACTTAATTGCAATTGTAATAAAAAAGCTCATTATTTTTCAACCTCCACAAGTTCAACGTCTGATTTGTACAGTTCCATTTTTTCTAATAAATAGCTATCTTGGTCGGTTCCGCTAATAGCGCGGTAGAATTGCTTGCCAACCTTGATAATTGCGCCATCTGTCGTAGCTGAAGTATTGACGTAGACTTCTTCCTTTTCAACGCCTAATTCTTTTGAGACAACCTCAATAAAATGCAAGGAGCTACGGAATTGATTGTCATTTGATTGATTACTTTGGAAATTCGTAATACTAATCAAAACAGTGGCTACTAGGGTCAAAATAGAAATAATGGATAGTTCACGGAACTTACTTCCTCGTCTATCTTTATAGGCCTTAAAGGCGAAAAATCCTGTCACCAAAACCAAGCAGGTGGATACAATCACCATCACCCAATTCTGCTGGCTAATCTGACTCAGTACATAGTCATATGAATAGAATTTCATAAGATCCCTCACTTTTTTTGAATTCAAGCTATTATAAAACAATTCAGCAGCTACATCAATAGCTTTATCTCGAAAAATAAAGTTTTCTGGAACTTGTTTTAAATATGGAAGCTGTATATTCCTAAGTAGAATATTTCACTTCATTCGAGTTTCCAAACTGTAATAGCACTTGACAAAATCGTTCAGAGTGCTAGAATAGGAGACAGGTAGAGGCCGATTTAGCTCAGTTGGTAGAGCAACGCACTCGTAACGCGTAGGTCACAGGTTCGATCCCTGCAATCGGCAGAAAGAAAACCAGCACCTTTTTTATGGGGTTGCTGGTTTTGTTTATATAATTCTTATAAAGAAGTAAGAAAAGTTAGGCCACCTAATATCACCCCCGCAGCATTGGGAATAATGAGGATCCAGTCTTTTTTAGGTTCTTTTGTCCAACCGTAGATAACCCAAATCAGGCAAGAAACTGCTGCGAATAGTGGTTGGAAAGGTTGAGCTTTGGATCCTTGTAAGTTTGCGATAATTTGTGGAATATAAGCGACGAATACAAGAATTCCAATAAAAGCTCCAATAGATCCGACAAAACGATTAATTTTTTGTTTTGACATACGATACCTCCTTAGCGTCCATTATATCAAAACGGAAAAAATTGTCAAATGAGACGTAAGCCAGTATGGAGAATAGGTTTTAGTTTTTATCTAAAACTAAGCGAAATAGCCAAGTGTGGTTTGAGAAGGAGCGTTAGAATTGTTCATACCTGGTTTATCCATTGTTAGGCTGGATAGAGAGCTTATGATCATAGAAATAGTAGTAAATCAGTATTGTCGTGTTGATAAAAATGGGTAATGATTAATTTCTTTGAAGCCTTATGCTGGGAAAATTCAAGATTTTTGATTTCATTTTAATCTTTTAAAATAACCACTTACTGCTCCAAATTGACCACTTACTGAAAGTCCCTTGTTTCTTTTCAAGAAATTGTTATAATGAAGATAGAAAGAGGGGAGGAGTGCTTATGAAGATTCGGATTGAGCTAGACGATCGTTTGGCTGATACAGAATTGGTGATTCGAGTATCGCGGATTGATGAGAGGATTCAGAAGATTCAAGATGCTTTGAATGAAGCGACTGCTCCAGCTATTCTCTTTTATAAGGAAAATAGTGAGTATTTTGTAGATTTAGCAGAGATTCTCTTTTTCGAGACCGACGGAGCCAAAATCTTTGCCCACGCGCGCGATGATGCCTATGAGGTCAAGTTGAAACTCTATGAGCTAGAGGAATTACTGCCCCGCTATTTTTGCAGAATTTCCAAATCAACCATTGCTAATGTTAGGGCGATTTATTCTCTAGAAAAGTCTTTCTCAGGTACCAGTTCCGTCCAGTTTTCTGAGACACATAAGAAAGTGCATGTTTCAAGGCATTATTATCAACTACTAAAAGAAAAGTTAAGTGAAGTGAGGTAATCATCATGAAAAAAACAATTCTAGGCGTCGGTTTTTTGGTTTTAGCCGGCTGGATTTTGCTTCAGGGAAACTTTGGTATTCCTATGTTCAATTTTAATATCTGGCCCCTGCTTTTGGTCGGCATGTTTGCATATTTTGCTTTGGAAAATTTCTTGGAGCGAGATTTTGGGACTGGTTTGATTATGGCGATTATTGCTCTGATGATTGCCAATTCTGCCTATCACTTTTTGGCTATCTCCACAGGCACCTTGATCATGGGTGGCATTTTGGCCTGCATTGGTCTTAACATGATTTTTAAGCCGAGAAGAATCTGGGGTGTCCGTTATTTGTCTGGCAAAGGCTTGTCTACAAAGGAAGGAGAGATTTCCTTTGGTAGTGGGACTCGCTATATCAACTCGGATAATTTTATCCATGATAAAGTAGAGTGTGCTTTTGGCAGTGCGGCCATCTATTTTGATAATGCTAGAATTTTAGGTGATTCTGCTAGTTTTGATGTGGAAGTATCTTTCGGTAGTGCAGTGCTTTACATTCCAAGCAACTGGCGAGTAGAGCTAAATGTGGACAATGCTTTCGGTACAGTGGTCAATCCGCATAATGTCAATGAGAAAGACAAGACTTTATATGTGCGCGGTAACGTCGCCTTTGGATCTTTGAAGATTGTTTACATTTAAGAAAACGGATTATTGGTCAGAAATTGCAAAGTTTGGGAAAATTTACTTGCCAAAAGCTAAGTTTTTTGATAATATAGTACGGTATGTGGTGCTAGCACATCCGTAATATTAGATCTAATAGGAGGAAACACACTAATGGCTAAAGTATGTTACTTTACAGGTCGTAAGACTGTATCTGGAAACAACCGCTCTCACGCGATGAACCAAACAAAACGCGCTGTTAAACCAAATCTTCAAAAAGTTACTGTTTTGATCGACGGAAAACCTAAAAAAGTTTGGGCTTCAGCTCGCGCGCTTAAGTCAGGTAAAGTTGAACGCGTTTAATACATGAAAGGGATTGGAAAGATTTATTCCTTCCCTTTTTTGTTGTTGAATTTTCAGACTAGACAGTTTATTTCTGTCCTTCCTCTTTTACACCCTGTCTAAAATATGGTAAAATAAACTATAAAATACTTTTGAGGTACAAGTGATGACTGTAAAAATCAATACAAAAGATGGTCAAATTGAGCTGACTGATGACGTGATTGCAACAATCGTTGGCGGCGCAGCAACCGAAATTTTTGGTGTGGTTGGAATGGCCAGCAAAAATGCAATTAAAGATAACTTTCAAGCTCTTTTGGGTAAAGAAAACTATGCCAAGGGTGTGGTAGTAAAAACGTCTGAGGATGGTGGTATTGCAGTTGATGTTTATACCGTTTTGAGCTACGGCATTAAAATCAGTGAAGTTTCCAAAAATATCCAAGAACGCGTTAAGTTTAGTTTGGAAAATCAACTTGGGATCACTGCCCACACAGTGAATGTCTATATCCAAAATATTAAAGTTGTAGGAGAATAATCGTGTCAAATATTACTACTAGTTTATTTCAAGAAATGGTGCAGGCGGCATCAACTCGTTTAAATAAACAGGCTGAATATGTCAATTCTTTAAATGTTTTCCCAGTTCCAGATGGTGACACAGGAACGAATATGGGCATGACCATTGAAAATGGTGCCAAAGAAGTAGCTGATAAGTCAGCTTCAACAGTTGGTGAAGTGGCCGCTATCTTTGCCAAGGGACTCTTGATGGGTGCGCGTGGGAACTCTGGTGTTATCACGTCACAGCTCTTCCGTGGTTTTTCACAAAGCGTAAAAGGAAAAGATGAGCTTGATGGACAAGCTTTGGCTCTTGCCTTCCAGTCTGGTGTAGAAGTAGCCTATAAGGCTGTTATGAAGCCAGTTGAGGGAACAATTCTGACTGTTTCTCGTGGTGCGGCCATCGGTGCTAAAAAGAAAGCTGAAGCGACAAATGATGCTGTCGAAGTTATGAAAGCGGCTCTTGAAGGAGCAAAGGCTGCCCTTGCTAAAACGCCAGATATGTTGCCAGTTCTCAAGGAAGTTGGTGTTGTGGACTCTGGTGGTCAAGGTTTGGTCTTTATCTATGAAGGCTTCCTTTCTGCCCTGACTGGCGAATATATCGCATCAGAAGATTTCCAAGCGACTCCGGCTACGATGACTGAGATGATCAATGCTGAACACCACAAATCTGTAGCAGGCCATGTGGCGACAGAAGACATCACTTTTGGTTATTGTACAGAAATCATGGTGGCTTTGAAGCAAGGACCAACCTATGTCAAGGACTTTGACTATGATGAATTCCGTAATTATTTGAATGAGCTTGGGGATTCCTTGCTGGTAGTTAATGATGATGAAATCGTGAAAGTGCATGTCCATACAGAAGATCCAGGTCTTGTTATGCAAGAAGGATTGAAGTATGGTAGCCTTGTCAAGGTAAAAGTGGACAACATGCGTAACCAGCACGAAGCCCAGCTTGAGAAGGAAGAAAAAGCTACCAAGCCAGCTGAAGAAAAAGAATACGCTATTATCGCCGTAGTAGCTGGTGAGGGCCTTGCTGAAATCTTCAAGGCTCAGGGTGTGGACTATATCATTTCTGGTGGTCAGACTATGAACCCTTCTACAGAGGACTTTATCAAGGCTGTTGATCAGGTCAATGCGCGCAATATCATTTTCTTGCCAAACAATAAAAATATCTTCATGGCGGCTCAATCTGCAGCAGAAGTGCTTGAGCAACCAACGACAGTGATTGAAACGCGTACGCTTCCTCAAGGTTTGACAAGCCTTTTGGCCTTTGATAGTGGAAAAACTATCGAAGAGAACCATGATCGAATGACAGCTGCCTTGAGCGACGTGGTCAGCGGTAGCATTACGACTGCAGTTCGTGATACGACCATTGATGGCCTCGAAATCCATGAAAATGATAACTTGGGTATGGTTGATGGCAAAATCCTTGTGTCAAATCCAGATATGTTAACAACTTTAAAAGCAACCTTTGCGAAGATGTTGGATGAAGACAGTGAGATTGTTTCCATCTATATCGGTGAAGATGGTGACGAGGAATTAGCAAATGGCTTGGCTCAAGATCTGATGGAAGAATATGAAGATCTAGAAGTTGAGATCCACCAAGGAAATCAGCCAGTTTATCCATATATTTTCAGTGTAGAATAATTTATTTGGGAGTGGGACAGAAATCGGTCATTCGTTAGAATTCGATTTCGTCGTCCCACCTCCGCACAGTTGAGTAGGGCTGTAAAAGTTGATGAAATCAGCGTAGTAGAGCCCACTCAACCACTGCGTCTTTGCTCGACAATCCAAAGACAATTGAGAGGCTAGGACTTTTGCCCCAGCCTCTTTGATTTTTTTATATGCAAGATTTAGACAAGATAGTGGCATTATGGTATACTGGAAAAAATAAAAAGAAAAGGTGTACTATGAAAAAGTTATTTATTCTAGTTATTTCTGCTTCTGTATTATTGACAGGTTGCGTATTTCCAAAATATGGCAAGCATCGTCCGAAAGTTCCAGCTGAATCAAAAGTTGCTAAAACAAGTTCTAGCTCGAGCTCAAGCTCAAGTGACTCCTCTACGAGTGCTTCTTCTGAAAGTACAGCTATTGTCTCTAAAACCTTGGTCGGAGACCTCAAAGGCATTCATCATCGTGATACGGTGACCTATCGAGGAGACAAACTCTTGAAACTTCGAATGGAGCTGCTGAGTAATTTGCCAGAAGAAGCTAGTGGTGCTGCAGCCACTATGAGCCCAGAGGAAATGACCGCTATCATTCGAGAAGGAATGGAATCAGAACCAAACTATGTGGAAGCTAAGAATATGGAAGGAGTGACGATTGAATACTCCGTAACAGCTGATAAGAAATTACAGGCCATAGTTGATCTGGATTTTGAGAAAATGGATATAGCAAAAGCAGCAAGTCTATCTTTCTTTAAAGACTTGGGACTTAATGACATAAAAGACACCTCTCCTTCAATGTTTATTTTAGGGATGAAATTAGGCGGCTTGAAAGAAGAATAAGAGTGTATAAAGGCGAGTTATCTCGTCTTTTTTGCTGCCTAGAAACCATGACATTTGTCATATGGTCTAGTGACAAAATCATCTAGTCGGAAGATGCAGGAAGTTTTATAATACAAGTAAGAAATGAAGAAATAGGGAGTAGTTACATGAAAATATGGTTGATAAAGGTAGCAGTCTTGAGTCTTGTTGGGATGATGTTTTATCAGTTGGCGAGAATGAGCGGAGCAGGTCTTTACCGCTTTCCTTGGGAGATTTTTGCTAGCTTGGGAATGGCTAGCTATGTCCTAAAGGAAGTGGCTAAGTTAAGCAAGAGGAGAAAGTAGAAATGAAAAAATACTTGTCCATCTTATTCATTGGAGTTGCAATGGGTGTATGGTGTTTTCAAATGATACCGGGTTTTCTGTTGGAATTTCTACCCCGGCAATTTTATATAGGAGTAGGGGGAGTGATTCTAGTTGTCTTTGTCATCTGGCCGCTCGTCTATGATTTTATTAAGGAGGAAGATCATGAAATTGATTGAAGTGAAAAAGTTATCTAAAAGCATTCAGGGGAAGGAAATCTTGCGTCACATTTCCTTTGACATTGAAGAAGGGGATTGTGTGGCTCTAATTGGCCCCAACGGAGCTGGCAAAACAACTCTGATGGACTGTCTCCTAGGCGATAAATTCCTGACTTCTGGTCAAGCACTAGTTCAGGGGCTAAAGCCAACGGATAATCGTTTGAAAGAGATGGTTGCCATTTTGCCTCAGGAAAATACAGTGGTGGGGGATTTGAAAGTCAAGGAACTCCTCGCTTTCTTTCGATCTATCTATCCCAATAGCCTGTCTGAAGAGGAAATCGATGTCTTGTTGGGCTTTTCTGACAAGCAAAAGAACCAGCTAGCTTCCAAGCTCTCTGGTGGTCAAAAACGCCTCTTCTCGTTTATCTTAGCCTTGATTGGCCGTCCAAAGATTCTCTTCTTGGATGAGCCGACATCGGCTATGGATACCTCGACGCGCCAGCATTTCTGGGAAATTGTGGATCAGCTCAAGAAGCAAGGCGTGACCATTGTCTATTCTTCCCATTATATTGAAGAAGTGGAGCATACGGCTGACAGGATTTTGGTGCTTCATAAGGGAGAGCTCATCCGTGACACCACGCCTTATGCCATGCGCAAGGAAGAGCAGGAAAAACACTTCACCCTGCCCCTTTCCTATAAAGAAATAGTGGAAAAGATAGCTGGTGTAACAGATATTGAAATCAAGCAAAAGGCTCTATCTTTTGCGACCAAGGATGCCAGTCAGGTCTGGCAAATTCTGCAGGAGCATGGCTGTACGATTGAAGAAATCGAAGTCCGCAATCGAACCCTGCTGGATAGTATTTTTGAGACGACACAAGAGTAAAGGAGCAGCATTATGAAAAATATGGTTAGTTTAATGAAAATGGAGTTGATTTTGATGAAGCGGCAGGCGGCTTACTACCTGCTCTCTATCGGGCTACCCAGCGTATTCTATCTGATCTTTTCAGGAATGATGTCAGGTTCTGATGTGCCGACGCTTGTGCTCCATACCTATCTCTTTTCTATGACCGTTTTTAGTATCATGTCCAGTGCCTTTTTCAGTATTCCCAGCACCTTGCAGTCGGACAAGACTAATAACTGGCAAAAATTGATTCAGCATTCGCCCGTTTCTATGGTAGAATATTATATATCAAAGCTTTTCAGTACTTTGTTGACCTTTCTGCTTTCCATCATCGTGGTCTTCTCTGTTGGACATTTCGTTCGTGGAGTCAATATGCCCATGATGGACTGGCTCGTGATTGCCCTAATTCTTTTGGTTGGCAGTATGGTCTTTATCGCCATGGGCGTCTTGGTCAGTCTCCTGCCCAGTGCTCAGCTCATGTCTGTTGTGGGCAATATCGTTTATATGGCTTTAGCAGTCTTGGGTGGGCTTTGGTTTCCACTGACTATGTTTCCAGACTGGTTGCAATCTATCGGCAAGTTAACGCCAAGCTATCAGCTCATGCAGGTGGTTTCTGGCTATTTGGAACACCATGACTGGAATCTCTCTGCCATGCTAATCGTCCTAGTCTACACCATTTTCTTTAGCATTTTAGTCCTTCAGCTCAAAAAACGGATTGAGGTTAAATAATTCTATGTGGGAAAAGTTCAAAAACATACATCATATGTTTCATATTTCTCTGGTCTTTATTATCTTTCCAATAGCGGGTGTCATCAGTGGTGAATACCCGCTTTTGACTTTGCTTTGGACAGCATTGTTTATAGGGGCTTACTATACCATACTCACAGAGAAAAAGCCTTTCTACCAGGCGCTGTCCTGGTGGGTCATGCTTGCTTACATTTTTTATACTTCCATTTGGCTGAATGGGGGCTTCGTTTGGTATATTTTTTATTTATCAAATCTTCTAATTTATCATTACAAGGAAATTTCCTTTACATCTTGGCGCTTTTGGAGTTTCCTAGCTGTCCAACCAGCTCTTCTGGTCGGGGTGTATCTGCAACATCAATTGAGCACTGGCTATCTGGTCTTTTTCTCAACGACCTTTCTCTTTGCGGATTTCTTGACCCTAGGTCTGCATCGTATTCAAGTTGCTGAACAGCTCAAGGAAGAAAAAAG
Source organism: Streptococcus cristatus (assembly GCF_003943535.1). Taxonomy (GTDB): domain Bacteria; phylum Bacillota; class Bacilli; order Lactobacillales; family Streptococcaceae; genus Streptococcus; species Streptococcus cristatus_L. Next base: position 330,586 of record NZ_RJPU01000001.1, read on the forward strand.
TAAGCAAAATGCCCAGCTCAATCTTTTCTTAGCGGAAAATGAGCGCAATCGAATCGGACGGGATTTACATGATAGTCTGGGCCATACCTTTGCCATGCTCAGTGTCAAGACAGAGTTGGCCCAGCAATTCCTACAAATGGAGGCCTACGAGCAGGCGGAGAAAGAGATGGAGGAAGTGCGACGAATCAGTAAGCAGGCCATGGCTGATGTTCGACGGATTGTAGACAATCTCAAGACGCGGACGCTGGATGAAGAATTAGCAACAATCCGAACTATGCTGGAAATGAGCGCTATTGACTTGGAGCTTCATAATCAGCTCAATGTCGCCAGCATTCCTACAGAAATACAGTTTACCATTAGTATGATTTTGTTGGAATTAGCAACCAATATTATCAAGCATGCGGAGGCCAAGAAGTCCAGGATTGATTTGTATAGTCAGGATCGAGATTTGATCTTGGAAGTTGAAGATGACGGCCGAGGCTTTAAGCGAGTGACGGGCCAAGACTTGCATTCGGTACGTGAGCGCTTGGAGGGGCTTGATGGTAGAGTGGAGGTCATCAGCAATCACAAGCCAACCATTATTCGCGTGCGCTTGCCGTATAGGATTAAAGGAGACGAGCGATGAAGATATTATTAGCAGAAGATCAGAGTATGCTGCGGGATGCCCTTTGCCAGCTCTTGCAGTTGCAGCCGGATGTTGAAGTTGTTTATCAGGCGGCAGATGGTCGTGAAGCTATTGAGCTACTCAAGACCAATCCAGTCGATGTGGCCATCTTGGATGTAGAAATGCCTTATCAGACAGGGCTGGATGTCCTAGAATGGATCAAGGAATACCAGCCAACTGTCAAGGTTATCATTGTGACAACTTTTAAGCGGCCAGGTTATTTTGAGCGAGCGGTTAAGTCGGATGTTGATGCCTATGTACTCAAGGAACGAAGCATTGCGGATCTGATGAAAACCATCCACACGGTCTTGGCTGGGCAAAAAGAATACTCGCCTGAACTTATGGAAGTGCTGATGACTCATAAAAATCCCCTCTCCCATCAGGAACTTCTAGTCTTAGAAGCAGCAGCAACAGGGCTTTCTAATAAAGAAATTGCTGAAAAGCTCTATTTATCAAATGGAACTATTCGCAACTATATGTCGACCATCCTGGCCAAGCTAGCAGCAGACAATCGTACGGAAGCTGTCCGAATTGCTCAAGAACAAGGATGGATATAAAATAGTTATCTCGCTACATTCGGATTTAGCGGGATTTTCTTATCTTTTTCATTCAGAATGAAAAAAAACATCCGCGATACTTGCAATTTTTTTCAAAAATGTTATCATAGTAGAAAGCTTTTTGAATTTTTAGAAAATTGTAAATAAATGAAAGGGGAAATATGGAAAGAATCCAATTAGAAACTCCTAAGTCCGGCTCGCAGCTGGTCTTGGAAACCTTGAAGAATCTTGGTGTTGATACTATTTTTGGCTATCCTGGTGGTGCAGTCTTGCCCCTCTATGATGCTATTTATAGCTTTAAAGGTATCCGCCATATTCTTGGTCGCCATGAGCAGGGGTGTGTTCATGAAGCAGAAGGCTACGCCAAGTCTACTGGGAAAATTGGTGTGGCTGTTGTAACCAGTGGTCCGGGGGCAACCAATGCCATTACTGGGATTGCCGACGCTATGAGTGACAGCGTTCCCCTTTTGGTTTTTACTGGGCAGGTAGCGACACCAGGCATTGGTAAGGATGCCTTTCAAGAAGCCGACATTGTCGGTATTACTACTCCCATCACTAAGTACAATTATCAGGTACGGGAGACGGCAGACATACCAAGAATTATTACGGAGGCCATTCACATTGCGACCACAGGTCGTCCTGGGCCAGTCGTCATTGATTTGCCAAAGGATGTCTCAGCTCTGGATACGGACTTTATCTATGACACTCAGTTGCATCTGCCAAGCTATCAGCCAACAATTGAGCCTAATGAATTACAGATTAAGAAGATTCTTAAACAGCTTTCCAAGGCTAAAAAACCTGTTCTTCTTTCTGGTGGTGGTATTAGCTATGCAGGGGCAGCAGCGGAGATGGTTGCTTTTGCAGAGCGGTATCAGATTCCAGTAGTGACCTCATTGTTGGGTCAGGGAACGATTGCGACAGATCATCCTTTGTTCTTGGGTATGGGTGGCATGCATGGTTCTTTCGCGGCTAATATTGCGATGACGGAAGCGGACTTCATGATTAGCATTGGATGTCGTTTTGATGACCGTCTGACTGGTAATCCTAAAACCTTTGCTAAAAGCGCTAAAGTGGCCCACATTGATATCGATCCAGCAGAAATTGGTAAGATCATCAGCGTGGATATTCCTATTGTAGGAGATGCCAAGAAAGCTTTGCAAATGTTGCTTGAAGAAGAGCAGGTGCACAACAATACTAGCAAGTGGATAGAAAAGGTGACACGAGACAAGGAGCGGGTACGCTCCTATGATAAGAAGGAACGAGTTGTCCAACCTCAGGCTGTTATTGAGCGCGTGGGTGAGTTGACCAAGGGCGACGCCATTGTGGTAACGGACGTTGGCCAGCACCAAATGTGGACAGCCCAGTATTATCCTTATCGCAACGAGCGTCAGCTCGTTACGTCTGGTGGTCTTGGAACCATGGGCTTTGGTGTTCCAGCAGCGATTGGAGCAAAGATTGCCAATCCTGATAAGGAAGTGGTTCTCTTCGTTGGAGACGGCGGCTACCAGATGACCAATCAAGAAATGGCCATCCTAAATATCTACAAGATTCCGATTAAGGTCATCATGCTCAATAATCATTCGCTAGGTATGGTTCGCCAGTGGCAGGAAGCCTTCTATGATGGTCGTACCTCCGAGTCAGTCTTTGACAGTTTGCCAGATTTTCAGCTGATGGCTCAGGCTTATGGTGTCAAATCCTATAAATTTGATAATCCGGAGACTATTGCTCAAGATTTGGAAGTCCTAAAGGAAGATATACCGATGTTTATCGAGGTAGATATTTCTCGCAAGGAGCACGTGCTTCCAATGGTGCCAGCTGGCAAGAGCAATCATGAGATGTTGGGGGTGAAGTTCCATGCGTAGAATGTTGACAGCTAAACTCCAGAATCGTTCGGGTGTTCTGAATCGCTTCACTGGTGTGCTTTCCAGACGTCAGGTCAATATCGAAAGTATCTCTGTAGGTGCGACCGAGGATGAAAATGTTTCTCGGATCACCATTATCATTGATGTAAATTCCCTCAATGAAGTGGAGCAGATTATCAAGCAGCTTAATCGTCAGATTGATGTGATTCGGGTGCGAGATATTACAGATCATCCTCACCTAGAGCGAGAAGTTATTTTGATCAAGGTATCGGCACCAGTTGCTAAGCGTGCAGAAATCTTGGCCATTATCCAGCCTTTCCGTGCAACGGTAGTCGATGTGGCGCCAAGCTCAATCACTATCCAGATGACGGGCGATGCAGAAAAGAGCGAAGCGCTCTTACGAGTCATCCGTCCTTACGGCATTCGCAATATCGCACGGACTGGGGCAACTGGCTTTACCCGAGATTAAATCAAACCTTTAATTTGTTAAACCAGCCTATAAGGCAATAAAAAATAGAAAAGAGAGTAAACATTATGGCAGTAACAATGGAATATGAAAAAGATGTAAAAGTAGCAGCACTTGACGGTAAAAAGATCGCCGTTATCGGTTATGGTTCGCAAGGTCATGCTCATGCACAAAACTTGCGTGATACAGGTCATGATGTGATTATCGGTGTTCGTCCTGGTAAGTCATTTGACAAGGCTAAAGAAGATGGCTTTGACACGTATACAGTAGCAGAAGCTGCTAAATTGGCTGACGTTATCATGATTTTGGCACCAGACGAAATTCAACAAGAATTGTACGAAGCAGAAATCGCTCCTAACTTGGAAGCTGGTAACGCAGTTGGATTTGCTCATGGTTTCAATATCCACTTTGAATTTATCAAAGTGCCTGCTGATGTAGATGTCTTCATGTGTGCACCAAAAGGTCCTGGTCACTTGGTTCGCCGTACTTTTGAAGAAGGCTTCGGTGTTCCAGCTCTTTACGCGGTTTACCAAGATGCGACTGGGAATGCCAAAGACATCGCGATGGATTGGTGTAAAGGTGTTGGTGCTGCTCGTGTTGGTTTGCTTGAAACAACTTACAAAGAAGAAACTGAAGAAGATTTGTTTGGTGAACAGGCTGTACTTTGTGGTGGTTTGACTGCCCTGATCGAAGCAGGTTTTGAAGTCTTGACAGAAGCAGGCTATGCCCCAGAATTGGCTTACTTTGAAGTGCTGCACGAAATGAAACTCATTGTTGACTTGATCTATGAAGGTGGATTCAAGAAAATGCGCCAATCTATTTCAAACACTGCTGAATACGGTGACTATGTATCAGGTCCACGTGTGATTACTGAGCAAGTCAAAGAAAACATGAAAGCAGTTCTTGCAGACATTCAAAATGGTAAATTTGCAAATGACTTTGTAAATGACTATAAAGCTGGACGTCCAAAATTGACTGCTTACCGTGAACAAGCAGCTAACCTTGAAATTGAAAAAGTCGGTGCGGAATTGCGTAAAGCAATGCCATTTGTTGGTAAAAACGACGACGATGCTTTCAAGATCTACAACTAAGATTGTGTGGAAAACTCAGCTGGAATCCCAGCTGAGTTTGTTTACCTCATTTGGAAAGAAAGGAAAAGGAATGTTAACAGCAAAAGATATCGTTCGTGCTCATAAGGTATTAAAAGATGTTGTTGTCAATACACCGCTTGATTATGATCATTACTTGTCAGAGAAGTATGGGGCAAAGATTTATCTTAAAAAGGAAAATGCCCAACGTGTCCGTTCTTTCAAAATCCGTGGTGCCTATTATGCCATTTCTCAGTTGAGCAAGGAAGAGCGAGAACGTGGGGTTGTCTGCGCTTCTGCGGGCAATCACGCTCAAGGTGTCGCATACACTTGTAATGAAATGCAAATCCCAGCTACTATTTTTATGCCTATCACAACTCCTCAACAAAAAATTGGACAGGTTCGTTTCTTTGGTGGCGATTTTGTTACGATTAAGCTAGTAGGAGATACTTTTGATGCTTCTGCTCGGGCGGCTATGGAATTCACACGGATGGAAAATCGGACTTTCATCGATCCTTTTGATGATGCTCACGTTCAAGCAGGCCAGGGAACAGTTGCTTATGAAATCCTAGAAGATACAGCTCGGGAGTCCATCGATTTAGACTTGGTCTTGGTACCAGTAGGAGGCGGCGGTCTTATCGCAGGAGTATCTACTTACATCAAGGAAAGCCAGCTACAAATTGAAGTGATCGGGGTAGAGGCGAATGGAGCCCGCAGTATGAGAGCAGCTTTTGAAGCAGGCGGTCCTGTCAAACTCAATGAAATTGACAAATTTGCGGACGGTATCGCAGTCCAAAAGGTAGGGGCCTCTACTTATGAAGCAACGAAGAAGAATGTAGAAACACTTATCGGGGTTGATGAAGGCTTGATTTCAGAAACCTTGATTGATCTCTATTCTAAACAAGGAATCATCGCAGAGCCTGCTGGTGCAGCTAGCGTGGCGGCCTTAGAAGTGTTGCGAGAATATATCAAAGGAAAAACTGTTTGCTGTATCATTTCGGGCGGAAATAATGACATTAACCGTATGCCTGAAATGGAAGAGCGTGCCCTTATCTATGATGGTATCAAGCATTATTTTGTAGTGAATTTCCCGCAGCGGCCAGGTGCTTTACGTGAATTTGTAAATGATATCTTAGGGCCAAATGATGACATCACTCGATTTGAATACATCAAGAGGGCCAGCAAAGGAACCGGACCGGTCCTGATTGGGATTGCCTTGGCCAATAAGCATGACTATGCGGGTCTGATCAATCGAATCGAGCATTTTGATCCTTCCTTCATCAATCTAAACGGAAATGAAACGCTTTACAATATGTTAGTCTGATCCTAAAAATATTTTAGTAAAATCCCACTTTTTAATTGCAAGTGAGTAAGGACTGTGCTAGAATATACTATATTAAATTAAGGAGATGCGCTTATGTTACTGAATTTCTTTTTCTTCTTTCTCATTTTTGTTCTTCTTTGTGGTCTATTGGCATTTAGCTCGCTTTATGTTGTGCGTCAGCAGTCTGTTGCCATCATTGAGCGTTTTGGTCGTTACCACAAGACTAGTACAAGTGGGATGAATGTTCGTTTGCCTTTGGGAATTGACAAAATCGCCGCTCGTGTTCAATTGCGTTTGCTACAAAGCGACATTATTGTTGAGACCAAGACTCAGGATAATGTCTTTGTGACCATGAATGTGGCGACTCAGTATCGGGTAAATGAACACAATGTCACGGATGCTTACTATAAACTCATGCGACCAGAAGCGCAGATTAAGTCCTACATCGAAGACGCTTTGCGTTCCTCTGTTCCTAAGCTGACCTTGGACGAGCTCTTTGAAAAGAAAGATGAGATCGCCCTAGAAGTTCAAAAGCAGGTAGCTGAAGAAATGTCGACTTATGGCTACATCATTGTCAAGACCTTGATTACCAAGGTTGAGCCAGATGCAGAAGTCAAGCAATCTATGAACGAAATCAACGCGGCTCAACGCAAGCGCGTGGCAGCTCAGGAATTGGCAGAAGCAGATAAGATCAAAATCGTTACTGCTGCAGAAGCTGAGGCTGAGAAAGACCGTCTTCATGGGGTCGGTATTGCAGAGCAGCGGAAGGCAATCGTAGACGGCTTAGCAGACTCAATTAAGGAGCTTAAAGGCGCCAATGTTGAGTTGACAGAAGAACAGATTATGTCCATCCTCTTGACTAACCAGTATTTAGATACCTTGAATAATTTTGCAGATAAGCAAGGAAATAACACGATCTTCCTTCCAGCAAATCCTGATGGAGTGGAGAGTATTCGCACCCAGATCCTTTCAGCCCTCAAAGCTAAATAAATATAGAATATTCAGAATTATTTAATTTGTTTGTTTTGGTTTTTCTAAGTTGACAAACTGTATAAAAACCATTATATTAGTATTCGAAATAAGTTAGAGAGGAGTAAGAAATGGCTAAATCAAATTTTGAAAAAGTAGAGTCAGTCGTTGGATGGGTTCGTGACAAAAAAATTACAGGTTACCGTATTAGTAAAGAAACAAACGCGCGTGAAATGTCAATTATTGCTCTTGCTCAAGGACGTGCAAAAGTAAAGAATATTTCTTTTGAAACAGCTCTTGGCTTGATTGATTTCTACGATAAGAATCATGAAAAGTTTGAAGACTAATCTTCGGAAAGTGGGGAAACCCGCTTTTTTATTTTGCGAATAAAAAAACAAGGCGGATGTATCTTTTTCCGTCTTGTTTGTTTGCTTGGTTGTTTATTTCAAGAAGCGATGTAGGAATTCCTTGGTTCGTTCTTCTTTAGGATTGGTAAAGAATTCTTGTGGAGTGCCTTCTTCTGCGATGACGCCCTTATCCATAAAGATAACACGGCTGGAAACATCGCGGGCAAATTCCATTTCGTGGGTCACGACAATCATAGTCAGGCCTTCTTTAGCCAATTCCTTCATGATTTTCAGGACTTCGCCAACCATTTCTGGGTCAAGAGCTGAAGTTGGTTCATCGAAAAGGATGGCATCAGGGTTCATAGAAAGCGCACGCGCAATAGCAACCCGCTGTTTTTGTCCACCTGAAAGTTGTTTAGGCTTGGCTTGCCAGTAGAGCTCACCCATACCTACCTTTTCCAGATTTTCTTTGGCAATCTTTTCTGCCTCAGCACGCTCTCTTTTGAGTACGGTTGTCTGAGCTACGATGGTATTTTCTAGGACATTGAGATTTTCAAAAAGATTGAAACTTTGGAAGACCATGCCTAATTTTTCGCGGTAATGAGTCAGGTCGTAATTTTCATCCAAGACATTTTTTCCGCGGTAGAGAATTTCGCCAGCAGTAGGTGTTTCGAGGAGGTTGATGGAGCGGAGAAAGGTTGATTTTCCGCTACCTGAACTTCCGATAATGGAGATAACTTCGCCCTTGTGGACAGTCAGAGAAATGTCTTTTAAGACTTGATTCTCCCCATAAGATTTTTTGAGATTTTTAATTTCTAAAATTGTTTCGGTCATTGTTTCAATTCTCCCGTCTGCATTTGGTTGGCACCTGTTGTGTAATGATCTGTGTCAAACTTCCGCTCGATGAAACGTAGGATTCGAGTGATAGTAAAGGTCAAGACGAAGTAAATGACTGCGATAATGGTGAAGGTTTGGAAATACTGATAAGTCTGAGTTGCAATGGTATTTCCTGAGAAGTAGAGCTCCACCACGGAGATAACATTCAGGACAGATGTATCCTTGATATTGATGACAAATTCATTACCAGTTGCAGGCAAAATGTTGCGGACCACCTGTGGCAGGACGACCTTGCGCATGGTTTGACCGTGGGTCATTCCGAGCGCAGTAGCTGCTTCGAATTGTCCCTTGTCAACGGCAAAGATACCACCGCGGACAATTTCACTCATGTAGGCACCAGTATTGATAGAAACGATAAAGATGGCTGCAGCTGTCCGGTCAATCGAAATGCCAAAAGCCTGGGCCGTTCCATAGTAGATAACCATGGATTGTACAATCATAGGAGTACCACGGAAGATTTCAATGTAAACATTGAGGAACCAACCGAATAGTTTTTGTAGGAAGGCTAAAGCCTTGTTTTTTGAAATCGGTGCTGTCCGATAAACCCCAATCAGCAAACCGATGAGGAGGCCAGCGATTGTCCCTGTAATGGAAATGAGCAAGGTCAAACTAGCTCCGCGTAAGAACTGCGGCCAATTCTCCTTCCAAATCTTAAAAACTTTGTTGAAGAATGTATCTTCTGCATCGTCGGTGTCAGTATCTACAGGCTGATTTTTAATCATTTGATCCATCAGTTGCGTTTGGTCATCCGTTGAGAGTTTAGCGATAGCTGCATTAGCTTGCTCGATTCGGCTGTCGTCTTTACGCATGCCGACGGCGATGGAAGCATCCTCTTCACCAACTTCAAAGCCCTCTTTGAATTGAATCATTTTGAACTTAGAGTTAGCAGCTTCAGCTGTCAGAGCTTCGGGACGTTCAGAAATGTAACCGTCAATAACACCAGATTCTAGAGCTTGACGCATTTGGGCGAAATCTCCCATGGCCGTTTCTTGCTTGGCACCTGGCAGTTGAGAAATCAGATTGTAAAGATAGACCCCTTGCTGGGAGGTGATTTTAGCATCCTTGAAGTCTTCAAGGGTCTTGGCATTGGCGTAGTTGCCGTCTTTTCGAACCAGCATAACAGGCTCACTAGTATAGTAGCTGTTAGAAAAGGCGATTTCTTTTTTCCGTTCGGCTGTTGGGCTCATACCAGCGATAATCATATCGATTTTACCAGAGGTCAAGGCTGGAATCAGTCCGTTCCAAGAAGTTTTCACAACTAGAGGTTCCTTGCCCATTTCCTGAGCAATCTTCTTAGCAACTTGGACATCGTAGCCATTGGCATACTGATTTGTTCCTTCGATTTTGACAGCGCCATTCGAATCATCATCTTGGGTCCAGTTGAAAGGGGCATAGGCCGCTTCCATCCCAATTCTGAGATAATCATCCGCCTGAGCTACGGTAAGGGTTCCAAGACAGACGAGAAGGGCTGTCAATAAGGTTAAAATGAATTTTTTCATATTCTCTCCTAGTCCTTCTAAAATAGTTCTTTCTATTCTACCGAAAAATATTCGACTTTTCAATCCTGGTAAGCCCTTACTTGAGAAAAATGCTATAATAGAATAAAGATTTAGAAAAGGACTTTGGTTTATGAAAAGGTACTTGTCAGGAATTTTCCTTCTTTTTTTGAGTTTGTTTTTTGCTGGAACGGTGTCAGCTTTAGACTATCAAATCCAGTCTTATCAAGGAGATTTGGAGATCCATGCCGATAATACAGCCACCTATACAGAAGAGGTGACCTATCATTTTGATGATGATTACAATGGCCAGATGGTGTCTTTGGGTTCGGCAGGAAAGATGCCAGAAGGCTTTGCTATTGATTCAGACCCAAAAGTTTCCGTGAAAACCAATGGAGTCGTAAAATATGACTTTGAGCCACGAGTCACAGATTTGGGAGATGGCTACGAAGTCAAGATTTACAATGCAGGTAAAGAAGGCGACACGGTCAAAGTAACAGTCACATGGAACTTGACCAATCTTCTTTTCCTCCATAAAGATATAGCAGAGCTCAAATGGACGCCGATTAGTGATTGGGAAGAGGAACTGCAAAATGTGACGATTAAGGTTTGGGGTCTGGGAACTTGGACCTTAACGGACATGTATGTTCATACAGGTTATTTTGGCCAATCGGCCATTATAGATGAAAATCGTGGTGTTTATCAGATTCAGCTATCTCATTTGCCTAGCAGGAAGAAGGTCGAACTGCATGGATATTGGCATCGACAGGCCTTGCATCAGGCAGCAGAGGATCCAAAAGCAACCGACTATCTACAGACTTTTCAAGCAGTTGAGAAAGAGATTGTAGCTAAGAGCCAGTTTTATCATCGCTTGGGAGAAGTCTATCTGCCTCTTTTGGCCTTGTTCTTGCTGGTGCTTTCGGGGATGTTTTATCTGATCTTTCGGATGAAGATTCGCCCTAGCCAAGCTTTTCCTAAAGACGCTCGCCTCTATGAAGCTCCGCAAGATCTGGCTCCTCTCATTGTAGCGGCTAATATCTTTGCTGTGGATATGAGAGAAGTCGATCCGACCAGTGGTGGACGAGCGCATTTGAAATTTGAAAATTTGGTGCAGGCGACCTTGCTGGATTTGATAGATCGAGGCTATATCGAGCTTTTAGGAACTGCAGACAAGCCAATCTTGAAACCAACTTCTAAAAAAGGTTTGTCAGAGTTTGAAGGTCAATTCTTACAGATGACATTTGGCGACCATAAACAGGCAGTTGTAGCAGACTTGTTTGAATCTTATCAGATTTCAGAAGATCTTTATAAAAATAAGAAATCAGCAGATGAAGCACGAATCCGTCAAATAGGCAATCGAATAAAAAATCGCTTTTCAACTGATTTAAACCTTTTGTCTGAACAAGTATTAAAGGAGATTCGGGAGCTAAACTTGCTGGATCACTATCGTCCTTTGAAACGGGGAGAAAAGCTTCTCTTGTGGTTGGCTCTAATGGCAAGTTTCCTTGCTTTTGGCTTGTCTCTCTTGACATTTTTTGTCTATTTGATCAAGCTAGACGGTTTTATTTGGTTCTATCTTCCACTTGCAGCTGTTGCTTCGGTGTTGACGGTTCTGCTGGGCAGAGCCTTGCAGTTATATCAGCGGGATGGTGTCTTGAGCGATGAGGGAGCCCATGATTTCTATCTCTGGAATAGCTTTGCGAATATGCTACGCTACATCGCTCGCCTATACGATACCGAGGTGGAGGGCATTGTCCTGTGGAACCGACTTTTGGTCTATGCTACCCTATTTGGCTATGCGGATCGTGTTAGTCGGGTCATGAAGCTGCGTCAGATTTCCTTGGAAAACGCGTCTATGAATACTTATCTACAATACAATCTTCATCCTATTTTCTACGCAAGTTCCCATAGTTTTTCAAATTATGGACACATTGCCTCGACGGCCAGTCATTTTTCTGTTTCATCGGGAGGCGGAGCAGGAGGTGGCTTCTCTGGTGGCGGTGGAGGCGGCGGGGGCGGAGCCTTTTGATAAAAAGCTTGCCAAAGCCTTTGAGAAAGCTTTTCCTCTCCTCCAATATGTGGTATAATAAATGTTAAAGTTGTTTTAGGAGTTATCTATGTTTATTATTGAAATTTTAAAGTCCATTATTTATGGAATTGTTGAAGGAATTACAGAGTGGCTACCCATTTCGAGTACCGGCCACTTGATTCTGATTCAAGATTTTATCAAGTATAAAAATGAAAATCCAGCCTTCATGGAAATGTTCAATGTAGTCATTCAGCTGGGAGCTATCTTAGCGGTTGTGGTGATTTATTTTGATAAGCTCAATCCTTTTAAACCAGGAAAAACAGCTCGTCAAATTCAGCTGACCTGGCAGCTCTGGGCCAAGGTAGTCGTTGCTGCTTTGCCAGCTGCAATCATCGGTCTTTTCCTAGATGATTGGTTTGAAGCGCATTTTTATAATCTGGTATCCGTTGCGATCATGCTGATTATCTACGGGGGTGCCTTTATCTATCTGGAAAAACGAGAGCAGGTGGAACCGACCGTTACGGAATTGAGCAGACTTCCTTATCAAACAGCTCTTTATATCGGTCTTTTCCAAGTCTTGTCCCTCTTTCCAGGAACCAGCCGTTCAGGTGCGACCATTGTTGGTGGTCTCTTGAATGGTGTCAGCCGACCAGTTGTGACAGAGTTTACTTTCTACTTGGGTATTCCAATAATGTTTGGTGCAAGTGGGCTGAAAATCCTGAAATTTATCATCAAGGGTAATTCTTTAGGTTTCGATCAATTATTCCTTTTATTGGTAGCGATGGGAGTGGCTTTCGGAGTCAGCCTTTATGTGATTCGCTTCCTGACAGACTATGTCAAGAATCATGACTTTACAATCTTTGGTAAATATCGGATCGGACTCGGAGTTTTGCTGTTGGTTTACGGTCTGATCAAGGTCATTATTGGTTAATCAAGGCTTGGGAAATTTTCCCAGCCTTTTCTTATTTGACCAGTTATTTTTTTGAAATAAGTTTAGAATTTTAGTATAATAGAAAGACTATGAAAGTATGAGGTTGATGAGATGGAAGTGAAACAGATTAATGATTCGACGATTAAAATCACCATCCAGTTGGAAGATCTAGAAGAACACGGAATGGAAATTGCAGATTTCCTAGTTCCCCAAGAAAAAACAGAAGAGTTTTTCTATACTATTTTGGATGAGTTGGAAATGCCGGACAGCTTTTTAGACAGTGGCATGCTGAGCTTTCGAGTGACGCCTAAGCCAGACAAGCTGGATGTCTTTGTGACGAGATCCAAGATTGATAAGAATTTGAATTTTGAAGATTTGGGAAATCTACCGGACATGGACGAGCTCAGCCAAATGTCTCCAGATGAGTTCTTAAAGACTTTAGAGAAAAATATCTTTGAAAAGAGTAAGGATGACCTTGAGGCAGTCAAATCTTTAGAAGCAGCAGAGGATGACCAGGAGGCTTCTGTAGATTCTTCAGAAGATAGGGAAGAAAATCTAGACCGTTATGTCTACTATATTTTGTCATTTACTGATTTGCAGAGTGCAGTTTCTTTCGCCAAAACGGTTGACTACCCAATAGACCTATCAGAACTTTATAAATACGACTCTGCCTACTATCTGACTATTTTGGTAGATTTGGAAGAGCAACCTGCTCTTTATCCAGCTTGGTTACTGGCTAAAATGCGTGAATTTGCTGAGGATACAGATATTACACGTTCTGTCCTACAAGAACACGGGCGTCTGCTTTTGGTGACAGAAGCTATCCAACAGTTGCAGAAAGTTGAATGCGTATGATTGCTTTTCCATTGAAGTTCATTTTGGTGCTACTAGCAACATTTGTTGTCGGAGTTTTGCTGACTCCCCTCGTTCGGCTCTTGGCTTTTAAAATGGATGCAGTCGACTATCCCAATGCTCGACGAATCAATAAAAAGCCCATGCCGAGTGCAGGCGGACTGGCAGTTGTGACGGCTTTTACCGTGGCGACTTTGGTCTTCATGCCGCAGATTGTTGGTGTCACTTTCTTTGAACAGACTTATTTTGATTATATTTGGCCAGTGGTGTTGGGGGGCTTGATTGTTGCCCTGACGGGTCTTATCGACGATATTAAAGAATTAAGTCCTCTGCTGAAGCTAGGGGGGATTGTGCTGGCTGCCTGCCTGATTTGGTGGCTGACGGATTTCCGCTTGGATGACTTTAAGATTCCTTTTGGTGGTCCCCATCTCTTTTTCCCGCCTTGGCTATCTTTCATTTTGACCATTCTCTGGATTGTCTCCATTACCAATGCGGTTAATCTCATGGATGGTTTAGACGGCCTTGTTAGCGGGGTCTCCATTATTTCCTTGCTAACCATGGGCATTGTTTCCTACTTTTTCTTACCGGGTCATAATTTATTCCTGACCCTGACCATCTTGGTTTTAGTGGCCTCTATTGCTGGCTTCTTTCCTTACAATTATCATCCAGCCATTATATATGGCGGGGATACGGGGGCTCTTTTCATCGGCTTTATGATTTCAGTCCTGTCTCTACAAGGCTTGAAGAATGCAACGGCAGTAGCGATTGTCACACCTATGATTATCTTGGGTGTGCCAATTACCGATACTTTTTTAGCAATCGTTCGTCGTACTTTGTCTGGTCAGAAATTTTATCAGCCTGACCGTCACCACCTTCACCATAGGCTCTTGTCCTTAGGATTGACACATCGGGGAACTGTTCTAGTTATCTATGGGATTTCGATGATTTTCTCTATGATTTCCCTCCTGCTAAATGTATCGACCCGCATCGGCGGACTCCTCCTCGTAATTGGTCTTTTGCTAGGTGTCGAACTCTTAGTAGAACTAATAGGTGTGCTGGGTCCACAAAGGACGCCCTTGCTCAACATTTTGCGTTTTATCGGGAACTCTTCTTATCGAGAAGAAGTTCGACAGAAAAGGCATCAAAAGAGCCGCAAACAAGAATAGTTCTAAACAAAATAAAAGCCTTTTGGGCTTTTTTTTGGTATACTAAAGAAAGCATAAATTGCCAAAAAGGAAAGGAAAACAATCATGTCTGTATTGGAAATCAAAGACCTTCATGTTGAAATTGAAGGGAAGAAAATTCTTAAGGGAGTCAACTTGACGCTGAAAACGGGAGAGGTTGCAGCCATCATGGGACCAAATGGAACAGGGAAATCTACCTTGTCTGCAGCCATTATGGGAAATCCTAACTACGAAGTAACTCAAGGAGAGGTGCTTTTTGATGGGGTTAATATCTTGGAGCTGGAAGTAGACGAGCGTGCTCGTATGGGACTCTTCCTTGCGATGCAGTATCCTAGTGAAATTCCTGGTATTACTAATGCAGAGTTTCTCCGTGCGGCCATGAATGCTGGCAAGGAAGACGATGAAAAAATCTCTGTCCGCGATTTTATCATGAAGCTGGATGAAAAGATGGAACTGCTCAACATGAAAGAAGAGATGGCTGAGCGCTACCTCAACGAAGGTTTCTCAGGTGGTGAGAAAAAACGCAATGAAATCCTGCAGTTGCTTATGCTAGAGCCAACTTTTGCGCTTTTGGATGAGATTGACTCAGGTCTGGATATTGATGCTCTCAAGGTCGTATCTAAAGGGGTCAATGCTATGCGTGGAGAGGGCTTTGGCGCTATGATCATCACCCACTACCAACGCCTGCTCAACTATATCACCCCAGACGTAGTTCATGTCATGATGGAGGGGAAAGTTGTTCTTTCTGGCGGTCCAGAATTGGCAGTCCGCTTGGAGAAAGAAGGCTATGCCAAATTGGCTGAAGAGTTGGGCTTCAACTATACTGAAGAAGTCTAGTCAAACATTCTTTTGACTTTGATAAAAGATAGGAGAATGACATGACAAAAGAATTGATTCAAGAATTTTCACAAGTTCACGCAGAACCAGCATGGTTGGCTGATCTTCGTCAAAAGGCTTTTGACAAGATTGATCAGCTAGACTTGCCAGTTATTGAGCGGGTTAAATTTCACCGCTGGAATCTGGGAGACGGACGGATTTCTGATAGCGAGCCTCTGACCAATGTGCCAGATTTCACGGCTCTTGGAGACAATCTCAAGTTTATCCAAATGGGAACCCAAACTGTCCTTGAGCAGCTGCCAGCTGATTTGGCAGAGCAAGGTGTGGTCTTCACTGATTTCCACTCTGCTTTGGAAGAAATTCCAGAGCTGGTGGAGAAGCATTTTATGTCCGCAGTCAAGTATGACGAGGACAAATTGGCGGCTTACCATACGGCCTACTTCAACAGCGGTGCGGTGCTTTATGTGCCGGACAATGTTGAGATTGACCAGCCGATTGAAGGAATTTTTTATCAGGACAGCGAAAGCGATGTTCCTTTTAACAAGCATATTTTGATTATCGCAGGCAAGCATTCCAAGGTTAACTACTTGGAACGTTTGGAAACTTACGGTGAGGGCTCTGTTCCAGTAACAGCTAATATCACTGTCGAAGTTATTGCTCAGGCTGGAGCTCAGATTAAGTTTTCTGCTATTGATCGCTTGGGCGAAAATGTAACGGCTTATATCAGCCGTCGAGGTAAGCTGGACAATGATGCCATGATTGACTGGGCTATCGGCGTTATGAACGAAGGCAATGTTGTGGCTGACTTTGACAGCGACCTTTACGGTAATGGAAGCCATGCGGATATGAAAGTAGTGGCTCTTTCAAGTGGCAAGCAAGTTCAGGGAATTGACACCCGAGTGACTAACTATGGCTGCAACTCTATCGGAAATATCCTGCAGCACGGGGTTATCCTGGAAAAAGGAACCTTGACCTTCAATGGTATCGGCCATATTATTAAGGGTGCTAAGGGTGCAGACGCTCAGCAGGAAAGCCGGGTTCTCATGCTGTCTGACCAAGCACGCTCAGATGCTAATCCAATCCTCTTGATTGATGAAAACGATGTGACAGCTGGTCACGCAGCTTCTATCGGCCAGGTGGATCCAGAAGATATGTATTACCTCATGAGTCGGGGTCTTGATAAGGCGACGGCAGAACGCTTGGTCGTACGTGGCTTCTTGGGCTCAGTGATTGTAGAAATCCCTGTTAAGGAAGTCCGTGATGAAATGATTGAAAATATCGATATTATTCTCGCAAAAAGATAAAAAGCTGGGCCTTGTCCCGTGTAAGTAGATAGGAGTCTTCATGTCTGGATTTAATGCAGAAGCAATCAAGAAAGATTTTTCCATTTTGGACCAAATTGTCAATGATGAGCCTTTGGTTTATTTGGACAATGCGGCGACAACCCAGAAACCCAAGCAGGTGCTAGCGGCTATTGAAAACTACTATCTTAGAGACAATGCCAATGTCCACCGCGGTGTGCATACGCTAGCCGAGCGAGCGACAGCGGCCTATGAAGCAGCCAGAGAAAGAGTTCGCTCTTTTATCAATGCGGCTTCTAGCAGAGAAGTCCTCTTTACACGAGGGACCACAACGAGCCTCAATTGGGTGGCTCAGTTTGCGGCTGAAAGGCTGCAGCCTGGTGACGAAGTGATGATTTCTATTATGGAGCATCATTCCAATGTCATTCCTTGGCAGGAAGTTTGTAGGAAGACCGGAGCCAAGCTGGTCTATGTCTATCTCAAGGACGGGGCTCTGGATATGGAGGATTTCCGTGCCAAGCTCAGTGAGCGAACCAAGTTTGTCTCTCTGGCTCATGCTTCCAATGTCCTCGGTGTCATCAATCCCATCAAGGAGATTGCCCAGCTGGTTCATCAGCAAGGAGCGCTTTTGGTGGTGGATGGGGCTCAATCCATTCCGCACATGAAGATTGATGTGCAGGATTTGGATGTGGATTTCTTCGCCTTTTCGGGACATAAGATGGCCGGACCTACTGGAATCGGCGTCCTCTATGGCAAGGAAGAGCTGCTGGAGCATATGTCGCCAGTCGAGTTCGGTGGCGAAATGATTGATTTCGTCTATGAGCAGGAGGCGACCTGGAAGGAACTACCTTGGAAGTTTGAGGCCGGCACTCCAAATATGGCAGGAGCAATCGGTCTTGCGGCGGCCATTGATTATTTGGAAGACTTGGGCATGGATGCCATTGCTCAGCATGAGCAGGACTTAATTGCCTACGTATTTCCTAAGTTGCAGGCGGTGGAAGGCTTGACCATTTATGGTTCTCAGGATTTGGCCCAGCGCTCAGGCGTGATTGCCTTTAATCTGGATGGTCTCCATCCGCATGATGTTGCGACGGCTCTAGACTATGAGGGAGTGGCTGTTCGGGCGGGTCACCATTGTGCTCAGCCTCTGCTTACCTATCTGCAGGTGCCAGCAACTGTGCGGGCCAGCTTTTACATCTACAATACCTATGCGGATTGCGACAAGCTGGTGGATGCTTTAGAAAAGACAAAGGAGTTTTTCAATGGCGCTTTCTAAGTTAGACAGTCTTTACAAGGCGGTTGTGACCGACCACTCAGCTTACCCCCATCATCATGGTAAGTTGGAAGATGTGGAGCAAGTAGTTCTCAATAACCCGACCTGTGGTGATGTTATCAGCCTGTCTGTGAAGTTTAATGATAAAGATGAGATTGAGGATATTGCTTTTGTTAATTCTGGCTGTACCATCTCTACGGCTTCGGCCAGCATGATGACGGATGCGGTTCTGGGCAAGACAAAAGAGCAGGCGCTGGAGTTAGCGGAAGTTTTCTCACAGATGGTTCAGGGCCAAGAAGACAGTCGCCAGAAAGAATTGGGCGATGGCGCCTTTTTAGCAGGCGTTGCCAAATTCCCGCAGCGGATTAAGTGTGCGACCTTGGGCTGGAATGCCCTCAAGCGAGCAATTGAAGAAGATAAAAAGTAAGAATGTGAAAGGAAATTATGTCAGAAGAAAGAGTAGAACCAAAACCGATTGATCTCGGTGAGTATAAGTTTGGTTTCCATGACGATGTTGAGCCTGTTCTCTCAACAGGGAAAGGGCTGAATGAAGCGGTTATTCGTGAGCTCTCTGCAGCCAAGGGTGAACCAGAGTGGATGTTGGATTTCCGCCTCAAATCCTACGAGGTTTTTAAAAAGATGCCGATGCAGACTTGGGGGCCGGATTTGTCGGAAATTAATTTTGATGACTTGATTTATTACCAAAAGGCCTCTGATAAGCCTGCTAGAAGCTGGGATGAAGTGCCTGAGAAGATTAAGGAAACCTTTGAGCGGATTGGGATTCCAGAAGCAGAGCGAGCTTACCTGGCTGGTGCAGCTGCCCAGTATGAGTCCGAAGTGGTCTACCACAATATGAAGGAAGAGTTCCAAAAACTTGGAATTGTCTTCACAGATACAGACTCAGCTCTCAAGGAATATCCAGAATTGTTTAAGCAGTATTTTGCTAAGTTGGTTCCGCCGACAGACAACAAGTTGGCTGCACTTAACTCTGCAGTTTGGTCTGGTGGTACCTTTATCTATGTTCCAAAAGGTGTTAAGGTAGACATTCCGCTTCAAACCTACTTCCGTATCAACAATGAAAATTCCGGTCAGTTTGAACGGACCCTGATTATCGTTGATGAGGGAGCAAGTGTTCACTACGTAGAAGGATGTACAGCGCCTACTTATTCAAGTAACAGCTTGCATGCTGCTATTGTTGAAATCTTTGCCTTGGATGGAGCTTATATGCGTTATACAACCATTCAAAACTGGTCTGATAATGTCTACAACCTTGTAACCAAACGAGCGCGGGCTATGAAAGATGCGACGGTTGAGTGGATCGATGGAAACTTGGGCGCCAAAACAACCATGAAGTACCCATCTGTTTACCTTGATGGAGAAGGGGCGCGTGGTACCATGCTTTCTATTGCCTTTGCCAATGCTGGTCAGCATCAGGATACAGGGGCTAAGATGATCCACAATGCGCCACACACTAGCTCGTCTATTGTTTCCAAGTCCATTGCCAAGGGCGGAGGTAAGGTAGACTACCGCGGACAAGTGACTTTTGCTCGCAATTCTAAGAAATCTGTCAGCCATATCGAGTGTGATACTATTATCATGGATGACTTGTCTGCCTCAGACACCATTCCATTTAATGAAATCCACAACTCGCAGGTAGCTTTGGAACACGAAGCCAAGGTTTCTAAGATTTCTGAAGAGCAGCTCTACTACCTCATGAGCCGTGGCTTGTCAGAATCCGAAGCGACTGAAATGATTGTCATGGGCTTTGTCGAGCCTTTCACCAAAGAACTGCCGATGGAATATGCAGTTGAGCTCAATCGCTTGATTAGCTATGAAATGGAAGGATCTGTCGGATAAAAAGAGGCATTGGCCTCTTTTTAATTGTGAATAAATCTTTGCTTAAGCAAAGTGTTTAAAAGATTCAGAGGACCTGTTAAACAGTAGCGGAATACTCGATTGCTAGTTAACCCTCAAAGAACTTTTTTGATTACGTTAAACGTTTACGACTATACAAATAACCGCGAATCAATTGATTCGCGGTATTTCTTTTATAACTTCTCATTGACGAAGCGGACAAAGTCGTTCCACCAGACTTTAAAAATAATAGCTTTTTCAACCTTTTTTTCTGTAATCATAGAAATAGAAGTTTTCTTATTTTCGATGTAGCCCTGGCCGATTGGCTCAGAATCTGTATAAGTGAGGGTACCTACTACACTACCCTTTTTCAAAGGTGCCCGCAGCTCCTGTGGACTTGGAGTAAAGGTAACTTTATGTTCAGCCTGATTGGCTATCCGTTCTAGGATTACCAAATCCTCACTAGCAACTGCAGCGACCTTATCCTCTTGGCTGTCTCTAACAGCTACTTGGGAGTTGTTGTATCTTTCCCCTTTTTTGACCAAGACTGTCGGAGAAAAATTTTGCGTAACGTAGGTCATTAGGCTAGATGTAACGCCAAAACGGGTATTAGGGTCGTTATCTTCCTGTGCGACTCCTAAAACAACTGTGATCAATCGTATCCCTTTTTCACTTGTCACACCGACAAATGAAACACCACTCTGCTCAGATCCTCCTGTCTTCAAACCCTTCACTCCTGTCCGAAAACTAGGAGAGCCTTCCAACATTAAATTGGGATTTTCTAGTTGGATTCCTGCAAAATTCACATGAGATTTAGAAGTGACGCCAAGGACCTCTGGGTAGTCATCGATCAGATGTGAGGCAATCACAGCTATATCATAAGCACTGAACTTATTGACAGTCTCTTGTTTTTTCTTGCTTTTAGAATTCTCTGCGGACTCCTCTTCGTTATTGGTAGTTTCTAGCGAACCATCTAGTAAACGAATATCCGTACCAGTAGCATTTACAATGATTGCATCAGAAATATTCCATTCCTTGAGTTTGGCTTTCATCATCTTGACAAAATTTTCCTCACTTCCACCAACTTTTTCTGCCAGAGCAATAGTGGCGCTGTTGGCACTGGCCAAAAGAGAGGCATTCAGTAAGTCCTTTACTTTGTAGCGTCTCGCTTCCAGAGGCAGGTTCGCAATAGAGGGATTTACTGTCAGCTGGTAAGCATAATCAGAAATATCAACCTCAGTTTCTAGGCTCAGTTTGCCATCAGCAATGGCCTCGTAAACCAGATAAGCAGTCAAAATGTTAGTAATAGCACCGACTTCTAGTGGGCTTGTAGCCTCCTTTTCATAGAGGATTTTTCCTGAGTTTGCATCGACAGCAATGGCGCTTTTAGCGGCAATTTCATAGTCATCTGCCAGAACAGGCTTGGCAATCAGACCAAAGAATAGCAGTAGGAATACAAAAAGTTTTTTCATTTCTTTCCCCTAGATTAGTAATAAATCTATTGTAACATAAAAAAGCCGATATTTTTGATAATCCTATTCAAGAATCCTTGTAAAATATTGAACAAATTTTTATTTATAAGATTTTCTGCATGTTTATGAAAATATATGAAAATGCATAAAAATTTTCCTATACTTTGTTTCAATAAAAATAAGAAAAATGTATAGGATTTTAAAATTTTCTTAAATAAGACTTGTATTTGTCTAAAAATGATGTATAATAATACATAATCTAAAGAAGGAGATCTGCTCATGAAAAAATCTAAATGGTTGGCTATTACTGGTTTGGTTGCAGCATCAGCGCTATTCTTAGCTGCTTGTGGCAAGTCAAGCACTAGCTCGGCAAAGACATATTCTTATGTCTACAATACAGATCCAGATACATTGGATTATGTAAACTCCAATCGTTCCTCCACTTCTGACGTTATTGCCAATTTGGTCGACGGTCTTTTAGAAAATGATCAATATGGGAATCTTATCCCTTCATTGGCTGAAGACTGGACTGTGTCTAAAGACGGCCTGACTTATACTTATAAGTTGCGTAAGGACGCTAAATGGTACACAGCAGAAGGTGAAGAGTATGCTGCTGTCAAGGCACAAGACTTTGTAACAGGGCTTAAGCACGCTGCAGATGAAAAATCAGAAGCATTACCAATCGTGCAAAACTCTATCAAAGGCTTGGATGCTTATATCAAAGGGGAAAGCAATGATTTCTCTACTGTAGGTGTCAAGGCAATCGATGACTATACAGTCCAATACACCCTGAATCAACCAGAAAGCTACTGGAATTCTAAGACAACGATGGGCATTCTCTTCCCGATTAACGAAGAATTTCTGAAGAAAGAAGGCAAAGACTTTGGTACCGTGAAACCTTCCGGTATCCTCTACAATGGTCCATATGTATTAAAGTCATTTACTTCTAAGTCTGTTATCGAATATTCTAAAAACCAAAACTATTGGGACAAGGACAATGTGAAGATCGAAGATGTCAAGCTGACTTACTACGATGGTTCTGACCAAGAGTCGTTGATCCGTAACTTTACTGATGGTGCTTATACACAAGCTCGTCTCTATCCGACTAGCTCAAACTACGCATCAGTAGAAAAGAAATACAAAGACAACATCATCTTTACTCCACAAAATTCAACTAGCTATTTCTATGCCTTTAACTTGAATCGTCAGGCTTATAGCCACACTTCTAAGACAGATGCCCAAAAAGCTGCCAGCAAAGAAGCGATTCAAAATAAAGACTTCCGTCAAGCAATCAACTTTGCTTTTGACCGTAAATCCTTTGGTGCCCAGATGAATGGTAATGAAGGAGCAACGAAAATTATCAGAAGCTTGCTTGTGCCTCCTAGTTTTGTGCAAGTAGATGGCAAGGACTTCTCGGATGTCGTTGAATCACAGTTGGCTTCTTATGGCGATGAATGGCAAGGTGTCAAATTAGCTGATGCCCAAGATAGCATCCACAACCCAGATAAGGCCAAGGCAGAATTTGCTAAAGCAAAAGAAGCTATGCAAGCACAGGGAGTTGAATTCCCAATTCATCTAGATGTACCAGTTGACCAAACTGATAAAATCATGGTGCAGCGGACCAACTCCTTCAAACAATCTGTTGAGGCAGCTCTAGGCCAAGAAAACGTTGTGATTGACGTGCATCAAATGTCATCAGACGATTTTGATAACTCTACTTACTTCGCAGAAACAGCTGCCCAAAAGGACTATGACCTCAATATGTCTGGTTGGTCAGCAGACTACCAAGACCCAGTGACTTATCTGAATATCTTTAACCCAGAGACAGGGGATATCTTGGATAATATTGGTCTGACAAAAGGTCAAAACCAAGACCTTGCTTCCAAGGTTGGTTTAACGGACTACAAAGCGCTTTTGGATCAGGCAGATGCAGAAAAGCAAGATACCAATGCTCGCTATACGAAATATGCAGCAGCGCAGGCTTGGTTAACAGATAGTTCCATTGTGATCCCATCTATTTCTGCAGGCGCTTCACCAATGGTCCAAAAGGTCGTACCATTTACCAAAGCTTACTCTTATGTAGGTATCAAGGGTGATGTCTATGTATTTAAGGGAATGGAGCTTCAAGATAAGGTTCTGACAGTAGCTGATTATCAAAAAGCTTTGAAAAAATGGGAAAAAGAAAAAGAAGAATCAAATAAAAAAGCTCAAGAAGACTTAGCAAGTCACGTTAAGTAACAGAAAAGGAGAGTGGGACAGAAATCGGTAATTGGTTAGAATTCGATTTCGTCGTCCCACCTCCGCACAGTTGAGTAGGGCTGTAAAAGCTGATGAAATCAGCGTAGTAGAGCCCACTCAACCACTGCGCCTTGCTCGACAATCCAAAGACAATTGAGAGGCTAGGACTTTTGTCCCAGCCTCTTTTTAAAGTGGAAAATCCTATATTTCGTTTCTCTTTCTGAACTGTTGGATTTCTCCTTAAGTAAAATAAGAAAAGGTCCGATTGTTTCGGACCTTTCATTGTTTATTTTGGTGCGATGACTTCCAAGCCACCCATGTACGGACGTAGGACTTCAGGAATGGTCACAGAACCATCTTCATTTTGGTAATTTTCTAAGATAGCAGCGACTGTACGTCCGACAGCCAGTCCAGATCCATTGAGAGTGTGGAGGAGTTTGACCTTGCCATCTGCTTCGTCACGGTAGCGAATTTGTGCTCGACGAGCTTGGAAATCTTCTGTGTTAGAGCAGCTAGAGATTTCACGGTAGGTATTTTGCGCTGGGATCCAGACTTCCAAGTCGTAGGTTTTAGCAGCTGAGAAGCCCATGTCGCCAGTAGAAAGGGCAACAACGCGGTAAGGCAGATTGAGCTTTTGCAGGATGTTTTCTGCATTGGCAGTCATCTTTTCTAGCTCTTCATAAGATTCTTCTGGCTTGGCAAATTTGACCATTTCAACCTTGTGGAATTGGTGCAGGCGGATGAGACCACGTGTGTCACGACCAGCAGAACCAGCTTCAGAGCGGAAAGATGGGCTCATAGCTGTGAAGTAGATTGGCAATTCTTTGCCGTCTAGAATTTCGTCTCGATAATAGTTGGTCAGTGGAACTTCGGCAGTTGGAATGAGCACGAAGTTAGTGTCGCTCAGTTCAAAAGTATCCTCTTTGAACTTAGGATATTGTCCGGTACCAAACATAGAGTCATGGTTGACCATATAGGGAGTGATGACTTCTGTATAGCCTTCTTTGCCATGCTCATCCAGCATGAAGTTGTAGATAGCACGCTCTAGTCTAGCTCCTAAGCCTTTGTAGAAGAGGAAGCGGGCTCCAGTAACTTTTGCGCCACGTTCCCAATCCAGAATATCCAAGTCTTCGCCCAAATCCCAGTGAGCCTTAGCTTCAAAGTCAAATTGGCGCGGTGTACCCCAGCGACGGACCTCTACATTGTCATCCTCGTCTGCCCCGACTGGCACGCTATCGTGCGGAATGTTTGGCAGGGTTGTGGTGAACTCGGTCAATTTAGCATCTAATTCAGCCAAAGTAGCATCCAAGTCCTTGATTTCAGCAGATAGTTTTTGCATAGCAGCAATCTTGTCATCTGCATTTTCTTTATTACGTTTGGCTTGGGCAATCTCTGCAGAAACGGTGTTGCGTTCTGCCTTGAGATTTTCTACTTTCACCAGTAAATCACGTCGCTGCTCATCAATTTCCTTCATTTGATTGAGCACATCAGCTGCTACGCCACGGGTAGCTAATTTCTCTGCGACAGCATCAAAGTCTGTCCGAATACGTTTTAAATCTAACATAAAACCTCCAAAAAATAAAAGCACACCGAGGAAACTGTTGGAGCGGCTAGGCCACGGTTCCATCCAACTTCACAGGTGTGCACTTAATTATGTATGTAGTTGTCTTACAACGGTAGAATTTCACACTAGACTCCTATCTGCTCGCAGCACCCGCAGACTTTCTGAAAGAAGACGTAGTCTTACTTATCCGTTTCCTAGATTATACAGGATTTTCTATTTTTTTGCAAATAGATTTTTAAAGAATTGGCCAATTGTTTTGATCAAGGTAGGCAATTTGACGACTTTTTCATTTCCGATATGTTGCCGTGCAATTTTGAGAATCTTTCCAGTATCCTTAGAAGCAAAGAGAAACTTACCCTTGTCTGTAAAAACTTCGAAATGGCGACTGATATTTTTCCCAGAGACATTGGCACCGATTTGCTGGATGCTAGACCAAGGTAGCTGGATATAGTCTTCTACATTGGCGTCAGCGTAGAATTCCAGTGCGACATCACCGACCAAAAACTTCCCAACCTTGCCACCCAAACCCAGATAGGAAACTCCTGTCGTTTGAAATTCAATCGATTTATTTTGCGATTGTGCCATAGAACCTCTCCCTTTTACATGATATAGCTATTATACCACAATAAAAAGAAGGCCGAAACCTTCTTTTTAATTACATCAAACCAGCAACGTGAGCTAGTACACCAACTACAAAGAGGGCGATGATGATAGTGATAGGGGATACTTTCTTCTTAAGCAGCCACATACAAGCGAAAGTTAGAAGTAGTCCCATCAAACCAGGAATCAAGGAATCCAAGTTTTGTTGGAAAGTTGTAACTTTTTCAGGGGTTTGAGATAGTCCTTGACCAACTTGAGCAAAGGCTTCTTGGATACCCTTATAGCCACTAGACAATTTGTCCCAATGGATATATGCTTTATCATCTAGCTTAACAGATGAAACGTTAAAGACAAACTTAATTGATACCCAGCGCTCAACCAGAACAGCCAAGATAAACATACCTAGGATTGAAGCGCCTTTGGTAATGTCTTGGAGGATACCACCAGACATGTCTTTAGTGATTTCAGAACCAGCCTTGTAGCCCAATTCTTGTGTGTACCAGAGAAAAGTCATCCGGATAGCATTCCAAGCTACAAAGAAGATAAGTGGACCGATGATATTTCCTGTCAAAGCAAGAGATGCCCCAAGTGCACCAAGGATAGGACGAACTGTGAACCAGAAGACAGGGTCTCCGATACCAGCCAGAGGTCCCATCATACCGATTTTAACCCCTTGGATAGCCGCATCGTCAATTGCTGCACCATTTGCTTTTTCTTCTTCAAGTGCAAGTGTAACTCCGATGATTGGAGCTGCAACATACGGGTGAGTATTGAAGAATTCCAAGTGACGCTCAAGAGCAGCAGCTTGATCTTCTTTTTTAGTATAAAGTTTCTTAATGGCTGGAATCAGTGAATAAGCCCAGCCCAGGTTTTGCATACGTTCGTAGTTCCAAGAACCTTGCAAGAAAGTAGAACGCCACCAAACTTTTTGACGGTCAGCCTTTGAAAGAGTCAATTTTCCTGACTCATCAGGTTTTACAGTATTTAATTCTGTCATGATAGTGTGTCTCCTTTCTTAGTAGTCTTCTAGGATGTCGCCGATTGGATCGTTAGATGAAGCTGTTGCTCCGCCACCACCATTTCCGCCTTTTTTAGACAGGGCAAGGTAGATGAGGGCAATAGCGACACCAATTGCACCAAGGGCAATCAGAGTGAGTTCGCTGACAGCAGCCAAAGCGAAACCAATAGCGAAGAATGGCCATACTTCACGAGTTGCCATCATGTTGATAACCATGGCATAACCAACGGCAACGACCATACCACCACCGATTTGCATACCTTCTGATAGCCAAGCTGGCATAGCTTCAAGAGCAGATTTAACAGACTCAGCAGGAATCATCAAAAGCAGTGCTGCAGGGATAGCAATGCGTGCTCCTTGCATGAAGAGAGCGATGAAGTGAGCGCGTTCAACGCCTTTGAAGTCTCCTTTTTTCGCAGCAGCATCTGCACCGTGAACCAAACCGACTGACAAAGTACGGACAATCATAGTCAAGAAGAGACCAGCAACAGCAAGTGGAATAGCAACACCTTGTGCTACAGCAATTCCTTTGCTTGAGAAGTCTCCACCCAGTACCATGATGATGGCAGCGGCAACAGAAGCGAGGGCAGCATCAGGTGCCACAGCAGCTCCGATATTAGCCCAGCCAAGAGCGATCAGCTGGAGAGAGCCACCCAGCATAACACCGGCTGCCAAATTACCAGTTACCAGTCCAATCAAGGTACAAGCAACCAGCGGTTGGTGGAATTGGAATTGGTCCAAGATACCTTCTAGACCAGCTAAGAAGGCAACAAAGACTACTAAAACCATAGAAATAATAGACATGTTCTAAATCCTTTCGTAAATTAATAAAAGCAAAACGTTTGATTCTACTGCACGTTGGCTTTCTTAATCAAATCAAACAAATCTTTCTTAGAGTCATTTGGTACTTTACGTACGTCGAATTCAACTCCGAGATCACGCAATTTTTCGTAAGTAGCCACGTCGTCCTTGTCCATTGACAGAACGTTGTTGACCATTGTCTTACCAGTTGAGTGAGCCATTGAGCCGACGTTGAGAGTCTTGATTGGCACACCTCCTTCAATAGCGCGTAGGGCATCTTGTGGAGTTTCAAATAAGATAAGAGCGTGCGTATTACCGAAACGTGGATCTTTTGAAACAGCAATCAGCTTATCAATTGGAACAACGTTTGCTTTAACATTACCAGGTGCAGCTTGTTTGATGAGTTCTTTACGAAGTTCATCTTTAGCTACTGAGTCAGAAGCAACGATGATACGGTCTGCTTTTGAATCTGGAGTCCAAGCTGTTGCAACTTGTCCATGCAACAAACGAGTATCGATACGAGCAAGGTTGATTTTGAGCTTGCCGTCTCCGATAACAGTTCCTTCTGGGATAGCTGCTTGAGCAACTGGTGCAGCAGCAGGAGCAGCGCTTTCTAGGACTGGATTTAGCTCTTCTGGAAGTGCTTTTACGCCTTCCTTAGCTTCCTTAATAATGTTTGCAACGACAGCATCTACGCCAGCGTTTGCATCCATCATGCGCTCTGTGTAGGCTTGAATTAGCATAGGCAGGTTCAAACCTGTAATAATCGCGAACTTGCGGTCTGGATTTTCACCCATGACACGGCTAGCTTGGTTAAATGGTGACCCACTCCAAAGGTCAGCCAAGACCAATACCTCATCGTTTGCATCAAACGAAGCCACAGCGTCATTGAATTTTGCATACAGATCATCAGGACCTTCGTTTGGCATGAAAGTTACAACTTGAACTTTTTCTTGCTCACCAAAAATCATAGAACCTGACTGATGAATGCCGGCAGCAAATTCACCGTGGCTGGCAATAATGATTCCAATACTCATTATTGTTTTTCCTCCTTATAAAATGTTTGACTTAAGTTTAAGAAAACTTTAAGGCTAACTATTATTATAAAACGTTTTCATGAAAAATGCAAGTACCTGAATCGAAGCGACAATTATTTTCAAATTCTATTTCTAGTGAAAAACGCTGTTATATCAGTCTTTTTTTATCCTTTCTTCTCACTAAATAATTAGATGAAGATTAGATCATCAATGTAACTAGGTTAATATATGAAAGTCGTTGAAAATTTCTATGAAAATGCTTATCTACTAGATTGATAGAAAGCAAATTTATATAGGAAGAATTTATAGCTGAAGTCCAAGAAGTATTTTACAAATTATCTATTTTCTGCTATAATCTTTTTTAGAAAGAATTCTCATTGTCTACTTTTTAGCGAGTTCGGGATAGTGTGAGCCGGATAGGGAAGCAGTGCAGATGGCGCTTTCGGTTAGCATTTTTAAACGTAATGAAGTAATAAATTAGGGTGGAACCGCGTTTTGACGCCCCTAGGTCACAATAGCCTAGGACTGTCGGATGTGGTTCTTTTGCTTGTTCAAACAGAACAGAGGACAAACCTAGTGCTGGAAATGAAACAAAAAAGGAGTAACTAATGTCTAAGAAACTTACCTTTCAAGAAATTATTTTGACTTTACAGCAGTTCTGGAATGACCAGGGCTGTATGCTCATGCAGGCTTATGATAATGAGAAGGGGGCGGGAACAATGAGTCCCTATACCTTCCTGCGGGCAATTGGGCCTGAGCCGTGGAATGCGGCCTATGTAGAGCCGTCTCGCCGACCAGCAGATGGGCGTTATGGGGAAAATCCGAACCGTCTTTATCAGCACCATCAATTTCAGGTAGTCATGAAGCCGTCTCCAAGCAATATCCAAGAACTTTACTTGCAGTCTTTGGAGCTTTTGGGTATCAATCCGCTGGAGCACGACATCCGCTTTGTCGAGGATAACTGGGAAAATCCGTCAACTGGCTCGGCTGGTCTGGGCTGGGAAGTTTGGCTGGATGGGATGGAAATCACTCAATTTACTTACTTCCAGCAGGTCGGAGGTCTGCCAACTCAGCCGGTGACTGCTGAGGTGACTTATGGTCTGGAGCGTCTGGCTTCTTATATCCAGGAAGTAGACTCTGTCTATGATATTGAGTGGGCTGATGGCGTTAAGTATGGCGAAATTTTCACGCATCCTGAGTATGAGCATTCCAAGTATAGCTTTGAGGTCAGCGATCAAGACTTGCTCTTGGGGAATTTTGAGAAGTTTGAAGCAGAAGCCAAGCGCTGTCTGGACGAGCATCTAGTGCACCCGGCCTATGATTATGTTCTCAAATGCTCGCATACCTTTAACCTCTTGGATGCGCGTGGTGCTGTATCTGTGACAGAGCGGGCTGGTTATATCGCTCGTATTCGTAATCTGGCTCGTGTTGTGGCTAAGACCTTTGTTGCTGAGCGCAAGCGTCTAGGCTACCCACTTTTGGATGCAGAGACTCGCGAGAAACTCTTGGCAGAGGAGGGAGAATAATCATGGTAAAAAATTTATTAGTTGAATTAGGCTTGGAGGAAATGCCGGCCTATGTCGTGACACCGAGCATGAAGCAGCTGCGTGACAAGATGGGAGCCTTCCTGACAGACCATCGTCTGACCTTTGAGAAAATTGAAATGTTCTCAACTCCTCGTCGTTTGGCGGTGCGCGTAGTTGGCTTGGCGGATAAGCAGTCCGACTTAACAGAAGATTTTAAAGGCCCTTCTAAGAAAATTGCTCTGGATGCTGATGGGAACTTTACAAAGGCTGCCGAAGGTTTTGTCCGTGGCAAGGGCTTGACGGTTGAGGACATTACTTTCCGCGAAATCAAGGGCGAAGAATACGTCTATGTGACTAAGGAAGAGGTCGGTCGCCCTGTAGAGGAAATCATCCCAGCAGTGACCGAAGTTCTGCAAGCTTTGACCTTCCCTGTCAGCATGCACTGGGCCAACAACACCTTTGAATATATCCGCCCGGTCCACACCTTGACTGTGCTCTTAGATGAGCAGGCCTTTGATTTGGATTTCTTGGACATCAAGAGCGGCCGTACTAGCCGTGGACATCGCTTCCTAGGTCAAGAAGCAGAGATTGCTTCTGCAAATTCTTATGAAGACGACCTGCGTGCTCAGTTTGTCATTGCCAGTCCTATTGAGCGGGAAAAGATGATTATCGAACAGATTCGGGCGTTAGAGCAGGAGCACGGTGTTTCTATCGAGATTGACGAAGACTTGCTCAATGAAGTCTTGAATCTGGTAGAATATCCAACTGCTTTCCTAGGTAATTTTGATGCTAAATACTTAGAGGTGCCAGAGGAAGTCTTGGTAACTTCCATGAAAGAGCACCAGCGTTACTTTGTTGTGCGCGATGCTGAAGGCAAACTTTTACCTCACTTCATCTCTGTCCGCAACGGAAATGCTGAGCATCTAGAAAATGTCATCAAGGGAAATGAGAAAGTCTTGGTGGCTCGTCTGGAAGATGGAGAATTCTTCTGGCGGGAAGACCAAAAACTAGCTATTGCCGACTTGGTTGAAAAGCTGAGCAATGTGACCTTTCACGAAAAGATTGGCTCTCTGGCAGAGCACATGGAGCGGACTGGCAAGATTGCTGCTCTCTTGGCGCAAGAAGCAGGATTGGATGCTGATGAGACGGCTGACTTGGCCCGTGCAGCAGCTATTTATAAGTTTGACCTGCTGACTGGCATGGTTGGTGAGTTTGATGAGTTGCAAGGTATCATGGGTGAGAAGTATGCTCTTCTGGCTGGTGAGAATGCTGCAGTTGCAGCTGCCATTCGGGAGCACTATATGCCGACTTCAGCCGATGGCGAATTGCCTGACACCAAGGTTGGTGCGGTCTTGGCTTTGGCTGATAAGCTGGATACTATTCTGTCCTTCTTCTCAGTTGGTTTGATTCCAAGTGGTTCTAATGACCCTTATGCGCTGCGCCGTGCGACTCAGGGTGTTGTGCGTATTTTGGACAAGTTTGGCTGGAACATTGACTTGGCTCAGTTGGTTAGTCGACTTTACGAACTCAAGTTTGATAGCCTAAGTTATGACAATCAAGAGGCCGTGTTAGACTTCTTCCGTGCCCGCGTTGAGAAAATGATGGACCGCAGCATTCCGAAAGACATCGTGACGGCTGTTCTTCAAAGCACTCACTTCGTCGTACGCGATTTGGTAGAAACAGCTACACTTCTAGCTGAGAAAGCTCAGGAAGACAACTTTAAGTCAGCAGTGGAAAGCCTGTCTCGAGTCTTCAATCTAGCTGAGAAAGCTCAAGGGCAGACAGCTGTCAATCCAGCACTCTTTGAAAATCAAGAGGAAAAAGACTTGGCAGCTGCTATTGAAAAAGTGGAGCTGACAGTTGACTTAGCTGCCAATTTGGACCAACTCTTTGCCCTCAGTCCAGCTATTGACACTTTCTTTGACCATACCATGGTTATGGCAGAAGATAAGGCTGTGCGTAACAATCGCCTAGCTCTCCTGTCTTCTTTGACAGCCAAAGCGGGACAGCTGGCGCAGTTTAATCAGATTAATACCAAATAAAAGGTAAGAGGGGTAGAATCATGGATCCTAAAAAAATTGAACGTATCAACGAACTGGCTAAAAAGAAAAAAACGGAAGGCTTAACTGCTGAGGAAAAAGTGGAACAAGCCAAGCTTCGTGAAGAGTATATCGAAGGCTACCGCCGCTCTGTTCGCCATCACATTGAAGGCATCAAGATCGTTGACGAGGAAGGCAATGATGTGACACCTGAAAAATTGCGTCAAATCCAGCGCGAGAAAGGTCTTCATGGCCGCAGTCTAGATGATCCAAATTCATAAAAACAAGAAAAAGAGACTCCGATTTATGATTTCGGAGTCTTTTTTTGCAGTTTATAACTTAGCTTAAGGCTAAGAATATTTATGAACTTTATATCGAGGGATACAGCATTTATAAAGGAAAATCAAGAAATAATGCCTAGCAAGCGAGTAGACAAGCTTGGTTTTTTATCCTTCTATATAGTCTCTTAATGCTTGACCACTTAGGCCGACATTGAGGGCGATCAGCAGCTTGATGCGAGCCTTCGGTGCATTGAGCTCTTTGACAAACATGATTCCGGCTTGGTGCAGTTTGACACCACCGCCTTCATAGGCGTAGACAGGCTCAGCAATGCCGTTGAAACAACGTGAAACGAGAGCGATGGGGAGACCAGCTTCTGCCATCTCTGTTAATGTTTCCGCAGTTTCTTTTGGCAGATTGCCTGCGCCAAAGGCTTCGATGATGAGACCGTCTAGCTTTTGCCAATCCAGCATATCAAGCAGTTCTGTTTTCATACCGGCATAGGCTGGAATGATGGGTACCAGTCCCGAAATGCTAGTCAGATCAAAGCGGACGCGAGGCTCTGCTGTTTTAAAATAAAGAATTTCCTGCTTCATGACCAGGCCTAGAGGACCGTGCGTCGGAGTTTGAAAGGTGCTGACATTGGTGGTGTGGGTTTTAGTGACATATTTGGCAGCATGCACTTCATCATTCATGACGACGAGAACGCCCTTACCTCGACTCTTCTCGTCACTGGCTACCCGCAAAGCAGTCAGGTAGTTATAAACTCCGTCACTACCGAGTTCATTTGAACTTCTCATAGCTCCGGTCAAAACGACAGGGATGTCAGGCAGGTCCATGGTATCAAGGAAGTAGGCCGTTTCCTCTAGAGTATCGGTTCCGTGGGTAATGACCACACCGTCGTATTGGTCAGCGTCAGCCTTGATTTTTTGGTAGAGTTCGAGCATGTGCTTGGGAGTGATGTGAGGACTGGGAACGTTGAAGAAATCAACCACCGTCACTTCAATACCCTCTAAGGGAACAGCCACATGGTTCATGGGATTGTCTTGGCTGCTATTGACAGCGCCACTTCCATCAGCCTGCATGGAAATGGTTCCACCCGTATGTAAAACTAAAATTTGCTTATTCATAGATGAGCTTCTCCGTGAATTGTGTTATAATTTATTGTATCATAAAAGGAAAGAATGAGAAAATCAATGGAAATAAAAGCCGTCTTTTTTGATATAGATGGAACCTTGATTAATGACAGTCGAACCGTCTTGAAATCGACAGAAGCTGCCATTAAGAGTTTGCAAGAACAAGGGATTTTGGTCGGTTTAGCAACAGGTCGGGGCCCCTTCTTTGTCAAGCCTTTTATGGATAAGCTGGATTTAGACTTTGCTGTCACCTACAATGGTCAATATATTTTTTCAAAAGACAGGGTCATTTCTGCCACACCGATTGATAAGCAGAGCCTGCGTGATCTGATTGCCTATGCCAAGGAGCACCGAAAAGAGATTTCCTTGGGGACAGAACAGGCCATGCAAGGTTCAAAAATTATGACCTTTGGTATGAGTTCTTTTTCACAGTGGGCTACCCAGTTTATTCCTAGAAAGATGACTCGGACGGTGAGCTATGGTTTTAACAAGATTGTAAGTAAGGCCCTTCCTCAGCATGAAGAAGACCTGTTGAAATTGATTCAAGAACCTATCTATCAAGTTCTGATTTTGGCGGATCCGGCTGAGAGTGCAAAGATTGAAGCGGATTTCCCGCATTTGAAATTTACTCGTTCTAGTCCTTATGCAGCGGACATCATCAATCAAGGGATGTCCAAGCTAGAGGGCATTCGTCTAGTCGGTCAAGAGTATGGCTTTGATATCCATCAGGTCATGGCCTTCGGCGACTCTGACAATGACTTGGAAATGCTGTCGGGAGTTGGTTTGTCTATTGCCATGGGGAATGGTACCAGCTCTGTCAAGGAAGTAGCCAAGCATACGACGAGCAGCAATAGTCAGGATGGGATTCATCGGGCACTAGAACATTTTGGTATTTTAGCGAGTGAGAAAGTCTTTGTGTCCCGCGATCACCACTTCAATAAGGTTAAGACTTTCCATAGTGTTATGGATGAGTCTACGCAGGAAGAACCCATCGCTTGGACACCAGAAGAAGCACGGCATCGCGCTGACTTTAAGCTGGAAGAGTTGGTTGAATTTCTCAGAGCTGCCAGCTCTTCAGAGGAAGAATTTGATCAGTCGATGACCAGAATGCACGAGGCTTTAGATAAGGCTGCTACCAAGGTTCGTAGCAAGAGCAAGGCAGAAATCTCCTTAGTTGGTCAAGTGGATGCTCTGATCGATACGCTCTACTTTACTTACGGTAGCTTTGTCTTGATGGGAGTTGATCCTGAGCGGATTTTCGATATTGTCCATCAGGCCAATATGGGGAAAATTTTCCCAGATGGAAAAGCGCATTTTGATCCAGTAACCCATAAAATCCTCAAACCAGATGACTGGGAAGAAAAATATGCGCCAGAACCAGCGATCGAACGGGAGTTGGAACGACAGATTCAGGCCTATCAGCGCAATGTGGAAAAGGCGCAAAAAGAATCAAAAGACGAAGAGTAGCGACTCTTCATCAACAGAATTTTTATTTTACGATACTCAATCGAATTATTTTACGGAGGTTTTCTCATGTTATCAAGAGTTGAAAAATTTGAAGCAGCCTTGGCTCAGACAGAATGCGATGCTGTCCTAGTAACCAATCTGAAAAATATTTACTATCTAACCGGTTTCAGCGGCACGGAAGCGACAGTTTTCATCAGCAAGTCACGACGAATTTTCCTGACAGATTCTCGTTATACCTTGATTGCTAAGGGCGTGGTTGAAGGCTTTGATATTGTTGAAACGCGGGATGCAGTTGGAGAAATTGCTAAAATCATTGCAGACGATCAGTTGGCAAAAATCGGTTTTGATGATGAGATTTCCTATGCTTACTTCAAGATGCTGGAAAGTGTGTTTGCTGGTCATGAGCTGGTGCCGATGACAGCCTTTATCGAAAATCTGCGCATGATCAAGGATGAGCAAGAAATCGCGACTATTCGCAAGGCCTGTCAGATTTCGGATCAAGCCTTCCTAGACGTGCTGGACTTTATCAAGCCTGGTCAGACGACGGAGCTGGCTGTCATGAACTTTTTGGATGCCCGTATGCGCCAGCTAGGTGCTTCAGGTGCCTCCTTTGACTTTATCATCGCTTCGGGCTATCGGTCTGCTATGCCGCACGGTGTGGCTAGTGACAAGGTTATCCAAAATGGTGAAACCCTGACCATGGACTTTGGCTGCTATTATAACCACTATGTCAGCGATATGACACGGACTGTTCATGTGGGGCAGGTGACAGATGAAGAGCGGGAGATTTATGACATTGTCCTGCGCAGCAATCAAGCCTTGATAGAAGCGGCTAAAGCTGGACTCAGCTGTATTGATTTTGATCGGATTCCACGCCAGATTATCAACGATGCAGGCTACGGCCCTTACTTTAGCCACGGAATTGGCCACGGAATTGGTCTGGACATCCATGAGATTCCTTACTTTGGCAAGTCAGAAGAGCCGATCAAGGCTGGTATGGTTCTGACCGATGAGCCGGGGATCTATCTGGATGGTAAATACGGCGTTCGGATCGAAGATGACCTTCTGATCACAGAGACTGGTTGTGAGGTCTTGACCCTCGCTCCAAAAGAATTGATTGTGATTTGAGAATTATCAAGCTTTATGGTAGAATAAAGAGTAAATTATTTATTAAAGAGGTAAAAAACAAATGATTGAAGCAAGCAAGCTGAGAGCTGGAATGACTTTTGAAACTGCAGATGGTAAATTGATCCGCGTCTTGGAAGCAAGCCACCACAAACCAGGTAAGGGAAATACTATCATGCGTATGAAATTGCGTGATGTTCGTACTGGTTCTACATTTGAGACTAGCTACCGTCCAGAAGAAAAATTTGAACAAGCGATCATCGAAACAGTACCAGCACAATACTTGTACCAAATGGATGGTACTGCGTATTTCATGAATACTGAGACTTATGACCAATACGAAATCCCAGTCGTTAATGTAGAGGACGAGTTGAAATTCATCCTTGAAAACTCAGATGTGAAAATCCAATTCTACGGATCAGAAGTGATTGGTGTAACAGTACCTACAACTGTTGAATTGGTGGTAACAGAAACACAACCATCTATCAAAGGTGCTACTGTAACAGGTTCTGGTAAACCAGCAACTCTTGAAACAGGTCTTGTTGTCAACGTACCAGACTTCATCGAAGTTGGACAAAAATTGGTCATCAATACAGCCGAAGGAACTTACGTTTCTCGTGCGTAATTTCAATCTTTCATATAGAAAGGAATTCTTATGGCAAACGAACAATTAGGCGAAATCGTTATTGCGCCACGAGTCTTGGAAAAAATTATTGCCATTGCTACGGCTAAGGTAGAGGGCGTTCATTCTTTTGCAAATAAAAGCATGTCAGATAGTCTTTCTATGCGTACGCTTGGACGCGGTGTTGCGCTGCATACAGATGAAAGTAGCGACATATCAGTTGATATCTACCTATATCTGGAGTACGGTATCAGTGTACCAACAGTTGCAGTTGCAATCCAAAAAGCAGTCAAAAGCGCTGTAAGCGATATGGCTGAAGTGGAGCTGTCTGCTGTCAATATCCATGTGGCAGGTATTGTTCCAGAAAAATCACCAAAACCAGATTTGAAAGATCTGTTTGATGAGGATTTCCTCAATGACTGATGTTTTGTTAGAATCTAGAAGAGAGCTACGCCAGCGGGCGTTTCAGGCCTTGATGAGCCTAGAGTATGAAGGGGATGCCATTGAGTCTTGTCGCTTTGCCTATACTTATGATAAGGACGAAGAGCAGACAGATGCTGAAGTCAATATCCCAGCATTTCTACTCAACTTGGTCACAGGAGTATCTCAATCCAAGGAAGAATTAGATAAGAAAATCGCCCAGCACTTGAAAGCAGGCTGGACAGTTGAGCGTCTGACCTTAGTGGAAAAGAATATCCTGCGATTAGGCATCTTTGAAATCACAGAGTTTGATACTCCTGAGCGAGTAGCGGTCAATGAAGCCATTGAACTTTCCAAGCAATTTTCTGATGAAAAATCAAGTAAGTTTATCAATGGTATTTTAAGCCAATTTATAACAGAAGAAAAAGACTGAGACGATTGTCTCAGCTTTTTTTGGTTTTTGATAGTTGCAGTTGCTGATAATGCTTAAAAAGTTTCCGTTATAGGGTCTATGTCTGGAACAGTCTATCTTGCTATAAGTTAATGGCAACTTAGGCCTCGGTCAGCCATTTTTCCTATAGATTTGTGGCAACTTAGGCCTCGGCTGCTTACTTTCCCTATAAATTCATGGCAACTTAGGTCTCGGCCGGTCCTTTTTCCTATAGATTCATGGCAAGCTAGACCTCGAATGTGCTTTTCATCTCTACTTATAGGATAAATCGCTTTCGTTTCTTACGATTTTTACTAGGTTTTTTAGAGATGAGGAATCGTCTAGTCAGTCTAAGTAAGAAAAGAAAGAGATAATAGAAAATTGCCTAAAGAGCAATTCTTTAGAAGAGAGTTTTTGAGGAGGAATTTTGGATTTAATAACTATTTGAATAGGGCTATACGGGAAAATTTAAACTGATAGTAAACTTGATAATGTTGAAAAAGTTGCTGTCCGTTTTTGTATGGTATTTCTACATATAAACTTTATGGATTAAATAATAATTGCTATAATAGGAGATAGGAAGTATCTAATAGATTGTATTGTTAAAAGCTTTAAGGTACTTGAAAAATTCCAAGAAGAGGAATAGCTTAGAGCAGGTGAATACATGGATTATTTGCAGATTACAAGAGGATAAGCATGACGATTGTTTTGATTTCAGTTATTATTGCATTTCTATATCATAAAATCGCAGAACATTTTAAGAATAGTTATATTGATTGGATTTTATTTCTATCATTGATTTTGTCTCATTTTATATGGGATTACTATTTCTTACCAATTGACATAGTAATAGCCTTCAGTGGAGTACATTTACTATCAAATTTCTTTGAAAAGGTGAGAAGTAAGCAATGAAACTGATTTAGAGAGAGTCACTATAAAATGAAAGTTAAAAAGTTGGGTATTTAAAATGAAACATTTTTTTGCAGGTCTTGGTTCAATAAACTTTGCTAGTTATCTAATTGCTATAGGTCTAGGATTGGCACCTCTCTTTCACATTTTTATAATCCGTTCGGAAATAAGTTTTGGGAAAATAGTATTGTCTATAATAGCTATACTTTTAATCATAATTTTAACGATTGCGCGAATTTATAGAAGATTTTTCTATGTAGATTAGTTTGATTTCCTTTAGAATTTGGGAAAACCTTATCTTTCTAAAAAAACGAACAGTGCTATTGAATGCAGGCGATAGGCTAAGGAAAACGATAGTGAATATGATACCAAAAAGTAATCAGGGATTGAACTGCATTAAAAAATACTTTTAAAGAAAAGATTTATGCAAGAAATGCTTCTTTTGATGAGTCTAAAGAAATTTTTAGTTTCATTATCTTAAACAACAAAGAGAGAGCCGGTGGATTTCGTATGAAAGGAATCTGAAATCATACATAAAGCTTTGGAATAAAAAAATGATCTATGAAAACCTTTACATTTCGATAGAGAATCTGTATAATAAATACAGAAAACGTTTGCACACGTATTTTCTATAGGAAAAAATAAAGGAGTTTTTTTATTTATGAAAAGAAACTATCATCTACAGTCTCGGACCAGTGAAAAGCGTCATTATTTTGGGATTCGTCGCTTGAAAGTCGGAGTAGCATCTGTCGTGATTGCGTCTGGCTTTCTCTTTGGAGGTGCCCAGTTAGTCAAAGCGGATGAGACAAAGGCTACGACTAGCCCAGCAACGGAAACAGTATCAGCTGCTAATTCAGAAGCTTTGCCTAAGCCAGCAGATGAAGCAAAAGCCGAGGAAGTGGATAGTTCAGCGCAAAAAGAAAGCGAACAAAAAGGCAATATCGAGAAAAGCGCCCAGCCTGAGGCAGTCGTAAATCAAGCTGCTCAGCCGACAGAGGGGGCAGACTCTAGTGCGATTCTAGAAGCAGCTGGGAAAGAAGCAAAGGAAACAGCTGCATCTGACGAGAAAGAAAAGCCAGCGTCAACTGATCAGTCAGAGACATCGACCAAGGATGCTATCGCAGATGGCCATATGCGTTTCCATTTCAAAAATCTACCATCCGAGAATCTGGATAGCTTAGGTTTATGGACTTGGGATGATGTTGAAACGCCTTCTGGTCAAAAGGGAGGTTGGCCGACTGGTGCGACTAGTTTTGCGACAGCTAAAAAAGATGATTATGGCTATTACCTTGATGTCAAGATGGCAGAGAAAAGAAGCAAGGTTAGTCTCTTAATCAACAATACAGCAGGTCAAAATATTACGGGTGATAAGACGGTTGAGCTGCTCAGCCCTCAGATGAATGAAGTTTGGTTTGACAAAGACTATAACCCTCATACCTCCGAGCCTTTGAAAGAAGGAATGCTTCGGATCAATTATTATCGCACAGATGGTCAGTATGATAAGAAATCCCTTTGGCTCTGGGGAGATGTGCAAAATCCAGGTCAAAATTGGCCTGATGGCGTGGACTTTGAAAAGACTGGAAAATACGGTCGCTACGTAGATGTTCCTCTGAAAGAGGCTGCAAAGATGATTGGTTTCCTGCTTTTAGATGAAAGCAAGTCAGGAGATGATGTGAAGATTCAAAAACAGGATTATAATTTTGCAAATTTGGGTAAGACTAGCCAGATTTTCTTGCGTGATGCGGATCCAACGGTTTATACCAACCCATACTTTGTCAATGATGTCCGCATGACAGGAGCCCAGCATGTTAGTTTGACAGAGATTGAGGCGACCTTCTCTACTTTGGAAAACGCTAAAAAAGAAGACATTCTGAAAAACCTAAAAATTACCAACAAAGATGGCGGAGAAGTCACTGTTAAAGATGTGGTTCTGGATCCTAAGAATAAAAGCGCAAAATTAATCGGTGATTTTAACCAAGCTCAGTCACCTTATCTTATCAAATATGGCAACGACCAATTTAAAACCAGCATGAACTGGCAGCTGAAGGACAGTCTTTACAAGTATGATGGTGATTTGGGCGCGCGTGTTTCTCAAGCGGGCAAACAAGTAGACCTGACCTTCTGGTCACCGAGTGCGGATCAAGTTGATTTGGTGGTCTATGACAAGGAAGATCAGAACAAGGTCCTTGGGCGCATAGCTATGCAGAAGGGTGAGTCTGGCACATGGACTGGCAGCTTGACGCCTAAGAGCGGACTAGGTCTTTCTGACTATCGTGGCTATTTCTATCATTATGAAATTAGCCGTGGCGGCAAAAAGGTTCTGGTGCTGGATCCTTATGCCAAGTCTTTAGCTGCTTGGAACAGTGAAGATGCGGACAAGGGGGATACTTACAAGATTGCCAAGGCAGCCTTTGTAGATCCAAGTGAATATGGACCAAAAGACCTGACCTATGCAACTATTCCGAACTTCAAGAAGCGGGAAGATGCTTTGATTTATGAGGCGCATGTTCGTGATTTTACTTCAGATCCAGCTATCTCAAAGGATTTGAAATCTCAATTTGGAACCTTCTCAGCTTTCATTGAGAAATTGGATTATTTGAAAGAACTGGGAGTGACCCACGTTCAGCTCTTGCCAGTTCTGAGTTACTACTTTGTAAATGAGCTGAAAAATGCTGAGCGCATGGACAAGTACGCTTCCAGCAACAGCAACTACAACTGGGGCTATGACCCGCAAAACTACTTCTCGCTGACAGGTATGTATTCGAGCACACCGACAGATCCAGCCAAGCGCATTGAGGAATTTAAAAATCTTGTCAACGAAATTCATAAGCGTGGTATGGGCGTTATCATGGACGTGGTCTATAATCATACGGCTAAGACTTCTATCTTCGAGGACTTGGAGCCTAATTACTACCACTTTATGGATGCGGATGGCACACCGAGAACCAGCTTTGGTGGCGGCCGCTTGGGGACTACCCACTATATGAGTAGACGGGTCTTGGTGGATTCGATCAAGTACCTGACGGAACAGTACAAGGTAGATGGCTTCCGCTTTGATATGATGGGAGACCACGATGCTGAGTCCATCCAAAAAGCCTTTGAAGAAGCCAAGAAGCTCAACCCAAATCTCATTATGCTGGGTGAGGGCTGGAAGACTTATGCAGGTGATGAAAATAAAGCAGTCCAGCCTGCTGACCAGTCTTGGATGAAGTCAACAGACACGGTGGCGGTCTTCTCAGATGATATTCGCAACACCTTGAAATCAGGTTATCCAAATGAGGGAACACCAGCCTTTATCACTGGTGGTAAACGAAATGTAGAAGATGTTTTCAAGAATATCAAGGCACAGCCAACCAATTTTGAGGCAGATAGCCCAGGGGATGTGATCCAATACATTGCGGCCCATGATAATCTGACGCTCTTTGATATCATTGCCCAGTCGATCAAGAAAGATCCGGCAGTGGCTGCCAATAATCAAGAGATTCATCGCCGCCTACGTCTGGGAAATCTGATGATTTTGACTTCGCAAGGGACACCATTTATCCACTCTGGTCAAGAGTACGGCCGGACCAAGCAATTCCGCGATCCTGCCTATAAATATCCTGTTTCTGAAGACAAGGTTCCAAACAAAGCGCATTTGTTGACCAATGAGGACGGCACGCCGTTTGAATACCCGTATTTCATTCATGATTCTTATGATTCAAGCGACGCGGTCAATCATTTTGACTGGACCAAGGCGACTGATGCGGAGAAATTCCCTGAAAATGCAAAGAGCCATGCCTACATGAAGGGCTTGATTAGTTTGCGGAAATCAACGGACGCCTTTACCCGCAGTTCCAAAGCAGAAGTGGATCAAAATGTGACTCTCATCACCCAGCCTGGAAAGGATGGAGTTGAGAAAGAAGACCTTGTCCTTGGCTACCAAGTGGTTGCTTCAAATGGCGATATTTATGCAGTCTTTGTCAATGCGGATAAAAAGGAGCGAAACTTCAACTTTGGTGAAGCCTACAAGCATCTAGCAGGTGCAGAGGTTGTGGCTGATGGCAATAGCGCAGGAGTTTCTGCTATTGCAAATCCAGCTGGTGTCACTAGAAGTAGCAATGGCTTGACCCTAGCTCCGCTGACGGCGACAATTTTGCGGATTAAAAAGGCGAGTCCAGCTCAAGAAGAAAAGCCTCAAGATACAAGTAAAGATATCCAGCAAAATCAGCCTCAAGGCAGCGTTAAGGAACTTCAAAAAGAACAAAGCCATAGTCCTAAATTGTCGAATAAGCTTGTTCAAGTTCCATCTACATCTCCATCGTCAGAGAGTCAAAAACCACTTGCCGCAAAGCCACAGCAGGACAAAGTAAGTCCTACTGAGACTGCTTCGACAGAAAAAGTCTTGCCGAAAACGGGCACAGAAACTTCCCTGCTGGCGATTTTAGGTGCTTCCCTTGCCTTCTTGGCTGGCTTGCTCACTTTTAGAAAGAAGCAATAAAGTGAGAGTGGGACAGAAATCGGTAATTCGTTAGAATTCGATTTCGTCGTCCCACCTCCGTACAGTTGAGTAGGGCTGTAAAAGCTGATGAACTCAGCGTAGTAGAGCCCACTCAACCACTGCGTCTTGCTCGACAATCCAAAGACAATTGAGAGGCTAGGACTTTTGTCCCAAACTCAGCAGTTGTAGAAATTCATATTTTTCAGCCGTGATAGATAAAAATACGACTTCCAAAATGGAAGTCGTATTTTCTTATTTAGTAGGGATTGAATGAAAATTACACACTTTTGCCTGGCAAGAGGTTCACAGGTAGGAAGTAGCCAGTCGTTGTGACTTCTTGCTTGTCAATTTTTTGTAGCAATAAATCGACCAAAAGTTTGGCAATATCCTTCAGCGGCTGTTTAATAGTCGCTAATTGAGGATAATAGTTCTCCACAAAGTAGGTGCCATCGTAGCCGATGATTTTTAAATCTTTAGGAATCTGGATGTCCAGCTCCTGAGCGACTTTCATCACTAGAATGGCTGTCAAATCATCTGAAGCAAAGATAGCATCTGGCTTCTCATAGGTTAAAATATGCTTGATTTCCATTTCCTTGCGGACGGGAGAATAATCGCTAGAGACATTGATGATTGGAGCGTCTGGTAGAACAGAGGCGAAGCCAGCATGGCGCAGCCCAGTTGGGGAATTGGAGTTGTCATTACCAGTAATCATGATGATGTTTTGGGCGCCAGCCTTGACCAAGGTCTGAGCTGCCAGCACTCCGCCGCCATAGTTGTCTGAGGAGACAACTGGAATATCTGGTGAAAGGTTACGGTCAAAGGAAATGATGGGAGCAGTCACGCGATTGTAGTCTTCGATGCCTAGATTGTGACTGCCGGAAATGATGCCGTCCACCTGATTGGCCTCGAGCATCTCAAGGTATTCACGCTCCTTGTCAGAGTCGTGCTCGCTATTGCAAATGATAGTTTTATATCCCTGTTTAAAGAGCTCGTGCTCTAGCTTGCCAATCAATTCTGCATAAAAGACATTGCTGATATTGGGAAAAATGAGTCCA
Organism: Streptococcus cristatus; assembly: GCF_003943535.1. Taxonomy (GTDB): domain Bacteria; phylum Bacillota; class Bacilli; order Lactobacillales; family Streptococcaceae; genus Streptococcus; species Streptococcus cristatus_L. Next base: position 374,735 of record NZ_RJPU01000001.1, read on the forward strand.
ATTAGTTTGGCTGATTTTCCTTGGAGGCTGCGCGCCAGATTGTTGGGCTTGTAAGCCAACTCTCGCATGGCTGCCTCAACCTTGGAAATAGTTTTATCAGATAAGTAGCCTTTCCTGTTGATGACGCGGGAAACAGTTGTAGGGCTGACTCCTGCTAGTTTTGCTACATCAGTTAGCTTTGCGACCATAATCTAATTCATAGTAAGTACCGGTTGGATTGCCCTTGGTAATGGCAATGCCTGTCTGGTCTTCTCTTGGGAAGACACGGCCGGAAAATACTTTCTCTCCTTTATTGATGAAAATTTCAAAAATTGATTTATCGATGAAGATAGTAGCGATTGTTGCTTCTTTGTCAATATCACAGCTTCGGCTGGTTCCAAAGTCCAGAGCGAAAGGTTCACCCGCCTGACTGCGGTCAACTGTCACTTTCCCTGCCTTGAGGTCGAAGTTGATGCGTAGACCCTTGCCGTCCTTGTCTGCAAAGAGGACGACTTCGTGTTCGGTATCCGCAGCGAGATTTAGCTCTAGTTCGTAGCTGTTCTTACTTTCTGCCAAAGGAGTGAAAGGCTGTTCCTCTGCTCGCAAATTCTTGATAGCAGGCACTGGGTATTGGTAGAGCTTGCCGTCTTTCAGGGTTAATTCCTTGACGAGAGAGAAGACACCCTGATGGTCGAAGCGGTCAGATGGGTATTCGACATCAGGCAAACCTAGCCAGCTGACAGCCAGAGCACGACCGTCAGGTGCGTTAAAGGCTTGGGTCGCGTAGCAGTCGAAACCATAATCCAGATTTTGGATAGGGCTAGGATTAATCATAGCAGCTTGATTTGTGTCAAACGATTGACCTATTTTATACATATTTGGATAAATGTTGCCATAGTCCAGTACGTCCTTAGACAAACCTTGAGGGCAGTAGAGCAGGATTGGCTGGTCATTGATAAAGACTAGATTAGGACACTCCATCATATAGGCCGTCTTGTCATTGGCAAAGTCCAAATCGCCAACGGCTTCCCAGTTGGTATAGTCGTTATCAATTGCCTTGTAAAGCTTGACATAGCCTTGTTTATCTAGATTTTGCCCACCGACAATGGCATAGAATTGCCCTTTGTAATTGAAAATCTGTGGATCGCGGAAGTGGTCGGTCGCTTCAGCAGGCTGCTCAATCAAAACCTTGCCGATTTTTTCGAGCTTGCCTGATTTGTCTAACAAGGCACCGATTTGATAGGGGTGACGCACCCAATTTTCATCACGAACATTGCCAGTGTAGAAGAGAAAGAGCTTGTCGTCAAACTGCATGGCAGAGCCTGAGTAGGCACCGTGGCTGTCCAGAGCAGTATCTGGCAGCACCCGAAGGCCGGTTTCAGTGAAGTGAACTAGGTCATCGCTTTCTAATTGAACCCAGCACTTGAGACCGTGGGCAGCCCCGAAAGGAAAGTTTTGGTAGAAAACCACCCACTTGCCGTCAAAATAAGAGAAGCCGTTGGGGTCATTGAGCAGACCTGTCTGAGGCTCCACATGGTAGTTAGTCCGCCAAGGAGATTTAGCGATGTTTTCTTTGATCTGCTGTAGCTCTTCCTGAGTCCAGTCTTCATAGCGTTTGTAGCGTTTTTCAGTCGTCCAAGCCAATCTTTTGTCCTCCGAATCATATTATTTCTTATTACTATAGTAAACGTTTTCTGCTGAAAAATCAACATTTAATAGTAAAAAAATATTTTTTCTGCAAAACGCTTGACATATCTCTGAATCATGGTAAAATAATATTCGTAAAGGTGATAAAATCGCTTTCAAAAAGTTTTACAATATTTTTATAAGGAGATTTTTGCAAATGAACAATACTGAAATTGCAAAAAAGGTCATCGAAGCCTTGGGTGGACGTGAGAACGTTAACAGTGTAGCCCACTGTGCGACTCGTCTGCGCGTTATGGTTAAAGATGAAGGAAAGATCGACAAAAATACTGTCGAGAATCTAGAAAAAGTTCAGGGAGCTTTCTTTAACTCAGGCCAATACCAAATCATCTTTGGTACTGGTACGGTTAATAAAATCTATGACGAAGTTGTAGCCTTAGGTTTGCCAACTTCATCAAAAGATGACATGAAAGCAGAAGCTGCTAAGCAAGGGAATTGGTTCCAACGTGCCATCCGTACTTTCGGTGATGTCTTTGTACCAATCATCCCAGTTATCGTAGCAACTGGTCTCTTCATGGGTGTTCGTGGTCTCTTGAACGCTCTTGGAATGACGCTTCCAGATGATGTAACGACCTATACTCAAATCTTAACAGATACAGCCTTCATTATCCTACCAGGTTTGGTGGTTTGGTCAACCTTCCGTGTATTCGGTGGAAATCCAGCCGTTGGTATCGTTCTTGGTATGATGCTTGTTTCAGGCTCACTTCCAAATGCTTGGGCTGTTGCTTCTGGTGGTGAAGTGACTGCAATGAAATTCTTCGGCTTCATCCCAGTCGTTGGTTTGCAAGGTTCTGTTCTTCCAGCCTTCATTATCGGGGTTGTCGGAGCTAAGTTTGAAAAAGCTGTCCGTAAGGTTGTGCCAGATGTCTTGGATCTTTTGGTCACACCATTTGTAACCCTTTTGGTGATGTCAATTCTTGGACTTTTCGTGATCGGACCAGTCTTCCACGTTGTTGAAAACTACATCCTTATTGGTACAAAAGCTATTCTTGGTTTGCCATTCGGTCTAGGTGGTTTGCTGATCGGCGGAGTTCACCAATTGATTGTCGTATCAGGTGTACACCATATCTTCAACTTGCTTGAAGTACAATTGCTCGCAGCTGACCATGCTAACCCATTCAACGCTATCATCACTGCAGCTATGACAGCTCAAGGTGCTGCAACCGTTGCTGTTGGTGTCAAAACTAAAAATCCTAAACTTAAAACTCTTGCCTTCCCAGCTGCTCTCTCTGCCTTCCTTGGTATTACAGAGCCTGCCATCTTCGGGGTTAACTTGCGTTACCGCAAACCATTCTTCCTTTCATTGATCGCTGGTGCTGTCGGTGGTGGATTGGCTTCTATCCTTGGACTTGCTGGTACTGGTAATGGTATCACCATCATCCCAGGTACCATGCTTTACATCGGTAATGGACAGCTCTTCCAATATCTCTTCATGGTAGCTGTATCATTTGCTCTTGGTTTTGCTCTTACTTACATGTTTGGTTACGAAGATGAAGCTGAAGTTGCTACAAATGCTACTACAGAGCGCCTTGTCGAAGAAGAAACAACTGGTAATGTTCCAGCAGCTCTCCAAGATGAAACAATCATTTCTCCAATCGTTGGTAGTGCAGTAGCTTTGAGCGATGTAAATGATCCTGTTTTCTCAAGCGGAGCAATGGGTCAAGGGATTGCGATCAAACCAACTGAAGGTGTCGTTTATGCCCCAGCCGATGCAGAAGTGACAATTGCTTTTGCGACAGGCCATGCTTATGGTTTGAAGACAGCTAATGGTGCTGAAATCCTGATCCACGTTGGTATTGACACAGTGTCTATGAATGGCGAAGGATTTGATCAAAAAGTTTCTCAAGGTTCTAAAGTCAAAGCTGGCGATATTATTGGAACTTTTGATTCAGCTAAAATCGCAGCAGCTGGTCTGGATGACACGACTATGGTTATCGTGACTAACACAGCTGACTACGCATCTGTGACTCCAGTAGCAGAAGGAACTGTTGCTAAAGGCGATGCGATTATTGAAGTGAAAGCTTAATCTTAGCTATAGAAAGTCAACAAAGGAAAACGAACAACTTATGTTTGTTCGTTTTTTACTTGAGTGCTAAGATTTACAGAGGAAAATCTAAAATATAGAGCCATTTCCAATAGGGAAATATGCTATAATGGAGTATAAAGAATACAAGAGGTGTTTGAAATGACAAAATTATACGGAAGTTTAGAAGCCGGTGGAACGAAGTTTATCTGTGCTGTGGGCGATGAAAATTTTAATGTTGTAGAAAAAACACAGTTTCCTACAACTACGCCGATTGAGACGCTAGATAAAACGATTGAGTTTTTCTCTCGTTTTGACAATTTAGCAGGTCTGGCAGTCGGCTCTTTCGGTCCAATTGATATTGACCCTAATTCAAAAACATATGGCTACATTACGACAACTCCAAAACCACATTGGGCCAATGTAGATATCGTGGGAGCGCTTCGTCGTGCTTTGAATGTGCCAATCTACTTTACGACAGATGTCAACAGCTCAGCTTATGGTGAAGTTGTAGCCCGTAACAATGCTGGTGGTCGCATTGAAAATCTGGTTTATTATACGATTGGAACAGGGATTGGTGCTGGTGCTATCCAACGTGGTGAATTTGTTGGGGGTACAGGCCACCCAGAAATGGGCCACTACTATGTGGCTAAGCACCCGATGGATGAGGAAAAAGGCTTTAACGGCGTCTGTCCTTTCCACAAGGGATGTTTGGAAGGCTTAGCAGCAGGTCCTAGCTTAGAAGCGCGGACGGGTGTGCGTGGTGAAAACATTGAGCTCAATAATTCTGTCTGGGATATCCAGGCGTACTATATTGCGCAGGCAGCTATTCAAGCAACGGTGACCTTCCGTCCGGATGTCATTGTCTTTGGTGGTGGTGTGATGGCGCAACAGCACATGTTGGACCGTGTCCGTGAAAAATTTACTGTCCTGCTCAATGGTTATCTGCCAGTGCCAGATGTGCGTGATTACATTGTTACACCGGCTGTCGCAGGAAATGGCTCGGCTACACTAGGAAATTTTGTCCTCGCAAAAGATATTAGCGAACGCTATGCAAAATAAGTAAATAAGACGTTGAGAGTTTTCAAATAAACAAAGGAGGCTGAGATAGGGAATCCAGCCTCTTCCATTTGAGGTGAAATATGCAAAAAGCAATTGTGAAAGATCCTTTATTTTTACAGCAAAAATCGGTCCCAGCTACAAAGGCTGACCTATTTTTAGCCCAAGATTTGCAGGATACCTTGTTGGCTCATAGAGAGTCTTGTGTCGGTCTTGCTGCCAATATGATCGGTTTCCAAAAGCGGGTGATTATTTTTATGTATGGTATGTTGCCCATAGTCATGTTTAATCCAGTTCTTATTCAGAAGTCTGGCCCTTATGAAACGGAAGAGGGCTGTCTATCCTTGACAGGCAGTCGGTCAATCATTCGTTACCAGAAAATCACTGTCGAATATCTGGATCAGAATTGGCTGAAGAAGACCATCACGTTAGAGGATTTTCCAGCGCAAATCTGCCAGCACGAATTGGATCATTTGGAAGGAATTCTCATATAGGAATATATCTGGAAAGGATAGGAATAGAATGAAAGTATATCAGCGCGATGGAGCAAAATTTTATGCCATAGGCTTTCTCTTACTCTTTGCTATCTTTTTTATCATGGCTTTTGTATCTATGGATAAGGCCTCCCTTGAGTCAACAAGTCAAAATAGTGCTAATCAACTGGTTCATAGGGCTTCTACCAACAAAGAAGACCAAAGAAGCAGGCAGATTACTGAAGAAAGCAACAATATGCTCAATCCGCTCTATTGGGGAATGGGCATAACCGCTATTTTTATGATCGTTCTAGGCTATATTTCGAATCATAAACCACCGATTTTAGAGATGGATGAGATGGGAATAAGGCTGAGAGGCTTATCTGCTAAAAGAGAGAAGTACTTCTTGTGGCAGGAGATTGAGCAAATTGAATACGATTTCTATGGATCTAGGTCAGAACCGGGCAGTCGAATTTTATATTTCTATCCTAAAAATCAAGAGGAGAGTGCGGTCTCTTTGGACTTGGATGATGTGAAAAATGCTAGCTTCAATGAACTTCATCAAGAAATTTCCAATCTTGCGCCTCATATCAAGTGGCTCTTTCCATAGAAATGAATGATGAGGAAGATTATTCTAGAGCAGGGATTTGATCTGCTTATTTTATCGATGTAAGATTAGTTGGATAAAAGATAAAGGAGGCTGGGACAAAAGTCCTAGCCTCTCAATTGTCTTTGGATTGTCGAGCAAGACGCAGTGGTTGAGTGGGCTCTACTACGCTGATTTCATCAGCTTTTACAGCCCTACTCAACTGTGCGGAGGTGGGACGACGAAATCGAATTCTAACGAATTACCGATTTCTGTCCCACTCTCTTTTTTGTAACCAATTTCTTAATATGAGAGTTAGAAATGTTGCCTGTTTTACTTAAGACCGCACTTTAAAATTTTCATTTGATCTGCTTGGTCATTTTAGAGATTGCAAGGATGCATTTTTACATGATGGTAATTTTAAACGCTATTTACCAGTTTAGCCAAGTATGATAAAATAGAAAAGTCACAGCATTAAGAAATTAAGGAGACAATGATGAAAAAAGTATTCAAATACACAGCCTTGCTTGTGGCAGGTGTGAGCTTAACAGCCTGTGCTTTGCTTCCAAGTCCAAATAAAAAACATTCTGGTAAGCCAAGCCAGGAAACGACTGTCAAAAAATCAGCCAGCAATGGGCAGGTTGATATCCAGATTAAGGATGGTCAGTTTATTATGCCAAGCAACGGATCAGCTGATGCCAAATACTTGGCCTTGTCTTTGGAAATTAAAAATAAAACAAATGATAAGATTATGATTTCCTCCTCTGACATTGGTTTTTATGACTCAGAGGGAGAAAAGATCCAGCCGGTCGGAGTCTATGACGACAAAGAAAACTTTAAAACACTGAGCTATGAAGATTTAGCGGAAGGAAAGACTCTTTCTGGTAATCTGGTCTTTAAGGTTGAAGATGGCAAGAAATATGAACTTCACTATGAGAAGAAATCCTACGGCTCCGATGAAAAAGCAGAACCCATCAAACTAAAAGTTGATCCTGCGAAATATCCGAATCATGTTGACGAATCAAAGAAATTAGCTTCTGATTACCTCAATGCTGTTTTCTTGGGAGGAGAAGCCAAGACAAAATCTTCTAAAGATAAAGGTGATTTGGTTTTAGGCGGAGATTTGGAGCAAGATAAAAAAGATTATAGAGCAGCTTTTGCAGCAGATTTTACACGTAAATTGCATGACTATCCATTTAGTGATGATGAAATCAATGCTTTCATTGATGCCTATGTGAAAAGTAATGCCAAACGCGCAGAAATTGATTACACAGTAGCGCAGTACATGCCAAATTCAATCGTTATCAAGATCAAACCGAGAACGGTCAGTCTAAATAAAACCATGTATACCTACCGTCAAGATTTTTATGACAAACATCGCTCTGAATATGGAAGTCTGAGTGACGTCTATAAAGCTACCGATAAGAGCTATGCTAATGACATGATGGCTGGAATGGATTCACGTCCTCTCCTTACACCAGAGCGAGATTATCAGTTGAAATTTGTCAAAACAGATGGCAAATGGGTCCTAGAGCGTGATTATTCTTATGAATCTATCGTCAGAGCTTTTGAAGGCGATATATCTTAATAGCAAGATGAGAGGGCAGATGCTTCATTCTGTTCTCTATTTTATTTTGTTTCCTAGCCTAGCTTTGTGCTATACTGGAGGGTAGATATGTAGAGTAAAGGAGTCTACCATGAAAAAATTCTATGATAAATTAGTAAAAACGCGTCATCATCTCCATCAGCATCCAGAGCTGTCTGGCCAAGAATATGAAACAACGGCCTTTCTAAGCCGTTATTTGCAAGACTTGGGGATAAAAATCTTGGACTCTGGCCTAGAGACGGGCTTGATTTCCGAAATCGGTCAGGGAGAACCAGTTATCGCCTTGAGAGCAGATATTGATGCCCTGCCCATTATAGAGCAGACAGGTCTGCCTTACGCTAGCCAAAATCCTGGTGTCATGCATGCCTGCGGTCATGATTTTCATCAGACTAGTCTTCTGGGAGCGGCGGAGTTGCTCAAGGCTATGGAAGAAGATTTACAGGGAACCATTCGCCTGATTTTTCAGCCAGCCGAGGAAACCTCTCAAGGAGCCAGTCAAGTTCTGGCTACGGGTTTGCTGGATGATGTAGTTGCGATTATTGGTTTTCACAATATGCCCCAGTTAAAAGCTGGGCAAATAGCCTTGAAGCCGAGAGCTATGATGGCAGGCGTAGAGAAGTTTAAGGTGACTGTGGAGGGAGTCAGTAGCCATGCGGCTCGACCAGATTTGGGAGTGGATACGGTGCTGACCTTGACCAGCATGATTCAAAATCTTCAGGCACTGGTTTCTCGGACTGTCTCGCCCTTTGAGCCAGTTGTTTTATCGGTGACCCACATTGAGGCTGGGGCGACTTGGAATGTCCTGCCGCAAAATGGCTTTTTTGAAGGCACCATTCGTTGTTTTAATCCTGATTTGCAAAAGTGTTTGAAGGCGGATTTTATCCGTATTGTGGAGCACACGGCGGAGAATTTTGGTGCTAAGGTCACCATTGTCTGGGATCAGACTCCGCCAGTGACCTATAATGATCCAGAATTAGCCGAGCTTATTTTCAAAAATTCTCAGAATATCGGGGAGCTACTGCCTGCTCAGCCGTCTTCAGCTGGCGAAGACTTTGCCTTTTATCAAGAAAGAATCCCTGGTGTCTTTGCTTTTATTGGCTCAAATGGTGCAGCAGATGCACCTGACCTGCACCATGATAGCATGACGATTGACGATGCGGCCTTTCAGGTCTCCGTGCCTTACTATGTCGAAAACGCCCTCTTTCTCCTCAAACACTATAAGAAATAACTATAGTCTTTCATAGAAAATAAGAACTAGGCAAGCTCCTCTTCTTTTGTTATCATAAAAAAACAAGATTTCGATATTTTCATAGTTTGAATCATCGAATCAGTGATAAAGAAAATCTATCACCTTGATAAAAAATATATAATGGTCAGGATTTTCGACTTTTGGTATGATAGAAACATGCTCTTTAGGAGGAGATAGGGATATGAATATTAAAAAAATATTGAAATACACTGCCACTGCTGTGGTAGGAAGTCTTGCAGTTGGGCTGCTTGTAGCCTGCTCGTCTTCTGCAAGTAAAGATAGTGCTACAAAGAAAAAGACGATTGAAGTCGGAACGGTTGGAACAACCAAGCCTTTCTCTTATGAGGATAAGGACGGAAAACTAACTGGTTACGAAATTGAAGTGCTTCGTGAAATCTTCAAAGGTTCAGATAAGTACGAAGTCAACTTCAACAAAACCAAATGGGCTTCTGTTTTCTCTGGCTTGGATAGTGACCGCTACCAAATTGGTGCCAATAACATCAGTTATTCAGAAGACCGTGCTGGTAAATACCTCTATACCAACCCTTACGCTAAAAACCCAACCGTCTTGGTGGTTCGTAAAGGAGTGAATATCAAGTCGCTAGACGATATCGGAGGCAAATCTACTGAGGTTGTTCAAGGTACTTCAACAGCTAAGCAGTTGGAAAAGTACAATGAAGAGCACAGTTCAAACCCAACAACTATCAACTATACAGATGGTACAATCCAGCAAATCCTAGCTAATTTGAATGATGGCCGTTCAGACTACAAGATCTTTGAACGTATCACAGTAGATACCATCATCAAAGACCAAGGTTTAGATAATGTCGAAGTGATTGAACTTCCAAGTGACCAACAACCCTATGTTTATCCAATCCTTGCTTCAGGACAAGAAGAGCTTCAAACCTTCATGAACAAGCGGATCAAGGAACTTTACGAGGATGGAACACTTGAAAAATTATCAAAAGAATTCTTTGGCGGCACTTATTTGCCAGATGCCAAGGATATCAAGTAAGTTTTGATTTTCTTTGCCTTAAGCAATTGGAAATAACTTACAACCCTTTCACTAGAAAAAAATATATTTTATAAGGAGATTATCTCATGAAATTGAAAAAATGGTTTGGCGCAACAGCACTCTTAGCTGTAGCAGCATTTGGTTTGGCAGCTTGCTCGTCTTCAACATCAAAAAACGCTAAGTCAGCAGACAGTGCAACAGTGACTGTAAAAGTTGGTGTGATGAGCCTCAGCGATACAGAAGAAGCACGTTGGAACAAGGTTCAAGAAATCCTTGATAAGGATAAAGCAGGTGTTAAATTGGAGTTCACCCAATTTACAGACTATTCTCAACCTAACCAAGCAGTTCGCGATGGCGATGTAGACATCAATGCCTTCCAGCATTACTACTACTTGAAAAACTGGAATAAAGAAAACAATGCTGATTTGGTGTCTGTAGCAGATACGTATATCGCACCAATTCGCCTTTACTCTGGTACTAAAGATGGCAAAAACAAATATACTGATGTAAAAGATATTCCAGAAAACGGAAGCATTGCCGTACCAAACGATGCAACAAACGAAAGCCGTGCCTTGAACCTTCTTCAAGCAGCTGGTTTAATTAAGTTGGACGTGGATTCAACGAAACTTGCGACTGTTGCTAACATCAAAGAAAACAAGAAAAACTTGAAAATTTCTGAATTGGATGCTTCTCAAACAGCAGCTTCTCTTACTTCTGTAGATGCAGCGGTTGTCAACAATACCTTCGTTCGTGAAGCTGGTATTGACTACAAGAGCGCTCTTTACAAAGAAAAGACAGATGAAAATTCTAAACTGTGGTACAACCTGATTGCTGCTAAGAAAGATTGGGAAAAATCTGACAAGGCAGATGCCATCAAGAAAATCATCAAGGCTTACCATACTGACGAAGTTAAAAAAGTCATTGAAGAATCTTCAGATGGTATGGATCAACCAGTTTGGTAAGATTTTATAGAAAATAATTGAAGATAGAAAGGGCGGGGAATGGATTTCTCCAGCCCTTTATCTGCTATTAGTTAGAGTTTTTATCAGCGGAGATGACTTAGCAATATTAAAACGCAGAGTCACAGACTTACCTGACAGCAAGTCTTTGATCTTTCGTGAATCATAGCAGATAATCTTTAAACAGATGCGATTAGTAGGAGTTACACATGCCTTTCTCAACTGAGAGTGAACAAATTAAAAAGTTTGAAAATGATGAGGTGGCCCAACACTATTTTGAAGTGTTGCGGACTTTGATTTCTAAAAAGTCTATCTTTGCCCAGCAAATTGGGCTCAAGGAGGTAGCTACCTATCTGGGAGAAATTTTCACTGCCGCGGGTGCTAAAGTGATGATTGATGACAGTTACACGGCTCCCTTTGTATTGGCAGAGTTTCAGTCGGACAATCCTGAGGCCAAGACTATCATTTTCTATCACCACTATGATACAGTGCCGGCCGATAATGACCAGCCTTGGACCAACAATCCTTTTACTCTGTCAGTCCACTACGGTGTTATGTATGGTCGCGGGGTCGATGATGACAAAGGGCACATTACTGCGCGTTTGACAGCGGTACGTAAGTATATCCGAGAGCATGGTTCGCTGCCAGTCAATATCATCTTCATGATGGAGGGAGCAGAGGAGTCGGCTTCAACAGACTTGGATAAATATCTGGCCAAGCATAAGAAACATTTGCGGGGAGCAGATCTGCTGGTCTGGGAGCAGGGCACGCGTAATAATCTAGGTCAGCTTGAAATTTCTGGTGGAAATAAGGGGATTGTCACCTTTGATATGTCTGTTCGCAGTGCGGAAGTCGATATTCATTCTAGCTATGGCGGTGTCATTAATTCAGCTTCTTGGTACTTGATGGATGCTATCTCTAGCCTGCGTAGTGCTGACGGTCAAATTTTGGTGGAGGGTATCTATGAGCAAGTACAGGAGCCCAATGAGCGAGAGCTAGCTCTGATTGCCCAGTACGCTCTGAAGACACCAGAAGAGTTGAAGGAAATTTACGGCCTCCAGCTTCCAGTCTTGAAAGAGGACAGGCAGGAATTTCTGCGTCGCTTCTATTTTGAGCCAGCCATTAACATTGAAGGCTTCGGTTCGGGCTATCAGGGGCAAGGAGTCAAAACCATCCTCCCAGCATATGCATCTGCCAAGATGGAAGTGCGCTTGGTACCAGGCTTAGAGCCCCATGATGTCTTGGACAAGATTCGTAAGCAACTGGACAAAAATGGCTATGATAAGGTAGAATTAACTTATACATTGGGAGAAATGAGCTATCGTAGCGATATGAGTGCTCCTTCTATCCTGAATGTGATTGAACTGGCCAAGGATTTTTATCCAGAGGGCATCTCGGTGCTTCCGACATCGGCAGGAACAGGCCCCATGCATACAGTCTTTGAGGCTTTGGAAGTTCCGATGGCTGCCTTTGGTTTGGGAAATGCTAACAGTCGGGATCATGGTGGCGATGAAAATGTCAAGATTGCCGATTATTATACCCATATTGAATTAATCAAGGAGTTAATCAGAAGTTATGAGCAATGAAATTATCAAATTAGACCGTATAGATGTCACTTTTACACAGAAAAATCGTGTCATCAAGGCGGTTGAAGATGTGACCATTCACATCAATCAGGGGGATATTTACGGTATCGTGGGTTATTCTGGTGCCGGAAAGTCAACTTTGGTGCGGGTTATTAACCTTCTGCAAAAGCCATCTGGTGGTCGCATTACTGTAGATGGAACAGTCCTATATGACAAGGAGAGCGTCCAATTGAATGCGGCTCAACTGCGGGAAAAGCGCAAGGACATTGGCATGATTTTCCAGCATTTCAATCTGATGGCCCAGATGACGGCTAAAGAAAATGTCGCATTTGCCTTGAAGCACTCTTCCTTGTCTGCTGCTGAAAAAGAGGAGAAGGTTCGCAAACTTTTAGAATTGGTTGGTCTGGAAGATCGAGCGGATAATTATCCGTCTCAGCTGTCTGGCGGTCAGAAGCAGCGCGTGGCGATTGCTAGAGCCTTGGCTAATGATCCGAAAATCTTAATTTCAGATGAAGCGACTTCGGCATTGGATCCTAAAACAACCAAGCAAATTTTGGCCTTGCTTCAGGATTTGAATCAAAAGTTGGGGCTGACGATTGTACTCATCACGCACGAAATGCAGATTGTAAAAGATATTGCTAATCGCGTGGCTGTTATGCAGAATGGGAAATTGATCGAGGAAGGCTCGGTTTTGGATATTTTTACCAATCCGCAGAACAAATTGACCCAAGACTTTATCACAACGGCAACAGGTATCACTGAAGCGATGGTTAAAATCAATCAACAGAAGATTGTGCAAGATCTGCCAGCGGATTCTGTCTTGGCGCATTTGAAGTATGCTGGTACAGTGACAGATACAGCCATTATCAACGATATCTACAAACAGTATCAAGTTTCAGCCAATATTTTACATGCTAACATTGAGATTTTAGACAATGTTCCTGTCGGGGAGATGGTAGTCATTTTGTCAGGAAATGCAGAAAATCTTGCGTCTGCTCAAAGCAATTTACAAGCTGCTGGCGTAGAATTAAAGGTGCTTAAGGGAGGAATTTAGATTGATAGACTTGATTAAAACATTTTTGCCTAACGTCTATAAAATGGGCTGGGCTGGTCAGGCTGGCTGGGGAACAGCGATTTATTTGACCCTTTATATGACGATTATTTCTTTCCTGATCGGTGGCATTCTAGGTTTGATCGCTGGACTTTTCCTGGTATTGACAGCGCCAGGGGGTATTTTAGAAAATAAAACAGCCTTTTTCATCTTGGATAAGGTCACATCCATCTTTCGGGCAATTCCCTTTATCATTCTCCTAGCTTTAATCAATCCTTTCACACGGATGATTGTGGGGACAGGGATTGGTCCAACAGCAGCTTTGGTGCCACTATCTTTGGCGGTCTTCCCTTTCTTTGCCCGTCAGGTGCAGGTGGTTCTATCAGAATTAGACCGTGGTGTGATTGAAGCAGCGCAGGCAGTTGGGGCTAACTCATGGGATATCATCGGCGTTTACCTGCGTGAAGGCTTACCAGACTTGATTCGGGTGACAACAGTGACCCTAATCTCTCTAGTTGGTGAAACAGCTATGGCGGGAGCGATCGGTGCAGGCGGCCTTGGGAACGTAGCGATTGCCTACGGTTATCAACGTTTCAACCAAGACGTGACCATTTTAGCGACTGTTTTGCTCTTACTTCTTATCTTCTTTATCCAGTTTCTGGGAGATTTCCTAACTAGAAAGATCAGTCATCGCTAGACAGAGAGTGGGACAGAAATCGGTAATTCGTTAGAATTCGATTTCGTCGTCCCACCTCCGCACAGTTGAGTAGGGTTCTATTACGCTGATGAAATCAGCGTAATAGAACCCTACTCAACCACTGCGTCTTGCTCGACAATCCAAATACAATTTAGAGGCTAGGACTTTTGTCCCAGCCTCCTTTTGTCAACTATCATCCTTTGAAAAGTCTGAAAATTTAATTTACATTCTATTTTCATAATGCTATAATAAATAAAGCTACGTATAGAAAAATAGCATAATACATTACTTCTTGGCAGTGCTGGATTTTGCCCATGCCGAGGAAAGTTGCTTTAATAAACAACTAGTTTTCCTAGGAAGAAAGCTTATCAAGGATGCTAGATCTACAAACCTTGCTAGAACTTCCTCCTGCAGGAAGGATGGCAAAGCATGAAATGCGCATTTGCACGTATCAAGGATATAGCTATCAATAGTTTTATGAAGTTTTAGTTTCACAATTAGAAAGGATTCAATAATGACATCGTTAACACTGAAAGAGTTGAAATGGACGGGAGTCTTTGCTCTGCTCTACTTTCTCTGTGTCGGACTAGGAGTACTAGTAGGTCACTTTTTTGACAATGCTGGCAATATGCTCTATGCTCCAGTCTTTGCTGCAGTTTTTGGCGGAAGCGTTTATATGTTGCTGCAAAGCAAGATTAAAAAATTTGGAGCGATCAGCTTAGTAGGCCTAATAATGGGAGGCTTTTTCCTCCTGTCTGGTCATTTTATGATTGCTGGTCTGCCGGGCTTGGTGTTCGGTCTTTTGGCAGACACGATTGCAGGCATGGGCAAATACGAAAATAAATTCTGGAATCTGCTTTCTTTTGTTTGTTTCTCTTTTGTCAATTCGGGCCCTATTATCCTCATGTGGTTAGCGCGTCAGGCTTATATTGATAGCTTGGTGGCGCGTGGCAAGACAGCAGAATACATCAATCGGATTTTGCTGCCGTTGGATTTCCCGACCATTGCTAGTTTTATCGTGATGGTAGTGGCAGGTGCTTTAATCGGTGGTCTGCTGGGCCAATATCTGGTAAAGAAACGCAGTGAAAAAGCTGATTTTCAGTCATAAAAAAGTTAAGCAAGATAAAAGTTGCCGGACTTTCCTATCTTAGCTTACTCAAGGAATTGTTCTGGCATAAGTTTGATCCAGAAAAAAACTAGCTTGCATGCTATATCTTTGAGAAATAGACGGTTATAAAAAAATTCTATGCCTCCAGCTCTAGCGAAAAGAGCCTAATTTTGGTAAGATTAGAAGACTTGGAGAATATCAGGCTTAGGGCCTGGGAGGAATAAGATGAACAACATATTAGTGCTGCAGTCGGACTTCGGTCTGGTAGATGGAGCAGTGTCAGCTATGATTGGAGTGGCTTTGGAGGAATCACCAACGCTGAAAATCCATCATTTGACCCATGATATCACCCCTTACAATATCTTTGAGGGTAGTTATCGTCTCTTTCAGACGGTAGATTATTGGCCAGAGGGAACGACCTTTGTTTCGGTCGTGGATCCGGGAGTGGGTTCCAAGCGGAAAAGCGTGGTTGCTAAGACCAGCAAAAATCAATATATCGTAACTCCCGATAATGGAACGCTGTCCTTTATCAAAAAACATGTCGGCATCGTAGCCATTCGTGAAATCTCTGAGGTGGAAAATCGCCGTAAGAATACCGAGCATTCTTATACCTTTCATGGGCGAGATGTCTATGCCTACACAGGTGCAAAGCTGGCTAGCGGCCATATCAGTTTTGAGGAAGTTGGCCCAGAGTTGAGTGTCGAAGAAATTGTC
This sequence comes from Streptococcus cristatus, assembly GCF_003943535.1. GTDB lineage: Bacteria > Bacillota > Bacilli > Lactobacillales > Streptococcaceae > Streptococcus > Streptococcus cristatus_L. The sequence continues at coordinate 390,544 of NZ_RJPU01000001.1, forward strand.
GAAATCCCTGTTGTCGAAACAAGGCTAGCGGATAATTTGGTCAGTGGAGCTATTGACATTTTGGATGTTCGCTTTGGTTCCCTTTGGACTTCGATTACGCGCGAGGAGTTCTGCACCTTGGAGCCAAACTTTGGCGACCGTTTCGAAGTTACTATTTACAACAATGATATGCTGGTTTATCAAAACCAAGTGACCTATGGCAAGTCCTTTGCGGATGTCCGTATTGGTCAGCCAATTTTATACATCAATTCCCTCTATCGGGTAGGCTTGGCTATTAACCAAGGTTCCTTTGCCAAGGCCTATAATGTTGGTGTTGGTGCTCAATGGCATATTGAGATTAAACGTATAGAAAATTAAAGGAGAACATTATGAAAAAGAAATTGTTAGATACAAAGTTTACCATTAAAGAAGTCGTTGCAACGGGGATTGGAGCTGCACTTTTTGTAGTTATCGGAATGATTAGCATTCCAACACCTGTCCCAAATACCAGTATTCAGTTGCAATATGCGGTTCAGGCTCTCTTTAGTGTCGTTTTTGGCCCCTTTGTCGGCTTCCTGATGGGCTTGATTGGTCACGTTATCAAAGACGCTATGGCTGGCTACGGTCTCTGGTGGTCATGGATTATCGCTAGTGCCTTCTTTGGTTTCATTCTCGGTTTGTTTAAAAATCGCATTCGTGCAGCAGAAGGTGTTTTTGAAGTGAAGGACATCGTCAACTTCAATATCTTCCAGCTTTTGGCCAATGCTTTTGTCTGGCTCTTGGTCGCTCCAATTGGAGATATCTTGATTTATAGCGAGCCGGTCAATAAGGTCTTTGTGCAAGGCTTTGTGGCAACTCTGTCCAATGGAGTGACAGTTGCCGTAGCAGGAACCTTGCTCTTACTAGCCTACGCTCGTACTCAGACTCGCTCAGGCAGCCTTAAGAAAGATTAATCAAATTAGATAATTAAAGATTGGGAAAGTCCCAATCTTTTTTTGTACAAAATAAAAAACAAAATGTAATTTATATATTGCATTATTTAAAATATATTGTATAATGGATTTATGAAGACGAAAGGAGCGCAAATATGAATAAGAAAGGGAATAATCTGCTTACACTACTTATTTGTCTTGTATCGGCGATAGTTCTACTAGTAGTTGGCATGATTCAGAAAGATCAAACCTTTATCATAATCGCTTGTGCTGATGTCGCCCTTGGCTCTACTTCCTACGCCATAGGCGGGCAAAAGAAATACGAAAAGGATGGTGACCATGGCAAAAAATCTTAGGTTAAAAATGGCAAGGGCTGAGCATGACATGACTCAAGGCGACTTGGCTGATGCCATTGGTGTGACTCGTCAGACCATTGGCCTGATTGAGGCAGGCAAGTACAATCCCAGTCTTAGTCTATGCTTGGCCATTTGCAAATGCCTCAATAAAACGCTGGATCAGTTGTTTTGGGAAGAATAGTAGGAAAGTGAGAAAGAAAATGAAGGACAAACCACAAAAAGTCTATACAGACGAGCGGACTCTACAACTTGAGCGAAAATTAGGAAATGAAGTTGCATTTTTTGCGATTATCTTGCTCCTTATCTCTATTTTTATCAAAATTATGATTTGGCATGTGCCAGTCGAAGGCTACTTACCGGAAATTCTAGTTATTTTGTCTATGGAAATCTATGCTGGAATTCGTAGCTGGCAGTTGGGACTTGATATCAGACGCGACAAGCCATCTATTGGGCATAGGAGTTTCAGAAGTCGTTTGGCTAACGGAGCTATCTTAGCGATTGTAATCGTGGCTGTTCAGATGTGGAGTGGAAATTCAGCTCTTCGACCATTCTTTCGCCATCATCCAATTTTGCAATTTATTTTTATTGTAGCTTTGCTAACTGCCTTTTCTAGTATATTTGATCAGTTGGTCGATTATTTTTATCAGAAGAGACAGCTTTTATTAGACCAAGAACTAGAAAATGATGAGAATTAGAATCAATGAATCTTTAACTTATAAATAAGAAAGTGAGAAAGAAAATGAAGAAGCAGCCTGTTATAAAAGATGAACGAACAGAAAAATTGGACGGCAAAGTTGCGGGGGAGTTAGTACTAGGAATGTTTCTTTTCTTGGCTATCTCTGTATTTTTCAAAGCCTATGTCCTTCATCTAAGCTTGCTGGCCTATCTGCCAGAAGGTATTCTGCTTACCCTAGTAGGTCTATATGCCTTGCTTCGTCGTGTAAGCCTAGGCATTGATGTTGGTGATATGGTGAGAGAGGAAAAATGGCCAGAGCGTTTTGGCGGTGGAGTCGTCTTTGTTCTCATCGTTATGGGCATTGATTTCTTTGGTCAGCGAGAAAATCTGGCTAGTATGTTAAGCATTTTGTATCTGCTCAAGCTGGCTCTTGCAATGCTACTGTTTATGCTTGGAAGCTTGACCATGGACAAGATCAGTCTTTACCTAAACGGCAAAGGTCAGGCAAAGCTCGATCAGGAATTGGAGGATGAAGAATGACTTGGTGGAAACGATTGATCTGGGTTGGCTGCGCTTTTTTAGCCTTGGCCTTGTATATCCTCCCTATGCTGTTTCAGCAGCTAGCAATAACTTATCAATTTCCCAAACAATGGACCATTGGTCTTGGGCTTTCGCTGATAATCCTCATTTTACTGGTATTTGTCACGGTAGCAGAGAAAACTGGCATCCTATCTCCATCTGGAAAAATTTTTCAAAAAGGAGACGGGAAACGAATTGCTCTCAGCCTCTTAGGCATGTTGCTCATATCTGTCCTTGGGACGGTACTACTCCGATGGCTGCATGGAGAAGTGACAACGGCTAATCAGGCATCTTTGATGGAGGAGTTCCGAAGAGGGGATGTAATTTTATTGTCCATCATGCTTGGAATTTTAGCGCCCATCGCAGAAGAAATTATTTTCCGTGGCATTATTCCTCTAAAAATCTTTAAAGGCTATGAAAGCTGGGGCTATATCATAGGCGGACTGCTTTTTGCGATTTTTCATGGTCCAACCAATATCATGTCTTTTGTGATTTATGGCGGTGCTTCTGTGATTTTGACCTTGCTGGCTTGTCGAACTCGGCGCTTGGAAGTCAGTATCGCAGTTCACATGATAAATAACGGAATTCCTGCCATTCTTATGTTGTTAATTACTATTTTTGGAGTAGAAGTATAGGAGCTTGAAATGAAAATGAAACTTATTAATCGTCAAATCTTAGACGAACGGGAAGAGCAGCTTGTCAACAAGGCCGGCATGGAGGCTTTTAGTCTTTTGCTGTATGGTAGTCTAGCCTTATAAGCTGGTTCTGTAGCTATGAATGCTGGAGCCATTAACTATCAGCCCTTCTTGGTTTTGATTGCCATTGCCTCTCTTTATTTCATGTGTCGAGCTCAGTATCTGGGGGCTAATTATTACAATAGTTTCAGTCTGACTATCTGGGGGGGGTACTGGCTGCGACAGGCTTTCTGACCCTTTTGATTGCCTGCCAGAATTTCCAGCTCAATCATGCTATTTATCACAATAGTGTTTTTCACCCCATGTTTCTATTTGTTATTTTAATTACTTTTGTCATTCACTTTCCTTGATGCTGCTGGTCAATATTCTCTTGGAGAGTCTCAGCAAGTGGCAGAAGAATCGCTTCGAGAAGTATTTGGAAGAATTGGAGAAAGAGAGCTAACCTGCTTTTCTACGTAGAGATTCTAGCTCTGCTATTTTCCAAACAAATTTTTTGCCCAGTTTTTTCAATCAGGTTATAATAAATAGATGAATTAAAAAATTCAGAAAATTTTATAGAGAAAAGAGAGTTGAAATCTTATGGCAAAAGATATTCGCGTCCTACTTTACTACAAATATGTTCCGATTGAGAATGCTGAGAAATTTGCAGCTGATCATCTGGCTTTCTGTAAATCCATTGGTCTGAAAGGCCGTATCCTGGTAGCAGATGAGGGAATCAACGGAACGGTTTCTGGTGACTATGAAACTACTCAAAAATACATGGATTACGTTCACAGCCTTCCAGGCATGGAAGACCTTTGGTTCAAGATTGACGAAGAAAACGAGCAAGCTTTCAAGAAAATGTTTGTTCGCTACAAGAAAGAAATTGTGCACTTGGGCTTGGAAGACAATGACTTTGACAACGACATCAACCCACTTGAAACAACGGGTGCTTACTTGTCTCCAAAAGAGTTCAAAGAAGCCCTTCTTGACGAAGATACAGTTGTCCTAGACACTCGTAACGACTATGAGTACGACCTGGGTCACTTCCGTGGGGCCATTCGTCCAGACATCCGCAACTTCCGCGAATTGCCGCAATGGGTTCGCGATAACAAAGAGAAGTTCATGGACAAGCGCGTGGTTGTTTACTGTACTGGTGGTGTTCGCTGTGAGAAATTCTCAGGCTGGATGGTTCGTGAAGGCTACAAGGATGTCGGTCAATTGCACGGAGGAATCGCAACTTACGGTAAAGATCCAGAAGTTCAGGGTGAACTTTGGGACGGCAAGATGTATGTCTTTGATGAGCGTATCTCCGTTGATATCAACCATGTTGACCCAGTCGTGATTGGGAAAGACTGGTTTGACGGTACTCCTTGCGAGCGCTATGTCAACTGTGGCAATCCAGAGTGTAACCGCCGCATCCTGACTTCAGAAGAAAATGAAGACAAATACCTCCGTGGCTGTTCTCACGAATGTCGCGTTCACCCTCGTAACCGCTATGTGGCTGAAAACGGCCTGAGCCAGGCAGAAATAATGGAGCGTTTGGCTGCGATTGGAGAAAGCTTGGAAACACTGGTCGCTCAGTAATTGAATTGTGAAGATAAAAAACTTTAGACGGATAGTGTCTAAAGTTTTTTCATTATTTATTTGCAGCTTAGCTTTTCTTTATTCAGGTTTCGATGTTTTGTCCTTTCTTTTTGATGTGATATAATGGGCTTAATAAATGGGAAAGGAGCAAGTCTATGTCTAAAGCTATCATGGAAGAAGTGGCAGCGTATCTGCGTCAGTATGCAGATGAAGAGCTGAGTCTGACCGATTTGGCTCAGTATTTCCACTATAGCCCTTCCCATCTATCCAGAACTTTCAAGAAAAAGATGGGCTTTTCTATCAAGCAATATGTGGAAGCTCTTAAGATGGAAAAAGGGATTCAGGAGATTGTGGAAGGGCGGCAAAATGTGACGGATACCTCTATGGAAGCTGGTTATGATAGCCTAGGCAGCTTCTCCAATACGTTTAAGCGGCATACTGGACTTTCGCCTAAAAAATACTATCAGGAATCAACCAAGGCTTATGATTTCATGGTCAAACAGCTGGATGAGAAGGGAGCTTTCTTGCATCAGGATCCCGACTGTAAAAGTGGCAATCGATTGACTGTGACGCTATCTTATCCTGAGGGGTATGAACCACGTATTAGTTGTGTCGGGCTTTTTAAAACCCGCATACCCAAAGAAGAGCCGGTTATCGGAGTAGCACTGAGTCAGGAGAGCCGGTTTATTTTTGAAAATGTACCGGATGGTCACTACTATCTTTTGGCCTGTGAATTGCTGGAGGATTTATGCCTAACTAAAAACTATGTCTTGAAGCATAACTTTCGCTGGGGCAGCGATGAGCCTCTCACTTTTTCAGGCGATAGCATCTATCAGGAGGAAATCAGCATGCGCAGGCCCTTGCCCAGCGATCCACCTATTACAGTTAATCTTCCAGTTTTAATCATGCGTTCCCTAGCCAAACAAGCGCAATTGAGAATAAGAAAATTTTTATCTTAATTGATAAACTGATACTAGAGATTTATTCTCAGATATAAAAAATTGGAGGAACAATAATGAAATTAGACGTGTTTTTAAGTTTTAATGGTCAGGCCGAAGAAGCTTTTCGTTTTTATGCAGATCTTTTTCAGACAGAGATAAAGGGACTTGTACGAGCCAGTGAGATGATGGATCCAGCAAACCTTCCTGCAGAAAAACGGGATAAGCTTGCCTGGATTGCTTTAGATACAGAAAACTTGACCCTGAATGGTGAGGATGTAGGTGTTTTTAATGACCTATCTATTCCTAGCAATCATCAGCCTAATCAATGGTTGGTTCTGAGCCCAGATAGTAGAGAAGAAGCCGATGAGCTCTTTGCTAAGCTTGCTGAAGGTGGACAAATTCTCTATCCTTTAGAGGAACAAGCTTTCGCAGAGTTTTATGGCCGCTTGATTGACCGTTTTGGTATCGGCTGGGATGTGATGAAATGAGGCAGAAGGATGGCTTATAGTGAATCCTTAGCCCAGCAAGTCCGTGCCATTTTAGCTACTGAACTTCCTCCTCATGTTTTTGAAGAAGAGGTGGAAGAGAAGAAGATGTTTGGTGGTTTGGCTTTTATGGTCCGAGGTAAGATGACCGTTACTGTGAGTTCGAGAGGTCAAGAGCTTGTCATGGTACGCATCGGTAAGGAAATGGAAAAGCAGGTCCTGCCTAAAAATGGTGCCAGTGTCACAGTGATGAAGGGTAGGCTTTATCATGGCTATATTGATTTAGATGGCGAAGGACAAAAGGAACTGCCTTACTGGATCAAGCTAGCCTTGGCCTACAATCAGAAGCTGACGCAAAAATGAAGTGATAGAGCGTTTGGCTGCGATTGGGGAAAGTTTGGAGACACTGGTAGCTCAGTAATTGAATCGTGAAGAAAAAAACTTTAGGCGGATACTGTCTAAAGTTTTTATTTTGCGATAGTGTAAGAAGGGTGCTGCAATTATACATATAAAGTGAAAAATCTTTATGCTATAATTATTATAATACTGTGAGTACTAAAGGGTGCTTTAATAAATAAGATTTTTCTATAAGTCTAAAAATGGTATAAAATCTCTTTTTGTAAAGGAGATTGTCACATTATTTAATAACGGTAATCATAATACGGAGAAAGAAAATGAAAAAACTAACAGCGAAGTTGGCAAATAATGATATAAAATTAAACTTTTTGCTTCTTGATAGAATATCAATATTTTCAGCAGTATTATCAGTATTTTTGGCTAGTATAGGTTTCTTTTTATTAATAAAACAAAGTATAGTTGTAGTTCGTATCCTCTTATTTTTATCTGTGCTATTTTTATTCAATGCCTATTTTTTGAAAAGGTTAATAGGTAATGTAATAAAATATTGGAAAGAAGTAGGTATTGACCTAAAGAAATATCAGTTATTCTATGAATATGCAGCAGAACATTCTCGTAGGGCGGACAAGAAGCTATATATAACTAGTCTTGAGTTTGTAAACGGTGAGATATCTGTTTTAAAGGGGAATTTTTTATTAGCACAATCATATTTATCAAATATTGATCTTACAAACATAGCTTTAAAATATAGACCTAGCTACGTATTGAGTCAATCATATTATCAACTTCTCATCTCTATTCATTTACAGGACCAAAGGGCAATAGTCCACTTTGAAGAAAAATTATTGAAAGCATCTGACTGGAAAAATACTAAGGGAGCCCTGGTTTCTCAAGCAGAGGCAATCAAGGATATCGTGTTCAATCAGGAAGTGAATGACTATTTTGATAAAACAGAACCTCAGAACAAACTGTCTAGAATTATGTTTTCTTATTACAGTGCGCTTAACGCTCGGTTAAAAGGTGATGAAGCCTATGCACATAGTCTGTTTGAAAGTATCTCCAGTGAAAATCCTGAGCTCTTCTATGTTCAGGAAGCGAAGAAGTATTTAGAAGTTGCGAGATAAGGCCCTCATATATAATAAGGTAAGACTTATTAAATATGAGGCTGGAAGAATCTATATCTGTATTTTGTATAAACTTTAGAAGAGACTATTTCATAAATAAGGGGTGTTTTATGAAAAAAATTATTGATAGCATTTTGAGTTGGCCAGTTCAAAAAATAGAATTCATTTTTTTAAAAATTATTTGGAAATATTGTTTTTTTATACTAATATTTTCAACAATAATTTTCTATATTTATCTTTTTAATCATCCATCTACACTGTTCACAAAGGGAATAATGTTTTTACTAATTATCATTTTGTTTATTATTTTATTCTCAAAAATTTTGTTAGATCTTAGCTTGTTTGAGCTATTAAATAACAATATTGAGTTAGATAAATATTTAGATATAATTAACAAAGCCTATTTAAGTTCTTACAATAAGAAAACACAACTCTTATCTAAGTTATTAGCGAATGCGACGGTTTCTTTTTATAAAGGAAATTTTCAAGAAAGCCTACTTTATTTGGACGAAATACAGAATAGTAGCTTGAAAAAAAGAGATAGTTTTAATTACATATTTAATGGCTATTATTATAAAATATTGGATTTAGTGCATTCTAAAAGATTGTATGAGGCACAAGAATTGTTAAAAGAAATGAACAGATTATCAGGTTCATATAAATCTCAAATGAAACACAAGATAAAAGATATTTCATTTTTACAAGCAACCTTTGATATTATTTGTGATAAAAGAACGAATGACTATTTTGATACAACAGAACCTCAGAACAAACTGTCTCGAATTATGTTTTCTTATTACAGTGCTCTTAATGCGCAATTGAAAGGTGATAAGGAACGCACACGTGCCTTATTTGAGAGTATTACAAATGAAAATCCTGAGCTCTTCTATGTTCAGGAAGCGAAGAGGTACTTAGAAGAAGCAAACTAATGTCAAAACGTACTGGTTTACTGATTGGGAGTAGGGTAGAAATCCCGAGAGTTTTCTCTTGGGATTTTTTTGTTCTCTAATGAGTAAGCTAGAAAAAATGCTTCTTTTAAGTTATAATGGTGAAAAATAAAGATTAATTTATCTGGGCTACAAGCTTAGAAATCAGCTTTTAGTAGATCGATAGGTGGTATCAAGTACCAGCTAACAAAGGTTAGAAGTTATTTGTCATAAGGTACCTCTTCAGACAATCCTAAGACAGTAATTTATAGCCTGATAAAAGGTATGAGAGGATGGTTTAAATGATACTGGAACGAATTAAAAAAACTTTTGAATTTCAAAGCAGGAGTGTACAAGGACCCGTCCCTCTTTGGGGAGTTGTATGTGGGATTATAATTTTTTATCCCTTAGTATTTTTTATGTTTTTGGCAGGAGGCTTAGAAGTCCTAAAAAATCCATCATTATATCAAGGTCTGCTTATTGCAGGGATTGTTACTTGGATTTTAAATCTGTTTTTCTTATTGGACCTTAAGAGAGGGGTTTTAACAAGTTTTGGGACCTATCTAATGTATCTGACTGGTCATGTTTATGCCATTGTTGGCTTTAGCGCTATGAGCGGTGACCATAGTTTTATTGGCTTAAAACTTTCCCTCCCCCTTATCTATGCCCTTGTGATTATTATCGTCATGAGCTGTTTGGTTGACTTGGACTCTGAAGAGATTATATCTGCCAAGGCTATTAGAAATGTATATAATTTTGTAATGGGGCCACCATTAATTTTATCTCTTTGCTGTGTTTTTTTAGGTATGTTAGGGTATGAGTATTTTTGGGGATGGGGAATGTCATTTCTCTTTATGACTATGGGTCCTTACTTATATCGAACTTGGTTTCATATTATCTATGCTTATCAACACCGCAATGATGTCGAAGAAACAACTCCCATCAAACATATAGAAGTGTCCTCAGATATGATCCAAGATAAGGAATTTGATAGAGATAGATTTAGAAAGAAAAAGTGAATATACAAGCCGCTGAGATGAGAGGATAGTTTAAATGGTATAGGGTATATTGGTGTATCGATTGGGGTTTATCCCAATCTTTTTTGTTTTGAAATGCGCTTGAGCCTGTCCCTGCTATAGAGTCTGCCTATATCCTTGGCTAGCTAGAAAATATGCTGGTAATAGTCAGTAGACTGCCTTTTTATGATACAATAGTAGGATAGAGTCAGTGGATGCTAGCTGGCTATTTCATGCTAAAGAAAGGGACAAAACAAGCCGATGATTCTTGAAGAGTTTGATCAAAACCGTAAGGCCATCATCAATCCAGAGGATTTGATAGAGCCTGTTGAAGGCTTTCCGCAGACGGCAGTGTCCTGCTTTGCTCGGGAGACCTTTGCCCGAATGTTGGCGGATTTTGACCATGAGTTGATTACGACGACATCTATGGCCAACATTGAAATTCCTATCTATCGGGTCTTTGCGGATGGACAGGAGTTAGCTCTTTTTAATGTACCAGTTGGTGCTTCTGCTTGTGTGGCTATTCTGGAGGATTTGATTGCTTTTGGTATGAAAAAGCTGGTTCTCTTTGGGACTTGTGGTGTGCTGGACGAGGATATCAAAGAAACATCCGTCATTATTCCGACGGCGGCTTTGCGCGATGAGGGGACTAGTTATCATTACCAGCCGGCTAGTTCGGAGATAGCGGTCAATGTCGGCTTGCAGGTTTTTCTGGTAAATTTCCTTGAGCAGCGAGGGATTTCCTATAGTTTGGGCAAGGTTTGGACGACCGATGGCATTTTCCGAGAGACTGCGGACAAGTTGCGCAGGCGAAAAGAGGCGGGAGCTATCTGTGTGGATATGGAGTGCTCGGCTGTAGCGGCTGTAGCGGCCTTTCGTGGCGTTCAAGTTTGCCAGTTCTTTTATGCGGCGGATCATCTGTCTGAGGAGGCTTGGGACATGCGCAATCTGGCTAATCATGCGGACTTAGACGAGAAAGACAAGGTGGCTAATCTGGCGATTCAGATCGCTCTGGCCTTATAGAAAAAACATGAAAAAACCAATTATTCAATTTGAAGATTTTAGTTTTCAATATCAGGCTCAGTCGGAGCCGACTTTGAAGCATATCAATCTGACCATTTATGAGGGGGAAAAGGTCCTGCTGATTGGGCCGTCTGGCTCTGGTAAGTCAACCTTAGGTCAGTGTCTCAACGGCATTATTCCCAATATTTACAAGGGTCAGGCTAGTGGGCAACTCTTAATTAAGGGGCAGCCAGCCTTTGATAGCAGTATTTATGACAAGTCAAATCTTGTTAGCACGGTCTTGCAGGACACGGATGGTCAGTTTATCGGACTCAGTGTGGCAGAGGATCTGGCCTTTGCCTTGGAAAATGATATGGTGGATTTGCCCTTGATGCGGGAGAAAGTCCTGCGTTGGGCCAAGCAGCTGGAACTAGAGCAGCTTTTGGACCATCGTCCTCAAGACTTGTCTGGTGGGCAGAAGCAGCGGGTCAGTCTGGCGGGTGTCTTGATTGATGAGAGTCCAATTTTGCTGTTTGATGAGCCTTTGGCCAATCTCGATCCTAAGTCTGGTCAGGACACGATTGACTTGATTGATCAGATTCATAGAGAAGCTGCGACCACGACCATCATCATCGAGCATCGCTTGGAAGACGTTCTTTATCGACCTGTTGACCGAGTTGCCCTCGTCAATGATGGGGAGATTCTCTTTAACGGTGCGCCAGATGATTTGCTCAAGACAGAGCTCTTGGCAGAAAATGGGATCCGAGAACCCCTCTATATCACAGCCTTGCGGCAGCTTGGTTTTGATGTGGCAAGTGCGACTCATCTGGCTGATTTTACAAAGCTGGAGCTTACAGAACTTTCGCAGCGTCTGACCGAGCAAAAAGCAGAGCAGGATGACAGTCGTCACGAAGCACTTTTGGAACTCGACCATGTTTCCTTTGCCTATCAGAGCAAGAGACCTATTTTGCGGGATATCAGTCTGAAGATTTTCAAGGGTGAGCGGATAGCCATCGTTGGGAAAAATGGAGCTGGCAAGTCTACTCTAGCCAAGGCTCTCTGTCGTTTTATTGATACAGAAGGGGAGTATCGTTGGCAGGGACGGGATATCAAGTGCGACTCTATCAAGGAGCGAGCAGAGCGGATTGGCTATGTTCTGCAAAACCCCAATCAGATGATTTCGACCACAATGATCTTTGATGAAGTGGCTCTGGGACTGCGGTTGCGTGGTTTGGCAGAAGCAGAGATTGAAGAAAGAGTTCATGCTGTTCTCAAAACTTGTGGTCTCTATGAATTCCGCAGTTGGCCAATCTCAGCCCTGTCTTTTGGTCAGAAGAAGCGGGTGACCATTGCTTCTATCTTGGTACTAAATCCAGAGATTATCCTTTTGGATGAGCCAACAGCTGGTCAGGATCAGCGCCATTACACAGAAATGATGGACTTTCTCGATGAGCTAAACCAGCAGGGGCACACGATTATCATGATTACCCATGATATGCAGCTCATGCTGGATTATTCGGATCGGGCAATCGTAGTGGTGGACGGCCAGATTTTAGCAGACCAGTCGCCTGCTCAGGTTTTGTCCAATCATGAGTTGATTGCAGCGGCCAATCTAAAGGAAACTTCGATTTTTAGCCTAGCTGAGAAGCTGGGAGTGGATCCGCTAGCTCTGACTCAATTTTACATGCGAAAAAAGGAGGAAAGTCATGTTTAATCAACAGAAATTGATTGGCTACCATGCCGGAAAGACTTTTCTCCATGCTCTTTCTGGTGCTAGCAAACTGATCTTTTTTATCCTAGTTTCGGTGGCGGCCATGATGAGCTACGATACGCGTTTCCTCCTTCTTGTGGCTCTGGCTTCCCTGATGTTGTTTCGAGTGTCTGAGATTCGGCTGAAAGACATTTCTTTCGTTTTGGCTTTTGCGGGAACTTTTGCAGCGCTGAATATTCTCATGGTCTATCTCTTTGCCCCGCAGTATGGGGTGGAGATTTATGGAGCAAAGAATCTGCTTTGGACAGGATGGGGAGCTTATAATCTCACGCTTCAGGAGCTCTTTTATCTCTTGAATCTTTTGCTCAAGTATTTCTCAACGATTCCCCTAGCGGTGATCTTTCTCATGACCACCCATCCCAGTCAATTTGCTTCCAGTCTAAATCAAATCGGCCTTTCCTATAAGATTGCCTATGCGGTCAGTCTGACCCTGCGCTATATTCCAGATTTGCAGGAGGAATTTTACCTCATCAAGATGTCTCAGGAGGCGCGTGGGCAAGAATTATCCAAGAAAGCTCCCCTTAGCAAGCGGGTCAAGGGCAATCTGCAAATCGTCATTCCCCTGATTTTCAGCTCGCTCGAGCGAATCAACACTATCGCAACGGCCATGGAGTTGCGCCGCTTTGGGAAAAACAAAAAGCGAACCTGGTACACCCAGCAAGCCTTCAGCAAACTAGACAAGCTTGTAATCGTGGTGTCCGTCCTTCTACTAGTCCTTAGCCTTCTTCTTTTTGTTGTCAATCAAGGACGCTTTTATAATCCTTGGGCCTAGGATCGAGGTGTAAAACCAGCCATGTTTGGATTGAGAGGATAATTGGTGCAAGAAAAAATAAATGTTAAATTTTATAAGGAATTATTTTTTCCTATTTTTTGTGGTCTAGGGGCTTTCGTTTTGCTCTTGGCTTTGTCACAGACAGATGAAGTCGGGGGGAGAATGACCCTGATTTTAATCATCTTGCTAATGGCAATGAGTGGCCTATTTACTTGCCTTGCTATAGTCAATAGGGAAAAGAGTTTGCGACGCTGTCAAGAACTTTATTCTTACTTTCCAGAGCTTGAAAAGGATTTTCAACTGATTTATAGTGACTCTCATTATGCGCGTGAAAGCCTATCTCTTTATCTCTACAAGGATGCCATCATACGGGTGGATGCTTATTTCCAATTTCTCATGCTTTCTGATTTAGTTGATGTGACCATTAAGATTGAGGAAGTGCAAGAAACAAAGTATGCAAAAGTTCATCACCTGTATCTGTATTACAATCCAATGAGTTCTAACAAAGATATTCGTCTAGCTTTTGGACCTTATACGGATCAAAAATATATTGACTTATTACAGTTTTTAGATGTAATAAATCAAGTTGCTCCTTGGATTCGAATCTATAATGAAGCTGTGGAAAAATAATATGGTTTAACAAACATAAAAAATCAGATGAATTTAATAGGCCTCCCAAAGAGTTAGACACAAAAAATCTAACTTTTTGGGAGGCCTGTTAAAGTAGAATACTTTTTGTTTGATTCAATGGGCTTTACTCGTTTTCAGTTGCCACAAAATTTTGTTGGTAATTTTGCTGCTCTTGATAGTTTGTATTACTATAGGAATCATTGCTAACGGGTTCATATTTTGTAGGCTGACAATAAAAAATAAATAGAATAAAACAACCAAAAAGTGGGACCAAGTACAAAAAGAGAAGAGCCCAATGATAGCCACCATCTCGCAATTGTCGAACTTGAATGGCGAGAGAGGGAAGCAGAATTGCAATGTAATAGATAACCATCAGGCCAGCAAAGGCGGTAGATAAGGCTCCTCCAGTCTCAGAGTTCAAAACCGTCTCAATCAGAAGAGCAGTACAAAGTATTAGTATCATTACTAAAAAATGGCAGAGAATTGGCCACCAATATTCTGGGCGAGTTGAGCGACCGGTGAAATCCACATAGCCCTTCCAAAATTTTTTATATGCATCAATCATGTAGTAATCTCCTTAAATATTTTTTATATAGTCTACTATAATTTAGCAAGAATTGGCAAGTTTTGGGGAAATAGCGAACTTTGGCCAGAACAAAATAGATGGCTAAATCAAGGTGTTTTATTATAGCCCTAGAAAAGAATTATGAACAAACTAAGAAGATCGTTTCTCAACCGATTTGATGAATAGAGCTGTTCTTTACTATTACTATCGTCGAAAGAAACTATGGAATAAAACCTCTTGTCCTTATTTATTTTAAGAGAAGAACGTCTAAAATCAATGTCAGGTCCCCTCTTTCAATCGCTAGGAAATATGATATAATGAAGTGTTATCAAAAAAGGTTTCATTAGCCTTGAAAGGATTAAAAATGACTACAAAACAACCATTTTATATTACAACCCCTATCTACTATCCGTCTGGTAAGCTCCATATCGGGTCTGCCTATACGACTATTGCCTGCGACGTCTTGGCTCGCTACAAGCGTCTCATGGGCTACGATGTTTTCTATCTGACTGGTCTTGATGAGCACGGTCAAAAAATCCAGCAAAAAGCGGAGGAAGCTGGTATCAGCCCGCAAGCTTACGTCGATGGTATGGCGGTTGGCGTTAAGGAACTCTGGCAACTCTTAGATATTTCTTACGATAAATTTATCCGGACGACCGATGACTACCATGAAAAGGTTGTAGCTGATGTCTTTGAACGTCTCTTAGCCCAAGATGATATCTACTTGGGTGAATACTCAGGCTGGTATTCTGTATCTGATGAGGAATTCTTTACTGAAAGCCAGCTGGCTGAAGTCTTCCGTGATGAAAATGGGAAAGTAACTGGCGGAATTGCGCCATCTGGACACGAAGTGGAGTGGGTATCAGAAGAGTCTTACTTCCTTCGCCTCAGCAAGTACCAAGACCGCTTGGTAGAATTTTTCAAATCTCAACCAAACTTTATCACACCTGATGGCCGTCTCAATGAAATGCTGAAAAACTTTATCGAGCCGGGCCTGGAAGACTTGGCCGTATCTCGGACGACCTTTACTTGGGGCGTGCCTGTGCCATCAAATCCTAAACACGTTGTCTATGTTTGGATTGATGCCCTGCTCAACTATGCGACAGCCCTTGGCTATGGTCAGGAAGACCATGCCAACTACGATAAATTCTGGAACGGAACAGTCTTTCACATGGTGGGCAAGGACATTTTGCGTTTCCACTCTATCTACTGGCCAATCTTGCTCATGATGCTGGACATCAAGCTGCCTGACCGCCTGATTGCTCACGGTTGGTTTGTCATGAAAGATGGCAAGATGTCCAAGTCTAAGGGCAATGTGGTCTATCCGGAAATGCTGGTAGAACGCTATGGTTTGGATGCCCTACGCTATTACCTCATGCGCAGTCTTCCGGTCGGCTCAGACGGAACTTTCACGCCAGAAGATTATGTTGGCCGTATCAACTACGAGCTAGCCAACGACCTTGGAAACCTCCTCAACCGTACTGTTTCCATGATTAATAAGTACTTTGACGGTCAAGTGCCAGCCTATGAAGAAAATGTAACGGATTTTGACGGAGCTCTGGCTCAGGTGGCAGCTGAATCCATCGCTGACTACTACAAACACATGGATGCAGTGGACTACCCACGCGCCCTAGAAGCAGTCTGGACGCTCATTTCCCGCACCAATAAATACATCGATGAAACCGCTCCTTGGGTTCTGGCTAAGGATGAAACCAAGGTCAAAGAACTGGCAGCAGTCATGAGCCACTTGGCAGCTAGCCTTCGTGTTGTGGCGCACTTGATTGAGCCTTTCATGATGGAAACCAGCAAGGCTGTCCTCAGCCAACTTGGCTTGCCTCAAGCAGTTTCACTAGAAAACCTAGCAATTGACCAGCTCCCAGCAGGTCTGACAGTTGTAGAAAAAGGGACGCCCATCTTCCCTCGTCTGGATATGGAAGAAGAAATTGCCTATATTAAGGAACAAATGGAAGGTAACAAACCTGCGGTTGAAAAAGAATGGAATCCTGAAGAAGTGGAGCTCAAACTTAACCGTGAAGCGATCAAGTTTGACGACTTTGATAAGGTAGAAATCCGTGTTGCAGAAGTCAAAGAAGTTTCTAAGGTTGAAGGCTCTGATAAGCTCCTCCAGTTCCGCCTAGATGCTGGAGATGGCGAAGACCGCCAAATCCTCTCTGGTATTGCTAAATACTATCCAAACGAGCAAGAACTGGTCGGTAAAAAAGTCCAAATCGTAGCCAACCTCAAGCCGCGCAAAATGATGGGCCGCATCAGCCAAGGCATGATTCTCTCAGCTGAACACGGCGACAAACTGACTCTCCTTACCGTGGACGAGAAAGTGACAAATGGAAGTTTGATTGGGTAACAAGCTTTAATAGACTGATAGGGTCTACAAAGAAAGATTTTTAGCTTTGTTCTATATAATTTTCCCCTAGCAGGAGACTGCTGGGGGATTTTTGATGTATTATTCTCTTTGGAACCGCTTGACAAAAGGTATATATATTTATATAATTTTTATTGAAAAGGTTTTAGGAGTTATATTATGAAAATAGTAAAAATTGCATCACTTGTTTTGTTGTTGCTTTTAATTGTCCTTCTTTTTCCGCTGAATCCCTATTTATCAGCTATCCTCGCTATAATTAGTCTTGGAACAGCATTTTTGATTCGGAGGAAATAGGATAATGAAAATAGTTAAGAATTTCATAAGAAAAGTTTTGGGAGCTAAGATTTACGTTTGGATTGTGGTAGCCGTTCTCGCTATCTTTTTTGTTGTTGCGAAAACTTATAATATCGTTGGATATTTCCAAGGGAAAAACGCTTCAGATGAACGAAGCCAAATCTACACGCAGATAACTCACTTGGAAAAAGTTAATGAAAGTGTTTTTTTGAATGTGGGAATTCAAAAAGTTGAAACGATTGAGAAAGATAAAAAAATACCTGGTACTAATATCAGTATTCCACTCTCTGTTAAGAAAGCAATCATTATTATTAATTATACGGCTAAATTTGGAATTAAGGAAGGAGTCAAGGTTAGGAAAATTGCTGAGCATGAGTATGAGCTGACTATCCCTAAATATGAAGTTATAGGAGTTCAGATACCTGATAATCCCAAAGATCGATATAAACTATATGATACGAGTGGACAGTTGTTGAGCGGTTCAACAGAAAATATTGATACTGGAGAACATGTTGCTAAATCTCTTAGCAATAAAGAACAAGAAGAGTATCTTAAACAATATAAAAATCTTATCACAGAATCAGCCGAGCAATATTATAGAGCGATTGTGACTGGTATTGACCCAGAAGCTAAAGTGACCTTTAAAAATATGAATGAATAAGTCAATCTTAAAATCTTATAATTATTTCTAATATCCAAAAATCAGGAACAGTGTTCATACTGTTCCTGATTTTTCTTGGTTAGCTAGGGTTTGACGCCCCCATATTTAAGAGGGTAAAGTATCCTCTTCAGTAGTCTCAGAGTTGTTTTCTTTTGGCTTTTCAGTATTGACAAAAGGTAGTTGATTGACAAACTGAGAAATATTTTCTCGGATTTCTTTTTGGATTTCTGCAGTCTTCAGCAGGTTCATGTCGTCTTTCCAAGACTGGTAGCGCATGTCTACCAGTAGTTTGGCTAGGCGCGTCAGCATTTCCTGCTCCTGGTCAGTGAGGGCGTTGGTATTTTCAAAAACAGCTAGGATTTTTTTGAAATTTTCCAGCTTGGTGAGGTCATTGATGGAGCTGATGCCAGCATCTAGGATGAGGCCAAAAAAGAGATCGAAAAAGTCTTTTAATTCCTCATCAGAAACGCTATCAACCCAGTTTTTCAGCGTTTTATCTACTTGAAGGCTGTCTGGATTGAGGTTGTCCAGTAGGACAAAAGTTTGGCCACTGATCTGCCAAGTGAAGGTATCGTGCTGGGCCAGACCACCGATAGCCGTACTTTTGACAATCTGAGCCTGCTTGGGTGTTTCGAGCATCATTCCGACGATAGAGCCCTGCGGAATATAGCGCTTTATCTTGTCCGAAATAGTCTGGTAGCCTTGACTGGTGATGACCGAGTGATTCAGTCCGGGAGCATCATAGCTGTAAATACTCTGAATCCGCTCTTGGTATTCTGGCTCGATCTGACTAGCAGCGTAGGAAGCTAAGTTGCCGCCCTTTGAGTGACCTGTCAGGATGAACTGACCAGGCAGAGCATTCATAGCTTTTCGCAGATAATTGACCGCCGTTTTTTGAGCTGGGACCTGATCCATATAGGTCATGTGGAAGTCCTCTTTCCAGCCGATAATGGAATCATCAGTTCCGCGGAAGGTCAGGACATAACTATCGGGCTTTATTTTGAAAATCATAGCTGCAAATTGCTTTTGAACATCAGGGTCAATATCATTGACATAACCCATGAGCTTAATATTTTTGAAGCGGGTTGAGCTGGCTGCTTTTTCCAAGAGCTTCAGCCGATTTTTAGTCACCAACATGGACAAATCTTGGGGCACTTTTTCAGCAGCTTCAAACAAGCGGCAAGTACAATCAGGGGACATCTGATCAGATACGATCTGGTCAAAAGGCAGATAAGTTATCTCCGTCAGCATCAGCATATCCAGTTCATTAAAGGGGGTGTCGTAGATACTATCGTAAGCTACTTGGTCTAGGTAATCAAAAATTATTCCCATATTTATCTCCAATATTCTATCTTCTTCCAGTATAGCATAAGTGGACGCAGATTGTTAGGAAGGAAAAAAGAAAAGAGCGGAAACCTGAAGATATCCTTCAGAATTTCCAGCTCTTTTAATCTAGTAAGCCTTACCGATGAGGATGGCGTAGATAAAGAATAAGGCGAAGCCAAAGAGGAAGATCAGACCAAGGATGGAAAGACCTTTTAGCCATTTGCTCAGATGTTTATTCTCGCTCGTAACGAGGAGATAGTTTAGAAGAGCAAAAAATGGAGTAGTCAGGAAGGAAGCAATCATGGCAAAACGAAGCATGAGGGCCACACTACCTTGGAAGAAGTAGATGATAACGCCACCGATAATAGCTGTAGCTGTCATCCAGATATGCAGAGTTTTTTGAGAAGTCTTCTCTTCATTGAGAAGGAGGCGTAAGGATTCAGCATTTACACGGGAATAGCCATCGATAACGGTAATAACCGTACCAAAGATACAGAGAAAGGCGATGAAAGTAATCAGAATCCGTGACCAGTCGCCAAGAACGGATGCGTACATCCCAACGAATTGCTGGATGTAGGCAGCACCAGCATCTTGAACTGCTTGACCAGTTGGATACTGGATGAGAGCGCCCATAGCGACGAAGAAGATAGCCAGAATGGCCGTACCGATATAGCCAACGTTAAAGTCAAAGAGTCCGTCCGTAACAGAGATATTGACAGATTTTCCTTTCTCAGCAGTCCAGAGGGAGTTGATTGCTGAAATCTCGATTGGAGCTGGCATCCAGCCCATTAGAGAAACGATGAAAGGCAAGGCAGCCATTTGCCAAGGTGTCTTTTCAACGAAGTCTGCTCCGTACTCAGGATGCTTGATAATGGCAACGATGACCGCAATAACGGTTGCAAAGGTTAGAGCGGACATGATCCATTTGGCAAGGCCATCTAGGAACTTGTAGCCACCAAAGAGTAGCATTGCCCAGATCAGGATGATGAGGATCAGAGACCATTGAGTAATGCTGAGTCCAAGGGCGTTTGGAAAGGCGCTGGCGATAATGGCAGCACAGAGAATTCCGACTCCTGCTGTATTGACCAAGGCGGAGAAGACATTTAAAACGAAGAAGATGCCTAAGTAGATTTTTCCTTTTTGGGCATAGCCTTCAACTAAGCTGTGACCAGTTTCTAAGGTGTACTCAGCACCGAAGCGAAAGAAGGGATATTTGAAGAGGTTGGCCAAGATGACCAGTCCCATCAAAGCCCAGCCATACTTGGCGCCCGCTTGAGCAGAGGAAACAATGTGAGAGCCACCAACAGCAGCAGAGGCCATGAGGATCCCAGGACCTAGGGCTTTCAGTTTAGACTGCCAGGTAGATGTCTGAGTTTGTTCTAGCATAATAATCTCCTTATTATAAAAAATGAATTTTCAGACAATTCTGAATATAGTGTTATTTTATCTTTTTACCCTACTTTTGTCAATATTTATTGAAGGTTTTCTTGAAACTTTCTGAAAACAACATGAATTTCAGACTAAAAAAGTCTCTGTGATTTAAAGGATAATTTGATATAATAGCAGTAAGAAAAATGAGTGAGGAAATGAAATGCACAAGATTTTACTGGTCGAGGATGATGCGGTCATCCGTCAAATGATCAAAAAAATGCTGGAGCAATGGGGCTATCAGGTTGTGGCGATTGAAGACTTCATGCAGGTTTTGACAACCTTTGTCAAGGAGGAGCCCCAGCTGGTACTGATGGATATTGGCCTGCCCCTCTTTAACGGCTACCATTGGTGCCAGGAAATTCGGAAGATTTCGACGGTGCCGATTATGTTTCTGTCTTCGCGCGACCAGTCCATGGATATCGTCATGGCCATCAATATGGGCGCAGATGACTATGTGACCAAGCCTTTTGATAATAATGTCTTTCTGGCCAAGGTTCAAGGGTTGCTACGGCGCTCGTATGAGTTTGGGACAGATCAAAGTCTTTTGGAATATCAGGGCGTGATTTTAAATCTTAAATCCATGGATTTGGTCTATGAGGGCGAGCTTGTAACGCTGACCAAGAATGAATTTCAGATTTTGCGGGTGCTGTTTGAGCATTCTGGCAGCATTGTGGCGCGTGATGACTTGATGAAGGAGCTCTGGAACAGTGATTTCTTTATTGATGACAATACCTTGTCCGTCAATGTTGCCCGCCTGCGCAAGAAGCTGGAAGAGCACGGTCTGAAGCATTTTATTGAGACGAAAAAAGGGATAGGATATGGTTTGACCAATGGACATGCAGGATAAATTTTTCTTCTTGAAGCATCATCTGTATTCTCGTCGCTTCATCTTGTTGCTCTTGCTGATTGTATTTTCGATTATGGGGATGTTTGCCTTTATTTTCGAAGACGGGCGCAGTCTGCTAGAGTATCAGCTGCTCTTGGCCTTTCTCCTTGCTAGCTTTTTCTTGGGAATGGACTTAGCTAGTGCCTATAAGGAATACCGCAACCAGCTCTTCTATGCCTCAGGTCGGCCTCAGACAGCCTTAGAGGTTCTCCTTTTTGAGAAACTGGCTCTTTTGGAAATGGACAAGAAGAACCGTGCGATTGAGGAAAGGGAGAAGCTAAATGACCTGATGGACTATTATACGCTCTGGGCTCATCAGATTAAGACGCCTATTGCGGCTAGTTCATTGCTGGTCGGAGAGATTGAGGACAAGAAGGTCAAGAATCAGCTGGAGCAAGAGCTTTTTAAGATCGAGTCCTATGTCAATATCGTCTTGCAGTATCTTCGCTTGGAGAGTTTCCACGAGGATTTGGTCTTGAAAAAGGAAAATGTTGAAGATTTGGTCAAGGAGATTGTCAAGAAGTATGCGATTTTCTTTATCCAAAAGGGCTTGAGCCTCAATTTGCATGATCTGGATCGAACCATCATCACAGACAGAAAATGGTTCGTTGTTATTTTGGAGCAAGTGCTGTCAAATAGTCTGAAATATACCAGTCAAGGCGGGATTGAAATTTATTTTCAGGAGGATACGCTTTATATCAAAGACAGCGGTTTGGGCATTCAGGATGCGGATTTGCTGCGGGTTTTCGAGCGAGGTTTTTCGGGCTATAATGGCCGTTTGACCCAGCAGTCGTCTGGCTTGGGACTTTATCTGTCAAAGAAAATAGCAGATGAGCTGGGGCATCAGATCAGCATCGCTTCGCAGGTCGGTCAGGGAACAACTGTCATGATTAGTTTTTCAGAGAAGAAGATGATATTTGAATAAGGCATTCTTACAAATTTGTAAGGTTGGCTAGTGAAATTGAAAGGTTAGGTTATGGTACCAACCTTTCTTTTTTTGTAAGATAGATGTATAAAGAAGACAAGGAGATATGAAATGAAAACAAGAGGATTAAATGCTTTCCAACTCAAGCTTTTCATGGCCTTTTTAATGGTTTTTGATCATATTGGTAAGATTCCAGGGCTTTTGCCGACGGGCTGGGACGGGATTTTCCACCTGCTGACTCGCTGTGTAGCTGCCTGGTTTGCCTTTAGCGCAGTAGAAGGCTTTCTGCATACGCGCAATCGCTTGGCTTACAATGCCCGCTTGTTTATCTGGGCGGCTATCATGCAGCTGGGCAATACCATCTTGACTATGCTCTTTCATAGCAAGGGGATTCATCTTGAGAATAATATCTTTCTCAGCTTAGCCTGTGGCGTTCTGGTGCTTAATCTTGTGTTTGGTCTCTCCAAAAATAGTGAAAAGATTATGGATGAGAAGCGCTATTTGCGGATTGGAGCGGCAGTATTAATTGGTTTGGCAGGAGTTTTTTTGACAGAAGGCGGCATGACCATTATTCCTTTGATGCTGATTAGCTATATCTTCCGCAATCAGCCTGCTCTCAGAACTTTTTCTTACATGGTCTTGGCTTTTCTACTCTTCTGTCTGAGCATTGAAATTTACCCAACCATGGGAGCCACCATTTCGATGATGCTCTACAATTCAGACTGGGCCTTTATTACCGTCTTGCCCTTCCTCCATCTCTACAATGGCGAGCGAGGCTATAATGGCAAGTGGGGCAAGTATTTCTTCTATATCTTTTACCCAGCCCATCTCTGGATCATCGCACTGATTGCTTATCTGGTGCAGAAATAAAATTATTGGCATTTAAAAATTAGTAAAATATGGAAATAAAGCTGTTTCTGTATTAAAATGGAATTATAGAAAAGGAGATCATGATGACCTTATTAGATGTACAACACGTGAAAAAGATTTATAAGACTCGCTTTCAGGGTAGCCAAGTAGAGGCGTTGAAAGATATACACTTTACAGTAGAAAATGGCGAATATGTCGCCATCATGGGTGAGTCTGGCTCTGGGAAGTCCACCTTGCTCAACATCCTAGCCATGTTGGACAAGCCGACCGAAGGCCGCGTCTTTCTCAACGGAACTGACACCGCAACCATCAAGAACAGCCAGGCTTCCAGCTTCCGCCGAGAAAAATTAGGCTTTGTCTTTCAGGATTTCAATCTGTTGGATACTCTGTCGGTCAAGGATAATATTCTACTGCCTTTGGTCCTCTCTCGCCGTCCCATTACCGAGATGATGCAAAAGCTGGTTGCCACCTGCAATGAGTTGGGGATTAACAAGCTGCAAGAGAAGTTTCCTTATGAGATTTCCGGTGGCCAGAAGCAGCGGGTAGCAGTAGCTCGGGCCATTATCACAGATCCTGAGATTCTGCTGGCGGACGAGCCGACGGGAGCCTTGGATTCCAAGTCTTCAGCAGCCTTGTTGGATGTCTTTGATGACATTAATGACCGCGGCCAAACCATTCTCATGGTGACCCACTCGACTTCAGCGGCTAGTCGCGCTAAACGGGTACTTTTTATCAAGGACGGTATCCTCTACAATCAAATCTTCCGCGGTGACAAGACCGAGCGGCAGATGTTCCAAGAGATTTCCGATACTCTGACAGTTATGGCAAGTGAGGTGGGCAACTATGTTCAAACTAACGAGTAAACTTGCTTTGTCCAATCTGGTTAAAAATCGCAGTTTGTATTATCCATTTGCTTTGGCGACAGTACTGGCAACAGCGATTTTGTATAGTTTTGTCTCACTGGCTCACAGTCCAAATATGGAGACCTCTTATGGTGGTACAGCAGCTCGGATGACCTTGCAGTTTGGTATCCAGGTCATTCAGATTGCGGTGCTCATCCTTATCACCTATGCCAATAGCTTTGTCATGAAGAACCGTTCGCGGGAGCTTGGCGTTTATAGTGTGCTAGGGATGGAGAAGCGTCACCTGCTGCTTATGACCTTCTTTGAACTCTGTGTCTTTTATCTAGCTACAGTTGGTCTGGGTATCTTGTCTGGCCTAGCTTTAGATAAGATGCTCTACGCCGTTCTTTTGAAATTGATGGGAATGCCGGCCGTTCTTGCCTCGACCTTCCAATGGCAGAACGTCTGGATGACTCTAGCCAGTCTAGGTGTCGCTTTTGCAGTGATTTTGTTGCTCAACTCTACGCGTCTTCTACGCTATAGCTCTCTTAACCTAATGAAAGAAAAGAAAGCAGGCGAGAAGAAGGGGCGCTTCCTTTGGGTGCAAACCTTGCTGGGGCTCTTGCTCATGGGAGTGGCTTATTACATGGCTTTGACCGTTACCAAACCTGTCGCTGCTATCGGCAATTTCTTTGTAGCTGTGATCATGGTTATCCTAGCAACCTATCTGCTTTTTAATGCCGGTTCGATTACACTATTGCAATTTCTCAAAAAGCGCAAAGGCTACTACTATAAAACGCAGAATTTCATTTCTGTTTCCAATCTCATCTCGCGGATGCGTAAAAATGCGGCAGGATTGGCAACCATCTCCATTCTATCTACCATGCTCCTTGTGACTTTGGTTGGTACAATCAATATCTATGTTGGAGGTCAGGATTATATTACTACCTTGCATCCAAAGGATTACAATGTTAGCGTCGTCTTGCCGAAATCAACCGAGCAGAAGGAGGCTCTGTTGGATAAGGTTCAGCAGGTCGCTCAGGATACAGGTCTGAAGAAGCCAAGCTATACTACCTATCTCTATCAATCAGCCTTCATCATGAAACTAGCTGGAAATGATATCACGGTTCCAGCGCAAAGCGAGCTGGATTCGGATCCAAGTATCTTGACCAAGTCTGCCGGCACGATTACAGTTATCAATCGTCAGGATTATGAACAAATGACAGGGAAAAAGATAGACTTGGCAGATGATGAAACTCTTGTCTATGGAAAAAATGTTTCCTTAAATAAGGATAAACCTCTCCGAGTAAATGGTAAGGACTGGAAGATCAAGCAGATTTTACCGTCGAATTTCACGCATGGGGAAATCCCTAATCCAAACGACGTGGCCATGGAGCAGGGCCTCTATATGGTGGTCAATGATAGTAAAGAAGTAGGACTAAATGTTGCACACTATTACTACATTGGAGTTGCTTCAGAGACTAAGGACAGTAAGAAATTTGTCGAGCAAGTCCAGCTGGGACTGAGGGACACTTTGGATCAGGAACAGGCCCAAGATGGCAGCTACGCAATGGCTAGTGATCGTCATAGCGCAGAAAAGAGCTATCAGGAACTTACTGGAACCTTGCTCTTCATCGGTGTCTTCTTATCCGTTATCTTCCTTCTAGGAGCTGTTCTTGTGATTTACTACAAGCAAATCTCTGAAGGCTATGAGGACCGTGATGGCTTTATCATCTTGCAAAAGGTTGGTTTAGATGAAAAGCAAACCAGAAGTACCATTCGCAAGCAGATTTTGACTGTTTTCTTCCTACCTCTCATCTTTGCTTTTCTACATATAGCGGCTGTTTTTCATATGTTGCGCTTGATAGTTGCCCTACTGGGTGTGACCAATCTTCCTCTCTTAATTCAGACAACACTTGCGACTTGCGGCGTCTTCCTCCTGACCTATATTTTAGTATTCTTACTAACTTCTCGCAGTTACCGCAAGATTGTTGCCAGATAAGAGCAAATCCTTGACCCTTGGTCGGGGATTTTTTGATGTCTGGATTTTTACCTCTCATCTCTCTCATTTTACCGCTTGTCCAAAAAGCCGAGATTTTTCAAAAAAGACTTGCTATCATAGTCTCAGAAGTTAAGATAGGAGAAAAGATCATGTTAGTCCAAGTAAAAAATCTGACCAAAGTTTATGGAGACAAGGTAGCAGTAAATGGCCTGAATTTAGAAATTGAGGCAGGTAGTTTTACAGCCATTCTAGGCCCTAATGGAGCAGGCAAGTCGACAACGATTCAGATGCTGATTGGACTCTTGCAGCCAACATCAGGACAAATCATTTATGCAGAACAAACCAAGCTGGGCGTAGTCTTTCAAAATAGTGTGCTGGATGCCAATTTGACAGTAGTTGAAAATCTGCGAATTCGTGCTAAGCAGTACAAGCAGGTGGAAACTGGTAAGATTGAGCAATTGATCGAGCAACTGGGGCTGACTAGCTTTGCTAAACAACGCTACGGGACGCTTTCTGGTGGACAAAAGCGACGGGTGGACATTGCCCGTGCGCTGCTCAATAGTCCCGACTTACTTTTTCTGGATGAGCCGACGACAGGCTTGGATATCCAGACTAGAGAAAGTATCTGGAAGCTGCTCAAAGACTTGCAGCAGAAGGAAAAGATGACCGTAGTTTTGACCACCCACTATCTCAATGAAGCTGACGACGCAGATAAGATTTACATCGTAGACCATGGTCAAGTCATTGCGCAAGGCTCTGCTGACCAGATCAAGGAGCGCTATGCCCGCAATGTTTTGCGGATTCTGACCCCAGATTCAGAGGGCTTGAAGGTTGCTTTGCAGACTCGCTGCGAATGGGAGCAAGGCAAGGAAAATGAGTTCTTCTTTTATCCAGAGACGACCCAAGAAGCGCTGATGTTGCTGAGCCAGCTTGGCTCCTATATTGAACAATTTGAATTTCAACCAGGAACGATGGATGATGCCTTTATGGCTCTGACAGGAAGAGAGGTACGTTAAATGTTAATGTTGATCAAACGAAACTTTTTACTTTATTTTCGCAATCATAGTGGGGTGATCCTATCTCTCTTTGGAGCCATTATTCCCTTTGTTTTATATCTGGTTTTCCTAAAGAACAACATGAAAGGCTCTTGGTCAGACAGTAGCCATGCGACGGAACTGCTTGACTTTTGGTTGATTAGCGGAACGCTGGCTGTCACCGCCTTGACAACTACCCTATCAGCTTTTTCGCAACAAACTGAAGACCGAGAAAGAAAGGTGACCGCTGACCTCTTTATCACAGATTTGGGGCAATGGGGCTTGCGGTTTAGCTACCTAATCAGTGCCTTTGCGATTGGCTTTGTCATGCAGGTCTTCATGTTTGCTGTCATGCTGACCTACTTTATTCTAGCGGACAAGATTTCCTTTGACTGGGGGCTTTTTCCCCAGCTGCTCTGCCTCATGCTGCTCAATAGCTTGCTGGCTAGTCTCCTCAATGCGCTAGTTGTTCCTTATTTTAAATCGGTAAATTCCTTGGGACAATATGCAACGGTTATCGGAGCGGCCTCTGGTTTTCTAGTGGGAACCTATATTCCAATCGGGACTCTGCCCAGCCTGGCCCAAAATCTCATGAAACTGACTCCCTCAACCTACATGGCTTCCCTTTTCAGACAAGTCCTGATGAAGGAGTCTTTGACAGAAGTTTTTGCGGACCAGAGTCAGCTCCAGCAAGAATTTGAGAAGCTCCTAGGTATCCGTATCGAATGGCAAAAGCTCTTGACAAGCCAAGAAACATACTATATAGTTGGAGTAGTGCTCACGGCAGCAGTCCTGTTCTGGCTAGGTCAAAATTGGCTGCTGAATCGACGGATGAGCTTCAAGTAAAGAAAGTAGGAGGCCTAGGTTTGCAGACAAGATTTGAAGAAGATGCTCAGATTTCTTCCCAAGACCCGCTGGTCATCGTGAAAGCGGATCAGTTGGTTGGTGAGGCCAAGGCTGTCCTAGATTATTTGGAAAACTTCAAGGCTGGACCAAGTGGTGTCCTGCCTATTAAGTCGGATGATAAGCTGGTCATGCTCAAGACAGAGGATATTATCCTAGCTGATATTAATCAGACAACCCTTATGATTTACAGCACCGAGGGCGTTTATACAACGACAGAAACGCTGACTCGTTTTCAAAATCGTCTCAATAGTCGCAATTTCATTCAGGTGTCGCGGCATGCAGTCATTAACATCGATCATCTGGAATCCTTGTCGGATAGCTTTTCGGGCAACATGACTGCTAAGCTGACCAATCAGCTCAAAACCGATGTCAGTCGTCGCTATGTCAAGCTGCTTATGGACTATTTGGGAATTTAGGAGGAAAATCATGACCTTTAAAAAAATTCTTATCGGTATGCAGGATGGTCTGAGAACAGGTGGCTTGGTCTTTCTGCTGGTAGGCCTGTTCTCAGGAAAAACATTTTTGTTGACTCCTAGCTCTATTCTCAGTGTCCTCCTTGTCAGCGCCTTAATCGGAGTAGCAAGCTATATCTTTGATGCGACAGATCGCTTTCCATTTCCTTTCCTACTTTTCTGCCACTTTGTAGTGACAGCGACCATCGTTTGTCTAGCTGTGATCTGCAATGGCTGGGGGACTATGCTCTTTGGTTGGCCCTTCTGGCTAAGTTTTGTTTTGATTTACCTCTTGGTTTGGTTTCTTGTCTCCGTCGATTCGATGATCAAAACCAAGAAAATCAACGAGGCCTTGAAAAATCGTAGAAAAAACTAATGTATCCAAGACGCAAGCAAGTTTTATCGAGAACTTGTTTGTTTTTTTGTTTAACAAAGGAGCTATTATCTCAAACTGCCGTCTTCCTTTCAAAGTACGATTTCCGCTTTTCTTGACAAAGGTTTTAAAAGTGTTATAATTTGAATGAATAGAAAATTAAATTCATTCACAACAGGAGAAGGTCATGGACAAAAAAGCTGAA
Organism: Streptococcus cristatus; assembly: GCF_003943535.1. GTDB lineage: Bacteria > Bacillota > Bacilli > Lactobacillales > Streptococcaceae > Streptococcus > Streptococcus cristatus_L. The sequence continues at coordinate 419,503 of NZ_RJPU01000001.1, forward strand.
TTATTGGCTGAGGCTAGGCAGGTGTTTGCTGAGAAGGGCTATAAAAAGACGAATATTTCAGATATTACCAAGCGTGCTGGCATGGCTGTTGGCTCCTTTTATAAGTATTATGAGTCCAAGGAAGCTATTTTTTTAGAGGTTTATGTAGCTGAGAATAACCGCATACGTGAGGAAACCATGCAGCGCGTGGATTGGCAGGGTGAGCCAGAGGCAGTCGTTGAGCAGCTTTTTGCGGTCACTTTTGAGTTGATTTCGCCTAATAAAATTTTGGCTGAGTGGAGCAAGCCGGGCATTTCTCAGATCTTGCACGACTACTATAATCAGGATGCTGGCCGAGCGGCCAATGCCTTTCACCAGTTTCTGATTCAGACTTTCAGCCAGCGTTTGCAGGAGAAGGGCTTTTCGCAAGAGGAAGTCGCCCAAATCATGAAGGCTTATGATTTGATCTACTACATCGACATGCATGTGACAGAGCAGGATTTTCCCGGCTATTTTGAGAGTATCGAGACCTTGGTGAAATATTTTTTAAAGGGAATTTTTGCTAAATAAGAATTTCCTTTTCTTGGAAGATGATCTGAATGAATTTATAAAAATATTCATTCAGATAAGGGGGTAGATTTGTGTGATATAGACGATGGAGAAAGCAAATTAGAGGAAAACAATTTTTTGAGAAGATGTGAATGAATGCTTAATAATATTCATTCAAACAGGGAAGTGAGGAAAATGATGATGAAACAAGGTGGAATGCTGTTGAGTGGAAGGGCTATTTTGGGGCTTTGCCTAGTTGTGATTGGTTTTTTGACCCTTGGTTATGGCGGTGTGGNATTTGGCTTTGGCCTAAGTTTAGGCTTTCAGTCATTTCTGATTGGTGGTCTCCTTTGTATCTTGCTTGGATTGCTTGTAATGCCGAGCGTGGCGGTAGCTGTCAAGCTGGTGGTCTTGGCCTTGACGACGATCAGTATCTTGCTCTATATTCACAGTATGCCTGATTTAGCATTTCTCTTACAACTAATATCGGATGTGGCGGTTGTAGGCTTTGCTGCTTTTCTAGCAGTGCTTCTTTTGAGAAAGTAGGGAGAGGAAATGATCATAGTTTATGATTCAGTAACGGGTGTTGGGAAGCAATTTGCAGAATCGCTGGGCTATCCGACACAAACTATCAAGGAAAAGTTGGAAGAGCCTTGTATTCTGATCACGCGAAATGCAGGGGCTGGGAAAATTCCCTGGTCAAGCAAACGCTTCATCAAGAAGCACTCAAGCATGATTAAAGGCTTTGTCAATAATGGAGATTCAGTGAAGCATGGACGGACCTTCTGCGGAGCTACAGCTTTGATTATCGAAAAATATGGGCTGCCGCATATCTGTGATATTGACCGAGGTGGCAAGGAAGAGGACATCAAACTTGTGCAGGAATACCTAGCTAAATTCTAAGAGTGGATGATTTATATGATAAATCTATAGGAAAAGGATGGGTGATAATCACTCATCCTTTTTAAAATGACAAAAATGTAAGTTTAAAACTTAAAATGAAAGGTTATTCGATGGTAGCGGGACGTGGAATTTTATATCATATAGGTGTAAGGAAAAACAAATCACAAATAATATCCAAATAAAAGGAGGCCCACTATGAAAACAAATCTCTTCAACCATAAACAAAAAACACAAATGGCGCAAAAGATTTCCAAAGAAGAAATCGAAAAAACCAGACTGGGCTGTGCATCAAGCCAGTATTATTTCTGGCTACAATATAGTCATTAAGAAGCAGATGCAGTGAAGGGGCTGGAGAGTGGGACAGAAATCGGTAATTCGTTAGAATTCTATTTCGTCGTCCCACCTCCGCACAATTGAGTAGGGCTGTAAAAGCTGATGAAATCAGCGTAGTAGAGCCCACTCAACCACTGCGTCTTGCTCGACAATCCAAAGACAATTGAGAGGCTAGGACTTTTGTCCCAGCCTCTTTTGCTGTTTTTTGAGGGGAATTGTAGAAAATAGAACAACTGAACTATCAATCGTCAAATTTTCTATTTAAGATGACAAAAATGTAAGTTTAAATCCTAAAATGAAAGGTTATTCGATGGTAGGAGGACGGGGAATTTTATATCATATAGGTGTAAGGAAAAACAAATCAAAAATAATATTCACATAAAAGGAGGCCCACTATGAAAACAAATCTCTTCAACCATAAGCAAAAGACACCAATGGCACAAAAGATTTCCAAAAAAGAAATCGAAAAAACCAGACTGGGCTGTGCATCAAGCCAGTATTATTTCTGGCTACAATATAGTCATTAAGAAGCAGATGCAGTGAAGGGGCTGGGATAGAGAGTGGGACAGAAATCGGTAATTCGTTAGAATTCGATTTCGTCGTCCCACCTCCGCACAGTTGAGTAGGGCTGTAAAAACTGATGAAATCAGCGTAGTAGAGCCCACTCAACCACTGCGTCTTGCTCGACAATCCAAAGACAATTGAGAGGCTAGGCCTTTTTTCCCAGTCCCACCACCTTTTTGCTCAAATAGAACTGAAAGTTTAGGGAGGCAAACTGGGAAAGTAACCCAAATCATACAGCCCTTTCCCTCTAATGGAAGCCAGGTATTTCCATAACTGGAAGAACGCTAGGTGACAAAAATGTAAGATTAGCGTCCAAAATGAAAGATTAGCTTATGGAAACATATCGGGCTTTTCGGTATGATAATAGTATCGTTTTTAGTTTGCTTTCAGTAGGAGGCAGTAGCTCAGGTAATCTTGGAGCAGAGCCAGCTAATAAAGCATTGGAAGTTAAGCTAAATAACCATTTTACATATAAATAAAAAAAGAGGTTCAAGTATGACATTATTAGACGTACAACACGTGAAAAAAATTTATAAAACCCGCTTTCAGGGCAGCCAAGTAGAGGCGCTAAAGGACATTCACTTTACGGTAGAAAAAGGTGAATATGTCGCCATCATGGGGGAATCAGGTTCTGGGAAGTCCACCTTGCTCAACATCCTAGCCATGCTGGACAAGCCGACCGAAGGGCGCGTCTTTCTCAACGGAACTGACACGGCAACCATCAAAAACAGCCAGGCTTCCAGCTTCCGCCGGGAGAAATTGGGCTTTGTCTTTCAGGATTTCAACTTGCTGGATACCTTATCGGTCAAGGATAATATTCTCCTGCCTTTGGTGCTCTCTCGTCGTCCCATTACCGAGATGATGCAAAAGCTAGTTACGACCTGCAACGAGCTGGGGATTAACAAACTCCAAGAGAAGTTTCCTTATGAAATTTCCGGTGGTCAGAAGCAGCGGGTGGCAGTTGCTCGCGCTATCATCACAGAGCCTGAGATTTTGCTGGCGGATGAGCCAACAGGAGCCTTGGATTCTAAGTCTTCGGCTGCTCTCTTGGATGTCTTTGACGATATCAACGACCGCGGCCAAACCATTCTCATGGTGACTCACTCGACCTCGGCAGCTAGTCGGGCCAAACGGGTGCTCTTTATCAAGGACGGGATTCTTTACAATCAAATCTTTCGCGGCAACAAGACCGAGCGGCAGATGTTTCAAGAGATTTCCGATACTCTGACAGTTATGGCAAGTGAGGTGGAAGCTCATGCTTAGATTAACTAGTAAGCTTGCGCTTTCTAACTTAATCAAAAATCGTAAGCTTTATTATCCTTTCGCTCTGGCGACCTGTCTGGCTATCGCCATCTCCTACATCTTTTTCTCCCTGACTTTTAATCCTAATTTAGTAAAAATGACGGGGGCAAGCGCCGTTTCTATGGTGCTATCTTTTGGGATGGTGATTGTCAGCATCACGACCAGCATTATCGTCTTTTATGCTAATAGCTTTGTTTTCAAGAATCGCTCCAAAGAGCTGGGGCTCTACAGTGTGCTAGGGCTCAATAAATTCCACCTCTTTGTCATGGTGGTAATTGAATTACTGTTATTTGGTCTGGTCACCCTTATCCTTGGACTAGGGATTGGGCTCTTATTTGACCAGTTGATCTATGCCCTCTTGCTGAAAATCATGGCGATAAAGGTCGTCTTGGTTTCAACTTTTCAGCCTGCTGTCGTTATCGCGGTCGCTGTTTTCTATGCCTTTGTCTTTTTCTGCTTGATGATTAGCAATGGTTTGCGCCTGAGAAAGCTTGATGCGCTGCAATTGGTCAAAGAAAAGAATAGTGGAGAAAAGAAAAGTCGCTTTTTATTCCTACAAACGCTACTTGGACTTGCAGCCTTGGCATACGGTTACTTCCTTGCATTAGGAGTGACCAATCCCTTATCAGCAGTCGTTACCTTCTTTGTCGCAGTGCTCTTTGTGATTCTAGGCACCTACCTGCTCTTTAATGCTGGAATTACAGTCTTTCTGCAATTTTTGAAAAAGAGGAAGTCCTATTATTACCAACCCAATAACATGATTTCCGTTTCCAACCTGATTTTCCGCATGAAGAAAAATGCAGTGGGCTTGGCAACAATTGCTATCCTATCAACCATGGTCTTGGTAACCTTATCTGGCGGAGCTAATATCTATGCTGGCGGTGACTACATGCAAAAGGCTATGTTTCCTCATGACTTTAGCATTCAAGGAAAAGGAACCACGGGTGAGCAGATGGACCAAGCGCTGACAGAGTTTGTGAATGAGCAGCAGATGCCAGTCACTAAGAAAGGTGTCTATCCATACTATACGATGGGAGTGACGAGCCGTGCTGGCAACCAGCTCGATATCAACGCTGCCGCTCAAAAATTTGTCACACCGAAAACGTATATTTTGGCTGTTTCAGAAGCGGACTATCAAAGTATGACGGGGAAAACTCTTGATCTTGGAGATGATGAAGTGGCACTTTATCAGCAAGGAGTGAAACTGGATCCCAAGCAAGACTTGCAGCTGGCTGGTCAAACCTTTAAAATAAAAGAAGAACTCAAAGAAGACTTTATCTTTGGTCATTTACCCGATCAGATGAACATGATCGTCCCAGAGAAAATCTACATGGTTCTTAAAAATCCTGACCAAATATTCTCTGCAATGACGGATAAATATGCTGTAAACCTTAATTATTATGGCTGGCTTGATACAAAGCTGTCAACGGAAGAACAGCGCAATCTGAGGGATGCTTACCAAGAAAAATTGCAGCAGTTTAATCAGACCTTGCCTGAAAATCAAGCGGTCTATGGCTCGGTAACAGCTTTTGATAAGCAAGAAATCAAAGGCATGCTGGGTGGGATGTTCTTCATCGGAATCTTCCTATCAATCGTCTTTATGCTGGGAACCATCCTCATCATCTACTACAAGCAGATTTCAGAAGGGTACGAGGATCGGGATCGCTTTGTGATTTTACAAAAGGTCGGTCTGGATGAGAAGCAAATCAGGCAAACTATTCGGAAACAGATCTTAATTGTTTTCTTCCTGCCGCTGGCCTTTGCCTTTATCCATCTGACCTTTGCCTATCATATGCTGAGCTTGATCTTGTCTGCTCTTGGTGTTCTTAACTCAGCTCTCATGCTGGCTGTGACACTGGGTGTCTGTGCAATCTTCTTTATCAGCTATGTGATTGTCTTCATGATTACTTCTCGCAGTTATCGTAAAAATGTCTCTATGTAAGAAGTTGGGATTTCCCAGCTTCTTATTTTGCATTTCTTTGCCAAACGATAAAGTGGCATTTTAAAAGAGACTTTGGTAAATCCAATAATCTATGATATAATAAACCATCTATGCTTTGGAGGGAGATTTTATGAATATTTTTCGAAAAAAAGATGCCAGTAAAAACAGGACGGGAATGCGGCGGCACCTGAAACTGATGGATTTGATTCTTTTAGGGATCGGTGCCATGGTTGGTACAGGGATTTTCACGGTTACAGGAATTGGGGCGGCGACTTATGCTGGTCCAGCTCTGATTGTGTCGATCGTGATTTCTGCCCTGTGTGTCAGCATCTCTGCCCTATTTTATGCAGAGTTTGCCTCTCGAGTTCCAGCTAATGGCGGAGCTTACAGCTATATTTACGCTGTTTTAGGGGAATTTCTGGCTTGGCTGGCTGGTTGGCTGACCATTATGGAATTTATGACAGCTATATCAGGTGTGGCTTCTGGCTGGGGTTCTTACTTGAAAGGGCTTTTGAGCGGCTTTCATATCCAGCTACCGACAGCCTTGAATGGCACATTCAATCCAAAAGCAGGAACTTATGTGGATTTATTGCCTATTCTGGTTTTGGTCTTTGTGACAGGCGTGGTACTTCTAAACTCAAAAGCAGCCCTGCGCTTTAACTCAGCCTTGGTTGTCCTCAAATTTTCGGCATTGGCTCTCTTTATTCTCGTTGGGCTTTTCCATCTTCGACCTGAGAATTGGTCCAACTTTGCGCCTTTCGGTTTTGGTCAGATCTATGGCGGTCAGACGGGGATTATGGCTGGAGCTTCTCTGATGTTCTTTGCTTTTCTGGGCTTTGAGTCGATTTCTATGTCTGTGGATGAGATCAAAGAACCGCAAAAAAATGTGCCACGCGGCATTGTCCTTTCCCTTGGGATCGTGACCATTCTCTATATCTTAGTAACCTTGGTCTTGACAGGCTTGGTACACTATACCAAGCTAAATGTTCCAGATGCAGTAGCTTTCTCACTTCGCAGTATTGGACTAGATTGGGCTGCCAATTATGTTTCTATCGTAGCGATTTTGACCCTGATCACTGTCTGCATCTCCATGACCTATGCCTTGTCTCGGATGATTTACAGTATAGCGCGCGACGGACTTTTACCGCGGTCTTTCAAGGAATTAACTGCTACTAGCCGTGTGCCTCAAAATGCTACCATCTTAGTGGGGATTGCCTCAGCTATTTGTGCGGGTATCTTTCCTCTTGCTAGCATTGCCTCTTTCCTCAATATCTGTACCTTGACTTATCTGATTATGCTGGCCTTTGCCATTTTGAAGTTGCGAAAGGAAAAGGGACAGCCTAAAGCTGGAGAATTCAAAACTCCGCTGGTTCCTCTAACTCCGATTTTGTCCATTGTCATCTGCCTTTCCTTTATGACTCAGTACACTTTGGACACTTGGTTGGCCTTTGGCATCGCTCTACTTTTGGGAATTTTGATTTACTTTGGCTATGGTTACCGCCATTCAGAAATAGAAGTGAAAGAAAGATAATGCAAGAAACTCTGTGAAGAGTTTCTCAGAACGTAGACAAACGTCATTTTTGGCGTTTGTCTTTTTGTATTTTCAAAAATATTTTGTCTCATCATCTGCTATTCCATCCAAAAATCGGATTTAGAACAAAATAAAAAGGCTTGCTCACCCTCATTTTTACTAGTTTTTTGAGATTCAAACACGCCAAAGTAAGCCCAATCTTATCTTCCATCTTGGACTTGCCTTTCTCTCTTGTATAACGGAGATTGTGGTATTCTTTGGCTGTCCCAAAGAGCCGCTCAATAGTTTCTTTGTGTTTCTTATAGAGCTCCTTCATCCCTTTTTGGTGGCGAATCTCTTCACAAAATTCAAGCGCGTCCTTTCATACATGTCTTGTGATGACTTTCTGTTGATTCTGGCTTCGAGTACAAACGGATAATAGGGGACAGGCGACACATACTGTTGGATCACTCTTATACTCACGGTAGCCTGCTCGGGTCGTCGTGCAATAGGTAAACACTTGGTTCTCTGGGCAGAGGTAACAGTCATAATAGGAATCGTAAACAAAATCACTGGGTCTTAAGTTCCCCCTTACTCCCTTGGGGCGGGTATAAGGGAAGACAGGGATAATGTTTCGCTTTAATAAATAATGGGCAATAGCTGGGGTCTTATAGCCAGAGTCCGCAATAATGTAGCGTGGGGAGAAAGCTTCTAACTTTGAAAAAAGGGTAGGAAAAGCCTGACTATCATGAACATTTCCTGCCTCAACCGTATAAGCCAAGGCCCAACCATGCTTATCACAAGCTACTTGGGCAGAATAGGCAAATACCTCCTTGTGTTCACCCTTGTGGAACCAACCACTCTCAGGATCTGTCCTTGATATTTTCTTTTCTTTAGCCTCGCTTTCTTTTGCGGGCTTTAAGGACTTTTTTTCGTGTTTTCTCCTATCTAAATCAATCTCAACTGCCAATTGCTCACTCATAAATTTAGCTTGTTGGGCAACCATTTCCTTATGATACTTGTGACGGTTAGCTGCCGCTTTGATATGGGTGCCATCCACAAATATTTCAGAAGGATCAATTAAACCAGCACATAAAGCTTGATGGAGTACTTGTGAAAATATCTCAGCAATCAGTGCTTTATCTTGAAAGCGACGACTGTAATTCTTTCCATATGTAGTAAAATGGGGCACCTTGTCATCCAAGCTTAGTCCAAGAAACCAACGATAAGCTACGTTTACTTCAATATCTTTAATGGTTTGGCGCATGGAGCGAATGCCATAAAAACATTGAATCAAAGGGATTTTGACTAACATGACAGGATCGAGACTAGGACGACCATTATCTGGACTATAGGTGCCTTCTACCAAGTCATAGATAAAATCAAAATCAACCTTTGAATCCACTTGTCGAAGAAAGTGATCCTCTGGGACCAATTCGTCGATCGTATAGAAGCCATATTGGCGACGATTATAATCTGGTTTTTCTTTGTGAAACATAGGGAGCACCTCACAACTGTTCTTACCTCTATTATACGACTTTACAAAAAGAAAAGCCCTTAGAAACTTGAGTTCTAAGGACTTTGTCTTCAATCTGAGAAACTCTGTGAAGAGTTTCTTTTTTGAATATGATCCGAATCTGCTATGAGGACATAAGAGCAGTAATATGATAATTTTGCAATTTCTTCTCTGTCAATATTCATCTATATTTTCTAGAAATCAGTAATAAAATATGGTAGAATGTGGATAGTGACAATGATATAAAAACGGAAGGAATTGTCAGATTTTATGAAGTCAAATCCTCAACTGGCCAATTTTTATATGGAAAAATATCAGACAAGTATAAAGAAAGGCAACAATCTGCAAGCTCAACGTCAAGAGCTACTTGCTAAGATTGAGCGCTTAGAGCAGGCAAATCGTGAGTTAGACCAACAAATTGAAAATATCAATTCACTACTGAGCAATGATTTTTCTCGACTGGAGAAGGTAGATGGGTCTCGTTTTAGAGGAAGTGTAAAGGGTAGATTTTTAGAGAAATGCACCCATGCTAAACAAAATCTAATGACCTACCAGTCTAAACAAACTTCAAATAAAGGTGAGATTAGTAGTAAAATTAAGGAACTTCAAGATGAAGCAGATAGTTTACTAAGAAAGAGTTCGATGGCCTTTACAGAAGCAGATAGTTACTACTCCATAGCTCTCAGCTATTCGTAGGAGGAAATTAAATGTCAGAAACAAAAGTTGATTTGTCAGTATGGGAGAGTACTACTAAATCTGCTGAAACTTATGTATCCTCTATTTTTGATATGACTCCGCTGGAATTTAACAACTCAGACTTAACCCCTTTTGTGAATTTTAATGACTATATTACGCTATTAAACAGTTCATTAAGTAGTTTGCGGACTTTTACCAGTACGGATGTGGTAAATATGAACCGTGCAGCACAGAATAAAGTTGCTGATGATCATACGGAAGCATCCAATATTCAAAGTTCGAGGGGGAAGAAATGAACGAATTGCAGTTGTATATATTCGAGCAGGGATTAGAGGAGCTGAGTCTGTGTGAAGCAGAACACCAACATTTACGCACGATTGGCATGACCTTAGCGGGTCATCCCAAAGTGTTGCGCTCCTGCTATATTGCTTTTCTGAAAGGAGAGTCCAAATGCAGGTACAAGCCATTGATTGGGGCTCCGCTTCTATTCAGTTTTCATTATCATCAGGAAGAAGTTGAGATTGAGCGGATTGAGACCGCCTATCGTGTATCCTTTTCTGTGTTTATTCGCTTTTTTGCTTTAGTTGATTTGGCCTTCAGTAAGATCTACCCATTGGGAACGATTGTGGAGCTGGATAAGGAGCTGCTTCCGACCGAGTTGGTTGAGCAGTTTGCTTCGGAGGAGATGGATTTTTATGCAGTTCTATCTGGTCGTCGACTGCAATTGGATTCTCAGTCATACATTGATTACGCAGGACATGTCTATCCTTACGGTATGCGTTTTGATACATTGCCTCTCTACATCAGTAATCTCTTTATCAAGCGGGTGATTTCCGAAGGTTACAGTGATGCAAAAGACAGCCAGCATTGCGATAAGGAGTTGAGAGAGTTCTATTTCAAGGGATCTGTCTACTCTACCATTTATGATGTGGAGGTTGCCAATGAAGATTGATATGAATGAAGTGCAGAGTAACAAGACCAAATTGGCTACTTCAATCAAGCTGATGCGGGGGCAGGTTGAATTAGCCCGCTCAAAATTGAATCAGATTGTAGAGAGTCAGGCACTGCAGGGAGATGTCAAGACAGCTATTGATGCTAAAGTTAAGAACCACCAGATGCCTATGATGACGCATTATCTGACAGCTTTGGAGATTATGTCAGCTGACTACGAGGCATTGATTAGCACCTTTCAGTCGGAGGTGGGAGAGAGTGCTCAGGATGCAGTGATTGATACGGACTATCTGGCAGAGTTGGGCACTATCTTTCCAGGGATTAGTCAGGGCTTGGCCACTATTCGGCAGAGTCTATCTGGAACTTATTCAAGGATATCAGACTTAATCACACTGGATGCGTCTTCAACCTCGGATATATCCAGTAATCTGAGTGCGGCTAAGCAAATTTTGACGGATACAACGGATAAGATGTCAGCTTTCAATGATTTGCCTAGACCAGAGACTTTTTCCAGTATTATCTCGCAACAGAATGCCCAACTTGGAGTACTGAGATCTGTTCAGGGGCCGCAGTATGCGACTGAAAAGGCCAGGGCACTTTATACGAATCAAAACTTTGCTTTATCTGTAACGCAATACCAGCTACTTAGTCACCAGTCCAATTATAGAGTCATGCTTCAGCAGAAACTAGCTCGTTCCTTGGTAGATTCCTATTACAGTAAGCGTCCTGTTCAGGCTTCCATGCAACCATATAAGCTGGATGCGAAGACCAAAGACTTGATTGAGAAAGCTAACAAAGGCGATCTTCAGGCTATTAGTGAGCTTTCTAAGAGTTATCGCTATGATAAGACGATGGAGAGGACCGTGCCTTATCGTTCTCAAGCTGAATTAGCTCGGTTAAATCAAGAAGTTTGGGATAGGACCCTCACAACTGGCCAACATATTTTAGGCGAAATTTTTGGAATCTATGACGTTTACCGCTTGATTACAGGGATTGATCCAGTTACGGGTGAGGAGACCAGTCGCTTAGAAGCAGGTTTATGGCTCGCCTTAGATATATTACCCTTCCTCAAAGCTGGCAAAGCGGGTAAGTTAGGGAAAATCGCAAAGACAGCTGACAAGGTAGATGATGTAGCAGATGCAGTCAAGGCGGTGGATAAGACTACGGATACTGCAAAGGCGGTTGACAAGGCGTCAGATATAGTAAAAATAGTTGATGTAGATAGAATTAATGATACTGCTAATATAATTAGAAACAGCGGAGGGGAAACTATAGCAGGCCATGCTTTACAAAAGCACGCTGGCAGAAATCCGCAGATTTGGGGCGCAGTAAAAGGGAATTCAGAGTCAATAAATAGGCAAGCCATGGAACATATTAATGATATACTTAAATCACCAGGGGACTTCATGATTCATACAACTGATAGAGGTATTAGTTTTTTTGAGAAAAAATTACCTGATGGACGGGGGATGAGATTAAATATGGATGGTTCTTTCAAGGGATTTATTGATAAATAGGAATGAAATTATGGTAAACATTGAATTGAGAATAGCGGTAGTAGATTTAGCCATTATAGATAGATTATTGAAATTGTTAGATATTAGTCAACAGATAATTAATTCTCATTTTTATTATAATAAACAGGATATAAACTATTCAAATGATATAAAATGGGGGCAGTATTTTTCTAGTCCATCTACAGGATATTTACATGTAGGACAAATATTTTTAGGAAAGTTTTTTAAGGATGCTATGATTATTATTTCAGGAAATGAAAGTATAGTTGATTTTATTATTGAGTTCCAAGTTGAATATATGACAGATGAGGATATAAATAATATAAAAAAATTTATCCTAAAATATAATCCAGATATTTCAGATGAAGATATTGAAGTTATCTGTGAAGAGTATTAAGTTTTTATCAGTTATTAAAAGTTAACTAAAACAATAGATTGGATACCTACTTTTTTATGGTTGAAAGCAGATAAATATGCTTTTGTATTTGACAATTATAATTCTTTCTTAGCGGATGATCTTGTTTCGAAGGAGCTATTTTTAGAAATTCTGAAAGAAGAAGTGTTGCCCTGGTGGGAAAATGATGCTAAAAAATATGTAGTAGTAGGAGTTTTAAAGAGTTTTCAAGTCTATATAATAAAAGCTTTCAAAGGAGGATCTACATATGAAATTAGATATGGAGACTAAAAATGAAGAATGGGTAGAAGTCTTTAAAGGTTTGATTCCTGTAGATAACTATAAGTTAAAAGTCTTGTTGACAAACTTATCAGATGGTCAAGAATTTAGGCTGATTGGAGAACAGAATCGTTTTAAATTATCATGTTTTTGCTATGATGAAGCACGATTCTTTAGCAGGGAATTGTATTTATCTGCAATTCTGGATAAAGAGATGTTTAAAAAATTTGAAAAAAATAATTTTCAAAATATCATTTACGAAGTCAAAAATAGTCAATTAGTGAATAAACTCGGATATACAGCCTATGGTAGTGCAGGAACTCTGTATTCACAACATTATATAATCATAACTCAAGATAGTGTAGTGGAGATTCTTGTGTCTGCAAATTCTGATTTAAGTATCAGTCAATACTAGAAAATTTGCTAATCAAACAAGTACATGACTTTAGTACAATTATCAGAAAATAGAACTTGGAGAAATGATATGGAAAAATGGACGGAAATTAAATCGGGCTTCATCCCTTTTGGTGACTATGGTATTGAGATAAATATAGATGGGGATACTTTAATTGCCTACTTGGAAGATTCAGAAAAATTTAAATTTACCTTTACAAAAGTTTGGGCTTTCCGTTCAGTCTACGAAAGTTTAGAATTAATAGATAGTTACTGGGAGCAAGGATTGGCAAAGAACAGACCACTTTATCTGACCAACTATATCTATGAAGTCGAGAATGCAGAATTTGGTGACTTGGTCGCTTCTGCAAATATAGCTAATAAAAAGCTCCATCACTACAAATTAATGTCGACGCATTTTTTAGTGGATGTTGTATCCGAAAACGATGTAAAGGTGGAGAAAGTATAAATTACTTTCACAAAGACAATTTGTGACTTAGTTCAATTGCTAACTAGGGGAAATTTTCCCCTAGTTTATTTTATACTAGTTTCACAGTAGACAAGCAGGATAAGCTCATATCGCTAAAGAAACCATTAAGCAGGATGGCGAAACCCTAGTCCATACCTATACCTACGATACTCTCGGTCAAGTGGAAAATATGACCGTATCGGATGGAGCTGGTAAGGAACTCTCTAAACTCTCTTACACCTAACACCTATGACCTAGCGGGCAATAAACTGACTAGCACCGAGACAGTTGATGGTAAGGAGAGCCAGACACGCTTTACCTATGATGACCATGACCGCTTGACCAAACTAGAAGGTCCAGATGGTACCATCACCTATACCTACGACAAGAATGGCAATCGCATCGCTTCTGAGAAGAACTCAGAAAAGCTAGACTACATCTACGATACAGAGAATCGCTTGCTTGCGATCAAGGACAAGAAGGGGCTTCTCATGGCTGCGTTTTACGACGGGGATGACAACCGCGTCTTCACTGCCAGTCGTAAGGAAGGCAAGAACACCTACCAGCTCTTCCAACATAAGCCAAAGGATACCAAGTCAGGCCGTAAATCACCATACACAGCCCCGAGTGGGGAAGAAAACTCCCTCTTCTGGTATGGCTTTACTCAGAATGTCCTACAAGCCCTATCCACCCTACCGCAAACAGTAGGAAGCATCTGGCACAGCATCTTTGACGATGTGTCGACAGCCTACCACCAGAAAGTGGCTAAGGACCGAGCGACCAAGGAGGGAATCGTCGTCAACCCACCAGAACTTGGGAACTTACCGGGTCAGGGAGAAGTGACCTATGCCAGTCAGGTTCAGGATGTCCTCATCCCTTATACCACACGAGAGGATACCTACAACTACTACGAGGAACGCAACTATGTCAACGATGTCAATCGTGAACATGCAGAAGTCCTCGAAACCTATGACCATGATGGCAAGGCCCGTGAGACCTATAGCTATGGCAAGGGTCGAACCAGCTACCTCAACAACCAAACAGGCGACAGCTACAACTACTTGACCAACCAGTCAGGCTCTGTGACAGGCTTGACCAAGGATGGACAAGCCGTCGCATCCAGTCGCTATCATCTCTATGGGACAAGAAAGACAAGCACAGACACAACAGGGAATCCCTTTGCCTATAACGGTGAAGCTCGTGACGATACTGGACTTGACTACTTACGTGCAAGGTATTATGATAGTCAGGGAGGCACTTTCTTAACTGAGGATAGCTACCCAGGTGAGGACACGGATCCTCTCAGCCAGAACCATTATAGCTATGTGCAGAACAACCCCGTCAACTATACCGACCCGAGTGGGCACTTCTGGAACAGTATCAAAAAGGCTGGAACTATGTTAAAAAGACGGCCTCTAATGCTTGGAATGGTGTAAAACGAGTCGCATCTAATACCTGGAATACGGTAAAAAGAGTGGCCTCAAATACTTGGAATAGTGTGAAGAGCTTCGCCTCCAAGGCTTGGAATGCGACTAAGAGTGCCTTTAACCACGCGACCAACTGGATTAGCACCCAATACAACCGTGCGGTTAATTGGGGTCGTCGACAGTGGAATAAGGTTCAAACGACCTACAATAGTGCCCGCGACTATGTACAAACGAAATACCAGCAAGCAGCAGCACAGATAGAGGCTAAGCGCCAACAAGTGGTTCGGTCTGCCTATGCCCTAGCTACAGGCATCAAGTCTTCACCAACAATCCGAGAAGGACTAAATTTACTTCGTAATTGGAACACGGCTTTACAGAACACCTTGAAGCATGTCTGTGATCCAAAAACAACTGGTGCCTCCGATAAGGGAGAAAATAAAGTTCCATCTGTCGCAGATTTTAGAAAGTATGAAGATGCGGCAAGACATGGACTTAGACCGGATCAAAAAGAGCGAATTGATAGGATGACATTAGAGGAGTATCTAAAGGCTCCCCCAATGACTCCTGAGGAAAATGCCTATGCATCTAATGTAAAATTTGCGAAGTTTAACCAAGAAAATAAAGCTAAACTTCCAACTATAGCAGCTGAATTCATAGGGTGGAATAATGGAGAACGTTTAGTTACAGGGAAAGATCCACTAACGGGCGAAGACGCAAATCGTTGGGCGGCAGGTGCAGAGTTAGCTGTTGATATTGCAAGTAATTTCTATCCTATAGCTAAGGCTGACAAATTAAGGAAACTTGAGAAAGCACTCGATGCAGTAGATGCAGTCAATGATGCTTCAAAAGCTACAAAGGCAGTGGATAAAGCTAATGATGCTTCGAAAGCTACAAGAGTGGTAGACAAGGCGTCCGATGCTACTCGTGTGGCGGATAAAGTAGATGATGTTAGTCATATTATGTGTATATCAGACATTGATTCATTTAGGGGAGCTGATATAAAAACTGTTGAAAGATATTTGGACGAAACATTGGAAGGCTATACAAAAGCACCTTTAAAACGTGGGGACGGAGTAAGATATTATGATGGAAAAGGGAAGTCTTGGCAATTGAATTATGGTTATGTTGACGCTACGGATGAAATTCATAGTGGTCCATATTTAAAAGCAACAGTAGGTGAGGGTACAGTTAGAATTCCATTGACTGGAGGTGAGCAAAATGACTTTTATGGATTTAAGAGAACTATTACTATCAATAGCGGAAGAAGATGCTATCATTTCGACTTTATTTTCATTTTTTATTAAAAATAAAGGATATTCAACTCAGATATTAGAAGATATTATTTTTTATGGAGTGAAAATAGGGTGGTTTGAAATTGTTAATGTAGAAAATGATAATATTCCTTATACGGATATTGAGTGGAGAATTGATAATAACTTTCAAGAAGTTGTTTTTTGCGATAATGATTTTGCTGTAAAGACTTTATTTACACAAGAAGGTGGAATTCCAGAATTATTCAGGAAATTTATATTATGACCCGATTAAGGTTTATTGGTTAAAGATAGTGTTTTAATGGCATAATATTACTAAAATAGCAAATACCTCCTCGGATACTGCTCGTGTGGTTGATAAAGTAGATGATGTTAAAGATGCTAATAAAGTAGTGAAGAGTATTGATGAGCCTTCTCCTAAGGGACTGCAAAATATGATTCTCGATGAAATCAAAAGTACTATACCTGATAATAGCGGATGGGTTGTTTATGAGCATAATGGTTTTGTACATATTAAGAAAAATGGTGTAGACAGGATAAAATTAGATCCTCCAGATAAGGTTACAACCTATCCTCATATGCATATATATGATGAAAATAAAAATTTATTAAACATTGATGGAGAAATTGTTGGTAGAAAAGATCCAGCTGGTCATATACCGTGGAACAATGGAGGTAGTTAATGAATATTTTAAAAATTCAAGGACAGATTGACAGTACGAATTACTGGGATGCCTATGCGTTAGACTTTAGAGTTTCATTTTTCGGGGATGAATGTAAACTCTATATCGAGATTGAAAATGGCAAATCGGATCAGTATTGCTGGGAGATAGTTTTCTACCGTTGTTTTAAGGTTGACTATGAGACGGATGCTGGTTGGACATGTTGGGAAAGTGAGGATGGCACAAGAAATTTCAATATGAAAGATATTCCTTTTGAAAATCTCATGTCTCACACTGTACATGACATTAGACTTATTGAAGAGAAAAATAATATGATACGAGCTACAATTACTTTATCAAGTATGTTAATTGACATTGTATGCCAAGATATTCAAGTCTCTAAGGTTTTAGTGAGTGACCAGAACTTTTTTTGGAATTGTTAGACGAGATAGTGCATTATTAAGAGACAGGTGCAGAGTTGGCTGTTGATATTGCAAATAATTTCTATCCTATAGCTAAGGCTGGCAAATTAAGGAAACTTGAAAAAGCACTCGATGCAGTAGATGCAGTCAATGATGCTTCAAAAGCCACGAAGGCAGCTGATAAAGCATCAGATGTTGCTCGTGTGGCAGATAAAGTGGATGATGTCAAAGATGGGATAAAGATAAATCCTTTAGAAGATATCATATTTACAGATAAGGTAAAAAAACAAATGAAACAAGGAGATCTACACTCATTTCCAGAAGTGGTAGAACCATTTGGATCAGAAGGGAAATTATCAACAATAACAGGTGGAGACGGTATTGTCCGGGAAAAAACTTGAAATTCCGGGATCCTATAAAGGTAAGGATGGAGTATTCGAATATATAATTGAACCTGATAATACTGTAAATCATAGGTTCTTTAGACCTAAAAAGTAGGAGCTAAACAATATGGAATTAAGTAAATATAATTTTGAAAATAGAGGTAGTTCGTTAGAAGAGTTTGGTGTTACAAATTATGCATATACATTTAAAGATGTTTTGGCATATATAGACTGGATAGAATCAAAAAAGTTTATTATTCTTGGTGGAGATGTGTATTCAAGACAAGGTGATATATTTGATTTAACTTATGATAGCTGGTATTATTCTCCTAAAAATAAAGATAATGATTCACTAAAGTCGATTTCTGTGGCCAAAAATTATATTAAACAGTATACAAATAGTAATGGAGAAAATTTTTATTTTGCAATAGTCGTTTCAGAATAATAAGGAAGTTATAAAAGTGTTTACTACACAGATGACCATTATAAACGTTTAAAAAAATTAAGTAGATTAGAAAAAAATGATAAAAAATAAAATTCACTTTATACTAAAACAAAAGATTGACGAAATACTATCTTCTGAAGATTTTGTAATTCTATTCGACGGGAAGAAAATTCGCAATAAGAATGAATTATTTCGTTTTCTTAAGGAAACTATAGATCTTCCTGATTCGGATAATTGGAGCTCAATTATAGATTGGTTAACTGATCTATCTTGGTTGAAAGCAGATAAATATGCTTTTGTAAAGCTATTGATGAAAGTTGGGATTTAAATCCTAGTGAGATTTTAGATAATAACAATATGGAATCTATTGCTAAAGGAATTCTTGTTGAACTTACTCATAGTCAGTTAAGGGATAAATTACAACAAGTGTATTTCAAAACTTTTCATCATTATCAAGTAAATGGTATTAATTTTGGGATAGATGTAATTTCTGAGAAATCTCCTCTTATTTTCAAGTTGGAAGATTGATTGTTATTTAGTATCTGAGACTATAGGAATTTAATTAAGTTAATAAATCGAAAAGTTCTAAGTATTTCAGAAATAATTTACTTAGAATGTTTTTGAAAAAACTTAAAAGAGAGAAATTAAATTACATGATGGAGTTGTTGATTTTTTGAAGTCATTCTAGTATAGCTACCAACAAGTAGTATCGTTGTCAATGATGCTTTGAAAGCTACAAAGACGGTGGACAAGGAGTCAGATGTTACTTGTGTGGCGGATAAAGTGGATGATGTCAAAGATGCTAATAAAATTCCTCAATATGTTGAAGATACTATTTCACAGATTAAAAGCAAAAAGGGTAATCTACCAGATGGATTTAAAGGAGGAAAACTTTATAAAAATAAGCC
Organism: Streptococcus cristatus; assembly: GCF_003943535.1. GTDB lineage: Bacteria > Bacillota > Bacilli > Lactobacillales > Streptococcaceae > Streptococcus > Streptococcus cristatus_L. Next base: position 438,318 of record NZ_RJPU01000001.1, read on the forward strand.
TTTAAATGGTGAAGAACTCCTTCCTAATGGAATTACTTATAAAGAGTACGATGTTCATCCATATCAAAAAGGGTACCAAGAGGAACGGAAAGAATTGTTATAGGTAATGATGGTTCCATTTGGTATACTCGAGATCACTATCAAACTTTTATAAAAATAAAATAAGGGGAAACAATGTCAAAAAAATTTAATAACAGAACGTTTAGAAAGATAGAAAAAATTTATAGCGTTTATTTACCTAACGAATTTAAAAAAGTATATGGAAATATGGAGGAACTTCCAGAAAACTGGTATGATTGGAGTGATTTTTCACCTCAGAATGTTAAGATATTGAGTAATTATATACAAGTGATCAAAAAAAATATAGCAGAAGAAATAGAATATATTGATTGGAGTGACGATTGGGGAGAAGTTCCAAACAATTTAGAACTTACAAAAAGAGAGATACTTAGTCGTTTAACAAATTCTCCAACATTATTGCCTATTTTGGGTCATAGATATATTGTTTCATATAACACTCCGATTTCGCCAGTGTTTTCAGTTGTTGGTTCAGATATAATTTATTATTCTAAAAGTTTAACAGATTATTGGCATGGAATTACAATAAGCAGAGAGATAAATTTGTCTGATTTACCCAAAATTCCTTTTTGGTCCGATATTGCACAGTAAATAAAGATATTTTTCCCGTGATTCTAGAAGATTGATTTAGCATGAAGAATTTGGGAATAGGTGATAAAGCTAGGCCGTTCGTTGATAATGCTGGGACAGATTTAATTATTCAAGAAATTATCGATGGTGGCATCCCTGTAAAAGATAAGTACTTACCAAATGGTTGGCGTTGGGAAGTGGAGTGTTCATTTAATGGAAGAAGCAATGGTATTTGGGAATTAGTTGTTGATTTAGATACAAATCAAATTGTATACTTTAACTTTATTAATAGGTAGGAAAATATGTTTAAAATAATAAAAAAAAAGTATAATCAGCAAGAGGAGTTAATATATAAAACAGATACAAAGGAATTAATAGCTACGCCAACAATAAATAGCGATATTACTTTTAGTTTTATATATTTATTTTTAGGTTTTAATTCAGAAAATATGGAATCCACTCAATTTTGGGGTCATCATAACGACTTTTCTTGGATTAAAAGAAGTTTGGTGTCTCCTAAATCTGATAAAGGTGTTATTATTATTACAGATAATGACATTAATGGGGGAGATAGTTTACGCATTGACTATGCTTACAATTGGGAAACATATTATGATGAGCAACCAGGTTGGCTTAAAATTGGTTCTGAAATTTTGAGTGAAGATCTTAGCTATGTTGAATTTTTCAGAAATACTATTGCTGGTATTGATAGGTGTGGCAATATTCAAGAATTTTGGCTTAAACCTAAATTTAAATGATATTAAACTAATTAGTCTTTCCAAGAATATGGATTTTCCTGATACGAATAATTGGTCTTCAATTACAGATTAGTTGATAGATATGAAATATCAGATTAAATTTCCTATTATTGGTTTGGCTGTTTGCCCTACTTTTACTGGCGATTGTAATCAATATCCAGCTGAATCAACCCGAACATATGAGCGCTGACTATGTTGGGCTTTGGAAGTCAAGGTGGCATGAGGAAAATAAAGACTGGCTCTATCCTCTGAAAAATATCTGTCTTGTCATTTTAGCGGTTCTAGCTGGTTCTGGTCTCATGATTGCAATTTCCAAGAGTGAAAGATGGAAATAAGCTTTTGAAAATGAGGCAATCCAGCCCGATGTCCTAACAGACCAGCCTTTAGAAGAGGCGGAGTCTTGGTTGAAGGGACAGATAGGAGAATAGTTCATTGAAAGCAGTCAAAGAGACTGCTTTTCTGCTATAATAAAGAGAAGAACGAGGTGACAAATGATTCGTAAAGTAAAACTAAGTGACGCCGCAGCCATTCAGCAGCTTAATGCTGAGTGTCTGGGCTATGACTTCGATAGGGAAGCGACGGAGGCTCAACTGAAGGGGCTGCTAGAGAATGACCAGCATTTGATTTTGGTAGCTGAAGAAGGCGAACAGGTCATAGGTTACGCTCATGCGGCTAGCTACGACTGTCTCTATTTCCCGTCCTTGCTCAATCTCTTGGCTTTGGCCGTCGCTCAGGATTTTCAAGGGCAGGGGCATGGCAGAGCGCTGATGCAAGCTTTGCGTGAAGAGGCAAAAGAGGCAGGCTACACAGGAATTCGGATTAATTCAGGCATTTCCCGCTCATCAGCCCATGAATTTTACCGCAGTCTTGGCTGCAACGAAAAAGCAGACCAGAAACGATTTTATTGGGAATTTAAAAGAAAAGAGGACTAGACGATGATTGAACAATTAAGCCAGCAACATGCTTTGGAAATTGTTAAGGACTGGCACTACGAGGCGCCTTATGATTTTTATGATATGAAAAATGACCTAGAGGATTGTGAAGAACTGGTTTCTCCAGAAGCGCGTGGAGACCGTTATTATCAAGTCCTGCGAGAAGAGGAACTCTATGGATTTTTCTGCTTGGAGCAGAAAGGAGAGCGAACTTTGGAGCTTGGTTTGGGGATGAAGCCAAAGTATTGCGGAAAAGGTCAGGGCGCTGTATTTTTGCAGGAAATTCTGGACTTTATCATGGAAAATTTTGCGCCCCAAGTCATAAGTCTATCCGTGGCTGACTTCAATCATCGAGCCCAGCAATTGTACCTCAACATGGGCTTTGAAGTGGTGAGACGTATTCCGCAGGAAAGCAATGGTGATATTCATCTCTTTGTGGAGATGGAGAAGAAGCTTTAACTTACCTATGACTGCTAACAGCAAATTTGTAAATGAATATCAATAAACAAAGGAGAAAACCATGACATTTGAAGAAATTTTACCAGGCCTTAAGGCCAAGAAAAAATATGTACGTACAGGCTGGGGTGGAGCGGAAAACTACGTCCAGCTCTTTGACACGATTGAGCAGAATGGGGTGGCTCTCGAGGTGACACCTTATTTCCTCATCAATGTTTCAGGAGAAGGGGAGGGCTTCTCCATGTGGAGTCCAACTCCTTGTGATGTCCTCGCGACAGATTGGGTAGAAGTGGATGACTAAGACAGTACTGGTGACGGGAGCTAGCTCGGGTATCGGCCGAGCTCAGGCCCTGACCTTTTTGGAAAATGGCTATCTCGTTTATGGAGTAGATAAGGGCGAAAATCCTGGCTTTCTAAATGAACTACGTTTTTTTAAAATGGATTTGACAGATGATTTGACGCCACTCTTCACTAGCTTACCTGAAGTGGACATTCTATGTAATACGGCCGGTATTTTGGACGATTATCGTCCCTTGCACGAGACCAGCGACGAGGATTGGGAGCAGCTTTTTGCGCTCAATCTGACCGCGACCATGAAAATCACTCGCTTTTACCTGCAGAAAATGCTGGAGAAAAAGTCTGGTATCATCATTAATATGTGCTCGATTGCTAGCTTTTTGGCTGGCGGAGGCGGTGTAGCCTATACAGCCTCTAAGCACGCTCTAGCTGGCCTGACCAAGCAGATAGCCTTGGACTATGCGGATCAAAATATCCAAGTCTTTGGCCTAGCGCCAGGCGCTGTCAAGACAGCCATGACTGCCGCAGATTTTGAGCCAGGCGGACTGGCAGACTGGGTTGCTGAGGAAACGCCGATCAAGCGCTGGCTGGATCCTCAGGAAGTGGCTGATGTCAGCCTCTTTCTAGCCAGTGGTAAGGCAGCTGCTATGCAGGGCGAAATTATCAAAATCGACGGTGGCTGGAGTTTGAAGTAGGGATTTGCTGATTTTTAAATTCCTTTGGCAGTCAAATCTAAAAGAGGGAAGACGATTTTAAGGGTGTGGGCTGGAGACTAGAGAAGTTGACCATTGTTTAATAAATGAAAATTTTTTCTAACTTTTATAGATAAAAATAAAAGAATTTCTAGCAGAATTGTCTGAATTATGATACAATAAAGCGATTTGCGAAAGGAAATGATCGAATGAGTGAAAATGAATTGAAAAATAATGAAAAAACAGAAAAGAATGGGATGGAACGCGGCTTACAAAATCGGCATGTTCAGATTATAGCCATTGCTGGAACCATCGGCACGGGTCTTTTCTTGGGGGCGGGGCGTTCGATTAGTTTGACGGGTCCATCCATTATCTTGATTTACATGCTGACGGGCCTTTTCATGTATCTGATGATGCGGGCGATTGGGGAAATGCTTTACTACGATCCTGACCAGCATACCTTTATCAACTTTATTACCAAATATTTGGGAACTGGCTGGGGGTATTTTTCTGGTTGGTCCTACTGGATTTCTCTGATTTTTATCGGAATGGCTGAGATTACGGCTGTTGCCCAGTATGTGCAGTACTGGTTTCCTGACTGGCCAGCTTGGATGATTCAGCTTGTCTTTCTAGCCCTTCTTAGCTTGGTCAATCTGATAGCGGTTCGAGTTTTCGGCGAGGTCGAATTTTGGTTTGCTATGATAAAGATTGTAGCTATTATTGCTTTGATTGCAACGGCTGTCTTTATGGTATTGACAGGCTTTAAAACGCCTCACGGAGTAGCTAGTCTTGGGAATATTGGTCGAGGTTTTCAGCTTTTCCCTAATGGCTTTGTAAGTTTTGTCATGGCTTTCCAGATGGTCTTCTTTGCCTATCAGGCTATTGAATTTATCGGGATTACCACTTCTGAAACGGCTAATCCACGGGCGGTCTTGCCAAAGGCCATCAAAGAAATTCCTTTGCGGATTGTCTTGTTTTACGGGGGTTCTCTCCTTGCCATTATGGCTATCATTCCTTGGGAAAAACTAGCAACGGCTGACTCTCCCTTTGTTATTGTTTTTCAGTTAGCGGGTCTCAAATGGGCGGCAGCCTTGATTAACTTCGTGGTTCTGACCTCAGCGGCCTCCGCACTGAACTCGACCCTTTACTCAACAGGTCGCCATTTGTATCAGATTGCCCACGATACGCCCAATCCTTTTCTTGAGAAAATAGGAGCTGGGAAGCTATCTCGGCAAAACGTTCCGCAGAATGCGATTTTGACTTCGGCGGCTGTCATTGCCTTTGCGGCCTTTATCAAGATTCTTCCGGGAGTATCGGACTCCTTTGCTCTGATTACGGCTTCCTCATCTGGTGTCTACATCGCCATCTATGGTTTGACCATGCTGGCCCACCTCAAATATCGCAAGTCACCAGATTTTATGGCAGATGGTTATCTCATGCCAGCTTACAAGTTTCTCAATCCTTTGACCATGCTCTTCTTTGCCTTTGTCTTTATCACTCTTTTCTTACAAGAGTCAACGGTAGTGGGAGCAATCGGATCAGCTGTCTGGATCATCGTTTTTGGTCTTTACAGCCAGTTCAAATTCCGAAAATAAACAAAGCTTTTTAGGAAGCAGCATATTTTCTCTCAGTCTAAGAGGCTGAGAGATTTTCTTTTTCTTGTCTCATTGGCTGTTTGGGGTATAGGTATTTGGTCGAGAAAATGGTATAATGAAGAAAGAAATAAGGTAAAACGAGGCTGAAATGTTAAATATTCAAGAAATTAAGAAAAATGCTGGCGGTTTGCAGTTTGATCAAGACTTTGATTTGGCGCAAGAGCTACAAGAGCGTAATCGTGAAGTGCTAGATATCCAGAAGATCGTGGCTAGAGGTCAGGCTCAGTATGAAAATGGGCTTTATTTTTTGGATTACACCTTGAGCTACCAGATTACCCTCGCTTCTAGTCGCAGTATGGCTCCAGTTGACATAGTAGAAGACTACATGGTTCATGAAGTCTTTGCTTCTGTCGAAGATGGCTCTGTGCAAAAAGATTTGCTGGAAGATGACTTGGTTCTGCCATTTGAGGGAGATTCGATCGATCTGGCAGCCAGTGTGGCGGACAATATTTTACTTCATATTCCGCTAAAAGTTTTGACTCCTGAAGAGGAAGCTGGTGCGAGTATGCCTACGGGAAATGACTGGCAGGTGTTGACGGAGGAAGCCTACCAAAAGCAGCAAATGGAAAAGAAAGAAGCCAACAGTCCTTTCGCCAGCCTTCAAGGCTTATTTGATGAATAAAGGCGTCTAAAATCTAGTAGAATTCTAGAGTATTATCAAGGAAATCTCTTTGAATCTTCTTGAAATATGAGCGTAATTTTGTTACACTAGATAGAAAGACTGTGAAGGAGATATGATGACAGAACGAGGCTTGTTAATTGTCTTTTCTGGCCCCTCAGGCGTTGGAAAAGGAACAGTAAGACGGGAAATTTTTGAGAGTACGGACAATCAGTTTCAGTATTCTGTATCTATGACGACTCGTCCGCAGCGTCCTGGAGAAGTTGATGGTGTTGATTATTTCTTTCGCACTCGTGAAGAGTTTGAGGAGTTGATCCGTCAAGGGCAGATGCTCGAGTATGCAGAGTATGTCGGCAATTATTACGGGACTCCGCTCACTTATGTCAACGAGACCTTGGATAAGGGGATAGATGTTTTCTTGGAAATCGAAGTCCAAGGAGCACTCCAAGTCAAGAAAAAAGTGCCCGATGCTGTGTTTATCTTCCTGACTCCGCCAGACTTGGAAGAGCTGAAAGACCGTTTGGTTGGCCGTGGTACAGACAGTGCAGATGTCATTGCTCAGCGGATTGAGAAAGCAAAAGAAGAAATTGCCTTGATGCGTGAGTATGACTATGCTATTGTCAATGACCAAGTACCTTTGGCAGCTGAACGTGTGAAACGTGTGATTGAAGCCGAGCATTTTCGTGTGGACCGTGTCATCGGTCACTATCAAGACATGCTTCCTAAGGATGAAGCAGTCGTCCGTTAATAAAGTTAGAAATTAGGTAAATAGTTATGATGTTAAAACCGTCTATTGATACCTTGTTGGACAAGGTACCATCAAAATATTCTTTGGTTATCTTAGAAGCTAAGCGTGCCCATGAGCTAGAAGCTGGCGCTAAGCCAACTCAAGACTTCAAATCAGTGAAATCAACGCTACGCGCTTTAGAAGAAATTGAATCTGGTAATGTTGTGATTCATCCAGATCCAGAAGGAAAACGCGAAGCGGTTCGCCGTCGTGCGGAAGAAGAACGTTTGCGTAAAGAAGAAGAAGAGCGCAAGATCAAAGAACAAATTGCCAAAGAAAAAGAAGAGGGTGAGAAAATTTAAGGTTGGGGTTACTCAATCTTATTTTTCGTTTAGGGAAAGCGGGGTGAGAGTGTGAAAGTTGCCAAGGTTATTGTCGATGTTCCTCTGATGCAGACGGACAAACCGTATAGCTATGCGGTTCCAGAGGAGTTTTCAGGAATGCTGGAAGCTGGGATGCGGGTGCATGTGCCTTTTGGTAAGGGCGGTCGGTTGATTCAGGGGCTGATTGTTGGCTTGGTTGATGAGGAAGCTGAAGATTTGGCGGTGCATATCGGAGAATTGAAAGATATTGCTGAAGTTCTTGACTTTAGGCCGGTTCTCAATGCGGAGCAGCTCTGGCTAGCTGACCAATTGCGCCAGTCTGTCTTTTCCTATAAAATTTCCATCCTGAAGGCCATGTTGCCGAGTCTTCTTAATTCCAGCTATGACAAGTTGCTTTATCCAATGGAGCAGCTTTCAGTTGAGGAGCGGCAGGCCATTTTTGGTCAGGAAGCTAGTCTTCGCTTTTCTGATTTGGACAAGAAAAGTCAGTCCAAGCTCATGCGGTTGACTCAGGCTGGTAAGATTCGCTTGGAATACCAAGCGACGGACCGTAAGCATATCAAGACAGAAACCTGGTATCAAGTTGATAGAGAGCAATTGGCTCAGTTTCTGCCTTCTGCCCGAGCGAAAAAGCAGCAGGAGCTTCAGATATTTCTGCTGGAAAATCCGCAATCAGGTCTTCTCAAAGACTTACGAAAACTCTTTTCACCTGCAGTCGTCAATATTTTCTTAGAAAAGGAGCTTCTTCATACAGAGGAGAGAGAGGTCAGCCGATCTGCGGCGCATTTCCAGAAGGAGCGACAGGATAAAAAGCTGGTTCTTAATGAGGAACAGGCAGCCGCGGTCGCTGCGATTTGTCAAAAAATCGGTAAAGAAAAGGCTCAACCCGTTTTGCTAGAAGGAGTGACAGGGAGTGGCAAGACCGAGGTTTATCTCAAGGTGATTGAGGAAGCTCTGGTTCAGGGCAAGACGGCGATTATGCTGGTGCCAGAAATTTCCCTGACTCCTCAGGTGACCGATCGTTTTATTTCGCGCTTTGGTGACAAGGTGGCTATTTTGCATTCCGGTCTATCTGACGGTGAGAAGTATGATGAGTGGCGCAAGGTGGAGCGGGGAGAAGCTCAGGTCGTTGTTGGTGCGCGCTCAGCTATCTTTGCTCCGCTGACAAATATCGGAGTTATCATCATTGATGAGGAGCATGAGTCCTCCTATAAGCAGGATTCCAATCCTCGCTACCATGCTAGAGAAGTGGCTCTCTTGCGAGCTCGTTACAATCAAGCTGTCTTGGTGCTGGGTTCGGCGACTCCGAGTTTGGAAAGCAGGGCCAGAGCCAGCCGTGGCGTTTATGACTTTTTGCAGTTGACCAAGCGGGCCAATCCGCTGGCGCAGATTCCTCAGGTTCAAGTGGTGGACTTCCGAGATTATATCGGGCAAAATGAAGCTAGTAATTTCACTCCAGTCCTGCTAGAAGCTATTCAGGATCGTCTGGAGAAAGGCGAGCAGACGGTTCTCATGCTCAACAGGCGAGGTTATTCCAGCTTTGTCATGTGTCGGGAATGCGGCACGGTGGACACCTGTCCCAACTGTGATATTTCCCTGACCCTGCATATGGATACCAAGACTATGAACTGCCACTACTGTGGCTTTACCAAGGACATTCCGCAAGCCTGTCCTAATTGTGCCAGTCGCAGCATTCGCTATTATGGTACTGGGACGCAGAAAGCTTATGATGAGCTGACGACTCTTTTTCCAGAGGCTCGCATTCTGCGCATGGATGTGGATACGACCCGTAAAAAAGGGAGTCACGAAGAAATCCTAGAGGCCTTTAGTCAGGGGCAGGCAGATATTCTGCTGGGAACTCAGATGATTGCCAAGGGACTGGATTTTCCTAATGTGACCTTGGTCGGCGTTCTCAATGCGGATACGGCTCTGAATCTGCCAGATTTTCGTTCTTCGGAACGGACCTTTCAGCTGTTGACTCAGGTAGCAGGTCGGGCAGGTCGGGCTGAGAAAGCAGGACAAGTCTTTATCCAGTCTTACAACCCGCATCACTATGCCATTGACTTTGCCAGAAAGCAGGACTATGAAGGCTTCTACGCCTATGAAATGGGAATTCGTCGGCAGTTGGGCTATCCTCCTTATTACTATACAGTTGGGCTGACCCTATCCCACAAGGATGAGGAAACGGTAGTCAAGAAATCTTATCAGGTTATGGATATTTTACGGAGTGGTTTATCGGACAAGGTGCAAATTTTGGGTCCCACACCCAAGCCCATTGCTCGAACCCACAACCTCTACCACTATCAGATTTTACTGAAATATCGTTTTGAGGATGACCTGCAAGCTACACTCAATCAGGTCTTGGAATTAACGCAGCAAGCGGAAAACAAGGACCTGCGGCTCAGTATTGATAATGAACCCCAGAATTTTATCTGATGGCAAAAGTGAGCGAGAGCTGTCAGCTTTGCTCGCTTTTCTGATATAATAGAAAGAAAAACAGTCGCAGGGATGGGATTCTGCGACAGATTTGAGGAAATGACAGTGAAATTAATTTTTATGGGAACGCCTGACTTTTCAGCAACGGTCTTAAAAGGCCTGCTGGAGAGTGAACAATATGAAATTTTAGCAGTGGTCACTCAACCAGACCGAGCGGTGGGCCGCAAGAAGGAAATCCGCATGACACCGGTTAAGGAAGTGGCTTTAGCTAACGGCTTGCCAGTTTACCAACCAGAAAAGTTGGCTAAAAGCGCGGACTTGGAAGAGATTATGAATTTGGGAGCTGACGGCATCGTGACAGCAGCCTTTGGTCAATTTCTGCCGAGCCGCTTACTGGACAGCGTTAACTTCGCGGTGAATGTCCATGCCTCTCTCTTGCCTAAATACCGTGGCGGAGCGCCCATTCATTATGCTTTGATAAATGGTGATCAAGAAGCGGGTGTGACCATTATGGAGATGGTCAAGGAGATGGATGCTGGTGATATGATTGCCAGTCGAGCGACAGCTATTGAAGAGTCTGATAATGTAGGAACTCTCTTTGAAAAACTAGCAGTGATTGGCCGCGACCTTCTTTTAGAAGTTTTGCCAGCCTATGTGGCGGGAGAGATTCAAGCTCAGCCTCAGGATCCAGAGCTGGTGACTTTTTCACCGAATATCAGCCCAGAGCAAGAGCGGATTGATTGGACAAAGACCAGTCGCCAGATTTTCAATCAGGTTCGGGGCATGAATCCTTGGCCGGTGGCCCATACCCTGCTAGCTGGCCAGCGCTTCAAGATTTACGAGGTTAGCCAAGTAGAAGGCAGTGGTCGTCCGGGTGAAATCCTGACGATCAGCAAGAAAGAATTGGTGGTCGCGGCGGGTCAGGGAGCCCTTTCTCTAAAGACGGTACAGCCATTCGGCAAGCCCAAAATGGACATCAAGGACTTTCTCAACGGTCTGGGTCGGAACTTAGCGGTAGGTGATGAATTTGGAAAGTAAGCAAAAAAGAGCCCGAGAGCTTGCTCTTGAAATTCTAGAAGAAGTCTTTGAAGAGGGAGCTTATTCCAATATTGCCCTCAACAAGGCTCTGAAACAAAGTAGCCTCAGTTCAGCTGATAAAAGCTTGGTCACGGAGCTGGTCTATGGAACGGTCGCTCGCAAAATTACTCTAGAATGGCAGCTAGCTCATTGGGTGGAGGATAGAGACAAGCTGGATGCTTGGCTTTATATCCTGCTTGAGCTCAGCCTCTACCAGATGCTCTATCTGGATAAAATCCCCCAGCATGCTGTTGTCAGTGAAGCTGTTGAGATTGCAAAAGGACGCAAGCGTGGCAGTGAAAAATATATCAATGCAATCCTGCGGAAGATCGAGCGGGAAGGCGCAGCTGATCCAACTACTATCAAACGCAAGAACAAGCGCTACTCAGTCCAGTATTCTCTGCCGGTCTGGTTGGTCAAGGTGTTGATTGACGAATACGGGGAGGAACGCGCGGAAGCTATCTTTGCTAGTCTCTTTGAGCGCAACAAGGCCAGCATTCGAGTGACGGATGTGGCTCGAAAGGAAGAAATTAAAGCAGTTTTGAGTGCGGACGATTCGCTCTTGGCCCCTTCAGCCTTGGTCAAGAAGCAAGGTCATTTTGCTGGTCATGAGTTCTTTGAAAAAGGCTTGATCACTATTCAAGACGAGTCTAGTCAGCTGGTTGCTCCAACCTTGCATATTGAAGGGAATGAGCAGATTCTGGATGCCTGCAGTGCGCCAGGTGGTAAAGCTGTGCACATGGCTTCCTATCTGACAAGCGGCCAGATTACAGCCTTAGATCTTTACGATCACAAGCTGAACTTGATTCGTCAAAATGCAGAACGTCTAGGCTTGACAGATAAAATCACCACTAAAAAGCTGGATGCGACCAAGGTGTTTGAGACTTTTGGACCAAATGCATTTGATAAAATCCTAGTAGACGCTCCTTGCTCTGGCATCGGCTTAATTCGCCGCAAGCCAGACATTAAGTACAATAAAGAAAACGCTGATTTTGAAAATTTACAAAAAATTCAGCTGGATATACTAGACAGCGTTTGTCAAAGTCTACGTAAAGGTGGTATAATAACTTATAGTACTTGCACGATTGTGTCTGCAGAGAATTTTGAAGTAGTCAAGAAATTTCTAGAAAGACACCCAAATTTTGAGCAAGTTAGACTAGAAAATGAAAGAGAAGATATCGTGAAAGACGGTTGTATTTTGATTACGCCGGAATTATACGGAAGCGATGGATTTTTTATCAGTCAATTTAGGAAGATATCGGACTAAGAGGAGGAAACTGACAGTATGGAAATTTCAATATTAACAGATGTTGGTCAAAAGCGGACAAATAATCAGGATTATGCCAATCTTTTTGTAAATCGGGCTGGCAAGACTATGATTATCTTGGCTGATGGTATGGGTGGTCACAGAGCTGGTAACATTGCCAGTGAAATGGCAGTAACAGACCTGGGTGCCGCATGGGTTGATACTCAGATTGACTCAGTGAACCAAGTCCGTGAATGGTTTGCAGAGCATTTGGAACAAGAAAATCAGCGGATCCACCAATTTGGTCAGGACGAAGAATACAAGGGCATGGGCACGACGCTAGAAGCCTTGGCTATTATTGATAATCAAGCTATCTATGCTCATATTGGTGATTCTCGCATTGGCTTGATTCGCGGTGAGGAATATAGCCAATTAACTAGTGACCATTCACTTGTTAATGCTTTGCTCAAGGCTGGACAGATTACACAAGAAGAGGCGGAACGCCATCCGCAGAAAAATATTATCACTCAGTCTATCGGTCAAAAAGACGAAGTGCAGCCTGACTACGGCATGATCACGTTAGAAGATGGTGATTACCTTCTGCTCAACAGTGACGGTCTGACCAATATGATTTCAGACAGCGAAATTTATGATATTGTCACTAGCGATATCAGCCTATCTGAAAAAACTGAAACCTTAATTCGCTTTGCCAACAATGCTGGAGGGCTGGATAATATCACAGTTGCTCTGGTTCGTTTTGACAAGGAGGAACAGGAATGATTCAAATCGGCAAGATCTTTGCCGGGCGATATAAAATCATCAAACAGATTGGCCGTGGAGGCATGGCAGATGTCTATCTGGCGCGAGATCTGATACTTGATGGTGAGGAGGTTGCTGTAAAGGTTCTTAGAACCAATTATCAGACAGATCCTATTGCAGTTGCCCGCTTCCAAAGAGAAGCCAAAGCAATGGCGGACTTGGATCATCCTTACATTGTCCGGATTTCCGATATTGGAGAAGAAGATGGTCAGCAATATCTGGCCATGGAATATGTGTCTGGGCTTGACCTCAAACGCTACATCAAAGAAAATTCTCCACTTTCAAACGAAGAAGCAGTTAGAATTATGGGGCAAATCCTATTGGCTATGCGCCTGGCGCATACACGCGGGATTGTCCACCGTGATCTAAAACCACAAAATGTCCTCTTGACACCAGATGGCGATGCTAAGGTAACAGACTTTGGAATTGCCGTGGCTTTCGCAGAGACCAGCCTAACCCAGACCAATTCGATGCTGGGGTCGGTGCATTATCTCTCGCCAGAGCAGGCACGGGGTTCCAAAGCCACTGTTCAGAGCGATATTTATGCCATGGGGATTATTTTCTATGAGATGTTGACAGGGCATATCCCTTATGATGGAGATAGTGCTGTGACGATAGCTTTGCAGCATTTCCAAAAGCCCCTGCCTTCAATCATCGCAGAAAATCCGAATGTTCCTCAGGCCTTGGAAAATGTGGTCATTAAGGCAACGGCTAAAAAGTTGAGCGATCGCTATCAATCCGTTGCAGAGATGTATGTTGACTTGTCTAGCAGCTTATCCTATGACCGCCGAAATGAAAAGAAACTGGTCTTTGATGATGGGGCCAAGGCAGATACTAAAACTTTGCCAAAAGTTCCTCCAATTCCTCAGTCAGCTCCAAGTCCTGTTGCAGAAGCAGTGGCTCCTAAAGCTGCAGCTGATGTGAAGAGAGAGACCCCTGTTTTAAAAGCTCCAGTCAAAAAAACGAAAAAACGTCATTTAAGAGCTAGATACAAAGTTCTGTTCTTAGCTATTCTCTTAGTTTTTGCAGCCTTCTTCTTTCTGATCTACAAGAGTCCTGCCAATACTACGGTTCCAGATGTAGCAGGGCAAACAGTGGCAGAAGCCCGTTCGACCATTACTGCTAAGGGTCTTGAGGTAGGAGAAATCAAGGAGGACTACAGTGATAAAGTGGCGGAAGGTAAGATCATCAAGACAGATCCACCAGCTAATAGTCAACGCCGTGAAAACAGTAAAGTGGATTTGATTGTCTCCAAAGGAGCAAAAACCTTTACAATAGAAAATTACGTTGGTAAGAAGTCCTCAGAGGCGATTGAAGATCTGAAAAGCACTTACAATATTCCTGAGAAGCTGATCAAGATTGTAGAAGAAGAAAGTTCTGATGTTGAAGAAGGAGTGGTCATCAGCCAAACCCCAGCTGCAGGCTCTTCTTATGATGTGACGTCCAATAAACAGATTACTCTGACCGTTGCTAAAACAGTGACTACTGTTCCAATGCCGGACTTTGGTCATCTCCAAGTTTCGTATGCTTATGCGCGGTCCTATCTGATGGAGATGGGAATCGCTTCGTCTCGTATTGAGCGAGTGATTGATCGCTCCGTGGAGTCCAGTCAAGCTGATTTGGTGACATCCCAGTCTCCAGCAGCTGGTCAAGGTATTAAATTGAAATCAAATACCAAGATTACTTTCTACGTGACAGACGGTACGGTAACAAGTTCTTCTAGTACAAGCGAACGTTCATCGTCGTCATCGCCTTCCAGCAGCACCACGAGTGAGAGTGAAAGTCATTCTAGCTCTTCCAGCAGCTCTACAACAGCATCAACAGACCATCAATAAGGCGTCTAGCTACAGTTATCCTATCTGGTCTATTTTAGACTTTGTAGAGAAATAGAAGTATATCCCTTGATTTTCAAGGCAGACTATGCTATAATTATCTTAGTGAATATAAAAGAGAGGCGAGGAAGTATCTTCGCCTCTTGTCTGTGAGGAGGTGCAGTCTTATCACAACGATTGTTGAATTAGTAAGAGAAGTTATTGAGCCAGCCATCCAAGAACCCTATGAATTAGTAGATATTGAGTACGGCAAGATGGGCGGTGACCATGTTCTCAGTGTTTTTGTAGACAAGCCCGAGGGGATTACGGTCAATGATACAGCAGATTTGACTGATATAATCAGTCCTCTGTTGGACTCTATCAAGCCCGATCCTTTTCCTGACCAGTATTTTCTGGAAGTGACTAGCCCAGGCTTGGAGCGTCCGCTCAAGACCAAGGAAGCTGTGGCAGCCGCAGTTGGAAGCTATATCCATGTCAGTCTTTATAAGGCACTGGATAAAAATAAGGTTTTCGAAGGAACGTTACTTGGATTTGAAGACGATGTCTTGCTCATGGAATATATGGATAAAACACGCAAAAAAGAAGTTGAAATTCCATATAATCTAGTGTCAAAAGCAAGACTGGCCGTTAAATTTTAGTAACAGATCGCAATAATATAATGAAGAAAGGAATACTTTTGCTTCAGCAAAAGTTACATGAAGATGAGTAAAGAAATGCTAGAGGCCTTCCGTATTTTGGAAGAGGACAAAGGTATTAAAAAAGAAGATATTATCGAAGCAGTGACAGAATCCCTTCGCTCTGCTTATCGTCGTCGCTACGGTCAGGCAGACAGCGCAGCCATTGAGTTTAATGAAAAAACAGGTGATTTCCATGTCTATACTGTCCGTGAAGTCGTGGACGAGGTCTTTGACAGCCGCTTGGAAATCAGCCTCAAGGACGCCTTGGCTATCAGCTCTGCCTATGAGTTGGGAGATAAGATCAAGTTTGAAGAAGCGCCAGCTGAATTTGGCCGGGTAGCAGCTCAATCTGCTAAGCAGACCATCATGGAAAAGATGCGCAAGCAAACTCGTGCCATCACTTACAATACCTACAAAGAACATGAAAATGAAATCATGTCAGGAACAGTGGAGCGCTTTGATAATCGCTTTATCTATGTCAATCTAGGCACGATTGAAGCACAATTATCTAAACAAGACCAGATTCCTGGTGAGGTCTTTGCCTCTCATGACCGCATCGAAGTTTTCGTCTACAAAGTAGAAGACAATCCTCGTGGTGTCAATGTCTTCGTTAGCCGTAGCCATCCAGAGATGATCAAGCGCTTGATGGAGCAGGAAATTCCTGAAGTTTACGACGGAACTGTTGAAATCATGAGCGTGTCTCGTGAAGCGGGCGATCGGACCAAGGTAGCGGTTCGCAGCCACAATCCAAACGTGGATGCGATCGGAACCATCGTCGGACGTGGTGGTGCCAATATCAAGAAGATTACCAGCAAATTCTACCCAGCCAAATACGATGCCAAAAGTGGCCGTATGATTCCGACTGAGGAAAATATCGATGTTATTGAGTGGGTCGCTGATCCAGCCGAGTACATCTACAATGCCATTGCTCCAGCAGAGGTCGATCAAGTTATCTTCCATGCAGAAGACAACAAGCGAGCTTTGGTTGTCGTGCCGGATAATAAACTTTCACTGGCTATCGGCCGTCGTGGGCAAAACGTTCGCTTGGCAGCTCATTTGACTGGCTTTAGAATTGATATCAAGTCAGCCAGCGAATTTGAAGCAATGGAAGCAGCCAACGAGCTTGGTGGATTTGGCCAAGATTACGTACCAGAAGAAGTACCAGCCGAAGTAGATGCTCCTTCAGCAGAATTTGAAGCGGAAGAGCTGAATGATACAGAAGTGGCAACTGAAATCGAACTCGAAGAAAGTGAAGCAGTAGCCGCAGAATAAGGGAGACAGATATGGCAAAAACAAGAAAAATCCCTTTAAGAAAATCAGTTGTGTCAAATGAAGTGATTGACAAGCGTGATCTGTTGCGCATCGTCAAGAATAAAGAAGGTCAAGTATTCATTGATCCGACAGGCAAGGCCAATGGGCGGGGCGCTTATATCAAGCTAGATAATGAAGAAGCTCAGCAGGCCAAGAAAAAACGGGTCTTTAACCGTAGTTTCAGTATGGAAGTAGAAGAAAGCTTCTACGACGAGCTGATTGCCTATGTCGATCACAAGGTCAAGAGAAGAGAGTTGGGTCTTGAATAAAGAAAAACTAGCAAACTTGCTGGGTTTGGCCCAGCGGGCTGGCCGCATCATTTCAGGAGAAGAATTGGTCATCAAAGCCATCCAAGAAGGAAAGGTTCATCTGATCTTTCTAGCTGAGGATGCCGGACCAAATCTGACGAAAAAAATGACTGATAAAAGCCATTATTACAAGATAGAAGTGTCAACCGTGTTTTCAACACTGGAATTAAGCACTGCGATTGGCAAGGCTCGTAAAGTAGCCGCCATCACAGATGCTGGTTTTACAAAGAAAATGAGGTCTCTTATGCAATAGAAGAGGAGGACAAGAATTGTCTAGAATTAGATTGTACGAAATCGCAAAAGAACTGGGGAAGGAAAGTAAAGAGGTAGTAGCTCGGGCTAAGGAATTAGGTCTAGAAGTTAAAAGCCACTCGTCCAGCGTAGAAGAAGAAGCAAGCCAGCGCATCAAGGCTAGCTTCGCGACTAAAGAAGTTGCTAAGCCTCTTCCAAAGAAAGAAGCGGCTGTCCAGCCAGCATCAAATAAAGTAGCTGAAAAACCAGCTGCTCCAGTTCAAAAGGAAGCGGCTCCAGCTAAAAGAGAAGAGCCAAAAGTTGCCGAAGCAGTGACAACTGAAGCTCCAGCTAAACCGGCTCCAGCTCGGCCACAAAGTCGAAATTTTAAGGCAGAGCGTGAAGCACGTGCCAAGGAACAAGCAGAGCGTCGTAAGCAGCAACAAAATCGGAAACCACAAAATTCTGACCAGAAGGAAAGTAAAGAGCGTGATCGTCATGACCGCAAGGCCAACAACGATCGCCAAGAGCGCCGCAATGACCGTCGTGATAATCGTGGTCAAGATGGCCGTCGGAATGGTCAGAATCATCAAGGATTTAACGGTCAAAACCGCCAACAGCCTCAAGGTCCGAAAATTGACTTTAAGGCTCGGGCAGCAGCTCTGAAAGCAGAGCAAAATGCGGAGTACGCCCGTTCTAGTGAGGAGCGTTTCAAACAGGCTCAAGCAGCTAAAGAAGCGCAGGAACGCCAGAATAGACGAAAAGAGCCAGTCCAAGCAGAGCCAACAACTGCTGAAGTATTTAAAGCTACTCCAGCTGAAACAGTCCAACCGGCTGCTCCTGCACCAGCACAAGCTGCGGTAGATACTCGTCGTAAAAAGCAAGCTCGACCAGATAAGAAGCGCGATGATTTTGATCGCGAAGAAGAAGGTCCAAGAAAACAACAAAAGAATCGAAATAGTCAAAATCAAGTGAGAAATCAAAGAAACAGTAACTGGAATAACAATAAGAAAAATAAAAAAGGAAAAGGTAACCAGAATCAGGTTCCAAAACCTGTTACAGAACGCAAGTTCCATGAGTTGCCAAGCGAATTCGAATACACAGATGGCATGACCGTTGCGGAAATCGCAAAACGGATCAAGCGCGAGCCAGCTGAAATTGTTAAGAAGCTCTTTATGATGGGCGTGATGGCAACACAAAACCAATCTCTTGACGGTGATACTATTGAGCTCCTCATGGTGGATTACGGTATCGAAGCTAAGAAGAAGGTAGAAGTGGATACAGCTGATATTGAGCGCTTCTTTGTCGAAGAAGGCTATATCAATCCAGATGAATTGGTAGAGCGTCCGCCAGTTGTTACCATCATGGGACACGTTGACCATGGTAAAACAACCCTCTTGGATACTCTACGTAACTCTCGCGTTGCGACAGGTGAAGCAGGTGGTATCACTCAGCATATCGGTGCCTACCAGATTGAGGAAAATGGCAAGAAGATTACTTTCTTGGATACACCTGGACACGCGGCCTTTACTTCGATGCGTGCGCGTGGTGCTTCTGTTACCGATATTACCATCTTGGTCGTAGCAGCTGATGACGGTGTTATGCCTCAGACTATTGAAGCGATTAACCACTCTAAAGCGGCTAATGTGCCAATTATTGTGGCTATTAACAAGATCGATAAGCCAGGTGCCAATCCTGAGCGCGTAATTGGTGAATTGGCTGAGCATGGTGTTATGTCAACTGCTTGGGGTGGAGATTCTGAGTTTGTTGAAATCTCAGCTAAGTTCAACCAAAACATCGATGAGCTTTTGGAAACAGTTCTGCTTGTAGCAGAAATTCAAGAACTCAAGGCAGATCCGACTGTTCGCGCTATCGGTACGGTTATCGAAGCCCGTTTGGATAAAGGAAAAGGTGCAGTTGCAACCCTTCTCGTCCAACAAGGTACGCTGAATGTTCAAGATCCAATCGTTGTCGGAAATACCTTCGGACGTGTCCGTGCTATGACCAATGACTTAGGTCGTCGTGTCAAAGCGGCAGGTCCATCTACGCCGGTTTCTATCACAGGTCTCAATGAAACTCCGATGGCAGGTGATCATTTTGCCGTCTATGAAGATGAAAAAGCTGCGCGTGCAGCCGGTGAAGAACGTGCTAAACGTGCCCTTCTCAAGCAACGCCAAGCTACTCATCGTGTTAGTCTGGAAAATCTCTTTGATACCCTCAAAGCTGGTGAAGTCAAGTCTGTTAACGTCATTATAAAAGCCGACGTACAAGGTTCTGTAGAAGCCTTGGCTGCTTCCTTGCAGAAGATTGAAGTGGAAGGCGTTAAGATTACCATTGTCCACTCAGCAGTTGGTGCCATCAATGAGTCTGACGTAACATTGGCAGAAGCTTCAAATGCCTTTATCATTGGATTTAACGTTCGCCCTACACCGCAAGCTCGCCAGCAAGCAGAAGCTGATGATGTAGAAATCCGTCTTCATAGTATTATTTATAAGGTTATCGAAGAAATGGAAGATGCCATGAAAGGAATGCTGGACCCAGAATACCAAGAAAAAATCATCGGGGAAGCCCTTATCCGCGAAACTTTCAAAGTTTCCAAGGTTGGTACTATCGGTGGATTCATGGTTATCAATGGTAAAGTTACCCGTGATTCTAAGGTTCGTGTCATCCGTGATGGCGTCGTAATTTACGACGGTCAGTTGGCGAGCTTGAAGCACTTCAAGGATGATGTGAAAGAAGTCACTAACGGCCGCGAAGGTGGTCTCATGATTGACGGCTATAACGATATCCAAGTGGATGATACGATTGAAGCCTACATCATGGAAGAAATTAAGAAATAAGAGAATTCCGTCGAAAACTCCCAGTGAAAAGCATATTGGATGGAAGTCGATACTTCTAGTCCAAGAACCTTCTCACAAAGAGTTTAGAGCGAATTTCATTCAACTAAAACTAAAAATATGAGAGTGGGACAGAAATCGGTAATTCGTTAGAATTCGATTTCGTCGTCCCACCTCCGCACAGTTGAGTAAGGCTGTAAAAGCTGATGAAATCAGCGTAGTAGAGCCCGCTCAACCACTGCGTCTTGCTCGACAATCCAAAGACAATTGAGAGGCTAGGACTTTTGTCCCAGCCTCATATTGCAGAAGAAAAAATTAGAAAGGAAATTCTATGGCAAATCATTTTCGTACCGACCGTGTGGGAATGGAAATCAAGCGTGAAGTCAATGAGATTTTGCAAAAGAAAGTCCGTGATCCACGTGTCCAAGGTGTGACCATTACCGATGTCCAAATGCTGGGCGATCTGTCTATGGCCAAGGTTTACTATAGTATCATGAGTGACTTGGCTTCGGACAATCAAAAGGCGCAGCTGGGCTTGGAAAAGGCAACCGGTACCATTAAGCGTGAACTGGGCCGAAACCTCAAGATGTATAAGATTCCAGATTTGACCTTCGTCAAAGACGAGTCTATTGAGTACGGTAATAAGATTGATCAAATGTTACGCAATTTAGAAAAACATTAATGAAAAGAGTGAGATGGGGCAGTGTTTACGAGTCCTGTCTCACTTTTATTTTTGAAAATACTTTTTAAAAGTTTTGAAAAAAGGTGTTGACAAGGGGAGATTATCCTGTTATACTAGTAAAGTACTCAATCGCGGGGATGGCGGAATTGGCAGACGCGCAGGACTAAGGATCCTGTGACCGCTTTAGGTCGTGAGGGTTCAAGTCCCTCTCTCCGCATAGGATTAGCTGACTTCGGTCAGTTTTTTTGTTTTCTCAAAGAAGCTGAAGATCTCTGAATTCAAAAATTGCTTGGGAATTACTTAAAATTTCAGGAAAAACTAGCAATTTTAATGAAAAAGTGATAAAATAAACAATGTAAGTGGTTCATTCCACAAAAAATTAGAGGAGGCCTATTACAAATGGCAATCGTTTCAGCAGAAAAATTTGTCCAAGCAGCTCGTGACAATGGTTATGCAGTTGGTGGATTTAACACAAATAACCTTGAGTGGACTCAAGCTATCTTGCGTGCAGCAGAAGCTAAAAAAGCACCAGTTTTGATCCAAACTTCAATGGGCGCTGCTAAATATATGGGTGGTTACAAAGTTGCTCGCAACTTGATCGCTAACCTTGTTGAATCAATGGGTATCACTGTACCAGTAGCGATCCACCTTGACCACGGTCACTACGAAGATGCACTTGAGTGTATTCAAGTTGGTTATACTTCAGTTATGTTTGACGGTTCACACCTTCCAGTTGAAGAAAACCTTGAAAAAGCTCGTAAAGTTGTAGAATTTGCTCACGCAAATGGTGTATCAGTAGAAGCTGAAGTTGGAACTATCGGTGGTGAAGAAGACGGAATCATCGGTGATGGTGAATTGGCTCCAATCGAAGATGCTAAAGCAATGGTTGCAACTGGTATCGACTTCTTGGCAGCTGGTATCGGTAATATCCACGGTCCATACCCTGCAAACTGGAAAGGTCTTCATCTTGACCACTTGCAAAAATTGACTGAAGCTGTACCAGGATTCCCAATCGTATTGCACGGTGGTTCAGGTATCCCTGATGACCAAATCCAAGCAGCTATCAAACTTGGTGTTGCAAAAGTTAACGTTAACACTGAATGCCAAATCGCATTCGCTAACGCAACTCGTAAATTTGCTCGTGACTACGAAGCAAACGAAGCAGAATACGACAAGAAGAAACTCTTCGACCCACGTAAATTCTTGGCTGACGGTGTAAAAGCTATCCAAGCATCAGTTGAAGAGCGTATCGATGTATTCGGTTCAGAAGGTAAAGCATAAGAAGCTTGTAAAAGCTTGATATAACAGGGTTTATCCAATTTGGATAAACCTTTTTTCTTTGTTTTTTGTGTAAGGTGCAAATAGATATCTCTAACACGACTTCCTTGTGTGTGCCCAACACGATCTTGAATTGCTTCGAGTGGAATTCCTTGCTCAGCTAAAAAGCTGATATGTGTGTGACGAAAAATGTGAGTTGAAATAGAATCGTCATTAGTACGAGAGTTTGAGCGCCGACGTTTAACGTTTGAATTAGAATGACAGGAATAGCTAGTACAAAAGCTTCAAATATGTCAAAGATGGCATAAAAAATAGTAATTGAACATATGGTATAATAGAATGAAATCAAGTGCTGGCAACACATCTAACCTAAATCTAAACAGTATAAAATTACGAGGAGATTATAAGATGAACGATTATATAAAATTAAATGAAGATAGATGGAATAACGTAAAAAATGCCTATACTGAGCCATTGACACATGAAGAATTAGAAGAAGTTAGAAATCATCCAATTTCTGTTGCTTTAACTGTTGGGAAAAAAGTTCCAAAAGAATGGTTTGAAAAAGCAAATGGAAAAAAGATATTAGGTTTAGCTTGTGGTGGTGGACAGCAGGGACCCGTTTTTGCTGCAAAAGGTTATGATGTAACCATAATGGATTTTTCCACATCACAATTAGAAAGAGATGAGTTGGTTGCTAAAAGAGAAGGCTTAAAAATCAATACAGTTCAAGGCGATATGACAAAACCATTTCCAATTGAAAATGAAACGTTTGATATTATTTTTAATCCGGTTTCAAATGTATATATAGAAGATTTAGAAAACATGTATAAAGAAGCCTCTCGAGTATTGAAAAAGGGTGGACTGTTAATGGTCGGATTTATGAATCCTTGGATATACATGTATGATGCTGACATTGTATGGGACAAACCCGATGAGGAATTACTTTTAAAGTTTTCACTACCTTTTAATTCAAAAGAGCTTGAAGAGGAAGGCAAGATAACCATAAATCCAGAATTTGGATATGAATTTAGCCATACCTTAGAAACTCAGATTAGAGGACAACTTAAAAATGGCCTCGCTATGATAGATTTTTATGAATCGTGTGACAAAAGAAATCGATTATCACGTTATGGAAATGACTATATAGCTACACTCTGCATCAAACTATAATATTATAGAATATACTTCAGGAGAATAGCCCGTTTTATTTTCCGTAAGGGGTAAAATCTAATGTTTAAAGATGCAATATTTTCATATTTAATTATTGAAATATTAGAAAAGAAAAGTGATAAAACAAACTTTATAATAAATCCAGGGTTACGGATACTATTAGAAAGTGAAATTTTTAATGGTTGTAAGGAAGATTTTTTTATTAAATTTGGAATCCCTATAAATCAGAAGGATTTTGATTGCGGGATGAAGGCCATATGTATGATTATATAGTTAAGTTAAGAAATCCTTAGTATTTGTGTTTACCTAATCTCATAATTTTGAAATTTAACTTTATAAAAATCTTCTGTCTCAATCAAATTTATTCAATTTTTGAAATAAAAATACTAGATAGTTCTGTATCGCCTAGATATAAATATGATTTACAATATTTTTCCGGAAATAAAGGGAACATTGTGGAGGAGAGTAATGATTCAAGTAACTGAAATCACAAATCGGGGTCAAAAATCGGCACTTGCGACGGCTGTTCTAGTTGATTTGCCAGAGTGGTTTGGGATTCCCGAAAGCACCAAAGCTTATATTGAGGCTGTTAAGAATTTGCAGGTTTGGGGAGCTTATGACGGGGACCAACCAGTGGGGTTTATAAGCTTGTCCTATTCCAGTGAGGATTGTGCTGAGATTGACTGCTTGGCTGTTAAGAAATGCTATCATAGATTAGGAATTGGCAGTCGGCTTCTAGGAGTTTTGGAAAATGCTGCTCGTCAAAAAGCATCTTATCTGTAAGTCAAAACGGTAGCACCAGGTCATTATCGTACTTACGACAGGACGAACGCTTTCTACCAGGCTCAGGGATTTAAGAAGTTAGAAATCTTTCCTGAGCTTTGGGATAAGAGCAACCCTTGTTTGATTTGGGTAAAAAAATTAAATTCAGAAGCATATTTACAGATCTGACTGAGCTTTTCTCACTATTAGCTCAATACTGCAACATTAGCAATTACGAAAAAAATCGCATGGATGAAACTGAGATGATTTGTCCATGCGAGTTTTGTATTTAAGAGGCTATCGTAAGCAAAGGTTTATCTAGCAGAATAGAAATGTTTACGCTTCTTTCTTTTTAAGTAAGAAGAGACCACCGCTTGTAGCCAGAAGAATCGTTGCAACTGTAAAGAGAGCAGAGTTTTCTTTGCTTCCTGTTTGTGGGAGCTGGGCCTGTTGTGTATTTGTTGCTTTTTGAGCTGCAGCGGTAGGCTGTGCTTCGCTTGTTTTCTGAGCTAGGCTTTCTAATTGCTTTTCTTTTACTTTCGGAGCTGTCGGTTTGTCAGCTGGTTTTCCTGCTTGTTTTGGCTGAGGTTTTTGGTTCAAAATTTCAACAATTTCGACACTTGGTTTGTGAGTGACAGGCATATCTTTCAGCTCAGCTAATTGATCGCCAAAGACAGCGTTCGATACCCAACGGTAGAAGTGAATGGTATGCAGACGATTGGTTGGATTTCCAGCATAAACGAAGAGCGGATGTTCCTTGTAATTACCAGAAATAGCAACGATTTTATTGGCTAATTTTTCGTTGCCTGGCCACCAGCCTGCAATGTAATAGTCACTGTCTGCAATAGTCGCCAAAGTCTTGAAGTTGGCAGGGGCTTTTGCGATCCAGTTTCCAGAGTTAGAATAGAAGAGATCGTTCTTCTTATAGCCGCTAGTCAATGGATCTTTATCGTCTATAATAGCCTTCATCAGCCCTTCAAAATCGCTGCCGCCAGAGAATCTTTCTGCATCAAATCCATCTAGAACACCGAGTTTTTCAAGGCGTTGCATAGCAGAGCCACCCACTACAATGGTTGGTTTGCGACCAAGAATAGACTTGTCAAACTTGTTGCTTTCAAGGACGATGACATCAGCTTCCTCAGGTGTATCGACAATATCAAAGCCTAGATTTTTCAATGCCAGAGCGGTATGAGTAGGTGAGTCTACTCCTGCCCAGTAGAATTGATGAGGAGGTGCATAGACCTTCAGAGCTTTCAAGCTTGGCCCTTCTGGAACCTTATACAAGGCATCTCCATAAATAGCATAATCACCTAAGAGATTTGCAAAGGTTGATGTATCAACGATATAGCCATCTTCTGTCAGATAGACCTTCTTACCTTGGCGAATGGCTTGGTTGACAGCTTTGACTGCGCTGTCAGATGTATTAGCGATGACATAATAAGGTGCTGAGTAGTTGATATCGCGCGTCCGAGTAGCACGGAGAGCAGTGACTTCACCGAGTTTGCCATCAAAGAGTTTATCTTTAAAGATCGGCTCAGCTTTAAAGCCTCTCATATCTGGGAAGTTTACCAAAAGCTCAGCATACATGGCAGCCCAGGCAGATTCGTTTGATCCTTTGTAGAGGATATGGTTGGCATAGCCACGCTTAGCTTGAGCCATATCAACAACTAGGTCGCCCTTCTTATAGTTGCCAACATCTTCCTTCAATTCTTGAATGACAACACCATTTCTCTTGAAGTATTCAATCATATTAAAGGCTTGTTGGGAATCATTGTCTTTGTCGAGCCCCATAGGGATGACATAATAGTCAGGGAAGAATTTTTTCTGACCGTTTTTCACCCGTCCAACAACCTTGCCGTCAGGTCCGACCAACTCATTTTCAGCTTTTGGATCTTCAACCTTGTTGATGCCACGGAGATAGAAGTTAAGGCGCATTTCCATGAGCTTATCAGGATTTTGGGACAGGTAAGAGATACCTCCAAGGACAGCGTGATAGCCAGCCTTGTAGGATTCCTGATTTCCCTCAGGGATTTCAATGGTATGTCCTAATATGCCGTGGTACATGGCATAAACACCAGTGTAGCCGGAGAAGGAGTCATCCCAGCCATCGCCCCAGTCTAGTTTAGGGATGATATAGCTGTCATACTTAGAGTTAGCGACGCCAGCACGTCCCATGTGGTGGGCGTTTTCTAGCATATTTTCAGACAAAAGGTCGTATTCAAAGTTTGGATCGTGCGGCGGTGTCGCTGGCTCAATCAAGAATTCTTTAACGAATCCATGAATGTCATAAAGAGCAATTGGATTCCATTTGTTAATGAGTCCAGCTACAGTACGGGTTTCTGGGTTGGCCTGATAGCTAGTGTCGCGGTTTGGATCAATTCCGTTGGCAAGAGCACGCGTATTAGCAACATCTCCGTCAGGATTTTCAGTAAAGTCAAAGAGGAAAATGAATTTCTTGAGGAGTTCTTTGACATTGAGGGTGATATTTTTAGCAGCACCGTTGGCATCAGTTGTTTGGAAAGAAATTTGCTCCTTGGTCGCAAAAGTATTGAAGAGTCCAGTGATGATGTCGATGGCTGGCTGTTCGTCAGCATGGGTGTTATTGATAAGGACTGGAAGTTTATAGTCCAACGTACCATTTTTCAGAGCAGCTAACATTTCAGCTGGTTTAGTCAGGGCAACTTTATTGGTTATGTTTAGATAGTCGTCAATGCTCTTTTGATCAGAACTGATGATACCCAACTTGATATCGCGACCCTGAGCACTCTTTCCGATGTTCTCAATCTGTACCAAGCGATCCGTTTTAGCATCTTGTCGGCTCTTTTCGATAGCTGCCAGCATTTCATCGTGGGTATGGAAATCTTCGTAAGGACGAAGGACAATATTCTTGCGAATAGTCAGGCCAAGATCTTCTCTGGTTCCAACTAATTCATGAATTCCCATAAAGTTGCGGTAGGTTCTACGGATATTGTTCGGTGTGCGCAGGCTTAAGTCTTGCCCAAATAGTTCATTAAATTTGAGGGAAACTTTTAGGTCATTTCCATCAGCTTTTTCTTCGACAGTCACAAATGGGTCGCCAGTGAAGGTGCCGTCATCCATCTTCCAAGTTTTCCACTCGCTAATAGGCTTGTTGTCCAGTGTCCAAGTGATTTTACCAGCTTGAGCTCCCTGTTCTTGAATAGTTTCTTCAATGCTAGCTTTTTCGGACATGTAAACCTTACTGTCGGCAAGCTGAACCTTGTTTTCTTGGCTACTAGCTGCGCGGACTTCTGTTTTAGTCGCATTGTCCAGTTTTTGGTTAGCATCAGTTGCTTTTTCCTCTGGGGCTGTGGCAGGAAGACTTGGAGCCTTGCTGTAGGCTTTGTCAGAAGCAGCTTTAGATGGGTTACTTTTCTCTAGTGGTTCAGCTTGTGGAGTAGTTGAGGGTTCTTCAGCCTTCTCTGTACTTGCAGGTATAGGCTGCTCCACCAGAGTACTGATTTTGCTGCTGTCTTGCGGAGGTTCAGCAGGGTTAAGCGTATCAGCTGCCGCATTTCCTTGAGTTAAAACGGCCAATAGAACCGCAGCGGATAGGCTGAGGGCTTGTGTATATAAGCGTTTCTTATAAGAATTTTTCATAAGAAACCTCCTTTTTAATGTGTTCTTAAATTTAGTATAACAAATATTGAAACCGTTTACAAATAAAAACATAGATAAAAAATAAACTTCTAACAAAAGGAAGAGATATGTGTAATTTCTGAAGAGTATTTGAGTCTGATATTTAAACAGCCCGCAAGATTCGCAGTGTGGATTTCTGCAAATTCATGCAAAAAACGGGCATTTATGCTACAATATTAGCAATAAAGATGATTGGAGCAAACGATGAAAGCGATTATTACGGTTGTTGGAAAAGATAAGGCAGGGATTGTGGCTGGTGTAGCTAGTAAAATTGCCGATCTAGGGCTCAATATTGACGATATTTCTCAAACTGTTTTGGACGAGTTTTTTACCATGATGGCCGTTGTTTCTAGCGACGAAAAGCAGGATTTTGCAGCGCTTCGTAGTGAATTTGAGGCCTTTGGTCAGACGCTCAATGTCAAAATCAATATTCAAAGCGCAGCCATTTTTGACGCTATGTACAATATCTAAGGAGAGGGCACATGGATATTAGACAAGTTACAGAAACCATTGCCATGATTGAGGAGCAGAATTTTGATATTCGGACCATCACCATGGGTATTTCACTCTTGGACTGTATCGACACAGATATTGATCGGGCGGCGGAGAAGATTTACAAAAAAATCACGACCAAAGCGAAAGACTTGGTGGCAGTTGGGGATGAAATTGCTGCTGAGCTGGGAATTCCCATCGTTAATAAGCGGGTCTCAGTGACTCCGATTTCTCTGATTGGGGCAGCTACGGACGCTACGGACTATCTGCCTCTGGCCAAGGCTTTAGACAAGGCAGCCAAGGAAATCGGTGTGGACTTTATCGGTGGCTTCTCGGCTTTGGTCCAAAAGGGTTATCAAAAAGGAGACGAAATCCTCATTAATTCCATTCCGCGGGCTTTGGCGGAGACAGACAAGGTCTGCTCCTCTGTCAATATCGGCTCAACCAAGACTGGCATCAATATGACGGCAGTTGCGGATATGGGGCGCATTATTAAGGAAACGGCCCAGCTTTCTGACATGGGGGCGGCCAAGTTGGTCGTCTTTGCCAATGCGGTAGAGGACAATCCTTTCATGGCGGGCGCTTTTCATGGTGTCGGTGAAGCAGATGTGGTCATCAATGTCGGTGTTTCTGGGCCAGGGGTTGTCAAGCGAGCTTTGGAAAAGGTCCGTGGTGAGAGCTTTGACGTGGTAGCTGAAACGGTCAAGAAAACGGCCTTCAAAATTACGCGTATCGGTCAGTTGGTCGGTCAGATGGCTAGCGAGCGTCTGGGCGTCAAGTTCGGGATTGTTGACCTGAGTCTGGCTCCAACACCGGCAGTCGGAGACTCAGTGGCTCGTGTCTTGGAAGAAATGGGCTTGGAAACAGTCGGCACTCATGGTACGACAGCAGCGCTTGCCCTGCTCAATGACCAAGTCAAAAAAGGTGGGGTCATGGCCTGCAATCAAGTGGGCGGTCTGTCTGGTGCTTTTATTCCTGTGTCAGAAGATGAGGGCATGATTGCGGCTGTGCAAAATGGCTCGCTCAATCTAGAAAAGCTAGAAGCTATGACAGCTATCTGTTCGGTCGGTTTAGATATGATTGCCATTCCAGAGGCGACGCCAGCTGAGACCATCGCAGCCATGATTGCGGATGAAGCAGCGATTGGTGTTATCAATCAAAAGACGACAGCTGTGCGGATTATTCCAAAGGGCAAGGAAGGCGATATGATTGAATTTGGCGGGCTCTTGGGAACAGCTCCTGTCATGAAGGTCAATCAGCCTTCGTCAGCTGCCTTTATCGCCCGGGGCGGTCAGATTCCAGCGCCGATTCACAGTTTTAAAAATTAATAAGAAAATCAGGTCTGTGCAGACAGGCCTTTTCGATTGAACAAGGAGAAGAGATGACAAAAACAAGATTATTTATCATCCGGCATGGGAAGACAATGTTTAATACCATTGGTCGAGCTCAGGGCTGGTCGGACACTCCCTTAACTGAAGAAGGCGAACGTGGAATTCGCGAGCTAGGGATTGGGCTGAGAGAGTCTGGCTTGGAATTTACCAAGGCTTTCTCGAGCGACTCTGGCCGAACCATTCAGACCATGGGGATTATCCTAGAAGAGCTGGATTTGGTCGGGAAGATTCCTTATAAATTTGACAAGCGCATCCGAGAGTGGTGCTTTGGCAGCTTTGACGGGGCTTATGGTGGCGATCTTTTCCGTGGAGTGATTCCAAGGGTACGTGACACCGATAATTATAAAGAGCTGACTTTCCCAGAATTGGCCGACGGCTTGGTTGAAGTGGATACGGCTGGCTGGGCTGAGCCATGGGAGCAACTGAGTGGACGGATTTTAGCTGGATTTACAGCTATTGCCCAAGAAGTGGAAGCTGCTGGCGGAGGCAATGCTTTGGTTGTCAGCCATAGTATGACCATCGGGACTTTTGCTTATTTGATTGATAAAGCTATTAGCAAAAATCCTGAGGTTGACAACGGTAGTGTGACAGTTATTGAATATGAAAAAGGGCAATTTACGATTCAGATCTTGGGAGATGTATCCTACCGTGAAGTTGGTGCCAAAATTTTGGACGCTAAATAAACGGTTGAAAGAAAATATGGCAATAATTCAGCTTTCTTGAGCTGCTTTCTTTCAATCTTAGAAACTGCTTTTTTTCAGAAACGTGATATAATGAGAGGAGAATAAGGGGGGAAGTGTATGGCAAAAACAAGATTATACCTCATCCGGCATGGCAAAACGATGTTTAATACAATCGGACGAGCTCAGGGCTGGAGTGATAGTCCATTGACGGTGGAAGGCGAATGTGGCATCCATGAACTAGGAATTGGTTTGCGAAAAGCGGGTATTGATTTTAAACTAGCTAGATCCAGTGATTCTGGTCGAACCATTCAGACCATGGGAATTATTCTGGAAGAGCTGGGCTTGACGGGAAAGATTCCTTATAGGTTTGACAAGCGCATTCGAGAGTGGTGTTTTGGTAGCTTTGATGGTGGCTATGATGGCGAGCTCTTTATGGGAGTCATGCCTAGGGTCTTTAATATTGACCATGTCCATCAACTCAGCTATGCCGAGCTTGCAGAAGGTTTAGTAGAAGTTGACACGGCTGGCTGGGCTGAGAATTGGGAAAAACTCAGCGGTCGAATTTGGCAAGGCTTCTCAGAGATTGCTGAGGAGCTGGAGGCTGCAGGTGGTGGCAATGCTTTGGTGGTTAGTCATGGCATGACCATCGGAACTTTTGTCTACCTAATTAATCGTATGCAACCTCATGGCCTAGGCAATGGTAGTGTGACCATCGTAGACTATGAAGATGGACAATTTTCGGTTGTTTCCATCGGTGATATGTCCTATCGTGAAGTTGGAGCGAAAGAGCTGGAGGACAAGTCTTGAGACGAGGTCGCCATGAAAGAAAGAGAAAACTCTCTCTGTTTCGACTAATAAATAGGCTCTTATTTTTAGGAATTGGGATCAGTTTGCTGTTTGCTCTATTGCGAGTGCAAGATATGGATGAAGACTTGCCAACTTTTATTAATCATGCTCTTAAAGCCCAGAATTCTGACTTGCCCAAAGTGTCAGTTGATGATTGGGAGTTGACTTTAATCAATCGTAACCATTTACAGGAAGAGTCTCATCCTAAGTTGACCCAAATCGATGATATTCAGGTAGATAGCCGTATTGCTGAAAACACTAGACAATTTTTAGCTGCAGCTCGAACCGTTGCACCAGGAGAAACCTTGATTTCGGGTTATCGTAGCCGAGCAGAGCAGACAGAGCTCTATGAAGAAGCGCTAGCCTTGGCCGAAGAAGAGGGCTTATCTCGGCAAGAAGCGGAGCAAGAAGTGCAAAAGCGGATCCAGCTGCCAGGCGCCAGCGAGCATCAGACAGGCTTGGCGATTGATATGAGTGAGCCAGAAGGTCAGAATGATGAAGTAGCACATAAGATTGCAGAAATTGCCCCTAAATACGGCTTTATTCTGCGCTATCCTGAAGGGAAAAGCGATATTACTGGTGTGAATTTTGAAAATTGGCACTATCGTTATGTTGGCGTAGAGTCGGCCCAATACATGCAAAAACATCATCTAGTTTTAGAGGAGTATCTGACTCTTTTGAAAGAGTCAGCTCGGTAAATCGTTACAATCCATTGATAGACAAAAAATCAGCTGCTCAAATGAGCAAGCTGATTTTTAAATAAACAATAGTTCTGGAGTTGCGGCTGCTGCTTTTAATACATGTTAAGAGATAGAAAGTAATATCGCTTTATTAAGAACCTGATTATTTAAGCAACCTATAGAAATACAAGTTCGTAGATTGACATATTTGGGAAATAAGCGTATAATCGCAATATGATTGAGTGCTCACTCAATTTGTAGACAAAAAAAGGAGTTTATAAAATGATTGTTCAAGCAATACAATATAGTCGTTTCGGTGATGAAGAAGTGCTAGATTTGGTGAACGTTAAATCTGATGCTTTAGAAGCAAATCAAGTTAGGGTAGAAGTTCATGCTGTTGGTTTAAATCCCATTGATTTTAAGACTTTTGAGGGTGCAAAGCCACTCCGATTTCTATCTTTTATGACGAAACTAAAGAAGCCAAGTTGTTGGCTTGAGTCAAAATCATCTCTTTTTCCAAGAGGTGTTGGTCGGGATTTTGCTGGAGTTATCACAGAAGTTGGTGAAGGAGTAAGTCGGTTTGCAGTAGGGGACAAGGTTTTTGGAACAATGATCAGTGACCCAGGATTAGGCACCAAGAGGGGAGCATTGGCAACAGAAATTTGTGTCAATGAATCGGAAATTGTATTGAAACCAGAGATGATTGATATGAACCATGCAGCTACTATGGGTGTAGCCTCTTTAACTGTGGGAGGTGCTTTTAGAAAGATTGAGCTAAACTCCAAAGATGTTGTAGTGATTTCAGCAGCAGCAGGTGGTATTGGAAGTATTGCAGTACAGTATGCAGTTGCTAAGGGTGCAACAGTTATCGGAATTGCAAGTAAGAAAAATTCGGATTATCTGAAGTCCTTAGGTGCGATTCCAGTAGCTTACGAAGAGAACATCCAGAATGCTCTTCTATCAGCAAGTCCAAAGCCGATTACAAAATTCTTGGATTGCTATGGAAGTGATTATGTTAAATTGGCTTTTAGTTTGGGATTGAAGGGTACGGCTATTGGAACGCTAGTACCTTCACCATATGTTATGATAAGAGGAGCTCAGTTCACGGGTCCTAGACATTCCACATATGATGATTTTAAAGTTCTAGCGGAAATGGTCTCAGATGGGAAGATTCGGCTGAATATTGATCAGGTTTATGATTTTTCTCTAAAGTCAGTTAGAGAGGCATATCGTAGTCTGAAGTCGGGACACACTCGAGGTAAGAAAGTTGTAAAAGTAAGAGAGTAGCAGAGAGGTGCTAGCAATGGAAAGTTTAGAACAAAAGTATGCACAGACATTAGAAAATAGCAACTTGAGTCTAAAACAACGTCAAGTATTATTATCAAGTCTAAAGTTATTTTCAGAAATGGGTTTTGAAAATACAACAGCAAGCCTTATTGCTAAGGAGGCTGGAGTTTCAGAAGGGACTGTTTTTAGTTACTTTAAAACCAAGGAAGGCATCTTAGAAGCAATTTTATCGACTTTTCTTGAGCAAGTTATTCCAGATGTGATCGCTGATTTTTCTGAGAAGAAATTTACAGCAAACCAAGAGAGTTTTCCAGTGTTTTTGAGAAGCATTGTTCGAGATAGACTAGTTTTCATTCAGGAGAATCAAATGCAAGTTAAAATTCTCTTGAGTCGTTCTTTTATTGATAAAAATATTTCTGACCAGTTAGGGAATGTTATTGTTCACTCTATCATTAAGCCAATTAGCCCAGTTCTGAATCAGTTTAAAGAAAATGGTGTTATCCGAGATTGGTCAAACGAAAGAATCGTTCGTTATATTCTAGCCTTGAGTCTTTCTTATGCTCTTCCAATGATGTTGAATGATAATGAGGACCTAGACATAGATGAAGCAGTAAACGAAATTGTTGAATGCCTGTCTTCTGCCTTAGTAGAAGTAAAATAAATCTTGATTTTAAGCTTACTATTTTAAATAGTGAGCTTTTTTGAAGCCGACATAAAAATCCCCAATCAAAGCGATTGAGGATTAAGCAAATGAATTGAAACAATACCTTTACTATCATAGCATTGGCTACATTAGTATACTGCCATCTATTCATCTGATGAGAGGGATTTTATCATCCAGATATTCATAGCTGGGTGGCCGGCGGCGTTAGAAAGTGGTTCTTGCAGTGATGTGAAACCATAGTGTTGATAGATGGCCACAGCCGTAGCCAGTTCAGTAGAGGTTTCTAGATAAAGTTGTTCATAACCTGCTAGGCGGGCTTCATGGAATATCCGCTTTATCAACCTGCTGGAATAACCTTTGCCACGGCTATTTTTAGTGACATACAGTTTTTGTAATTCAGCAATCTTATCAGACACAGGTGCAAAGCCACCACAGCCAACCAGTTGACCTTCATCTTCCAGAATAAAGTAAGTTGCTCTCTCTTGCTGTTGATAATAGTCGGCCAAATGATCTAGATGAGAATCAAAGTAGACAGTTCCTGGTTTGTCAAGCCCGAATTCTTCTAGGCTGGCTCGAATGAGCTGCGCTACAGCTGAATTGTCTCTCACTTCCATTGGCCGTAAGTTCATCATTTGTCCTCCGATAAGATGTATTGACTAATTAAACAATACCTTGTGCAATCATAGCGTTTGCTACGTTTTCGAAGGCAGCGATATTTGCTCCTGCAAGGTAGTCGGTACCAAGACCGTATGTTTCAGCAGTTGTTTTAGCTGTGTTGAAGATGTTGGTCATGATGTCTTTGAGGCGTCTATCAACTTCTTCACGTGTCCATGAAAGGCGAAGGCTGTTTTGGCTCATTTCAAGCGCTGATACAGCTACACCACCAGCGTTGGCAGCTTTGGCAGGTCCGTAAAGGATTCCGTTTTCTTTGTAGACTTTAATCGCATCAAGGTCACTAGGCATATTAGCACCTTCTGATACGCAGATAACTCCTTGAGCCACCAAACGTTTAGCTGCGTCACCATTGATTTCGTTTTGAGTCGCACATGGAAGAGCGATATCGTAGTTACCAGCGTAAGTCCATACAGAACCTTCATGGTAAGTAGCAGTTGCTTTCTCAGCTGCATACTCAGTCAAACGAGCACGGCGTTTTTCTTTAACATCAACCAAAAGATCGAAGTCGATACCGTTTTCATCGATGACATAACCGTTTGAGTCAGATACAGAGATAACAGTTGCACCAAGTTCAGTCGCTTTTTGAAGAGCATATTGAGCTACGTTACCAGAACCTGAAATAACCACTTTCTTACCAGCAAAACTGTTACCATTAGCTTTGAGCATTTCTTCTGTGTAGTAAACCAAACCATAACCAGTTGCTTCTGGACGAATCAAGCTACCACCAAATCCAAGAGGTTTACCAGTCAAGACACCCGCATCAAATTGGTTAAGACGTTTGTATTGACCGTAGAGGTAACCAATTTCACGTCCACCAACACCGATATCACCAGCAGGTACGTCAAGAGATGGTCCGATGTATTTTTGCAATTCTGTCATAAAGCTTTGGCAGAAGCGCATCACTTCAGCATCAGTCTTTCCTTTAGGATCGAAGTCTGATCCACCTTTACCACCGCCGATTGGGAGTCCAGTCAAGACGTTCTTAAAGATTTGTTCGAAGCCGAGGAATTTCAAGATCCCTTGGTTTACAGTTGGGTGGAAACGAAGTCCGCCTTTATATGGTCCAACAGCTGAGTTGAATTGAACACGGTAACCACGGTTGACTTGCACTTTTCCATCACGGTCAACCCAAGGAACACGGAAAGAAATCACGCGCTCAGGCTCGGTGATACGTGCCAAGATGTTTTCTTCGATATACTCAGGGTGTTTTTCAAACACAGGCTCTAGAGTGCCGAAGAATTCTTCAACCGCCTGGAGAAATTCAGCCTCATGCCCGTTACGAGCTTTCACAGTTGCAAACACGCTTTGGATATATTCTTTAGCAGATGTCATATCGTTCTCCTTTTTGTTGTTATATTTTATTACACGAGCCATTATAGCAGAATTTTTTTAGGGTGTAAAGAAAAAAGTTGAATTTTCTGAAAATTTCCATAATATTTTTTTGAAGATTCTAGGTGGAAATGCCGAACCTTTTGCTAGAAAATTAGGATAAATTTTTTATAGGAAGAATTTTAATGATATAATAGAGAAAATTAAGGAATAAGAGGTCAAAATAATGACAACAACCAAGACAAAAATTGCGGGTTTTGAATTTGACAACTGTTTGATGAATGCTGCAGGGGTGGCTTGTATGACAGTGGAAGAGTTAGAAGAAGTCAAAAACTCTGCTGCAGGAACCTTTGTGACAAAGACGGCGACGCTGGACTTTCGTCAGGGCAATCCAGAGCCTCGCTATCAGGATGTACCACTGGGCTCTATCAACTCCATGGGCCTGCCCAATAATGGTTTAGATTATTATCTTGACTATTTGCTGGAGCTGCAAGAAAGCGAGCCAAATCGTACTTTCTTCCTTTCTTTGGTTGGTATGTCGCCAGAAGAAACCCACACCATTCTCAAGAAAGTGCAGGCAAGCGACTTTAAAGGGATTACTGAGCTCAATCTCTCCTGTCCAAATGTCCCTGGCAAGCCACAGATTGCTTATGATTTTGAAACGACAGAAAAAATCTTGTCAGAAGTTTTTGCTTATTTCACTAAGCCCCTGGGTATCAAGCTGCCTCCTTACTTTGATATCGTGCATTTTGATCAGGCCGCTGCGATTTTTAACAACTATCCGCTCAAGTTTGTCAATTGTGTAAATTCAATCGGAAACGGTCTTTATATAGAAGATGAGTCTGTCGTCATCCGTCCTAAAAATGGTTTTGGTGGTATTGGCGGTCAGTACATTAAGCCTACGGCTCTGGCCAATGTCCATGCCTTTTACCAGCGCCTGAAATCAGAAATCCAAATCATCGGAACTGGGGGTGTCCTGACAGGGCGCGATGCCTTTGAGCATATCCTCTGTGGAGCCAGTATGGTGCAGGTAGGAACAACCCTTCATAAAGAAGGAGTGGCAGCCTTTGAGCGCATCACCGCAGAACTCAAGGAGATTATGGCAGAAAAAGGCTATGAAAGTCTGGAAGATTTCCGTGGAAAATTGAAGTATATGGATTAAACGTTTAAGAAAGAGAGAGTGGGACAGAAATCGGTAATTCGTTAGAATTCGATTTCGTCGTCCCACCTCCGCACAGTTGAGTAGGGCTGTAGAAGCTGATGAAATCAGCGTAGTAGAGCCCACTCAACCACTGCGTCTTGCTAACAATCCAAAGACAATTGAGAGGCTAGGACTTTTGTCCCAGCCTCTCTTTTAGTATTATTAGGACGAGTAGAAAAAAATCCCTCCAAGATTAGATAGGAAATCTTGGAGGGAAATGGATAGTTTATTTATCTAGAACGTTGTTTACCAGCGTTGCGATTCTTTTTCTTTTTGTTATTTTGAGTGATTGCTTGACTCGCTTTTGGTGTCACATCCTTGATGCGGCCTGCATTGCTCATGGCTTTCGGAGGATTCTTTTCATATTCTTCAGCTACTTGCTTTCTAATCCGAGGACGCATTAAGTAGTTAATGATGAATTGTTGGATAATTTGAACGAAACCACCGACTACCCAGTAGAGCGTCACAGCTGCTGGTGACATGAAAGAGAAGACAACAATCATAATCGGGCTCATGTAAGTTGCACTCTTCATCTGCGCTTTTTGGGTTTCATCTTCGATACCATGTAGGGAGAGAAGTGACTGGATGTAGTAGAGTACACCGACAATGAGAGTCAAGGCTAGACTAGGTTTTCCAAGATTGATGCCAAGGAATGTACTGCTGGCTACACCGTTTGTGTATTGGGCAGCGAAGAAGAGGGCAGAGAAGAACGGCATTTGAATGAGTAGTGGGAGGCAGCCGATACCGCCAAACATACTCAGACCATTTTCTCTTTGAGCAGCCATAAGTTCTTGCTGGGCTGCTAGCTTTTCTTCTTGAGTTTCGGCATTATTGATTCGTTCTTGGATAGGGGCAAAGATGGGCTTGAAGTAGTTCATCTTTTCTGACTGAAGAGTAGCCTTCCAAGACTGATAGATTCCCAGTGGGAAAATAATCAGCCGCACGATGAGTGTAACGATAATAATCGCTAGACCATAACCGAGACCTGAATTCTTAGCAAAGAACTGGATGCTATCTGCCATAGGCTGGCCAAGCACGTCCCAAATAATACCAGAAGGATTACCGGCCTTGTCTCGTCCGACACACCCTGTCAATAATAGAAGGAGGGACAAGCTCATTCCAGAGAATAAAATACGTTTAAATGTTTTCACGAGTTCATTTCCTTTGTTTCTAAAAAAATAATACCTATCTATTCTACTGTTTTTTAAGGAAATATACAATAGTTCTGCAGACCTAATTTGCAATTTTAAAGTCGGTATAGGACTCAAAATTGGCCATGGTGACATCTAAATAGCTGACTTTTGAAAAAGGAGTTGGTCCCTTGCGGATTTCTTGAATGAACTTGGCCATGAGGGCAGAGCTTTCAGCTTGAGCCAAAATTTCGACTGTACCGTCGTCATTATTCCAGACGCGACCTGTAATCCCGCCAATCTGCAAAGCAAGGGAGTAAACGCCCCAACGAAAGCCGACGCCTTGGACTCGTCCTTGCGCAATCATTCTTACTTTTTGCATCGTTACCTCCTTTTGTAGCGGTTTGAAACTCGCTTCTCAGCCCCATGGTGTAGCGAGAAGCTGGTTGCTTGGGATAAGATTTTCTCTGAGGATAAGTCTAGAGGATGAGTTCAAAACTGCTAGATTGTGTTATAATGTATTTATGAATATTATAACCTCAAAAGCCAATAATGTGGTAAAAAAAGCTAAAAAGCTGCATCAAAAAAAATATCGTAGCGAGTCGTATTTGATTGAGGGCTGGCATCTTTTTGAGGAGGCTCTGGCCAGTCAGGCACGGATTCTGCGAATTTTTGCCTTGGCAGAGTACGAAGAGCGCTTGGCAGCATTTTCTCAGACGATTTTTGTCAGTCCTGAGATTCTCAGTGATTTAGCAGATAGCAAGACCCCTCAGGGAATTGTTGCAGAATTAGCCTTTGAGGAGCAGAATATTCCAGAAAAGCTGGAAGGTGCCTATCTCTTTTTAGAAGATGTGCAGGATCCTGGTAATGTCGGAACCATCATCCGAACAGCGGATGCGGCGGGTTATCAAGGAGTTTTCATCTCTAGTCACTCCGCTGACATTTACAATCTCAAAACCTTGCGTTCTATGCAAGGTAGCCATTTTCATCTGCCCATTTATCGCGTGAGCAGAGAGGATATGCTGGCTCTGGCTCGTCAGAATGACTTACAAATTCTGGCTTCGACCTTATCAGAGGATTCTGTGGATTATCAAAAGGTTGAAAAACATGAAGATTTCCTCCTAGTCATGGGTAATGAAGGGCAAGGAATCAGCCAAGAAATGACGGATGCGGCTGATGTTTTGGTTCATATTTCCATGAAGGGGCAGGCTGAAAGTCTTAACGTAGCTGTGGCAGCCGGCATTCTGATGTTTGCTTTAAGCTAGCTTTTAGAAATCTCTCTATAATAAAACTAAATGGAGGTGATGACATGCCTTACAGAGAAGATGATGAATTTATGGCCTATGTGGGGCATTTGATCGAGAAGCCCAGCGTCCAACGCTTAAAAGGGATTACCCATCATATTCATTCTAATAGGCTTGAACATTCGATCAATGTCAGTTATACTAGTTATAAGATTGCTAAAAAATTTGGCTGGAATGCCCGCAGTACAGCACGGGGCGCTCTTCTGCATGATCTATTTTATTATGACTGGCGCGAAACCAAGTTTAAAAAGAGTCATGCCTGGGTACATCCCCGCCTAGCAGTCCGAAATGCCCGTAAGATTACCAAGCTCAATCGAGTTGAAGAAGATATTATCATCAAGCACATGTGGGGGGCTACCTTAGCACCACCGCGCTACAAGGAGTCCTTCATTGTAACTATGGTGGACAAGTATTGGGCGATCAAAGAAGCGACGGCGCCTTGGCGACAAAAGCTGAGTGGTCGTAAAAAGTATCATCGAAAGATGATGAAAAGTTAAAATGTAAAAAGGAGACGTTATGAACAATACAATTATTCAAGAAAACAGTGGACTTTCTAGTTTTTATTCTAAGGTCTACGGATTTGTTGGGATGGGAATTGCCATCTCTGCTCTGGTTTCGGGTCTAATGCTGACGACCTTCCAAACAGCTCTGGTTGAGATTTTGCTCCATTATAGCTGGATTTACTATGGAGCTATCTTTATTGAGCTGGCCTTGGTTTGGTCAGCTTCCAGCAGAGGACTCCGCAATAGTCCAGCTGCTCTTCCCCTCTTTTTGAGCTACTCAGCCCTAAACGGATTTACCATGAGTTTCATTGTGGCCATGTACACAGGAGGCATAGTTTTCAAAGCATTTGCAGTTAGTGCAGCTGTTTTCCTTGTTATGGCAGCCATGGGCGTCATCATTAAAAAAGATTTATCTGGCATGGGTCGAGCTATGATTGCAGGCCTGATTGGAATTGTGATTGCGAGTTTTGTCAATATTTTCCTAGGTAGCGACATGATAGACTACATTGTCAGCTACGTCAGCGTTGTTATTTTCGCAGGGTTGATTGCTTGGGACAATCAAAAGATTCGCTATGTCTATGAGCAAACGGGTGGACAGGCAGGTCTTGGCTGGGCTATTTCTCTAGCTTTGAGCCTCTACCTTGACTTTATCAACCTCTTCCTCAGCATCCTTCGTATCTTTGGAAGAAATGACTAATAAAAGATGGATAGTTTCCTCAATGAATGAGGGGCTATCTTTTTTGTTTTAGGGGGGATTTTGGAAGTTGGATAGAAGTAGCAGTAAAAGTTTTGCAAACTGTTAATTTTTTGATATACTAACTAAAAATATATTTGGGCAATGCACTCGTCTATTGCTCTGGAAAAGAAAGGAAGTTTTTATGGATATGTTATTTATCCCAGGCTGGTTGATTTTTGCAATCGTTGCAGCCATTGTGCTTATTATTCTTTTGGCTAAGGGTTATGTCAATGCTAAGCCAAATGAAGTAGTCGTTATTACTGGTCTGCGTAAGCAGCGTCATTTAAGAGGTAAGGCTGGCTTCATGATTCCTTTCGTAGAGCAGCGCTCTTATCTGGATATTGAGCAGTTTTCTACCGACGTCCGTACTTCTGAGTCTGTGCCAACACTTGATTTTATCAACGTTCGTGCCGATGCGGCTGTTA
This sequence comes from Streptococcus cristatus, assembly GCF_003943535.1. GTDB lineage: Bacteria > Bacillota > Bacilli > Lactobacillales > Streptococcaceae > Streptococcus > Streptococcus cristatus_L. The sequence goes on from NZ_RJPU01000001.1 coordinate 479,157, forward strand.
AGCTGAAGATTGGTACTACGGATGAAATGATTGAGCGTGCGGCAGAAAACTTCCTTAATTGGAATACAACAGATATTTCCAACTCTGTTCAAGATGTTCTCGAAGGGAACCTTCGTGAGGTAATCGGCCAGATGGAACTGCGCAAGATGGTCAATGACCGTCAGGAATTTGCCTCTAAAGTGCAAGATAACGTGGCGCCAGATTTGGCTAAGATGGGTCTGGAAGTCATTGCCTTTACCGTTCAATCCTTCTCTGACGAAGGTGGCGTGATTGACAACCTCGGTATCGAAAATGTCGAAACGATCAAGAAAGACGCCCTGATTGCCAAGGCTAAGGCTGAACGTGAGCGCAAGGAAGTTGAGGCTGAGCAGGACAAGTTGGCTAACGACAAGCGCGTGGCCGCTGACTTGGAAATTGCTCAAAAGCAAAATGAACTCAAACTGAAACAAGCTGCCCTCAAGCAGGAAGCAGATATTGCGCAAGCTAAAGCGGACGCGGCTAAAGGGATTGAGGCAGAAATCCAGCGTCGTGAACAAGAACGTGTGGCGGCAGAAGCCAACATCATGAAGCAGGAAAAGGAAGCGGAAGTCAAAGAACGGGAAGTTAAGGTCCGTGAGCAGGAATTGGATGCCAATATCCGCAAGCAAGCCGAAGCTGAAAAATATGCCCGTCAACAGGCCGCAGAAGCGCAATTGATTGAACGTCAGCGTCAGGCCGAAGCGGAACTCTTTGAAACACAGAAAGAAGCGGAAGCACGCAAGGCTCAAGCCGAGGCTGAGAAATTTGCACAACTGCAAGAAGCTGAAGCTATTGAAGCCAAGGGACGTGCAGAAGCGGAAGCCATTCGTCTTAAACTAGAAGCGGAAGCCCAAGGTTTGGACAAGAAAGCAGAAGCCATGAAGAAGATGCAGGAAGCTGCGATTACGGAGATGATTGTCGATAAATTGCCAGAAATCGCTCGTGCGGTGGCAGAGCCATTGACCAAGGTAGATAAGATTACCATGTATGGTGAAGGCAACGCTTCTAAAATGGTCGGCGACATCATGCAGAGTATTGATCAAGTTTCTCAAGGGGCAGGCTTTGACATCCGTCAACTGTTAGCTGGAGCACTTGGCGTCAATATGACTGTCAACAAGCTTAAACAAGATGAACAAGCTGTCATCGAAGTTGATGAGAAATAAATCCAAATGTATCTATGATATCCAAACAGCTAGGAGTTGAAACTTCTGGCTGTTTGTTTATCATCCATCAGAAAAGCATTTCTATCAGCTAAATACTTTTCATTACCATGTAAAAATGTTAAAATATAACAGATTAAACAACTAAGATTATAGGAGTAGAAAATGACAAAAGCTAATTTTGGTGTTGTAGGTATGGCCGTAATGGGTCGTAACCTTGCCCTAAATATCGAATCTCGTGGTTATACAGTTGCCATTTACAACCGTAGTAAAGAAAAAACAGAAGACGTAATTGCTTGCCATCCAGAAAAGAATTTTGTTCCAAGCTACGATGTAGAGTCTTTCGTTCAATCCATTGAAAAACCTCGCCGTATCATGCTCATGGTTCAAGCTGGACCTGGTACAGATGCAACTATCCAAGCTCTTCTTCCTCACCTTGACAAGGGTGATATCTTGATCGACGGAGGAAACACTTTCTATAAAGATACGATTCGTCGCAATGAAGAATTGGCAAACTCAGGTATCAACTTTATCGGAACTGGTGTTTCTGGTGGTGAAAAAGGTGCCCTTGAAGGCCCTTCTATCATGCCTGGTGGACAAAAAGAAGCCTATGAATTGGTTGCTGATGTCCTTGAAGAAATCTCAGCTAAAGCACCAGAAGATGGCAAACCATGTGTGACTTACATCGGTCCTGATGGAGCTGGTCACTATGTGAAAATGGTCCACAACGGTATTGAGTATGGTGACATGCAATTGATCGCAGAAAGCTATGACCTCATGCAACACTTGCTCGGTCTTTCTGCAGAAGATATGGCAGAAATCTTTACTGAGTGGAACAAGGGTGAATTGGACAGCTACTTGATTGAAATCACAGCTGATATCTTGAGTCGCAAAGATGATGAAGGTCAAGATGGCCCAATCGTAGACTATATCCTTGATGCTGCAGGTAACAAGGGAACTGGTAAATGGACCAGCCAATCAGCGCTTGACCTTGGTGTGCCATTGTCACTGATCACTGAGTCAGTATTTGCTCGCTACATTTCTACATACAAAGAAGAGCGTGTACACGCTAGCAAGGTGCTTCCAAAACCGGCTGCTTTCAAATTTGAAGGAGACAAGGCTGAGTTGATCGAAAAGATCCGCCAAGCCCTTTACTTCTCAAAAATCATTTCATACGCACAAGGTTTTGCGCAGTTGCGTGTGGCATCTAAAGAAAACAACTGGAACTTGCCATTTGCGGACATCGCATCTATCTGGCGTGATGGCTGTATCATCCGTTCTCGTTTCTTGCAAAAGATTACAGATGCCTACAACCGCGATGCAGACCTTGCTAACCTTCTCTTGGACGAGTACTTCTTGGATGTTACTGCTAAGTACCAACAAGCAGTGCGTGATATCGTAGCTCTTGCTGTTCAAGCTGGTGTACCAGTGCCAACTTTCTCAGCAGCCATCACTTACTTTGATAGCTACCGTTCAGCGGACCTTCCAGCTAACTTGATCCAAGCACAACGTGACTACTTTGGTGCCCACACCTACCAACGTAAAGACAAAGAAGGAACCTTCCACTACTCTTGGTATGACGAAAAATAGGATAGGCCTATGGCAAAGCGAATTTTATTAGTAGAAAATGAAAAGAATCTTGCACGATTTGTGACTTTGGAACTGCAAAAGGAAGCATTTCTTTTAGATGTAGTTGAGACAGGAAGTCAAGGTTTGGTACTAGCTAGAGAAAATGACTATGATCTATTTTTGCTTAATTATGACCTGCAGGATATGACCGCTAGTGAGTTTGCTAGGCAACTGAGTTTGTTCAAGCCGGCTTCAGTCATTATCGTCTTAGCTAGCCGTGAAGAAATCAAAGAACATGCAGATGAGATCCAGCGCTTTGCTGTTTCCTATACCGTCAAGCCTTTTATTATCAGCGATTTGGTTGAGAAAGTTTCCGATATTTTTCGAGGTCGGGACTTTATCGACCAGCATTGTAGCAAGCTAAAAACACCGACTGCTTACCGCAATCTACGAGTTGATTTGAAAAATCATATCGTCTATCGTGGAGAGGAAGTGATTGCCTTGACACGACGGGAATATGATCTACTAGTGACGCTGATGAGCAACCAAAAGGTTATGAGCCGCGAGCAGCTTCTGGAACGTGTCTGGAAGTATGAAGGCGCCACTGAAACCAACGTAGTCGATGTCTATATTCGCTATCTACGTAGTAAGATTGATATTGCTGGTCAGACTAGCTATATCAAAACTGTCCGTGGTATCGGCTATGCTATGCAGGAATAATAAGAACAAACCCGCCCTCTGTTTCCAGAAGGACGGGTTAATTTTTTTATTTTTAGCGCAAATAATAAAATCCTAGAAGATAAAAATCCTTCTGCTTAGAGGACATGGCGCTCGAAAGCATTGTCAGAGATTCCTTGACTGAGAATGAGTTTCGCCCATTCTTTGGCAGAAAAGAGGCTATGATCCTTGTAATTGCCACAGGATTCGATGGTGGTGCCAGGGACATCCTCCCAAGTAGTTGTCTCAGCGATTTCTTCTAAGCAAGATTTGATGACTTGGGCAATTTCAGTCGCTGAGTGTTGCCCCCACATAATCATGTGGAAGCCTGTTCGGCAACCGAAAGGTGAGCAGTCAATCATACCGTCAATCCGCTTGCGAATGAGCATAGCTAGTAAATGCTCGATGGTATGCAGGCCAGCCGTCGGAATAGAGTCTTCATTTGGCTGCACCAAGCGAATATCAAAGTTAGAGATAATATCTCCTTTGGGACCAGTTTCCTCGCCAATGAGACGAACATAGGGTGCTTTTACGATTGTATGGTCAAGCTCAAAACTTTCAACGATAACTTCTTTAGACATGGTTTCTCCTTTAAAATTTTAAAATTGGGACCTGAAAATGAGATCAGGTTTCAAAAGCGACATTTCAAACACTTCCTTTTGATTATAGCATAAAAAAATAAGAGTTAGGAAATAAAAAAATTTTATATATTAAATTCTTTGATTTAGCGCCTTTTCGCCCAATAATAGGTAAAAATCAGGCTTCTTTTTCAAAAAATTGATTTGTGAATTTCTGCTATTTATGATAGAATAAAAAGGAATTTTGAATTCAATAATTAAATAGATTTGGAGTAAAAACATGGGCTTATATACGATAGCTGCTTTTGTTTTTGCTGCCATCATTGGTTTAGTGATTGGGTATGTAGGAATCGCGGTTAAGATGAAAGCATCTAAAGAAGCCGCGGAACTTACTCTTTTAAATGCTGAACAAGAAGCAACCAATTTACGCGGTCAGGCAGAACGCGAAGCGGATTTGATTGTCAAAGAAGCGATGCGCGAAACCAGTTCGCTTAAAAAAGAAGCACTTTTGGAGGCAAAAGAAGAAGCCAGAAAATATCGTGAAGAGGTTGATGCAGAATTTAAGTCTGAGCGTCAAGAGTTAAAACAAATTGAAAGCCGCTTGACAGAGCGTGCAAGTAATCTTGACCGCAAAGATGACAATTTAACCAACAAGGAAAAGACTTTGGAGCACAAAGAACAGAGTCTTACTGATAAAGCTAAACACATTGATGCGCGTGAAGCACAAGTAGCTGAGCTAGAGCAGCAAAAAGAAGCTGAGCTTGAGCGGGTAGCATCCCTGACTCAGACGGAAGCGCGTGAGATTATCTTGAACAAGACCGAGGACAAGCTGTCCAAGGAGATTGCGACTCGTATTCGGGAAGCGGAGCAGGATATCAAAGAGCGCTCTGACAAGGTGGCCAAGGATATCTTGGTTCAAGCTATGCAGCGGATTGCTGGTGACTATGTGGCTGAGCAGACCAATTCAACGGTTCATCTTCCTGATGACAGCATGAAGGGACGGATTATCGGACGTGAAGGTCGTAATATTCGAACCTTTGAAAGCTTGACAGGGATTGATGTTATCATTGATGATACGCCTGAAGTGGTTACTCTTTCAGGTTTCGATCCAGTTCGCCGTGAGATTGCTCGGATGACTATGGAAGCACTTCTCAAGGATGGTCGGATTCATCCCGCTCGTATCGAGGAATTGGTCGAAAAGAATCGCTTAGAGATTGACAATCGTATTCGAGAGTATGGTGAAGCCGCAGCTTATGAAATTGGAGCACCAAACTTGCATCCTGATTTGATGAAAATCATGGGTCGCTTGCAGTTCCGTACTTCCTACGGACAAAATGTTCTCCGTCACTCGATTGAGGTTGCCAAACTGGCTGGAGTTATTGCTGGAGAGTTGGGTGAAAATGTTAACTTGGCTCGTCGTGCTGGTTTCCTCCATGATATTGGTAAGGCCATCGATAGAGAAGTAGAAGGCAGCCACGTAGAAATTGGAACTGAGTTGGCTCGCAAGTATAAGGAACATCCAGTTGTTATCAATACCATTGCTAGCCACCACGGAGATGTAGAACCTGAGAGTGTCATTGCAGTCATCGTTGCAGCAGCTGATGCCCTAAGTGCAGCTCGCCCAGGAGCTCGCAGTGAGTCGCTGGAAAGCTACATCAAGCGATTGCAAGATTTGGAAGAAATTGCGAATAGCTTTGAAGGGGTTAAGACAAGCTTTGCCCTTCAGGCAGGTCGTGAAATCCGAATTATGGTCAGTCCAGAGAAAATCAAGGATGATAAGATTACAATCTTGGCGCATGACGTGCGTGAAAAGATTGAAAACAACTTGGAATATCCAGGAAATATCAAGGTCACAGTCATTCGCGAAATGCGAGCAGTTGATTATGCTAAATAAAAAGGTTGAGACAATGTCTCAATCTTTTTGTTTGTTTTAAATGAAGTAGTAAACTGTCAGCGTTTGGCAGAAGCTAGCTTGAACAATGCTCGCCTAATCTTAGCTACCTGCCTCAGCAGGACTTCACCGTTGCTCTCTACAAGACCATCAATCAGATTAACAATCCATCTTTCTTGGTCATGATTGAGAAATTGCGAGAAGGAACTTGAGATATAATAAGGATACAGAGAGAAAAGCGAGATAATAGGAGCTTTCAGTACTGTATCCTTATTTTCTTACATATAAGATATAAGACTTTTGACATTTTTCAGTTTATATGATAATCTATGACTGTAAAATCAAAAAACGTCATAGTGTTTTTAGGAGGAAGTTATGGCTACTGCTTTTACTAGTGAAGAAAAAGAAGTAATTAGAAAGAAATTACATAAAGTTGCAAAGGAATGCCTTCAAAGATATGGGGTTAAGAAAACCACAGTTGACCAAATGGCAGCCATGGTAGATATTTCCAAAGGTTCTTTTTATAATTTTTATTCCTCAAAAGAAATGTTATTTTTTACGGTCTTAGAAGAATATCAAATAGGTGTTATGAATCGTCTGACAGAACAATTAGGTATGGAAACCAAGATAGATACAAATCGTCTTGTACAGTTACTTTATGATTTTTATCAAGATTTTCGCTATTCATTTATGTATACCATATTTAAAAATCATGAAATGGAATTACTCATAAGAAAATTGCCAAAAGAGGCGATAACAAATCATCATCTGATAGATGATAGGATGGTTAAAAAAATTGTGTCCCGAATCAACATTAGAGAAAATGTATCGGTAGAAATCGTCTCTGCTTTATTTAGAACGATTGCTATGACTATTCTACACATCGAGGAAATCGGCGAAAAACAAATTGATACTACATTGAAGTTAGTCATACAAGGAGTTGTGGAACAAATTACTAAGGAGGACAGGTAATGGTGAAAGAAGCAATTAGAACCGCAAACCTTTCTAAAAGATATGGAACAAAAAATGTTGTCAACAACTTGAATTTATCAATAAAACCTGGTGAAATAGTAGGGTTTTTAGGACTGAATGGTGCAGGGAAAACAACGACGATGAGAATGATGCTAGGATTGATAAAATCTACATCAGGAGAATGTTATATCCAAGGAAAAAAGTTAGATCTGAGTAATTTAGAACTTCGAAATGAAATAGGTTATATTATTGAGACGCCTTATTCTTATCCGGATTTAACCGTGAGAGAAAATTTAGAAATCGTTAGTAAATTAAGAGAGGTTAATAAAGATAATATTGACTGGGTAATTGAAAAATTAAAACTAAAGCAATATGAACATAAACAGGAGAAGCATCTTTCTTTAGGAAATGTTGCGCGTTTAGGAATTGCAAAAGCGATTATTCATAAACCTAAAATTCTAATTCTTGATGAGCCAACAAATGGATTAGACCCTTTTGGAGTTATTGAAGTGAGAGAACTATTAAAGGAATTGGCGAATAATCTAGGTACCACTGTTCTTATTTCCAGTCATAATCTGGAGGAAATATCTAAGATTGCGACTAGAATAATCATTATACACGAGGGCAGACTTATAAGAGAAGTTGAAAGTAATGAATTAGAACAGCACTTAGAAAAGAAGTTACTAGTAAGTGGCTCTAATAATAAGGCTATGAAAGAAGTATTATCTAACCATGGCTATCAGGTAAATATTCAATCAGACACAGAAAATAATATCCATTTCTTGGAATTAACTGATAGAAAATCTGTGGAATATCCGGAAGAAATTGCTACATTTCTGGTTCATGCAGGTTATCCACCCAAATCGCTGGCTGTTGAAAAAGAAGATTTAGAGCATTATTTCTTAAGAATATTGAATGACTATCACGGAGGTATTTCGAATGAAAAAGCTTAGTTCCTGTATTTTAATTGAATGGAAAAAGTTAATAAAATCAAAACTTTCCATCGTAACTGCTTGTTCTATCTGTTTAGTTCCTTTTATTGTTGGTTTGTTTGCAACTATGATGAAATATCCAGAGAATTTCAAAAATCTTGGTTTGATTTCTGCAAAAATGGAAATGATGAGGATAACAGACTGGTCGTCGTACTTAATGACCGTATCACAAGTCATTTCTGTTGGGGGATTGCTCATTTTTGGATTTACAGCATCTTGGATTTTTGGTAGAGAATATTCTGATAAAACGATGATAGACCTATTAGCACTCCCGATAAAAAGAGATACAATCGTATTATCCAAGTTTATCGTTATCGCTCTATGGAGCTATATTCTATCAATTTTTGCACTTTTATTGGGATTATTAGCTGGCAATCTGATTGGACTTGAGGGTGGGAGCTTAATGGTGATTTTCAAAGGTATACTTACTTTTGGTTATTGTACTACTCTTACGATCGTACTCTCTACTCCAGTGGCTTTTTTTGCTTGTTTAGGCCGGGGATATTTGTCACCATTGGCATTTATTATTTTTACAATTATTTTTTCTCAGCTTGGTTCTGCTCTTAACCTTGGGAAATACATTCCATGGGCGATTCCTGCACTCGCAAGTGGTATTGCAGGAAAAGCACTATTGAATTTTGGGAGCATTGTCAGTTTATTTGGGGTAAGTATTCTAGGTCTTATCGCAACAATAGCTTGGTGGAGATATGCTGATTATGATTAAAATGAAGTGATGAAAATGCTAATAACTCAAAGCTAAGTCTTATTCATTTCAATTCAAAACAACCCCTCCTGTTCAGATTGAAAAACAAGAGGGGTTGTATTCTTTATGGCAATCGAAAGTTTTAGGCGAGAGGAGACTATGTGAATATCGTTGGCCTAAATAAAAAGATAGTTTCTAATATACGTGATTAGGAAAAAATGACCTTGCGTTTGATAAGTTAAATGTTAAAGCGTTCTCAGATGGTAGTTTCAGAACAAGGTAAAAGCCTGTTGTCATAGCATTAGTCAGGTGAGGGACAAAATCCGAAAAAAATACTTGGTCTGAAGCTTTTCCAACAGGGGCCGGATTAAAAAGAGGCTGAGGAGAAAGAGCAGGAGGATGGGGTAGAAATACCAAGGCTTAATGATGAATTGGGACTCCTCAGCAATCCTTAAAGGGATGTAAGTGTGGGACAGCAGAATCTGTCCAGACAGGAAAAGCAAGACAATCGCAGTCATGGTCAGAATCAGAACCTAGCCCAGGTTGAAGATGGTGTTAGAAAATTACTTCATAAGGGCCTGTTCTCCACCTTGATGAAATAACGGTCTTCTCCCAGCTCAATCAGCTCGACTGGCTGAGGATAGAAGCGATCCATGACCTCTTTTTGAAGTATGTCTCCTTTAGGACCTTGGGCTGTGATTTCTCCTTCTTTTAGGAGCAGGACATGATCCATAGCAGCAGTGATTTCCTCTACATGGTGGGTGACATAGAGGATGGTTGGAGCCTGATTCATCTGTGTAATCTTACCAATCTGTTCCAGCAGGCGCTCTCGGGCAAAGAGATCCAGACCGCTGGTCGCTTCATCTAGGATAAGCAGTTCTGGCTTTTCCATGAGACTGCGCGCAATCAGCAAGAGCTGCTTTTCCCCTTGAGATAGACTGATGTAGCTCCGGCCAATCAAATCTTGTCCGCCAATGGAAGCCAGCATTTCCCTAGCTTGATCCAGTTCTTCTTGTCCGTAAGGAGCGTAGAGAATACTGCTTTTATACTTGCCTGTCAGGACGATTTCTTCGGCAGTGAGATGGCTAGGCAGGCGCTCAGCAATGAAGGAGCCAACTACTCCAATCTTAGTTCGCAGCTGAGGAATGTCTCCAGCACCAAATTCCGTACCGAGAACCGTCACCTTGCCCTGAGTCTTCCAATGTTCAGCCATAAGCAAGCGCAGGAGAGTAGACTTTCCTGAGCCGTTGAGACCGAGAATGGCCCAATGCTCCCCCTTTTTCACCTGCCAGTTGAGATCTTTTAAGATAGTTCGGCCTTGTTTAGCCAAGCTTACATTTTCTAGTTTGATAATTTTTTCCATTTTTACTCTCTTTCGTTAAATCTCCTTTATTATAACAAAATTTAGGATAAAATAACCGATAGGAGGAGGCAGATGTTTTATAAAAGTAAGCTGATGTAGGTCCTTTTGCTAACGATAATCTTTCTTTATCCCCGTATCGTTGGCGGTGTGATGAAGGTAGATCCTATTACCATCATGGTGCTCCTGCTCTTATTCAGCAATATCCATGGAATGCTGGGGATGATTGTGGCAATCCCGACCTATTCTATCCTCAAGGAAATCGCTAAGTTCTTGGCCAATCGCTATGATAATCACAAGGAAGCCCAGCAGCAGAAGAAGAAGGAAGAGTTTGGAATTATTAATAAATAAGGATGGGTTTGGGAATTGATTGATTCCAGAGTCTCGAGACCAGAAATAAGACGGAAGAAGGGCCTTCCGTCTTATTTTCATTATGGCTTCAAGCCAGTTTTTCTCTACGATAAAAACAAGAAAAACATCAGCTAAGCTAGTGGCTGCCAAGGCTTTGAGCTTTCATTTCTTTTTCCTGGTAGAATCTATCTGTTCAGGTAAGGCAAAGGAGGAAAAGAATTGGCTAAAATCAGTTACAGTTTATCACATACCAAATGGATGCGCAAATATCCTATCATCTTTACCCCCAAGTATCGTAGAAAAATCATTCACTACAAAATAAGACGAGATCTCATTGAGAATTTTCGTCATCTATGTCAATACAAAAGTGTGGAAATTATTGAGGGACAGATGTGCCAGATCATGTTCATATACTTGTCTTGATCCCTCCAAAACTTTCGAGTTTTGATTTCACGGGATATTTGATAAATATGTAAGTACCGTTTGCCTAAACAGAAAGACAGTTGCCAAATAGATTCGCGAGCAAGAGAAAAATGACATTATCCTTGAAAAGTTAAGTGTCAAAGAGTACGAGGAGCAATTTTATATGGCGGCTTTAGAACAAGATAAAAGCCCGTTGTTACGGGCATTAGTTAAGTAACAATAGCTATTTTCCTGCTATCTATTAGACCAGGTTCTTGGTAGGAATAGAAGCAGGATAGGATAGATTTCTAAACGTCCTGCAATCATGGCAAGAGAGAGGAGGAATTTAGAAAATGGGCTATAGATAGAGAAAGTCTCGGTTGTCCCAATCATTGGTCCGATATTATTGAAACAGCTGATGACAGCACTGGTAACAGTCATTAGATTGTTATTGTCCAGACTGATGATGAAAATCAAAGCTGCGATAATCAAAATATAAACAGCCAAATATTTGAGAACCTTGTGTTGGGTATCTTTATCCAAAACAGCGCCGTTGATATGCATGGTTAGAACGCGGTTTGGCGAAAGCGTGGAAAGGATTTGGTTTTTAGCGATGCGGCCGATGATAATGGCACGGATTACTTTGAAACCGCCAGCGGTGGAGCCAGCAGAACCTCCTAGACACATGAGCAGCAGCAGAATGACTTGTGAGAAGAGGGGCCACTGTACGGTATCTCCATAGCCGAATCCTGTCGTAGTAATGATGTTGGAAACTTGGAAAAATGAAATTTCTAAGCTTTTAGCAAATTCCCCGTAAACATGGAGAACATTGAAGCTAATCAAAATAGTGGCAGTGAGGACAATCCAGAGATAGCCTTTCAACTCCTCGTCATGAAAACAGGCCTTAAATCTTCGAATCAAGAGATAATAGTAGAGATTGAAGTTTACCCCAAAGGTCAGAACGCCGAAGCTGACAAGGTAGGTGATTAGAGAACTGTTGTAGTGGGCAATTCCGTCGTTAAAGACAGTGAAGCCTCCTGTACCAGCCGTTCCCATTGCGATGACGATACTATCAAAGAGTGGCATGCCGGCGAGGAAATAAAGAAAGGCAAAAAGGGCAAAGAGTGCTAGATAGATAATATAAAGAATCTGGGCGGTGTTTCTCAATTTCGACACAACCTTACCAAAGACTGGTCCAGGAACTTCCGCTTTCATAACCTCTAAGTGGCCATTTTTGGCATTGTCCATGATAGCTAAGGCAAAGACCAGCACCCCCATTCCCCCGATCAAGTGGGTAAAACTACGCCAAAAGAGGAGGGAGTGGGAAAGGACAGATACATCATTTAAAATCGTAGCACCAGTAGTGGTAAAGCCAGAGCTGACTTCAAAGAAAGCATCAATTAGATTAGGAATTTGGCCAGAAAAGACAAAAGGCAGAGCGCCAAAGAAGGACCAGAGAATCCAGCAAAGGGCAACGATCAGGACCCCTTCCTTGGTGTAAATGTGGGCATCCTTAGGCTTAAAGGCTGAACCTAATCCACCCAAAATCACTAAAATAATCATTGTCGCGCCGATCGAAAGGAAGACTTCAAGATCTTCATGGTAGATCAGGGCAACGATTGTTGGAACCAACAAGAGGGCTGCTTCGATTAGCAGGAGTTTGGAGAGGAGAAAGCGAATCATAGATCTATTCATGGGGCTACCTCTCTAACAAATCGTAAATCTTATCGATGTTTTGAATCAAGGTTGTCACGATGATCTTATCTCCGACTTCCAAATAGTCATCTCCACTTGGGAAGATGGCTACGCCTTGACGAATGATAGCAGCAATCAGCACCCCGCTCCTTAACTTGAGCTGAGAAAGAGGCTGTTCAATCATTTTATTTCCTTCATTGATCTGAAATTGGAGTGTTTCAATTTGGCCATTTGCTACATGGTGCAAGGCTTCTAGGCTGGAGAATTGTGCGTTATTCCGTCCGCGGATGAAGTGCATAATGGTATCAACTGCGATTCCTTTTGGCGTGACAATACTTGCGAAGTCTTGATTGTCGATAATATCGAGGAGACTTGTCCGATTGATCTTGGTAATGTTTTTTTGAACTCCAAGATTGTTGAGGAACATTGAGGTGATGATATTTTCTTCATCGACGCCTGTCAAAGTAGCTATTGCATCGTAATGCGCAGCTCTTTCTTCTAATAGAATATCTTTAGCTGTACCGTCTCCATTGACCACATAGAGCTCAGGGAATTCTTGGCTGAAGAACTCTGCACGCTGGCGATTGATCTCGACGACCTTGAGCTCAATCTTGCTATTTTTGAGAATGTTTAAGAGATAATAGGCAATCTTACCTGCCCCAATAATCATGAGGCTCTTGATGACTCTTGGTCGGATTTTATTGTGGAAGCGGACAATTTCTGAACGATTTCCAGTCAGGAAGATTTTATCAGATGGCTGCAAGGTGAAATCACCATCTGGAATGCTGAGTTTTCCTTCTCTCTCAATAGCACAGATGATAACGTGAGGGAAATGCTTCCTAAATTGCGAGAGACTCATTTGGCAGAGATGACTTTCTGGCTTGATTTTAAACTCCATCAAGGTCACTCGACCATTGGCGAAATGCTCCAATGACAGAGCGTTAGGAAAATCAATAATATTGGCAATATAACGAGCAGCTAGGAGTTCAGGATTGACCATCAGAGAGAAGCCTAGAATATTTTTTTCTTTAAAATAAGCATTTGAGTATTCAGGATTTCTCACGCGGACAATGGTTTCTTTGGCTCCCATTTTTTTTGCGAGAACGGCTGAAACCATGTTGACCTCATCCTGCTCAGTCATGGCAATAAAGATATCGCAGTGGGCAACATCTGCTTGCTCCAAGATTTTAAAATTCGCACCATTTCCAACGATGCCCATAATATCGTAACGTTTTGTAATATGATTTAGAACAGCTTCATTTTGTTCAATTAAAACGACATCATGCTTTTCAGCAACGAGCGAGCGACAAAGGGCGGCGCCGACCTTCCCGCTTCCGACGACGATAATTTTCATATTATTCCTCCCGAATATGTATCTATCATACCCTTTTTTATATAAAATTTCATCTATTAATCTCAATAAAGCCGTTTTTTACAAAATAGTAAGCTGTTTCAAAAGAAATCCTATAAAAATCTCACTTTTTGAAGTCGTTTTTATTGACTTGTCGGAAGAAAATGATATACTAGGAAAGTACCCTCATTGATTTACATCAAACCTGTTGTGATGTAAGTTAATGATGCCTTAACCACGCTGTTTGCTGAGCTTGACTCCGGGCAGTGTGGCTATTTTTTTATTCTAATGAAAATCAGGAAAAAATCATGTCTCAGCAAAATCATATCGTCCTTTTTGAACCACAAATTCCACAGAATACAGGCAATATTGCTCGTACTTGCGCAGCGACCAATTCTCCCCTCCATATCATCAAGCCCATGGGCTTTCCCATTGACGACCGTAAGATGAAGCGGGCTGGACTGGACTATTGGGATAAGCTGGATATTAGCTTCTATGAGAGTCTGGATGACTTTATGAAGCAGATGGACGGACAACTCTATCTGATATCCAAGTTTGCCGAGAAGGTCTACTCGGAAGAGAATTTTGCTGCAGAAGGGCCGCATTATTTTATGTTTGGTCGTGAGGATAAAGGCTTGCCTGAGGAATTTATGCGCCAGCATCCAGAAAAGGCCTTGCGCATTCCCATGAATGACCAGCATGTCCGCAGCTTAAATGTCTCTAATACGGTCTGTATGATTGTCTACGAAGCCTTACGGCAACAGAACTTTGCAGGACTGGACTTGGTGCATGAATACGAAGCGGATAAGTTGAAATAAAATAGGCTTGTCCCACCAGCTCAGGCTACAGGGAATTAGCCTAGAAAGTAGGTAAACATGAAATGGATAAAACATAAATGGGTCATCAGCACCCTCCTTCTAATCAGTATCTTTTCTGCAGTGCTCCTTTACAACCATCTCACTGCTCAGAAGGATGAAGTCAAGTATGATGATTTTTCAACAAAAGTGGATAAGATTTTACTATTTGGAGATAAGCAACAGTATGTGGTTGGTCTGGACAAAGAAGGTCGCGAAAGTGGCGCAAGGCCTACTCAAAACTATCTGGTATCTCAGGAGCGTAGGGCGCAGGAACGTCTTGCCAATAATAGGCATCAGCTAGAGGGGGATTATTGGTATCTGATTCTACATGACTTGCGTACGAAGGATTTTAAGGAACGGAAGATTGATCTCTATAAGGAGCTATATAGATATGATTATCAGCTCCAACCATGGGGGTGGGATCCTGTCTATTATAATGGAAAAGATTACGTGGCTGTGTTGGTATCTCTTAAAGAAGAACCTGATAGTCGCAATGGTCGATACCTATTTTTGGATTTAGAGACAGAGAAATTTCAGGAAGCTCCACAAGGTTTTGATGCCAAGACTTATATGGAGGAGATGGATATGGGGTTTGGTCCGACAAACCTCCAAGAAGCAATGGATCCTTACCATGCAGGTATAATATTTTGGCATCTCTCATTTTCTGGCTTTAATGATAAGGAGAAATTTCCGAAGACAGCTAATATCAATTTGTATCAGGAATATCCAGATATGATCGAATTAGTGCAGGAAGAAAAAATATTTAAAGTAAATTTGCGTAAGGGACAAAACACAAAAGAGTCTGTTTTTGAGGATATGCGTCATTGGTTTGCGCCAATCGGTCAGGATAAAATAGATGTTGTAGCTACCGATCCTAAAACAGGAGAGCAAACCCCCATCAACTCTTATCAAGAGATGGAAGCTTGGTGGGATCAGCATTAAGCCATACGTAAAAAGTAGGTATATATGAAATGGATTCTATTGAACTATTTATGCTTACATCAATCAAAACGCTTGCAAGTGCAAGCGTTTTTTGTTATGATTAAAGGGTCTTCAGGGCAGGGTGAAATTCCCGACCGGCGGTAAGTTTGACTAGCTATTTTAGCTTTCTCGTCGTTGTCTTGTCTCGATATACTTTAAGTATTATCTTCGACTGCGACGCCTAGATAAATCTAAAATATCTTAGCCAAATAAGTCCGCGAGCGAAAGCTGATGTGGTGGGATTCCACAACCGACAGTATAGTCTGGATGGGAGAAGACGAAAGGCGTTATTGCCTGGCCGGCTGGTCGTTTTAACCTTATTTTAAGGGGCATTTTATATACTCTTATAAATTGTGAAAGGATTTTTCGGGCCTTGTGTTGACAGCCTTCCAGCTTCTCTAATTTTTATAAATTGGAGGAACCTGTTATGACAAATACGCGCAAAATGGCGATAGTAGCGGCTCTATCTGCACTATCTTTCCTGCTCATGTTCTATCAAATCCCTTTGGTAGCCGAGTTTCTAAAATTGGATTTTTCGATTATTCCGATTTTACTAGCCTTGGTTCTCTTGGATTTTAAGAGTTCTGTAGCAGTTCTGCTCATTCGCTCTGTTTTAAAATTGGCCTTAAATGGTCATGGAGTGGAAACCTTGATCGGTTTGCCAATCAATATTGTGGCGATTCTGGTCTATGTCATCTTCTTTGCTCTTTTCTGGGAAAAGAAGAGAGATTTGATGAGCTATCTGCTTGCATCTTTCCTAGGAATTTTTTCCTTGACTGCAAGTATGCTGGCGCTGAATGCTTTTTATGCCATTCCGCTTTATGCTCGTTTTGCAAACTTTGATATCGGTCAGATGATTGGTGTAAGTAAGTATCTGCTGACCATGATTGTTCCCTTTAACCTATTAGAAGGAGTAATCTGGGCGGTGGCTTTCTGGCTAATTTACACGCTTTTGACGCCCGTTCTAAAACGCTATGAAAAATAAACAATCTTATCTAACAAAGGGCTCTTTTGCCCTTTTACTTTTCGTCATACTAGGCTACATGGTCAAGTTTTATCCAGAGCAGCTAGTTGGCTTTGATAGCCCGATTCAAACTTGGCTGCGAGGGGACTTGCCCACAGCTTTGACGATATTTTTCAAACTGGTTACTAGTTTCATTGACCCGCTGGGGATTATTATCTGGGTGTCTGCCCTTGTCCTATTTTTCCTTTATAGAAAATGGAAGCTGGAAGCTGCCTTGCTGG
Source organism: Streptococcus cristatus (assembly GCF_003943535.1). Lineage (GTDB taxonomy): Bacteria > Bacillota > Bacilli > Lactobacillales > Streptococcaceae > Streptococcus > Streptococcus cristatus_L. The sequence goes on from NZ_RJPU01000001.1 coordinate 495,999, forward strand.
CGGGAAATCTGGTCTTACATGGGATTTTGATTAAGCTGATTAAACTCGTCTACCACAGAAGTCGGCCTAGTATTTTGCATTTGGTCGAAGAGGGCGGTTATTCTTTCCCGAGCGGACATTCCATGGCGACAGCTATTGTTGTGGGGACCTTGATTATTATCGTACAGCAACGGATGCAAAATCAACAAATCAAGCGTCTGGTACAGGGCTTGCTCTTGCTCTTTATCTTGACCATTATGGCATCCAGAGTCTATCTGGGCGTGCACTACCCGACGGATGTGATCGGAGGGGCCTTGCTGGGCTTCGCCATTCTCAATATTGAGTTTCCCTTTTATGAAAAGCTGCGCTTTCAATGGCGCTTCACGGGAAAGCAGAAATAAATAGAGATTAGAAAGGTTGGCTTTGCCGGCCTTTTTATCTTGACAAAGGAGGCCTCTTCTTATAAGATAGGAGCAAGTGAGATGAGGAGGAGGTTGTCCGTTTTGAATCCAGAAGTCATCAAGTCGGTTTTAGCTCTTGTAGATGAGATTCCTGCTGGGCGCGTGGCGACCTATGGTCAGATTGCCCGTTTGATTGGGCGGCCAAAAAATGCCCGCTTGGTGGGAAAGATCCTCAGTCAGTCGGAGCTTTATGGCTGCAAGCATCCTTGCCATCGGGTGGTCAATGCGGTAGGGCGTCTCGCACCGGGCTGGGAAGAGCAAGCGCACTTGCTTTGGGCAGAGGGCGTGAACTTGAAGGCCAATGGCTGTGTGGACCTCAAGCAATATCAATGGGAGACATGATTTTCTTCTTTCTTAGTGAAAGAGGAAATTTTTGTTTCTAGGTCCTTTTTTGTGGTAGAATGGAAGGTATGAAATCTTACAATTCTTTGAATGATTATTATCGAAAACTTTTTGGAGAGAAGACCTTTAAGGTGCCCATTGATGCGGGCTTTGACTGTCCCAATCGAGATGGCACCGTGGCGCATGGAGGCTGCACTTTCTGTACCGTTTCGGGTTCTGGTGATGCCATTGTGGCACCAGATGCGCCCATTCGCGAGCAGTTCTATAAGGAAATTGACTTCATGCACCGCAAGTGGCCGGATGTTCGTAAGTATCTGGTCTATTTCCAGAACTTCACCAATACCCATGAGAAGCTTGAAGTAATCCGTGAGCGCTATGAGCAAGCCATTAACGAGCCAGGTGTCGTTGGACTCAATATCGGGACTCGGCCGGATTGTTTGCCTGATGAGACCATCGCCTACTTGGCTGACTTGTCCGATCGTATGCTTGTGACCGTGGAACTGGGGCTTCAGACTACCTATGAGGAGACCTCAGACCTCATCAACCGTGCCCATTCTTATGAGCTCTATGTGGAGACGGTCCAGCGGGTTCGTAAGCTGGCTCCCAAGGCGGAGATTGTTTCTCACTTGATTAACGGTCTGCCGGGTGAGACCCATGAGATGATGCTGGAGAATGTCCGCCGCTGTGTGACGGACAATGACATTCAGGGGATCAAGCTCCACCTGCTTCACTTGATGACTAATACTCGTATGCAGCGGGATTATCATGAGGGGCGACTACAGCTGCTCAGTCAGGAGGAGTATGTCTCCATCATCTGCGACCAGCTGGAGATTATCCCTGAGCATATCGTCATCCACCGTATCACAGGTGATGCTCCAAGGGATATGTTGATTGGTCCCATGTGGAGCCTCAATAAATGGGAAGTTCTCAATGCCATCGAGGCAGAAATGCGTCGTCGTGGCAGCAAACAAGGCTGTAAAGCAAAGGAGTAGAGATTCGTATGTTAAGACCCTTACAGATGGCCCATGCCTTTTTGGCAGAAGTCGTGACCAAGGAAGATACCGTAGTGGACGCTACCATGGGCAATGGACATGACACCCTTTTTCTGGCTAAATTGGCCAAGCAAGTTTATGCTTTTGATATTCAGGAGCAGGCCGTGGAAAAGACTCGCCAGCGCTTGTCAGAAGCTGGCTTGGACAATGCCAAGCTAATCTTGGCAGGCCATGAGACTCTGGACCAATATACAGACCATTTCAAGGCTGCTATTTTTAATCTTGGCTATCTGCCTTCGGCGGACAAGTCTGTCATTACAAGACCCGATACGACGCTGGAAGCTCTGGAAAAGGTCTGCCGAGGCTTGGAAAAAGGCGGCCGCGCAGCTATCATGATTTACTACGGGCATGAAGGTGGTGAAGTTGAAAAAGATGCGGTGCTAGACTTCGTCAGTCAGCTGCCCCAGCAGGACTTCACTGTCGCCCTCTACAAGACCATCAATCAGATTAACAATCCACCTTTTTTGGTTATGATTGAGAAATTAAAAGGGAAATAAGGATTCCAAGATTGCTAAAAACTTTCTAAGGAATCATTTGGAGAAAAATGGATAAACAATATTTGCGTGAAAAATTAGCTGGCTTACGAAACAAATACGTCGAGTCTGCCAATGAAGAAACGAATGATGGCTTTTTGGACGAGGCCAAAATGAATAAAAAAATGCTGCGAATCAAGAAAAAATTGGTGAATCTAGAGATGGAGCGCTGCCAAAAGATGATTGAGCACCGCGACCTATCCAAAATTGATCAAAAGATTTCAGCGCAAAAAGAATTGTTTAAAGAGTGCTGCCAGCAAAGATAAAGGAGGTTCAAAATGGAAATCCTTCTCTACACGATTGTTTTTTTGCTCTTATTGGTTGTATCGAATGTGACCAATCGCTTGCTGCCCCAGCTTCCTCTACCTCTAGTGCAAATTGTGCTGGGGATTTCGCTTGGTTTTCTCCTTCCTCAGGGGAAATTTCATTTAGATACAGAGCTATTTTTGGCCTTGGTAATTGGGCCATTGCTCTTTCGGGAGGCTGAGGAAAGCAATATTACCAGTATTCTCAAGCACTGGCGGATCATTTTGTATTTGATTTTTCCAGTTATCTTTATTTCAACGCTTGGTTTGGGCTATCTGGCCCATCTTCTCTGGGCTGCTTTGCCCTTGGCGGCCTGCATTGCCGTAGGAGCCGCTTTGGGTCCGACAGACTTGGTTGCTTTTGCTTCCCTATCAGAGCGTTTTTCCTTCCCCAAGCGGGTGGAAAATATCCTAAAAGGAGAGGGATTGCTCAACGATGCGTCTGGTCTAGTTGCTTTTCGTGTGGCTCTTTTGGCTTGGACTACAGGAAGTTTTTCCCTAGGAAAAGCTAGTATTTCCTTAGTTCTTTCCATTATTGGAGGATTTGCTGTTGGGATGGCCAGCGCAGCCCTTAATCGCTGGTTGCATAAACTGTTGATGAGTGCCCAAGTATCAGATATTGCTAGTGAGCTCTTGCTGGAGCTGAGCCTACCCTTGGTCACCTTCTTTTTAGCGGAGGAAATCCATGTTTCAGGGATTATCGCAGTGGTCGTCGCAGGTATCTTTAAGGCTAGCCGCTTCAAGCGGATAACGCTTCTGGAAGCCCAGGTGGATTCGGTTACAGAAACCATCTGGAATACAGTGAACTTTATGCTCAATGGTTCTGTCTTTATCATTTTAGGAATAGAGCTGGAGATGATTGCAGAGCCAATCTTAAAGAGCCCGATTTACGATAATCTCTTGCTACTCGTGAGCATTGTCCTTCTGACTTTCCTACTCTTTGCCCTTCGGTTTCTTATGCTGTTCACTTTTTATTTCATTCGAATCAGAAGATTGCACAAGAATGTTGGAAACTACCTGAAGGAAATGCTGCTGCTGACCTTCTCAGGTGTCAAAGGAACCGTCTCCATTGCGGCTATTCTTTTGATTCCGAGTCAATTGGAGCAAGATCATCCTTTGTTGCTTTTCTTGGTAGCGGGTGTGACCTTTCTTAGCTTTCTGACAGGTTTGCTCACTCTTCCTCATCTGTCTGAAGAAAGGGAAGAGGAAAACGAGCACCTCATGCACATTGCTATTTTAAATGAAGTGGTGAGTGAGCTGGAAGCAGGCCTCAAGCAAACCAAGGCTAAGGCCCCTCTCTATGCGGCTATTGACAATTACCATGGTCGTATCGAAAACCTAATCCTTGAACAGGAAGACAAGGCCACTCAGCGAGACTTGGCAGCTCTGAAATTATTGATTTTGAGTATCGAGAATGATGGTCTGGAGCAAGCTTTTGAGGAAGGAAAAATCAGCGATCGTAGCTATCATCTTTATCAGCGTTACCTACATAATATTGAGCAGGGCATCAATCGAAACTTAGTTTCTCGCTTTACCTATATGTTTCTCGTTACACTGCGCGTATTGCGCATGTTGCTCCATGAAATCGTCACTCTTGGTGCCAGATGGCGCTCTTGGAGGCAAGGGGGAGCTAAGCGCCTGACTGCTGAGGACATGGAGGATATAGCAGAGCTTTACCTGTCCAATACCGAAGTCATTATCGAAAGTTTGGAACATCTAAAAGGTATCTATAAGCCTTCTCTAATTACTTTTTTGCAGGAATCTCGACTAAGAGAAACGGAGATCATCGGTAGTGGTGCCTTCATTGAGCGGGTTATTAGACGTATCAAGCCTAACAACATCTCAGAAATGATGTGGGGCTACTATCTGGAGAGAAAAATCATCTTTGAATACGAGAAAAAGAAATTGATCTCAAGTAGCTATGCTAAACGCCTGCGCCAAAATGTCAATAATTTAGAAAATTACTCACTGAAAGAAAGAGCCAATACTCTACCTTATGACATGGTTAATTACGCTAGAGAGCGCTAGAAGATAAGGCTATCCAGTGAGCTCCACTAAAAATTAATAGAATTCAAAAAGAGAACAGAATACTTTATCCGTTCTCTTTTTGCTTTATTTTTAAAAGTTTATCAAAATGCAGAGCCAAAGTCAGTTAGTTTTGACTTTCATCGAGCTTGGTTTTTTCTGCCTCTGATTTTTTGGCTGACTTGATGAGAATTTTGCCATTGCTGGTCATGATAGCTTTGAGTTCTTTTTCGCTTGGATTTTCCAGATAGAAGTCAGTAATGGCGTCTTCGATATGATCTTGAATGGTACGGCGCAGTGGGCGAGCACCCATTTTCGGATCGTAGCCCAAATCAACTAGCTTTTCCTTGACCTTCTCTGTAACATCCAGATGAATGTCGTTGGTGGACAAGCGCTGGTTGACATCGTCCAGCATGAGGTTGACGATTTGCATGAGGTTGTCCTTGCTGAGTGGCTTAAATTCGATAATACCGTCAAAGCGGTTCATAAACTCAGGACTGAAGAAGTTACCCAGCTCACCCAAGACGGAATTGGTACGGCCTTCACGAGCTGCCCCAAAGCCAACGCTAGCTTCAGCCTTGCCAGTTCCAGCATTGGATGTCATGATGATAATGGTGTCCTTGAAGCTGACAGTCCGACCTTGACCATCGGTAAGGCGGCCATCATCTAGAACCTGCAGGAACATGTGCATAACGTCAGGATGGGCCTTTTCTACCTCATCCAGTAGAATGAGCGAGTATGGATTGCGGCGGACGCGCTCGGTCAACTGGCCAGCCTCCTCATAGCCGACATAGCCTGGAGGCGCACCAACCAGCTTGGCCACGCTGTGTTTTTCCATGTATTCACTCATATCAAAGCGAATCATGCTATCGGCAGAGCCAAATAGCTCAATGGCTAGTTGCTTAGACAGCTCAGTCTTACCGACACCAGTAGGTCCGACAAAGAGGAAACTGCCGATTGGGCGATTAGGACTTCCCAGTCCGACCCGATTGCGGCGGATGGCCTTGGCAATCTTATCCACGGCATCATCTTGCCCAATGACATGAGCTTTTAAATCGCTGGCAAGATTGACCAGTTGAGACTGTTCTTTTTCTTTGAGGTCGCCAACTGGGATATTGGTCTTTTGCTCCACGATGTGCTCGATTGTTTTCTCGCTGATAATTGGAATATCCTTATCCAGCACGCTTGTCTTCTGGAGTTCCTTGTATTTGGCAATCTGGTCGCGGAAGTAAGCCGCTTTTTCAAAGTCTTCGTCACGAGTTGCCTGAGTCTTGAGGTTTTCGGCCTCAATCAGCCGCTGGTCAATAACCTTAGGATCAACAAAATTGAGGGTCAGATTCATCTTAGAGCCTGCTTCGTCCAAGAGGTCAATAGCCTTGTCTGGCAGGAAGCGGTCTTGGATGTAGCGGTTGGAGAGAAGTGCCGCAGCTTCAATAGCCGCATCTGTGTACTTGACGTGATGGTAGTCCTCGTATTTCTTTTGAATACCCTTGAGAATGGTAATCGTTTCCTCTACTGTCGGCTCGTCCACCTTAACTGGCTGCATGCGGCGCTCGAGGGCTGCATCCTTCTCAATGATACGGTATTCATTGAGAGTAGTTGCTCCGACCATTTGGAGTTCGCCACGAGCCAGAGCTGGTTTAAGAATGTTTCCAGCGTCCATATTGCCATCGCCAGCTGAGCCTGCTCCGACAATTTCATGGATTTCATCAATAAAGAGGATGATGTCTTCACGGGAGCGAATTTCATCCATAAGCTTCTGCATCCGCTCTTCAAATTGGCCACGAATACCAGTTCCCTGTACCAAGCTGACTACGTCGAGACGGATAACTTCCTTGCCTTGTAGTTTATGAGGCACATCCCCATCCACAATCTTCTGGGCTAGGCCTTCGACCACGGCTGTTTTTCCGACACCAGGCTCTCCGATAAGGACAGGATTGTTCTTGGTACGGCGGTTGAGGATTTCGATGACGCGGGTAATCTCTTCGTCCCGACCGATGACAGGATCAATCTCTCCTTTACGAGCAATATCAGTCACATTGATACCAAACTCTTCTAGGAGACCTTTCGGCTTTTGCGGAGCCTGTTGGCGCGGATCAGATCCACGGTTGGAATTGCCACTATAGCCACCGCCACCGTAGCCTCCTCCAGATTGAGTTGGCGGGATATTTGGATTTGGTTCTTGCGGTTGTTGGAAATTACCAAGGCTGTTAAAGAAATCATCAATAGGGTCAATTCCTTGGTTGTTAGCCTGAGTCAGTCCTCGAAAAAGGCTATTGTTAGGGTCTGTCTTCATGATTTGGTAGCAGTTTTGACAAAGGTCAATCTGCTGCTTGTTTCCGTTTACATTTGTATAGAGATGGATGGTTGATTCATTGATTTTACAATTTTGACAAAGCATATTCTACCTCTTTCTTTGGCCGTAGATCCACCTATTTTTAAATGGTCAAAAATAGTCAAAGTATTATAGTTTCATTATATCAGTATTCTTGCACAATGCAAGAATTTACTACAAAATCCTCCCTGAGACTGATTTTTTGAGAAATTATAGCGCGAAAAAGATAAAAAAATGGTCTTTTACTGGTATTTCAGTTTCTTTTTATGGTAAAATAGGAGAGAAGCAAGTAAATAGGAGAAATAAAATGGAATCACATTTAGTTAGAATCATCAATCGTTTGGAAGCTATGGCCAAAGATGGTGGAAATTTAAAACGTAATTTTGAACGTGAAGGAGTAGTTGTTGCCGAAGTGGCGTACAGCTACGACGAAGAAAATGGACCAATTTTTACTCTGCGTGATGTGGCAGCGCGTGAGACTTATACTTTCGATAGTATTGACTTGATTGCCATGGAAATTTATGAATTATTATACTAAAAAGCAGGCTTCTGCTTTTTTATTTTGCTCGTCAAGCTCAGTCTTTAATCTTATAACTTTATATAAGAAAAATGTATAAGTGGGACAGAAGGATTTCTGATATAATGAATAAATATAGTGAAAAAGAAATGAGAAAAGAATGGCAAACATTATTGACGGGAAAGCTTTAGCAGAAAAGCTTCAAGCGAAACTTGCAGAAAAAACAGCAAAGTTAAAATCAGAGACAGGTCAGGAACCTGGTTTAGTGGTGATTTTGGTGGGCGACAATCCAGCCAGTCAGGTTTATGTGAGAAATAAAGAGCGGTCTGCACTAGCTGCAGGCTTCCGCAGTGAAGTTGTGCGTCTGTCTGAGTCAACAAGTCAGGAAGAATTACTGACCTTGATTGCTAAATATAATCAGGATCCAGCTTGGCACGGAATCCTAGTCCAGCTTCCTTTGCCAGCCCATATTGATGATGAAGCGGTTTTATTAGCCATTGATCCAGACAAGGATGTAGATGGCTTTCATCCAACCAATATGGGGCGACTTTGGTCAGGACATCCCTTGATGATTCCTTCTACACCAGCAGGAATCATGGAAATGTTCCGCGAATATAAGGTGGACTTGGAAGGCAAGAATGCGGTGGTGATTGGTCGTAGTAATATTGTCGGTAAACCTATGGCTCAGCTTCTGTTGTCTAAAAATGCGACCGTTACTTTGACGCACTCGAGGACCCATCATTTAGCGAAAATTGCAAAGAAAGCTGATATTTTGGTGGTGGCTATCGGACGAGGACACTTTGTAACCAAGGACTTTGTCAAGGAGGGAGCTGTCGTGATTGATGTCGGTATGAATCGGGACGAAAATGGCAAGCTGATTGGTGATGTTAAATTTGACGAAGTGGCAGAAGTGGCTAGTCTCATTACGCCGGTTCCAAAAGGGGTCGGGCCGATGACCATTACCATGCTAATGGAACAGACTTATCAGGCCTTTGTTAGAAGTTTAGAGAAATAATAGAAAAATAGCATTTGGCTGATCTATTTCTTCTTTCAATTGTTTTTGGTCATCTTGTCGCTAGTGGTATTAGACAAGAAACTATAGAGATAGGCTAAAGCGAGGTTGGGTCAAATATTCCCCCTCGTTTTCTCATAGGCGAATCTAACTTTTTTATAGGTAGCCTGCCTGATTTTTCTAAATTTTGAAAACATAAGAGAAAACTGTGAAAGCGTTTGAAATTAGTTGGAAAATACAGTATAATAAGATTAGAAAAAGAAATTAGAGGAGGCTTCTCATGGCAGTAAAAGATTTTATGACACGCAAGGTTGTATACATTAGCCCAGACACAACGATTGCGCATGCGGCAGATATTATGCGCGACCAAAAATTGCACCGCTTGCCTGTGATTGAAAATGATAAGCTGGTGGGTCTTGTGACAGAGGGAACAATCGCAGAAGCAAGTCCATCAAAGGCAACGAGCCTATCTATTTATGAAATGAACTATCTTCTGAATAAAACCAAAGTAAAAGATGTGATGATTCACGATGTCGTTACTATTTCCCAGTATGCTAGTCTGGAAGATGCGACTTATTTGATGCTGAAAAATAAAATTGGAATCTTACCAGTTGTTGACAATGAGCAGGTCTATGGAATCATTACAGATCGCGACATTTTCAAAGCTTTTCTAGAAGTGTCTGGTTATGGCGAAAAGGGCGTTCGAATGCGCTTTGTCACAGAAGACGAGGTTGGTGTCCTATCGCATATTATCGCCTTACTTGTCGAAGAAAACCTCAATATTTCAAACACTGTTAATATTCCTCGTAAGGACGGTAAAGTTGTCATTGAGGTACAAATTGACGGAGACATTGACTTGGTTTCCTTGAAGTCCAAGTTTGAAGCACACAATATAAAAGTAGAAGATATTACCCGCACTAGCGCAAAAGTTTTATAAAGTTAGAGAGAGTGGGACAGAAATCGGTAATTCGTTAGAATTCGATTTCGTCGTCCCACCTCCGCACAGTTGAGTAGGGCTGTAAAAGCTGATGTAATCAGCGTAGTAGAGCCCACTCAACCACTGCGTCTTGCTCGACAATCCAAAGACAATTGAGAGGCTAGGACTTTTGTCCCAGCCTCTTTTATTTTCTTGCCAATTGGCTTCCTAAGATGGTATAATCAAGGAACTGCAATCAATGATAGAGGAGAAAAGATGAGTATTTTAGAAGTGAAAAATCTCAGCCACGGTTTTGGGGACCGGGCTATTTTTGAGGATGTATCCTTCCGTCTGCTCAAGGGAGAGCATATCGGTCTGGTTGGTGCCAACGGTGAAGGGAAGTCGACCTTTATGAGCATTGTGACGGGCAAAATGCTGCCGGATGAAGGCAAGGTCGAGTGGTCCAAGTATGTGACGGCTGGCTATCTGGACCAGCATGCTGTGTTGGAGCAGGGCCAAACTGTCCGCGATGTGCTGCGGACAGCCTTTGACGAGCTGTTCAAGACTGAGGCCCGTATCAATGAAATCTATATGAGCATGGCTGAGGATGGAGCCGATGTTGATGCCCTTATGGAAGAAGTGGGCGAGTTGCAGGACCGCTTGGAGAGCCGGGATTTCTATACTCTAGATGCTAAGATTGACGAAGTTGCGCGAGCACTAGGCGTCATGGACTACGGTATGGAGAGTGATGTGACGGAGCTATCTGGTGGGCAGCGGACTAAGGTTCTCTTGGCTAAGCTGCTTCTGGAAAAGCCAGATATCCTGCTCTTGGACGAGCCAACCAACTATTTGGATGCAGAGCACATTGACTGGCTCAAGCGCTACCTCCAAAACTATGAAAATGCCTTCGTCCTGATCTCCCATGATATTCCTTTCTTGAATGATGTTATCAATATCGTCTACCATGTGGAAAATCAGCAGTTGACCCGCTATTCTGGGGATTATTACCAATTCTTAGAAGTCTATGAGATGAAAAAATCTCAGCTGGAAGCAGCCTATGAACGCCAGCAGAAGGAAATTGCGGATCTCAAAGACTTTGTGGCTCGCAACAAAGCTCGTGTAGCGACCCGTAATATGGCTATGTCTCGCCAAAAGAAACTGGATAAAATGGATATTATTGAGCTGCAAAGTGAGAAACCAAAACCATCCTTCGATTTCAAGCCTGCCCGTACACCTGGCCGCTTTATCTTCCAAGCTAAGGACTTGCAGATTGGGTACGACCGGCCTCTAACTCAGCCTCTTAACCTGACTTTTGAGCGTAACCAAAAGGTGGCCATCATCGGTGCGAACGGGATTGGGAAAACAACCCTGCTCAAGAGTTTGCTGGGGATTATCCCGCCTATCGCAGGTCAAGTCGAGCGTGGGGACTATCTGGAGCTAGGCTATTTCGAGCAGGAAGTGGAAGGCGGCAATCGTCAGACACCGCTGGAAGCAGTCTGGAACGCCTTTCCGTCCCTCAATCAGGCAGAAGTTCGAGCTGCTCTGGCCAGATGTGGCTTGACTTCCAAGCACATTGAGAGCCAGATCCAAGTTCTTTCAGGTGGTGAGCAGGCAAAGGTCCGCCTTTGTCTTCTCATGAACCGAGAAAATAATGTTCTGGTTCTGGACGAGCCGACCAACCACTTGGATGTAGATGCCAAGGAAGAGCTCAAACGCGCTCTGAAAGAATACAAGGGCAGCATCCTCATGGTTTGCCACGAGCCTGATTTCTATGAGGGCTGGATGGATCAAATCTGGGACTTCAATCAACTAACTTAAAAAGCTATTAAGGCGGTTTTGCTTGCAGAGACTAGGAGGACTCACTTAGTCACTTGCAAGCAGCCGCTTTTAATAGCTTTAGTTTTTAATATCACATAGTTGCAAATGCAACTGTTTTGTGTTATAATTTTTCTTGTCGGGAGTTTTGAATTTTCTGTAAGATATGATCCAACTGAAAGAGTTCAGATGAAGTCAGTTGATGCAGACTAGCCTGAATATATCTGTCCTCGTAACCAATTAGCTTGTCATATACTTTAAGTGTAGGAGTCAGTGGATAGAGTTCCTTGAATTTCTTGTTCTCTTGTTTGGTCTTTTTGACAATCAAGCCTCTTTCTTCCAGCTTTCTTAGGGAGCGGCTTAGAGTAGTCTTGTCAATCTGAAGCAGCTCTGCCAGCTGAGATTGATGGATAGCGGGATGTTCGACAATGCGAGTAAGAATGAGAAAGAGATTATTATCAAGCCCGTATTGGCTAGCTTCTTGGTTCATTTTCATCATGGCTTGACGGGAGATGAAACCCATTTGACGAAATAACTGACGATAATCCATAAGAACTCCTTTGATAGTTGCATTTACAATGATTATATAATAAAGCAAGGACGGAAACAAGCATGTGGCATAAAAAATATTTGCAAGAGTTGGATATACTAGAATTTTACAAGATTTTAAAACTGCGGATCGATACCTTTGTCGTCGAGCAAGAGCGAATCTATCATGAATTGGATGAGAAGGATCTAACAGCTATGCACCTTTTCCATGTAAATGAGCAAGAGGAAATAGATGCTTATGCCCGCGTGTTTGAGGAAGATGAAAAAGTCGTTTTTGGTCGCCTTGTGACGGTCCCGTCAGCCCGAGGAAAGGGCCTAGGGAATAGATTGGTAGAGGAAATCTTGATTCTTTGTGAGAAAAAGTGGCCGGGAAAAATGATTGAAATTGAAGCTCAGGAGCAAGTCGTGGGGCTTTACGAAAAATTCGGCTTTGTAAGTCAAGGAGAGCCCTTTATCTTTGAATCGACGCCTCATATCAAAATGATTTACAAAAAATAAAAAAATCCAGTTGAAGAACCGCTCATAGTGATGGTGTCTCAACTGGATTTTGCTTTCTTAAAACATGGAATATTCGTCTGCTAACATGACTGTTTCTCTGCCGTTATTATCCACAACGTAGATCATGCGAGGGTAGAATGGGTCAAATTTATAGGTGAAATCAAAGGAGATGAGTGTATCGAGATGGTCCTCAGAAAAACGAAAAGTCAGCTTCCCTTCGTTATTGATCAATTCGAAGCGAATCAGATTATTCAAAGGGAAAACATCTTTAAGGAAGTTGTCGATGATGTACCAGAAAGTGTCAATCACATCATCTGGAAGGCTAGTGATAGCGCCAAAGCTGGCATAGCGACCACAAGTATTGGTAAAAGCCATGAGACTCACTCCTTTCTGGAAATTTTGCTGTGGAGGACCAGAAATTGGTCCTCTAGTGCTTTACTAGCAGCATTGATGGTTCTATCATACAAGAAATAAGTAGGAATTGCAAGAAATTGCTTCCTTACTAGACAAAGGATTTTTGGAAAAGAAAGCAAGAAAAAAGAGCTTGCGCTCTTTGACAACTTTATCGATTCTTTAGTTCAACATAACGTTTGTACCAAATTTTCACATAAGCATCGGAGAAGGGACCGCGTTCGTTGTTGATCCAGTCAACCAGAATCTTGACGTTTTCCTTGAGAATGAAATCCAAATCATCCGAATAGTTCATTTGCCTTTTATGACGCTCATACTCTTCTACATCAAGCAGCCGTTTTTCTCCGTCTGTGAAGACCTTGACATCTAAATCATAGTCGATATACTTAAGGGCTTCATTGTCCAGATAGTAGGGGCTGGCAAGGTTGCAGTAGTATGAAGTGCCATTATCACGAATCATGGCAATGATATTAAACCAATATTTCTTATGAAAATAGACAATGGCAGGCTCTCGTGTTACCCAGCGCCGGCCATCACTTTCTGTTACCAGTGTGTGGTCATTAACGCCAATAATGGCATTTTCTGTTGTCTTTAGTACCATGGTATCTCGCCAAGTGCGGTGAAGATTCCCATCATGCTTATAACTTTGAATTGTAATAAAGTCGCCTTCTTTGGGAAGTTTCATAACCTACCAACTTTCTACAATTTATAAGTTTATCCTCTTTATTGTAACATATTTTCATAAAAATGCCTAAGTTTTCATAGAAAATCTTAAAGATATTCTCTTAGAGCGCTGGCAATGTCCGAAAAATCATAGCCTTTGCGGGCCAGAGCTTGTGTCAGACGCTGTTTTAAGTCGTATCCCTCGTACTTTTTGGAGTACTTGCGGTATTGCTTGTCTAGCTCTTTATAGAGCAGCTCTTGTTGGGTTTCCTGGTCTTCTTCGATTTCCAAATGCTGATAGGCGGTTTTGGCTTGGTTATAGGAAAAACCTTTGTTTATCAAGGATTGAAGTATTTTATCTTGTAAGGCCTTGCTGGGCAGTTTTCCTTGGTATTTTTTGAGCAGCTTTTCAGCAACCTTGTCTGTTAATTCAGTGAAATCAAACTGGCTCAATTCGTCTTCTATGATAGTGCTAGAAATTCCTTTTTGACTGAGTTTTTGTTTTAGAACAAAAGCGCCTTTGTCACCGGTGAGAAGGTTGGATTGGATATAAGAATTGGCATATTTTCTGTCGTTAATCCAATTTTCTTTTTTCAAAGCGTCCAAGACTTGGCTGATGATGTCTGGTTGGATGTCGTGCTGGGTTAAGTAGTCTTTGACTTCCTTGGCAGTCCTTTGCTTGAAGGAGAGATGGTAGAGGGCTAGATTTTTTCCGTAGGAAAATTGGGCGTAAGTTTGAATCTCTTTTAACTCTTGCTCCGTGATTTCCATCCCTTTAGACAGCATGAAGCGGACAATAGTGTCTTCTGTAATATAGAGCTTTTCGCTGTCGTCCAACTCCAAGAGGTAGAGCCGTTTTTTCTTTTCGATTTTTGTGATTTTCATAGGGGATTTGGTAAAGTCCTTTCTTTTAACTAAATGCTTCAAAGGCAGCTATCAAGCGCAGTTTGTCTGTATTAACATCCTTCCTGCCATAGTAGTCAAGAAAGAGCTCTGCGTATTGGGGGTCAGATAAATTATAAGTAAGAGACCAGATGGCCCAGTAAAGATCAATGTGGTGATCGCTAAGGCCAGCGAAACCAACGTCGATAAAGCAGGAGAAGGTGGAAGCGTCTTTCAGAATTAAATTAGGCAAGCAGGCATCTCCGTGAATCAAGGAGTCTGACGTCAGTAGGTGTCCCTGTTCTTGGATAAGCTGGTAGGCTTCCTCTCGACTTTGGATATGAAATTGAGGCAGCAAGGCTTTTTGATAAAAGCAGCCTTTCCGATAATTATGCTCTGCTTGCTCTTTATAGTGTTGGAGACGATACTGGATTGAGAAATGCTGGGGTTGGATGCTGTGAAGTTTTTTGAGTGCGGCAGCCATTGTTTGGCAAAGCTCTTCTGGCTGTTGAAGAAAGGCTAGAGCATCCTTGCCCTCGGCTTCTCTAGTCAGCAGGTAGTCATGATCTGCTGATAGGTAGTGAGTGACAGGCACACCGAGTTCTTGCTTCTCAAACCATTTGGCAAGTGTGGCTTCTTGGGCTAACTGGCCTTTTTGGTCAATTTTCAAATAATAGCCCGTATCGGCATAGAAAACACGGGCGCTTGAATGTGAGGAGCTGTCGTAAAAGTTGGCTCCCTCTAGATAAGTTCGGATTTGCTCAGGGAAATGGGCTAGTGGAAGGGATATTTTTTCTGCTTTCATACTTTTATTGTAACATATTCTCAACGAATTGACTCTAGCGTGGTATAATAGAGGCATGAATGTAAAAGTTAAGCAAAGAATCCCTCTCAAAATCAAGAAAATGGGAATCAATGGGGAAGGAATTGGATTTTATAAGAAAACGCTGGTCTTTGTGCCGGGGGCTTTGAAAGGTGAAGAAGTCTATTGTCAGGTGACCAAGGTGCAGCGTAATTTCATCGAAGCCAAGCTCTTGACCATCAACAAGCGGTCAAAATTTCGGGCGGAAGCACCTTGTGAAATTTATGATAGCTGTGGAGGCTGTCAAATCATGCACCTCCACTATGACAAGCAGTTAGAGTTTAAGGAAGATCTGCTGCGTCAGGCCTTGAAAAAATTTGCGCCAGCTGGTTATGAGAACTATGAGATTCGTCCGACCATCGGTATGCAGGAGCCGCTCTATTATCGGGCCAAGTTGCAGTTTCAGACTCGGAAATTTAAGGATGAGGTTAAGGCTGGGCTCTATGCCCAGAATTCCCACTATCTGGTCTCGCTGAAAAATTGTCTGGTTCAGGACAAGGTAACGCAAAAGATGATCAATAAGGTGGCTAGGCTTTTAGGCAAGTATAGGCTGCCAATCTATGATGAGAGGAAGACTGCCGGAGTGCGTACCGTTATGATTCGCAGAGCCAGAAAGACAGGTCAGGTGCAGATGATTTTTGTGACGGGGCGTATGCTGGACTTTTCTCCAGTCGTTCGAGACCTAGTGGCTGAATTTCCAGAGCTGGAGACAGTGGCGGTTAATTATCATACGAGCAAGTCCAGTGAGATTTACGGGGATAAGACAGAGATTATCTGGGGCGAGGAGGCTATCCAAGAAGGAGTGCTGGACTATGAGTTCTCCCTGTCGCCTCGAGCTTTCTATCAGCTTAACCCTGAACAGACAGAGGTGCTCTATGGGGAGGCGGTTAAGGCGCTGGATGTGACGAAAGAAGATCATTTGATTGACGCCTATTGCGGGGTTGGGACCATCGGCTTTGCCTTTGCTAAAAGGGTCAAGTCTCTGAGGGGAATGGACATCATCCCTGAGGCTATTGAAGACGCCAAGCGCAATGCGAAACGGATGGGCTTTGACAATACGCTCTACGAGGCTGGAACGGCAGAGGAGATTATTCCTCGCTGGTACGCTGAAGGTTATCGGGCGGATGCCTTGATTGTAGACCCGCCACGAACTGGTCTGGACGATAAGCTGCTGGAGACGATTGTTCGCTATGCACCTGAAAAGATGGTCTACGTTTCCTGCAATGTCTCAACTCTAGCTCGGGATTTGGTCAAGCTCAGTCAGGTCTACGATGTCCACTACATTCAGTCGGTTGATATGTTTCCCCATACCGCTCGAACCGAAGCAGTGGTGAAATTGGTCAAAAAAGTTAAGTAAAAGAGCGATTTGTTTAGAAACAAGCCTAAATGAACAGCAAAAGAGGCTGGGACAAAAGTCCTAGCCTCTCAATTGTCTTTGGATTGTCGAGCAAGACGCAGTGGTTGAGTGGGCTCTATTACGCTGATTTCATCAGCTTTTACAGCCCTACTCAACTGTGCGGAGGTGGGACGACGAAATCGAATTCTAACGAATTACCGATTTCTGTCCCACTCTCTTTTGAGTTAGAGGATTATAGCTTGATTTCAGTGTTTTGGAGAACATTTTGAGCATCGGCAACGATTGTGTCGAGGATTTCTTTACATGGACGAATTTCCTTGACTAAGCCTGCGATTTGGCCACTCATCATAGAGCCATGTACGGTATCTCCTTCGTAAACAGCTTTAGAAAGAGAACCGATGGTGATTTCTTCGAGTTCGTCACGATTGGTGCCTTTGTTTTCTAGTTCGATATAGTGGTCGGTCATTTCATTGCGGATACAACGAACCGGCGCACCAGCAATACGACCAGTAACGGCAGTAGCAGTATCATTGGCCGCGACAATGGCATCCTTGTAACCTGCTGAAATTGGGCATTCTTCAGAAGCTAGGAAGATAGTTCCCATCTGAACCCCTTGTGCACCGAGGACAAAAGCAGCAGCGAGACCACGACCATCGGCAATTCCACCTGCAGCGATGACTGGAATATCAACGGAGTCAACAATCTGAGGAATGAGAGCCATAGTATTGGTTTCACCGATATGGCCACCGGCTTCAGAACCTTCAGCAATCACGGCATCAACTCCGAGCTCTTGCATTTTTTGCGCGTGTTTGACACTGGCGATAACAGGGATAACCTTGATACCTGCCTCTTTCAGATAAGGCATGATGAATTTTGGTGTACCAGCCCCAGTCGTTACGACAGGAACTTTTTCTTCAATGATAACTGTCACAATATCCTTGATATTTTTCATCATGAGCATAACATTGACGGCAAATGGCTTGTCAGTCAATTTACGCAGTTCACGGATTTCTTCGCGCAACTGCTCACCCGTCATTCCTCCTGAAGCAATGATTCCCAGTCCGCCAGCTTCGGAAACAGCTGCCGCCAGTTGGTAGTGGGAAATCTGAGCCATAGCTCCTTGGAAAATAGGGTACTTAATGTTCAACAATTTTGTAATAGACATAGGGCATCTCCTTTATTCTGTATTTAAAATCATTATATCACTATAATAAAGCGTTTTCAATGAAGCCGTGACTTGGCAAAAGATAGAAGTTTGTGAAAAAAATCTCAGAAATGGTTGATAGGAATAGCCTTTCCTTGTGAAATTAAATTTATCAGTGTCCTTATAAAAATAACTTATAGCCTATTAGAATTTGTTATATTCTCTAAGCTCGGATTTGAGTAAGTGATGGAAAGGATTTTTATTGGACACATCTTTTGTGATATAATAATAAAAAATACACGGAGGTAGGGCATATGGATAATGTGATTGATTTGTCTATTCCAGTGGCAGAAGTGATTGAGAAGCAGCCTGAAGTTTTGGATGTTTTGGTCGAGTTGGGCTTTAAGCCTCTGGCCAATCCCGTCATGCGCAATACAGTCGGGCGCGTGGTTTCTATCAAAAAAGGAGCTGCCATGAATGGCATTGACCTGAATAAAATCAAGCAAACTCTGGAATTAAACGGCTATGAAGTGGTGGGGATTTAGGCATGGCTACTGAACGCATTGAAGTCCTCAAGTCTATCTTGCTGGATTTACATAACGGAGCTTCTGCAGAATCTGTTCAGGAGCTTTTCAACGAGCATTTTACTGGAGTGTCTGCTATTGAGATCAGCCTGATGGAGCATGAGCTGATGAACTCGAATACGGGAGTGACCTTTGAAGACGTCATGTCCCTCTGCAATGTCCATGCCAACCTCTTTAAAGGAGCCATTCAGGATGTGGAGGTGGCTGATACCGACCATCCAAGCCATCCTGTTCAGATCTTCAAGCAGGAAAATCTAGCGCTTCGGGCTGCCCTTATGCGGGTTCGCAGGCTCCTATCTACCTATGAAAGCACAGAAGATGAGGATCTTCTACCTGAAATCCGCAAGGGACTCCAGCGTCAGCTGAGTTTGGTGGGGCAGTTTGATATCCACTATCAGCGTAAGGAAGAGCTCATGTTTCCTATCATGGAGAGCTACGGCCACGATTCGCCGCCCAAGGTCATGTGGGGGGTAGACGACCAGATTCGCGACCTTTTCCAAGAGGCTAAGATTGCTGCAGAGCAGCTGCCTGATACTTCGATTGAAGAAGTCAAGGACAAGTTTGAGACTTTTGCGGCTGAGTTTGAAGCTATGATTTTCAAGGAAGAGTCTATCCTTCTTATGATTCTCCTCGAGTCCTTTCATCAGGATGACTGGCTCAAGATTGCTAAGGAGAGTGATGCTTATGGTTATGCTATCATCAAGCCGACGGAGAAATGGATTCCTGCGCGTCACTCATTTTCGGAGGAGGAAGCTGGGGATGCTGCTGATGAGGGAAGCGAAGCGCCAGCCAGCACAGAACAGGCTAGTGATGGCAGATTTCAGCAGGTCATTGATACGCCGGATGGTCAGGTCACCATTTCCTTTAAGCCTAAGGAAAAGAAGGAGCAAGCCATTAATCGGGACTCCCAGCAGCCTTTTGGTCATGGCTATCTGTCGGTGGCGGAGGCCAATCTGATTTTGGATCATTTGCCTATGGAGATTACCTTTGTCAATAAGGACGATATTTTCCAGTATTATAATGACAGTGTGCCGGCGGACGAGATGATTTTCAAGCGGACGCCGTCCCAGATAGGGCGCAATGTCGAGCTCTGCCACCCGCCCAAGTTTTTGGACAAGGTGCGGCGGATTTTCAAGGTTCTGCGCGAGGGAGAGCGGGACAAGTTTGAAATGTGGTTCAAGTCGGAATCGCGGGGCAAGTTTGTCCATGTGACCTATGCGGCGGTGCGGGATGAGGCCGGTGAATTTCAGGGGGTGCTGGAGTATGTACAGGACATTCAGCCTTTCCGTGACATTGACAGTGATTTTTACCGAGATTTGGACTAGGTATTTGCAGTTAGAAAGTGAGAAACATGAGTTACGAACAGGAATTTTTACAAGACTTTGAAGCTTGGGTCAAGACCCAGGTCATGATTAACGAGATGGCTCTCAAGGAGAGTCAGGCAGTCTACGAGGCGGACCAGGACGAGAGGGCCAAGGAAGCGGCCATTCGCTATGAAAGTCGTCTAGATGCCTACCAGTTCCTTTTGGGGAAATTCGCCAACTATCAGGCGGGCAAAGCATTTCACGACCTGCCTGACGGACTTTTGGGTGAGAGAAATTATTGATTTTTCACTGGAAAGGTGATAGAATAGGTTCATCAGAGGTGTTTTGAGTCAAGCATTTTACAGAAAGTGGCGGTGCTGAGAAGTCCACAAATGTGTCAAAGCTGGTTGCTGATGGATGAAAAATTGAAATAAAAGTGTCTTTTTGTTTCCTTTTAGGACTAGGCAAGGAGCTGCAGGCTATACTAGCGTATGCCAAAGCGACTTAACGACGTCATAAAAGAGAAAGAAGAAGAGAAAAGTTGCGGGTATCTGCCCGAAATTGGGTGGTACCGCGGATAAACACATTCGTCCCTTTCTAGTCTGACTAGGAAGGGATTATTTTTATGTAGCGGAAAGGAGGGTTGAATGAAGCTTCTTGAATCTTATAATGGTAAAGAGTTGCCAAAGTTGGAAACTGAGCATTTGATATTGCGTCAGAGAACAGCAGATGATGTGGAGGATATGTTTGCTTATGCTGGTCTGCCTGAAGTCTGTTATCCAGCTGGATTTCCTCCTGTAGATAGCTTGGAAACAGAGCGTGATTATTTTGAAAATCGCTATTTTGAAAATTTAGAAAAGAAGGAACTTCCGTCTGGCTATGGCATTACGGTTAAGGGGGAAGACCGAGTCATTGGCTCTTGTGACTTCAATCATCGCCATGAAGATGATGTATTTGAAATTGGCTACCTCCTGCATCCAGATTATTGGGGAAAGGGTTATGTGCCAGAAGCCGTCAGTGCTTTGATAGAAGTTGCTTTTACCATTCTTAAACTCCACAAGGTTGAAATTCGATGCTTTGATTACAATAAACAAAGTCAGCGAGTCGCTGAGAAACTTGGTTTCACCCTTGAAGCTCGCATCCGAGACCGCAAAGATGCCCAAGGCAATCGCTGTGCAGAATTGGCTTATGGATTGCTGAGGAGTGAGTGGGAGTGGAATATATGAATACAAGTGATAATATTGATGGCTTCATATTAGCATTAAGAGATTTAAATGAGATTATTGAGAAAAGAGCAAAGATTAATTTACTTGATAATGCTGTGCTGGCAGAATCTTTTTATAAAGAAATTTTAAATAGTTTGTTTTCTTGGGAGTTGAGAAATTTAAATATAGAACAGTCTAACTTTGAAGCGATTGATTTAATTGATAGCAATAATAAGGTTGTTGTTCAAGTTTCGTGCACTTGCGAGAATCAGAAAATACGTAGCACAATTTCTAAAAAAGAATTAGCGAAAAAGGATTATAAAGGATATGAGCTTTATTTTGTTTTTATAGGCAAACAGAATTGTAATGTTAAAAATGGTGAGTACAACTGTGCTTCACAATTAACTTTTAATTCTAAGAAAAATATTCTTTTGACAGAAGATTTAATAAAAAAGTATCAAGATTTAAACCCAAAAGCTCAGGATAAAATCCTTAATATTATTAGAAGCTATCTAACTAAAGAAAATAAAGTAAATAATAGTACTTCAAAAATTAAAATATCAGAAATGATACTTGAAATTTTAGATGGAAATAGCCAAATATTTTATAAGTATGGTCCAAAGTCAGACGTTGCTTTAAATAGTCCAATGAGCGAAGCTTCATTTAAAATATGGTGTGAATCCAAGATGAAAATTATTGACAATAATAAGAAAATCTTAAATATATATCAAAAGTATAAGTTTCTTTTTAGTCGAAAAGAAAAGTCATTATTTCATAAGTTTGAATTAAATGTAACATCATTTGAACAAAATAATGAAGAGCGATTAGATTCAAATGCTTACGAACCATTTCCAGAAGAATTTCCTGAGATGTTGGAAAAAATTGTTAGTAATCAAGGAGTAAAATAATATGTCAAATTATAGTGACGTACCAAGACCAGAGTCGGTTCTTTATTTTGAACAAAGTTTAAGTGGACATTCTAATATTGTCTATTATGAAAAAATGGAAGATTTTGTTTACAAGTTAGTTCTTGGAAATGGTAATATATATCTAGTATGGCTAACTAATAAGTATACTGTATCAATTAATGATGTTGTTGAAAAAATTGATGAAGGTTTTGATGCTTTAGTAACTATTAGCATGTGGAATAGCTATACATCCGAAGCAAAAAAATATGCTCTAGAAAATCAATTTGGGTTATTTACATTTCGTGAATTTATGGGCGCATTAAACTTTCTAGATCCATCTCAATATTATACTGGAATTGATGAAAAAGATGGTAAGAGGCTTTACGGGGAACGTGGTTATAAGTTTGATTGATGATATAGAATTAAAAAGAATATTAAACGTGAAGATTCGGTTTGAACTTTATCATTTTGGATCTTCTTTAGAGAATAAATTTTTCAACGATATTGATTTATTGTTAATCTATAACAATAGTGAAAAAAACAATCAAAGAGAACTCTTAATGTTAAAAAGAAATATTACAGATTATTTGTATAATCATTATCATAAAAATATTGATATCACTGTTTTGTCAGAAAATGAAGAAAAAGAAAAAAATTTTTTAGAACAAATACATTATTCAAGAATATATTAAGGAGCAAACACATGTCTAAAGAACTTTCACCTAAATATAATCCAGCCGAGGTTGAGGCTGGTCGTTACCAAAAATGGCTTGATGCCGATGTTTTCAAGCCTTCAGGCGATCAAAAGGCTAAGCCTTATTCGATCGTGATTCCGCCACCAAACGTTACAGGTAAACTCCACCTTGGTCACGCTTGGGATACGACTTTGCAGGATATCATCATCCGTCAAAAACGCATGCAAGGCTTTGATACCCTTTGGCTTCCTGGTATGGACCACGCGGGGATTGCAACTCAGGCTAAGGTTGAGGAGCGCTTGCGTGGTGAGGGCATTTCCCGCTATGACCTCGGTCGTGAGAAATTCCTAGATAAAGTCTGGGAATGGAAAGACGAATATGCGACGACCATCAAGGAACAATGGGGCAAGATGGGCCTCTCTGTGGACTATTCTCGTGAGCGTTTCACTCTTGACGAAGGTTTGTCAAAAGCCGTTCGCAAGGTTTTTGTCGAGCTTTACAAGAAAGGCTGGATCTACCGTGGTGAGTTTATCATCAACTGGGACCCAGCAGCTCGCACAGCCCTTTCTGATATTGAGGTGATCCACAAAGATGTCGAAGGTGCCTTCTACCACATGAACTATATGCTGGAAGATGGATCATGTGCCCTTGAAGTTGCGACCACTCGTCCTGAGACAATGTTTGGGGACGTTGCCGTTGCGGTCAATCCAGAAGACCCACGCTACAAGGATTTGATTGGCAAACATGTTATCCTTCCAATTGCCAATAAATTGATTCCAATCGTTGGGGACGAGCATGCAGATCCTGAGTTTGGTACAGGTGTCGTGAAAATCACACCTGCCCACGATCCAAACGACTTCTTGGTTGGTCAACGTCATAACTTGCCACAAGTCAACGTCATGAACGACGACGGAACCATGAATGACTTGGCCTTTGAATTTGCAGGCATGGACCGTTTTGAAGCTCGTAAGGCAGTCGTTGCCAAGTTGGAAGAAATCGGTGCCCTCGTTAAAATCGAAAAACGTATTCACAGTGTTGGTCACTCAGAGCGTACTGGTGTCGTAGTTGAGCCACGTTTGTCTACGCAATGGTTCGTTAAGATGGACCAATTGGCCAAAAATGCTATTGCCAACCAAGACACAGAGGACAAGGTCGAATTCTACCCACCTCGTTTCAACGATACCTTCCTCCAATGGATGGAAAATGTCCACGACTGGGTAATCTCTCGTCAGCTCTGGTGGGGTCACCAAATCCCTGCTTGGTACAATGCTGAGGGTGAAATATATGTCGGCGAAGAAGCTCCTGAAGGTGACGGTTGGACTCAGGACGAAGATGTCTTGGATACTTGGTTCAGTTCTGCCCTTTGGCCATTCTCAACCATGGGCTGGCCTGATGTTGACTCAGAAGACTTCAAACGTTATTATCCAACATCAACTTTGGTGACTGGTTATGATATTATCCCGTTCTGGGTATCTCGAATGATTTTCCAAGGTTTGGAATTTACTGGCAAGTCGCCATTCAAAAATGCCTTGATTCATGGTCTCATTCGTGATGAGCAAGGACGCAAGATGTCGAAATCTCTCGGTAACGGGATTGACCCAATGGATGTTATTGATAAGTACGGAACAGATAGCCTTCGTTGGTTCCTTTCAAATGGTTCTGCACCAGGTCAAGACGTACGCTTCTCTTATGAGAAAATGGATGCTTCATGGAACTTCATTAACAAGATTTGGAACATCTCTCGCTACATCCTCATGAACAATGAAGGATTGACTCTTGAGCAAGCAACTGCTAATGTGGAAAAAGTTGTTAACAAGGAAGCTGGAAACGTCACAGACCGCTGGATTCTTCACAACCTCAATGAAACTATCGGTAAAGTCACTGAAAACTTTGACAAGTTTGAATTTGGTGTTGCTGGCCACATCCTCTACAACTTCATCTGGGACGAGTTTGCGGACTGGTACGTTGAGTTGACCAAGGAAGTCCTTTATAGCGATAACGAAGAAGAGAAAGTCATCACACGTTCTGTTCTCCTTTACACCTTGGACAAGATCCTTCGTCTTCTTCACCCAATCATGCCATTCGTGACAGAGGAAATCTTTGGACAAATCTCAGAAGGCTCTATCGTTACAGCAGAATACCCAACTGTCAACCCAGCCTTTGAAGATCTTGCTGCTCACACTGGTGTCGAAAGCCTCAAAGACTTGATTCGTGCCGTTCGTAATGCGCGTGCGGAAGTAAACGTAGCACCAAGCAAGCCTATCACCATCCTTGTCAAGACAAGCGATAGCGACTTGGAAGCCTTCTTTAACAGCAATGTCAACTATATCAAACGCTTCACAAATCCAGAACACTTGGAAATCGCATCAACCATTCCTGCACCTGAACTGGCTATGTCAAGCGTCATCACAGGAGCAGAAATCTACTTGCCCCTCGCAGACCTTCTCAATGTCGAAGAAGAACTGGCTCGTCTCGACAAGGAACTGGCTAAATGGCAAAAAGAACTGGATATGGTTGGCAAGAAACTCTCTAACGAACGCTTCGTAGCCAATGCCAAACCAGAAGTCGTCCAAAAAGAACGCGACAAACAAGCCGACTACCAAGCGAAATATGATGCGACCATTGCACGTATTGATGAGATGAAGAAACTCGTGAAATAGGCTATAAACCTCGGCAATTTGCTGGGGTTTTTGGTATAATTAAAACATCACTAATAATGAGGTTTTAGTATGACTATAAAAGTATACTCCATTGATGAAGTTGTTGAAGAGCGGACACTCGATCAAGAAAAGGTAAAAAACATCCGAAAGTTGTTTAATTTTTTGATAGGTGATCAAAGATCTCATCTGTCCGTAAAGTGTATTTTACCTCCTGAAAAACAAACAAACACTTCAGTATTGTTTGAATTTAAAAATTATAGTCCTAAAGATAATTTCAATTTTAAAAAATTCGCTGATAAATTATTGTCAGCAGAAACGAATGAGGATGGGAAAAGAAATAAAACTATTAGAACAGGTATTCTGTTTATTGAGCAAATTGGTAGTCGTATTAAGTTGATAAAGCTAGAATCGACGAATGCAATCGATCCTGAAACATTTGCTATTAGACAAGATTTAGGATTAGATAATAGTTACTACAAGATTTGTATTTTTGAGGATAATTTTGATAATGTAACCATTGTTGATAAAAGTAATACTGCGGCTAAATTTTGGTATAATAAATTTTTGGATTTAAAACTTTTTAGGGATAGTGATACTAATACTGACACATTGATTAAATTTATTAATAATAACTTATTATTTTCTGAAGAAGTTATAAATAGAGAAAACTATGAAGAAGTTAAAGATTTATCATTAGAATATATTTTTGAAAGTATTTCTTTTGACAAGGTTGAGCTAACTAATAAATTAGTTCAAAATAATTTGTTGGATACAAATGATGAAAGTGAGATTTTTTCTGAAAGATCATTGGATTTAGATTCAGAATTTGATATATCTAAGAAAATGATTGTTAAACATTTTAAAAAATCTTTACCAATATCTGATATAACGAGTATTTATACGGATAATATTATTGAGATGAAAGATAGGCAAGAAGTAGAATATAATAGAGATACAGGTAAGTTAGAGTTGGATATTCAGGATAGGTATCGCTCTCAAGTTTTACAAAATCTTGGTATAGATGAATGACTAATATAGTAAAAAAATGGCAAAATACTGCTGCGATTATAGATTTAAATTCTCCTTTACGACAAATTTTTGAATCAAAACAGATTGGTGAAATAAAGCATGGTGGGTACTATATCGTTAATCAAGCCAATATTTGGGTTTTTGAAGAAGAGTTTATAGATACACCTAGTCATAACTTACAACAAATTTTTGATAAATTATGCATTAAAAATTATGATAATATACAATATTTTGATTCGACAACTAATACATTTAATGTAGTTACTGAATCTGATGCTGAAGACTACTTGAAAATTATTAGTTTGAATATTATTCGTGGTGTAGGATATGAAAAATTAAAAATTTCGTTAGAACTTTTGTCCGGAGGAAAATATAGTTCTAAAAGTGATAGAGTACGCCATCTTATAAACATATATGTTTTACTTCTTTTAGCTAATCGAACAAGGAGACAACAAAATAAACTTGAATTTACTTTTGAAGGAGATTTAGATTCTTTTATCTTTGAAACTGAATTTGGAAAAGGAAATTTTACCGATGGATTATTAGAAATTTATGAATGGATTGTTAATGAACAAGAATACAGTGAGGCTTATAAGGTAAAGTTACAGATTATTCGAAGTTTGATTATTAAACGCAAAAAACTCGATGAATTAGACTTAGTTAAAAATCAAGCAGAATCTATTTTTAATAGAATTGTTAGTGGAAAAACAGACCATTATTTTGAACTTCAAAATAATTTAAAAGATGACTTTATAAAAATTTCGACTATGACTAGTGAATCTAATTCAAGTTTAAATACGAAATTATTTGGTTGGTTGACGGCTTTTTCTTTGATTATTTTTGATTTTATAAAAGAGAGTGATGGTCAAAATCTATTTGGAAGAATTGTTTGTTCAACTTCAGAAAAAACTAATGTATTGTTATTACTTTTGATTATGGCTTTGTTAATCATCATGATAATGTTTAATTTAGATATTAGAAATATTAGAAAACAATATCAATGTTTAAAAGATCTTTATGTGAATCAAATGTTTATTTCTGAGGAAGACTTTAACAAATTCATCAAGGAACCATTGTATCGTAACATGTATAACATATTATTACTAAGCTTGTTAATTATACTTGTTATAAGATTGTTAATTCCTATGAATTATTGTTGTTTTTAATACAATTTAATATAGAGTTTCCATTACAATATATTTCAGAAAGCAGGTTACTACATGACAAATTCTGTAAGTTCGAACCGAGCTGAGAAGTACAACATTGTAGCCTTCTTCTCAGTTATTGAGGCAATTGAGTTGGGATTCGAAACGACCAACGAGTTCAGAGCACGCATGTAAATGAATATAAGGTAATAACTCCCAATTTATTCCATATAAATATTTTATAATTTTAAGATTTAAAGGCTCTCGGGTTTCTGCGATGGATAAAACCATTATAGAAATTCTGGAGCCTATTTTTTCCCCTCCCTAGCCGACACTTGTGGTATAATATTGTCAGTAAAAGAGAAAGTAGGAGCGTATATGAAAACTCCATTTATCAGTCGTGAGCGCTTGGCGGAGCTGACCGAGCAATTTCCAACGCCTTTCCATCTGTATGATGAGAAGGGGATTCGGGCGAGAGCACGGGCTTTGCATGAGGCTTTTGCTTGGAATGCTGGTTTTAAGGAATATTTTGCCGTCAAGGCGACACCAAATCCTGCTATTTTAAAAATCCTCAAGGAAGAGGGCTGCGGGGTGGACTGTGCTAGCTATGTGGAGCTGCTCATGAGCCAAAAGCTGGGCTTTGCTGGGGATGAGATCATGTTTTCGTCCAATAATACGCCAGCCGAGGAGTTTCGTCTTGCGCGGGAGCTGGGAGCGACCATCAATCTAGATGCTTACGAAGATGTGGCTTTCTTGAAGGAAGTGGCTGGGATTCCCAAGGTGATCTCCTGCCGCTACAATCCCGGTGGTGTCTTTGAGCTGGGGACCAGTATCATGGATCATCCAGAGGAAGCCAAGTTTGGTATGACCAAGGTGCAGCTGATTCAGGCCTTCAAAGACCTCAAGGAGCTGGGAGCAGAGACATTCGGCATCCATGCCCTCTTGGCCTCCAATACTGTCAGCAATGACTACTATCCAGCGCTGGCTCGGCAGCTTTTTGAGCTGGCGGTTGAGGTATTAGAAGTAACGGGAATTAAGCTAGACTTTATCAATCTGTCTGGCGGTGTCGGGGTCAATTATCAGCCTGATGGCGAGGAAAATGACATTGCAGTCATCGGTCAAGGAGTTCGTCAAGCCTATGAGGACATCCTGACACCAGCTGGTCTGGGGCAGGTCAAGATTTTCACTGAGCTGGGGCGTTTTATGCTGGCTCCTTTCGGTCTCTTGGTGACCAAGGTGACTCACAAAAAGCAAACCTATCGGACCTATCTGGGGGTGGATGCTTCTGCGGTCAATCTCCTGCGTCCGGCTATGTATGGAGCCTATCATCATATTACCAATATGGATCGGCCAGAAGGACCGACGGAGATTGTCGATGTGGTCGGCAGCCTCTGCGAAAACAACGACAAATTTGCCATCCAGCGGGAGCTACCTGTCAGTCAGATTGGCGATACGCTGGTTATTCACGATACCGGTGCCCACGGCTTCTCCATGGGCTACCAATACAATGCCAAATTGCGCTCTAGCGAGATTCTCCTGGAGGAAAATGGTCAGGCTCGCATGATTCGTCGGGCAGAAAGGCCAGAAGATTATTTCGCGACTCTCTATGGCTTTGATTTTGAAAAATAGAGATAATTTGGTATAATTAAGAGTAATGTAAAAAATGAAACAGGAGTTCGGATTATTATGAATACATTGTTAGCAATTTTATTGATTATGCTGGCTTTCTTTGGTGGGATTTTGCTTGGTATGTACTTGCTTCGCCGTCAGGTCGAAAAGGAATTTGCGGAAAATCCACGTCTTAATGTAGAAGCAGTGCGGATGTTGCTCAGTGCCAATGGTCAAAAACCAAGTGAAGCACGCGTTCAACAAGTTTACCGTCAAATCATCAACCAACAAAAAGCAGCAGTTGCTAAAAATAAAGACAAAAAATAAGCTTCTCTCAGCTACCCTTTGGTGGCAGACGGAGATTTCTATATAAAAAATGGGGATTTGGGCTAGGCTTCCAATCCCTTGTTTTAGAAAGAAGACTGTATGGATAACCGACCGATTGGATTTTTAGACTCTGGGGTGGGCGGTCTGACTGTTGTCCGTGAATTAATGCGGCAACTCCCCCACGAGGAAGTGGTTTATATAGGTGATTCGGCTCGGGCTCCATATGGTCCTAGGCCAGCGGAGCAGATTCGAGACTATACTTGGCAGTTGGTCAATTTTCTCCTAACCAAAGATGTCAAGATGATTGTTATTGCCTGCAATACTGCTACAGCTGTTGTCTGGGAGGAAGTCAAGGCTAAGTTGGACATTCCTGTCCTCGGTGTGATTTTGCCCGGAGCTAGCGCTGCCATCAAATCTACGACTGGTGGCAAGATTGGGGTCATCGGGACTCCTATGACGGTTCAGTCCGATATTTATCGAAAAAAGATTGAGGCTCTCTCTCCTGATATGGAAGTGCAGAGTCTGGCTTGCCCTAAGTTTGTCCCGCTGGTGGAGTCAAATGAGCTCCAGTCTAGCTTGACTAAAAAGGTGGTCTATGAGACCCTCCATCCTTTGGCGGGCAAGGTGGACACCCTTGTCTTGGGCTGTACCCACTACCCTTTGCTCCGGCCGATTATTCAAAATATGATGGGACCAAGCGTTAAGCTGATTGACAGCGGGGCCGAGTGTGTACGGGATATTTCTGTCCTGCTCAATTATTTCGAAATCAATCGTAGCCGCGAGAAGCACGAACTGAACCATCGTTTTTATACTACAGCCAATGCTAAGAGATTTGCGGAAATCGCAGAAAACTGGCTGAATCTGAAAGTCAATGTGGAGCATGTGACCTTATGACAAAGAACATTTATGAATACAAAGATACCTCTGACTGGTATGTAGCTGAATGGGGACAAAGTGCCTCTTACAGTGAATTTGAGCAGGTATCAGCTGAAGCTTCTGATATTTTAGACCGCCTAGAGAGTATTTTGGCGGCAGAAGAGCTAGGCCTGCCCTTAAATATCACGGTCATTCGCTACGGCTCAGCCTTTCGCTTTTTGACCTTCTTGCTGGATATTTTAAATCAGGAAATGGACCGAAAGTTGGAATTGTTGCAGCGACAGGGAGCCCTTCTTTTGGTTGAAGGGCGCAAATTGCTCTATGTCCATCTGCCACAAACTGGTGTGGATTTACAAGCCTTTCTGGGAGCAAAAGATGTCAAGGATACCCTCTTGATTGCGACTCGAAACGAGGGCAAGACAGCAGAGTTTCGTAAGCTTTTCGGAAAGTTGGGCTATGAGGTGGAAAATCTGAATGACTATCCTGATTTGCCAGAAGTGGCTGAAACAGGCATGACCTTTGAAGAAAATGCCCGCCTCAAGGCTGAAACGATCAGCCAGTTGACTGGCAAAATGGTTTTGGCAGATGATTCAGGCCTGCAAGTGGATGTCTTGGGCGGCTTACCAGGTGTCTGGTCCGCTCGCTTTGCTGGTGTTGGTGCGACGGATGCTGAAAATAATATCAAGCTTCTGCACGAATTGGCCATGGTCTTTGATATTAAAGACCGCTCTGCTCATTTCCACACGACTCTAGTGGTCGCAAGTCCAGATAAGGAATCCTTGGTGGTCGAAGCGGATTGGTCGGGCTACATTGCCCATGAGCCAAAAGGCGAAAATGGCTTTGGCTATGATCCTTTGTTCTTAGTCGGAGAGACAGGAAAAACGTCAGCTGAGCTGACAATCGAAGAGAAAAATGCCCAGTCCCATCGTGCGCAAGCGGTGCAAAAATTAATGGAGGTATTTCCAGCATGGCAAAGCAAACAATCATCGTAATGAGCGATTCCCATGGGGACCGTGCCATTGTCGAAGAAATAAAAGATCATTATCTAGGAAAAGTCGATGCTATTTTCCATAATGGAGACTCAGAATTACCTTTTGAGGATGAAGTCTGGGAAGGGATTCATGTCGTAGCGGGTAATATGGACTTTTATCCTGGTTATCCAGAGCGGCTGGTGACAGATTTGGATGGGACCATTATTGCCCAGACCCACGGGCACCTTTTCAATATCAACTTTAGCTTCCAAAAGCTGGATCTCTGGGCTCAAGAAGTAGGGGCAGATATTTGTCTCTATGGCCATTTGCATGTTCCAGATGCTTGGATGCAAGGGAAGACTCTCTTTCTCAATCCGGGATCCATTAGCCAACCTCGTGGCTCAATCAACGAACGCCTCTACGCTAAGGTAGAGATTGACGATGATCGCTTTAAAATTGATTTCTATACGCGAAATCATGAACTCTATCCAAGCTTGTCCAAGGAGTTTTCCCGATGATTGCTAAGGAATTTGAAGATTATCTGCTGCAGCATGAAGACACTTTTTTGACACCTGGGGAGAATCTAGCGGTCATGATTGACACGCACAATGTGGATCATGCTATTCTTTTGCTTAGCCAGATGACTTATTCGCGCATTCCAGTGGTGACTGCGGAGAAAAAGTTCGTTGGCACCATTTCTCTGACGGACATCATGGCTTATCGGATGCAACATGAGCTGCCAGAAGAAGAGTTTATGTCTATGGATATTGTCCACATGACACGAAAGGACGGTCTGACTGTCGAGCCAGATTACAAGATTGCGGACGTTTTGCACAAGCTGGTGGATGAGTCTTTCCTGCCTGTTGTGGATAAAGAACAACATTTTTATGGTATCATTACTAGAAAGTCGATTTTAAAAGCTGTTAACTCGTTGATGCATACCTTCACGAGTCAGTATGAGATTTCCAAAAAATGAAAGAACATATCACTTCTTTTTTAGAACAAAAAAATATCTCTGAAAATTCAAAATTAGCCTATTCCTATGATCTGGAGCAATTTGTCAATGAAATCCACAGCAAGGTGACGGAAACCAATTTGCGGATTTATCAAGCCTCTATCAAGGATTTCAAGGCAGCTGTCCAGAAGCGGAAGCTCTCAGCGGTCAATCAATTTCTCTACTATCTCTATGAGAATAAGATGATTGGGGAATTTCACCGCTTGACCCTGCCAAAAGTCACTATTTCCAAGGAACTGGGAAGCGAGCTGATGGACTTGTCAGCCTTTTGGGAAGCTTCTACGGTACCACAAGGCCGGCTGATAGCGCTCTTGATTTTGGAAATGGGTCTCTTGCCAAGTGAAATCCTGCAGGTCAAGGTTGAAGATGTCAATCTTGATTTTCAGGTTTTGCGGATTGAGAAGGCCGGGCAGAAGCGGATTATTAAAATCCCTGAAAGTCTGACGAGTGAGTTGGGCGCTTATTTGACAGGGACGTATTTATTTGAAAAGAATGGCAAGTCCTATTCACGCCAATGGGGCTTTCGCCAGCTAGAAGCTTTCTTGATTGAGCAGGGGCAGGCTAGCTTGTCAGCCCAAAGCCTGCGAGAGCAATTTATCCTGCGTCAGCGGGAAAAGGGTGTCGGCATCTATGATATTGCTCGTGATCTGGGCTTGAAGACAGTCATTACATTAGAAAAATACAGATAAAAATGGATATCAAGTTAAAAGATTTTGAGGGGCCGCTGGATCTGTTGCTCCACCTCGTATCCAAGTATCAGGTGGATATTTACGATGTGCCCATTACCGAGGTCATCGAGCAATATCTGGCTTATGTGGCCACCTTGCAGGCTATGCGGCTGGAAGTAACGGGAGAATACATGGTCATGGCCAGCCAGCTCATGCTGATCAAGAGTCGTAAGCTCCTCCCCAAGGTGGTGGATCAGGTGGATTTGGAGGACGATCTGGAGCAGGATTTGCTGAGTCAGATTGAGGAATATCGGAAGTTTAAGCTGCTGGGGCAGAAAATGTCCCTTCAGCATGAGGACCGGGCTCTTTACTACTCCAAACCCAAGATGGAACTGGTCTATGAAGACGCTGAACTTTTGCACGACAAGACAGCTGTTGATCTCTATTTAGCTTTTTCCAAGGTGATGACCAAGAAGCAGGAGGAATTTTCCAAGAGTCATACGACCATTGTGCGAGATGAGTACAAGATCGAGGACATGATGGATGTGGTGCGCCAACGCTGTCAGGCTCAAAAACGTCTTGCCCTGCAGGATATTTTCGCAGAAACCAAAGACATGAATGAAGTGATTACGCTCTTTTTGGCAACCTTGGAGTTAGTCAAAGTGCAGGAAGTGCAGGTCATTCAGGAGGAAAACTTTGGAAATATTTATTTAGTAGGAAGAAAGAATGAGTAAATTAGCAGAGATTGAAGCCCTGCTTTTTGTGGCGGGGGAAGACGGTCTGAAAGTTCATCAGCTATCAGAAATCCTTTCCTTGCCGCCGACTGGTGTCATCCAGAGTTTGGAAAAATTGGCGGAGAACTATCAGGCAAATCCTGACTCCAGCTTGACCTTGCTGGAAACGTCAAAGACCTTTAAGTTGGTCACCAAGCCTGAATTTGCTGAGATTTTACGAGAGTATTCGCGGGCACCGATTAACCAGAGCTTATCCCGTGCTGCACTGGAAACCTTGTCGATCATTGCTTACAAGCAACCCATAACAAGGGTGGAAATCGATGATATTCGTGGGGTCAATTCCAGCGGAGCGATTTCGAAGTTATTAGCCTTTGAGCTGATTCGGGAAGATGGCAAGAAGGAAGTCATCGGCCGTCCCAATCTCTATGTGACGACGGATTATTTTTTGGACTATATGGGCATCAATCATTTGGACGAATTACCTATTGTTGATGAAGAGGAGCTCATTGCTGAGGAAAGTCAGCTTTTCGGAGAGTGACAAGTTCACCCTATAAGGGACCGTTTTTTGAACGATTCCAAGCTTTGAGGGAGGCTTTGCTTTCCCTATTTGCCATTTTTCCAGCTGTTAAAGTTGTGAAAATGGTCTTTGTATCTTGTGAAAGGACAATATCGATGAGAATCAATAAATACATTGCCCATGCTGGAATTGCCAGCCGGAGAAAGGCTGAGGAATTGATCAAGCAGGGGCTGGTGACCGTAAATGGTCAGGTGGTGCGTGAGCTAGCGACCACCATTAAGTCTGGTGACCGAGTAGAAGTGGAAGGCCAGCCTATTTACAATGAAGAAAAGGTCTACTACCTGCTCAATAAACCGCGCGGGGTGATTTCTAGTGTGACCGATGACAAAGGGCGTAAGACAGTCGTTGATTTGCTGCCGCAGGTCAAGGAGCGGATTTATCCCGTTGGCCGACTGGACTGGGATACTTCTGGCGCTTTGATTTTGACCAATGATGGTGATTTCACGGATGAAATGATTCACCCGCGAAATGAAATTGACAAGGTCTATGTGGCGCGTGTCAAGGGTGTAGCCAATAAGGAAGTTCTGCGTCCGTTGACTCGCGGTCTGGTCATTGAGAGCAAGAAAACCAAGCCAGCGGTTTATGAGATTCTTAAGGTCGATCCCGTGAAGAATCGCTCGGTTGTTCAGTTGACCATCCACGAAGGACGTAACCATCAGGTCAAGAAGATGTTTGAAGCGGTGGGGCTGCCAGTGGACAAGCTTTCACGGACTCAGTTTGGACATCTGGACTTGACGGGACTCAAGCCGGGTGAGGCACGCCGATTGATTAAAAAAGAAGTCAGCCAGTTGCATAACTTGGCTGTGACCAAAACTAAGAAAAAATGATTAAGAAACTATTGATAGCGCCGGTTCGTTTTTACCAGCGCTTTATTTCCCCTGCCTTTCCGCCTTCTTGCCGTTTTCGGCCAACTTGTTCCAATTACATGATTGAAGCCATTGAAAAACACGGAGCCAAGGGGGTGCTGATGGGCTTGGCAAGAATTGGTCGCTGCCATCCTTGGTCCGAGGAAGGGGACGATCCAGTGCCGGATCATTTTAGTCTTCGGCGAAATGACTCTAAAACAGACGTTGAACGGAAATAGCCTTGTTTCCGTTTTTTTTTGCTAGAGAATAAAGTCCAGCCTTAGCAATTACTATCAGCTTTTCAATATTTTTGTTATAATGTTTCTTATGAGAGTTGTTTCAGGGAAGTACGGGGGCAGACCCCTCAAGACATTAGATGGCAAGACAACGCGACCTACGACAGACAAGGTCAAGGGCGCGATTTTTAATATGATTGGGCCTTATTTTGATGGCGGTCGGGTGCTGGATCTGTATGCAGGCAGTGGTAGTCTGGGAATTGAGGCGGTGTCTCGCGGCATGGAGTCGGCTGTTTTGGTTGAAAAAGATCGGCGGGCGCAAGCCGTTGTGGCAGAAAATATTGCCATGACCAAGGAAGTAGCACGCTTTGAGCTGCTCAAGATGGAGTCAAGTCGGGCGCTGGAGCAGTTGACTGGTCCGTTTGATCTAGTTTTGCTGGATCCGCCCTATGCCAAGGAGCAGATTATTGCGGATATTGAGAAAATGGCGGAACGCAAGCTCTTGAGCGAGGATATTATGGTTGTTTGCGAGACGGATAAGTCGGTTGATCTGCCAGAAGAAATCGCAGACTTGGGTATCTGGAAGCAAAAAATATATGGAATTTCAAAGGTGACGGTCTATGTCAGATAAAATCGGGCTCTTTACTGGGTCATTTGATCCCATTACTAATGGACATGTGGACTTGATTGAGCGTGCCAGTCGGTTGTTTGATCGCTTGTATGTGGGAATCTTCTACAATCCTCACAAAGCAGGATTTTTTAGCATCCATGCGAAAAAAAGGATGGTTCTAGCGGCTTTGGCGCATTTGGAAAATGTGGAAGTCATCACTTCCCATGATGAATTGGCGGTTGATGTGGCAAAAAGGCTGGGTGTGACTGCTCTTGTCCGAGGTCTACGCAACGGTCGGGACTTAGACTATGAAGCTGGCCTGCATTTTTTTAATAAGGAATTGGCACCTGATTTGGAGACCATATTTCTGCTGAGTCAGCCGGCTTACCGATATATCAGTTCTTCAGCGATGCGGGAATTGATCGCTTTTCAGCAGGATCTCTCTGCCTATGTGCCAGCAAGTGTGATTGAGGAGTTAGAGAAAAAAGATGAATAATGACATGATAAATCCGAAAAAGATGACAAAGGAAAATAAACGTGGTTTAACAGTAGTTGGTTGTGCTGGAGTGGCCTCTATTATCGTGCTTGTGCTCTTCCTATTCTCTTTCATTGTTCCATTGCCTTACTATATTGAGGTGCCTGGAGGTGCAGAAGACATTCGAAAGGTTCTGACTGTGGATGGAAAAGAGGACCAGGCAGCAGGTTCCTACAATTTTGTGACTGTTGGGATCCAGCATGCGACCTTTGCTCACCTGGTCTACGCTTGGCTGACGCCTTTTACGGATATTTATTCAGCTCAGGATATGACGGGTGGCTCGAGTGATGCTGAGTATATGCGCATTAACCAATTTTATATGGAAACGTCGCAGAATATGGCCAAATACCAAGGTCTCAAAGCTGCAGGAAAAGACATCAAGATGAACTATCTGGGTGTCTATGTTCTAAAAGTAGCTCCAAATTCGACCTTTAAAGGAATTTTGAATATTGCGGATACGGTGACGGGAGTCAATGACAAGACCTTTGAAAGCTCGGAAGATTTGGTCAAATATGTCAATTCTCAGGCCTTGGGCGATAGTGTCAAAGTGACCTACGAAGAAGATGGAAAAACCAAGACGGCGACGGGAAAAATCATCAAGCTGGAAAATGGCAAAAATGGAATTGGCATTAGTTTGATTGACCGCACGGAAGTCAACAGCAGTGTTCCGATTGAATTTTCGACCGAAGGCATCGGTGGTCCCAGTGCTGGTCTCATGTTTAGCCTAGCCATTTATACTCAGCTGGCTAATCCAGACCTACGAGACGGCCGCGTGATTGCGGGAACGGGCAGCATTGACAGAGAAGGCAAGGTTGGAGATATTGGTGGGATTGACAAAAAAGTCGTCTCTGCTGCCAAGATCGGAGCGACAATCTTCTTTGCTCCGGATAATCCTGTCAGCGAGGAAGAAAAAAAGGCTAATCCCAAAGCCAAGACCAACTATGAAACGGCGCTTGAAGCAGCCAAGGAAATTAAAACGGATATGAAAATCGTACCGGTTAAGACTCTTCAGGACGCGATTGATTATTTAGAAAAAACCAAAAAATCTTAGTTTCGGCTAAGATTTTTGTCTTTTAGAGACGAACGAAAGGTATTTTTTATTAAATCGTCTGACTTTTTACAGAAAGATCTTTTTCTTCTGAAAAAATATAAATTCCCCTTGTTTTGTGATAAAATAATATGAAGTAAGATAGATGAATGACAAAGGATAGGTATGCGTAAAGAGATTTCACCTGAGTTGTATAATTACAATAAATTCCCCGGCCCAGAATTTAAGCAATTGGGCAGCAAGATAATTGCAGAAAAATTCGAGTTTGAATTGGTGGAGAATTATAAAGAGGCCTTTGATTTGACGGCCTTTCACCAGCGCTTTTCAGAAATTCTGAACAAATTTGACTATATTGTCGGAGACTGGGGCAATGAACAGTTGCGATTGCGCGGTTTTTATCGGGATGAGAAAGCCAAGGAAAATGCGGAGAAAATCAGCCGTTTGCAAGACTATCTGCTAGAGTATTGTAATTACGGCTGTGCCTATTTTGTTTTGGAAAATGCTCAGCCAAGACGGGCCGCCTTTGACAAAAAATCCCACCATAAGAGAAAATCGGACAGTAAAAAACATCCAGAAATTTCTAGGGAACGTGGCTCTAAAAAAACGAAGGATGAGCAGAAAAAACATCATCCAAAGACAAACAAGAACAAACAACAGAAACAAGGCAAACAGGCAAAGCAAGCGGCATCTGGCCAATCGCAGCGCCATTTTGTCATTCGTCAGAAATAAAGGAGAAACATGAAACCATCGATTTATAGCTTAACACGAGAAGAAATGATTGAATGGGCGGAAGCTCAGGGAGAAAAGAAATTCCGTGCTAGCCAGATTTGGGAGTGGCTCTATCGCAAACGGGTTCAGTCTTTTGAAGAGATGACTAATCTATCTAAAGATTTGATTGCCAAACTAAATGAACAGTTTGTTGTCAATCCGCTTAAACAGCGTATCGTCCAAGAGTCTGCTGATGGTACGGTCAAGTACCTTTTTGAGCTGCCAGATGGCATGCTGATTGAGACGGTGCTCATGCGCCAGCACTACGGACTTTCTGTCTGTGTGACCACCCAGGTCGGCTGCAATATCGGCTGTACCTTCTGTGCCTCTGGTTTGATTAAAAAGCAACGTGACCTTAATAATGGTGAGATTGTAGCTCAGATTATGCTGGTTCAGAAGTATTTTGACGAGCGTGGTCAGGATGAGCGGGTCAGCCACATCGTGGTTATGGGAATCGGCGAGCCTTTCGATAATTATAAGAATGTCTTGAAGTTTGTACGGACGGTTAATGATGATAAAGGTCTGGCCATCGGTGCCCGCCATATCACGGTTTCAACTTCAGGGCTGGCTCATAAGATCCGTGACTTTGCCAATGAAGGCGTGCAGGTCAATCTGGCTGTTTCACTGCACGCACCCAACAATGAACTGCGTTCTAGTATCATGAAAATCAACCGTGCCTTTCCGATTGAGAAGCTCTTTGCGGCCATTGAATACTATATCGAGACCACCAACCGTCGGGTGACCTTTGAGTACATTATGCTCAATGAAGTCAATGACGGGGTAGAGCAGGCCAAGGAATTGGCAGAATTGCTGAAAAACATCAAGAAGCTATCTTATGTCAATCTCATTCCTTACAACCCAGTAAGCGAGCACGACCAATACAGCCGCAGTCCCAAAGAGCGTGTGATGGCCTTCTACGATACCCTCAAGAAAAACGGAGTCAACTGTGTGGTTCGTCAGGAACATGGTACAGATATTGATGCAGCCTGCGGCCAGTTGCGTTCTAATACTATGAAGCGAGATCGTGAGAAAGCACTTGTTGAAAATGTTCAGCCTTAAGAATTATTTGACTTCAGATGGTGAGCTGACGGCTCGGGGCCGGAAATTGCTAGTAGGAGGATGCGGACTCTATTTCTTGATGCTTTGCATCCTGTGCTTTATTCCTCAAGTTCCAGAGCCGGGAATGGAGACGCCGGGAGTCCAGTATTTTGGCCGAATAGTAGTTTTGCTAGTCCCGTTTAATTCCTTTGTCAATATTGGTGAGATTACTTCTTGGATCCAGCTGGTCAAGGTCTTTATCCAAAATCTAGCCAATATCTTTCTGCTATCGCCCTTAATCTTTCAATTGCTTTGCCTCTTTCCAAAATTGCGGAAGACCAAGAAGGTTGTCTGGCTGAGCTTTGGGATGAGTCTGTCTATCGAAGTGACTCAGATTCTGCTGGACCTTCTTATCAATGCCAATCGAGTCTTTGAGATTGATGATCTCTGGACCAATACTTTGGGTGGTTATCTGGCTTGGCGGGCATTTCAGCTTGGTCAGAAAATCTGGAAAAATCGTCAAGACGACGTTTTCAAGGCTGATGAGTGAAGAAAAAGTTCGGATTTAGAAGAAAAAATTAAATTTTTTCTTGACAAGAAAAAGAGAAAGGCCTATAATAAAATAAATCATCAGAAAAGTAATAATTTTTTCTACTTTCAGGGAGCCTGTGGTTGGTGGAAACAGGTAGTGGAGGATTATGAAGTGGGCTGATGCAAAAAATGAATTTGAAGCAATAAAAATTCGGTGAGCACACCTTACAGTGCAGCTTGTTGTTAGACAAGACAGAGATATGGAGGCAGTCTATACTTTGCTCCATAATTGAGGTGGCACCGCGATTTTACGCCCTCACACAGATTTTTTCTGTGTGAGGGCTTTTGTTTTGCTTGAAAATAAAGAAAAGAGGAAATCAAGATGGCAGAAACTAAAGGATATTTTGGACAATTCGGCGGCTCCTTTGTACCGGAGCCTATCCAAGCCTTGCTGGATGAATTGGAAGCGACTTTTGAGAAGTATAAGGATGATCCAGAATTTTTAAATGAATACCGACATTATTTGGCGGATTATTCAGGCCGGGAGACTCCGCTCTATTACGCAGAAAGTCTGACTCAGCATCTGGGCGGAGCTAAGATTTATCTGAAGCGGGAAGACCTCAATCATCTGGGCTCCCATAAGCTTAATAATGTTTTGGGGCAGATTCTTCTAGCTAAGCGGATGGGCAAGACCCGAGTCATCGCTGAAACTGGAGCTAGCCAGCATGGTGTGGCAACTGCGGCAGCAGCAGCTAAGTTTGGTATGAAGTGCGATGTTTACATGGGTGCAGAGGATGTAGAACGCCAGCGCCTCAATGTTTTCCGCATGGAAATGATGGGCGCGACTGTTCACGCTGTGGAAACAGGGACTAAAACCCTCAAGGATGCTGTAGATGCGGCCTTTGGAGCTTGGATGAGTGATTTGGAAGCCTTCTATGTTTTGGGTTCGGCTGTCGGACCTCACCCTTATCCGACGATTGTCCATGAGTTCCAAAAGGTGATCAGTGAAGAATCTCGCCGTCAGATTTTGGACAAGGAAGGTCGCTTGCCGGACTATGTTATTGCCTGTGTAGGTGGTGGTTCCAATGCTATCGGTGCTTTCTCTCAGTATGTGGCGGATGAAGAAGTCAAGCTGGTTGGTGTTGAAGCGGCTGGACGGGGCCTTGATACAGACCAGCATGCGGCGACCATGACCAAGGGAAGCGTCGGAGTAGTGGACGGTATGAAGACTTACGCTGTCTTTGCAGAAGATGGTCAGGTGGCACCGGTTTACTCCATTTCGGCAGGCTTGGACTATCCTGGAGTTGGTCCTGAACATGCTTTCTTTAAAGATTCCGGACGAGTAGAATACGTAGCAGCGACAGATGATGAAGCTGTGGATGCCTTGCTTCTCTTGACACAAAAGGAAGGAATTTTGCCAGCGATTGAAAGCTCTCACGCCATTGCTGAAGCCATCAAGCGAGCTCCGCAATTGTCATCTGACCAAATCATCATTATCAATGTATCTGGTCGTGGAGACAAGGATGTGGCAGCCATTGCCGACTATCTAGAAAAACGAAAATAAAATACCCAGCAGAAGAGTAGTAACATCTCTCCTTTCAGAGAGTCTGTGGTTGCTGTAAACAGGCAGGAGAAGTTATGAAATGGGCTGTTGGAGACAATATTTTGTCCTTTAGTTGATCTTTTATAGTTTTGTTAGCATACTTTTCCATGAGCCGGTATGCTTCCTTGTACCAAAAGCAACTTAAATGACTACAATAACAAATGAGATGTGGAGCCTGAAAACTCCATAACTGAGGTGGCACCGCGATGACACGCCCTCACAGGATGAACTGTGTGGGCTTTTTTCTGTAGTTTTGGAGCAGGTTATGACAGTGGACAGGTGCTATCTGTTCTTGTGAAATACGATCATAGCTAGCAAATTGTTCCTCCTTAAACGCTTCTGATTAAATAGAAAGAAAAATTATGCAAAAGATTTTACCAGCTGATATTTTATCGCCGATTCTGGCTTATATGCGGATTCAGGGCGACCACAAGGTGATTTTGGAAAGTATTCCGAGAGATAGCGAGACAGCCCGCTTTTCTATCCTAGCTTATAATCCAGTCTTTGAAGTTCGCTATGAAAATGGCCAGTTAACAAAGAACGGGCAAGTAATTGAGGCAGATCCATTGGACTATCTGCACGAGTTGGCAGTAAAAAAAGATCATCATTCAGACCTGCCTTTTGGCGGTGGAGCCATCGGTTTTGTTGGCTATGATATGATTTCCCTCTATGAGGA
The DNA here is from genome assembly GCF_003943535.1 of Streptococcus cristatus. Taxonomy (GTDB): domain Bacteria; phylum Bacillota; class Bacilli; order Lactobacillales; family Streptococcaceae; genus Streptococcus; species Streptococcus cristatus_L. Next base: position 537,853 of record NZ_RJPU01000001.1, read on the forward strand.
GATTGGCCAGATTCCAGCAGATGTGATTGGAACGCCGGATATGCACTTTTTCGTCTATGAGAGTTACATGGTTTTTGACCATAAAAAAGACAAGGTCTATATCCTTGAGGAGGCCCTTTACAGTGATAGAAGCGAAGCTGATTTGGCTACCAGTCTGGAGCGTATCATGGCTGAGCTGGCGCAGCCGGCGGCAGATGAATTTTCACCGCTGGAACTGTCCAGTTTGAACTTCCAGAGTCATATCGAGCAGACAACTTTTGAAAAAATGGTGGAAGAAGCGCGTAGCTTGATTCGGCAGGGAGATATGTTCCAATGTGTGCTCAGTCAGCGGTTTTCAGCAGAATATTCTGGTAGGACACTGGATTACTATCGCAATCTGCGCGTGACCAATCCTTCCAACTATCTCTACTTTTATGATTTTGGAGATTATCAGATTATCGGAGCCAGCCCGGAAAGTCTGGTGTCAGTCAAGCAGGGGCAGGTTACGACCAATCCTATTGCTGGGACCAGACCGCGTGGGAAGGATGAGAGAGAGGATAAAGCCTTGGCAGATGAGTTACTGGCTGACGAGAAGGAAGTGGCGGAACACCGCATGTTAGTTGATTTGGGGCGTAATGATATTGGTAAAATTGCCCAGAATAACAGCGTGGAAGTCACTAAGTACATGGAAGTGGAGTATTTCCGCTATGTCATGCATCTGACCAGCGTGGTCCGTGGTCAGCTTCTGCCCCAACTGACAGCCATGGATGCGCTCAAGTCCACCCTGCCGGCCGGTACCGTCTCGGGCGCGCCTAAGATTCGAGCCATGAAACGGATTTATGAGCTGGAGCAGGAAAAGCGTGGCGTTTATGCAGGGGCTATCGGCTATCTGTCTGCGACAGGGGATATGGATTTTGCCATTGCTATACGCACTATGATTTTGAAAAATGGCAGAGCTTATGTTCAAGCTGGAGCGGGTATTGTTTATGACTCGATCCCTACTAATGAATACCAAGAAACCATCAACAAAGCCAAATCAATGACCAAGATAGGAGAGATGCAATGATTTTATTGATTGATAATTATGATTCTTTTACTTACAATCTAGCCCAATATATCGGCAATTTCGCAGAAGTTAAGGTTTTGCGAAATGATGATGCAGGCCTTTATCAAGCGGCAGAAGAAGCTGATGCTTTGGTGCTGTCTCCAGGTCCAGGCTGGCCAGCAGATGCAGGACGGATGGAAGAGCTTATCCGCGATTTTGCTGGTAAGAAGCCGATTTTGGGAATTTGCTTGGGGCACCAAGCCATTGCAGAAGTATTTGGCGGAAAGCTAGGCTTGGCTCCCAAAGTCATGCACGGAAAGCAAAGTATTCTGCGCTTTGAGAGAAAATCTTCTATTTATCAAGGGATAGAGGATGGGCAGCCAGTTATGCGCTATCATTCGATTTTGATTGAGGAGATGCCAAAGGACTTTGAAGTGACGGCTCGGGCAGTTGATGACAACTCGATCATGGCTATCCAGCATAAGAGCTTGCCCATTTATGGTTTTCAGTATCATCCAGAAAGTATTGGCACGCCGGATGGCTTGTCGTCCATCAAAAATTTCATCGACTTAGTCAAATAGGGGAAGAATTATGAAAGAAATTATTGCAAAACTAGCAGATTTTAAGGATTTGAGTAGCTCTGAAGTGTCAGATGTGCTAGAGCGCATCGTTACTAGAAGAGTAACAGAAACACAAATTGCAGCCTTTTTGCTGGCTCTCAAGATGAAAGGGGAAACGGTAGAGGAACGGACGGCTTTGGCTCAGGCTATGCGAGGCCATACTCCGCAGATCCCTACAAAAATTCGCACAGCCATGGACAATTGTGGAACTGGTGGTGACAGATCATTTAGTTTCAATGTTTCGACCACAGCGGCTTTCGTATTAGCTGGTGGTGGGATCAAGATGGCTAAGCACGGCAATCGCTCCATTACCTCTAAATCAGGCTCAGCTGATGTTTTAGAAGCTTTGGGGATTAACCTAAACATGGATACAGCCAGCTTGGGTAAGGTCTTTGATCAGACGGGGATAGTCTTTCTCTTTGCTAAAAACCTTCATCCAGCTATGAAATATATCATGCCAGCTCGTCTCAGTCTAGGTGTTCCCACTATCATGAACCTGACAGGGCCGCTCATCCATCCTATGGTTTTAGAAACCCAGCTTTTGGGCACCAGTCGGCCAGATATGCTGGAGAGCACGGCGGAAGTTTTGAAAAATATGGGCCGCAAGCGTGCAGTGGTCGTGTCGGGTCCAGATGGTCTGGACGAAGCCGGTCTTCATGGTCGTACCCAGTACGCTTTGCTAGCAGATGGGGAGATCAGCCTGCATAGCTTTCTACCGTCAGACATTGGCATGGAAGAAATCCCTCTTGAAGCAATTCGTGGAGGTAATGCCAAAGAAAATGCAGATATTCTGGTATCTGTCCTGCAAAATCAAGCCAGCCCTTATCTGGAAATGACAGTTCTGAACGCAGGTCTAGGCTTCTTTGCTAATGGGAAAACAGAAAGCATAGAAGATGGAATAGCTTTGGCTCGCCAAGTGATTGCCAGCGGCGCAGCCTATGAAAAACTCAAGCAACTACAGGAGTATCAGAAATGAGCAAAGAATTTCTCCCGACCATTCTAAAGCAAAAAGAGCAGGAAGTCGCAGCTATGTCCTATGAAGAGCTGCAACCACTGCGCTCGACCTATTCTCTCTATGAGTATCTCAAAAGCCATCCTCAAGAGCTGCAGCTGATTGCTGAGGTTAAAAAAGCCAGCCCCAGTCTGGGAGATATTAATCTCGGTGTGGATATTGTGGAGCAGGCTCGCACCTATGAACGATGCGGTGCAACCATGATTTCGGTTCTGACAGATGAGATTTTCTTTAAAGGTCATCTGGATTACCTGAGAGAGATTTCAAGTCAAGTGACCATTCCAACCCTCAATAAGGACTTTATTATTGATGAAAAGCAGATTGTTCGCGCCCGCAATGCTGGAGCGACAGTTATTCTTCTGATTGTGGCTGCCTTGTCTGAAAAGCGGCTGCAAGAACTCTATGATTTTGCTACAGGTTTAGGTTTGGAAATTTTGGTCGAAACCCATAATCTGGCGGAGCTGGAAATTGCCCATAGAATAGAAGCTCGGATTATCGGTGTTAATAACCGCAATCTAGTTACTTTTGAGACAGATATCAATACAAGTCTTCAGCTATCTGCCCATTTCAAAGATGACAGGGTTTACGTATCTGAGTCCGCTATTTTCAGCAAGGAAGATGCTGAGCTAGTAGCTCCTTATTTCCATGCGGTTTTAGTCGGAACAGCCCTGATGCAGGCTGAGGATGTGGCAGAAAAGATTAAGGAGCTGAAAATTGACAAAGGTTAAGATTTGCGGCTTATCAACGGCCAGCGCTGTGGAAACGGCATGCCAGGCTGGTGCAGATTACATTGGCTTTGTCTTTGCTGAGAGCCGTCGGAGGGTCAGTTTGGAGCAAGCTCAGAAGCTAGCTGCCTTGGTGCCATCTACTGTTCGAAAGGTAGGAGTTTTCGTCTCTCCGAGCTTGGCAGAGCTACAGGAAGCTATTTCAGTGGCAAACCTGGATTTGGTGCAGATTCATGGCGATTTTAATGAAGAGCTTCTGACTGAGATCGGCCGGCCGGTTATTCGAGCTTATCAGGTCAAGGGAGCGTTAAAAGGAGTCAGCCAACAAGCGGACTACCTGCTCTTTGATGCCCCTCTTGCCGGTAGTGGTCAGACCTTTGACTGGCAAGCTTTTGATAAGAGTCAAATCCACCAGCCCTTCTTTATCGCTGGTGGTTTGAATGCAGGAAATGTCCGAGAAGCGATTCAGCACTTCGCCCCTTACGCAGTTGATGTCTCAAGCGGGGTCGAGACTGACGGCCAGAAGGACTTAGAGAAGATAAAAGAATTTATAGAAAGAGTGAAAGATGGTATATAATCAACCCAATCAAGAAGGATTTTACGGTGAGTTTGGCGGACGCTTTGTTCCCGAAACGCTGATGACAGCAGTTTTGGAGCTGGATAAAGCCTACCGTGAGAGTAAAAAAGACCTAGCCTTTCAGGCTGAGCTGGACGAGTTGCTGAAGCAATATGTAGGTCGGGAGAATCCTCTCTATTTTGCTAAAAATCTGACAGCCTATGCTGGCGGTGCTAAGATTTATCTGAAGCGGGAAGACCTCAACCATACTGGGGCCCATAAAATCAATAATGCTATAGGCCAGGTCCTATTAGCCAAGCGGATGGGCAAGAAGAAAATCATTGCAGAGACTGGTGCGGGTCAGCACGGAGTAGCCACAGCCACGGCTGCAGCCCTTTTCAACATGGACTGTACTATCTACATGGGTGAAGAAGATGTTAAGCGCCAAGCCCTTAATGTCTTTCGGATGGAACTTTTAGGAGCCAAGGTAGAGTCTGTGACCGATGGCTCTCGAGTCCTCAAAGATGCAGTCAATGCCGCCTTGCGAGCTTGGGTGGCTCAGGTTGATGATACTCACTATATTATGGGCTCAGCCTTGGGACCCCATCCATTCCCAGAGATTGTCCGCGACTATCAGAGCGTGATTGGGCGTGAGGCCAAGCGCCAGTTTGCTGAGCAAAATGCAGGTGCCTTGCCAGATGCTTTAGTGGCCTGTGTTGGCGGTGGCTCCAATGCTATTGGACTCTTTTATCCCTTTGTAGACGATAGCACAGTTGCCATGTATGGAACAGAAGCGGCTGGGCGAGGCATCGATACAGATGAACACGCTGCGACCTTAACCAAGGGCCGGCCAGGTGTTTTGCACGGTGCCTTGATGGATGTCCTGCAGGATGAGCAAGGGCAGATTCTGGAAGCTTTCTCTATCTCTGCCGGGCTAGACTATCCGGGCATCGGTCCTGAACATTCTCATTTTAATGCTATCAAACGTGCCACTTATGTGCCAGTCACAGACGAAGAAGCCTTGGAAGCCTTCCAGCTCCTGTCTCGTATCGAAGGGATTATCCCTGCTCTAGAGTCTAGTCACGCTATTGCTTACGCGGTTAAGCTGGCTAAGGAGTTGGGACCAGATAAATCAATGATCGTCTGCCTATCCGGCCGTGGTGACAAGGATGTCGTTCAGGTAAAGGAACGCTTGGAAAGAGAAGCGGCTCAAAAAGGAGGTGCCCATGACTAAAACACTCACTCAGCATTTAGAAGCCATCAAAAAAGCAGACAAGGGAATTTTCCTTCCTTATATCATGGCTGGTGATCACGAGAAAGGTTTAGCCGGATTAGCAGAAACTATAGCATTTTTGGAAAACTTGGGTGTGTCAGCCATTGAAATCGGCCTGCCATTTTCAGACCCTGTTGCAGATGGGCCAGTTATTGAAGAAGCCGGTCTGAGAAGTCTGGGTCACCATACTTCCGCCAAGTCTTTAATCGCAAGCTTGCAGAAGTTGGACACTCAGCTGCCTCTCATCATCATGACCTACTTCAATCCCATTTTCCAGTATGGCCTCAAAGATTTCGTCAAGGACCTAGCTACGACGCCGGTTAAAGGATTGATTATTCCGGATCTGCCCTACGAGCATAGAGACTTTATCCTGCCTCTGCTGGAAGATTCAGATATCGCTCTAGTTCCTTTAGTGAGTCTAACGACTGGACTAGAACGTCAACAGGAGCTGATCAAGGAAGCTGAAGGTTTTATCTACGCTGTAGCCATCAACGGTGTGACGGGTAAGAGCGGAAGCTACCGCAATGATTTGGACCAGCATTTGAGCAAACTCCATGATATTGCAGAGATTCCAGTACTGACGGGCTTTGGTGTTTCGACTTTAGAGGATGTTGACCGCTTCAATCAAGTCTCAGATGGCGTCATTGTCGGATCTAAGATTGTCAAAGCTCTTCATGAAAAGGACGCCAGCATAGCATCCTTTATCCAAGAAGCAGCGGCTTATAAGAAATAAGAACCACCACACCAAACAAAAGACAAGGTACAAATGCTAGCCTGTCTTTTTTCTTTTTAAAGCAGAAACAGGCGAGGCCAGAGAAGCTAGCGATTTGGATGAGAATGAGAATTTCTGTCAGGCTGAAAATGGCCGAGCAGGAAGCAAGAAAGAGAAAATCTCCAGCTCCGATGCGAATATTAAAAAAGAAGGCTAGAAGTCCTAGGATCAAAAAGAAAATCATGAGCGGATTGATACCTGCTGTCGCCATCAGCAAGAACTGAAAAATCAGCCAGATTAGAAGAGGGTATTCTTGCTCACGCTGATCGTAGATGGCTAGGGTCAAGCCCATCGTTAGCAGTAAGAGCTGGGCTAGCGAAAGATAACCTAAACTCCAGCTTAGAAAAAGCCAGCCCAGCACTAACTCAAAAGCAGCATACCAGACAGGAAGACGAATCTTGCAGAAACGGCAGCGGAAGCGACTAAGAAGTTGAGACAGGATAGGAATCAAATCCCGTGCTTTGAGTATCTGCTTGCAGTTGTCACAGTGGCTGCTTGGTGAGATGATGGATTGTTCTGGGAAGCGGTCAATAACTAAGCCTAGAAATGAGGCCAGAACCGTTCCGACTAGAAAAAAGTATAGATGAATCATACTTGTTTATTCGTGATTTTGAGTAGAAAAATCTGAAATTTTACAACTTTTCTAATAAAGTAAAATTTTGAGTTTTAATACTTGACTTTCTTAATTAGAAGCATTATAATTAAAACATAATCAATAAAGATTAGAATGATTACAAATAAAAAGAGAGGTATCATTATGACTCAAGTAAAACATGGCGCTGCAGCAGATGTAGCAACTTTCACTAACCAAAATTCTTTACCAAAAACAAAAGCAGTTCTTAACCAAGTGGTTTCAGATCTTTATACAGCTCGTATCGCTCTTCACCAAGTTCACTGGTATATGCGTGGTGCAGGCTTCATGGTATGGCATCCAAAAATGGATGAATACATGGATACAATTGATGAAACCTTGGATGAAGTCAGCGAACGCTTGATTACTCTAGGTGGCAAGCCTTATTCAACTCTGACAGAGTTTATTCAACACAGCAAAATTGAAGAAAAAGCTGGCGAATTCAGCAAGAATGTTGAAGAAAGCTTGGAGCGCGTGATTGAAATCTTCCGTTATCTGACAGATCTTTACCAAGAAGCTATGGATGTGACAGATGAAGAAGGCGACGATGTAACCAATGATATCTTTGTTGGTGCTAAGGCAGACCTTGAAAAGACGATCTGGATGTTGACAGCTGAGCTTGGCCAAGCACCAGGTTTGTAAAATGATGTTTAAAGAGGCTGGGACAAAAGTCCTAGCCTCTCAATTGTCTTTGGATTGTCGAGCAAGACGCAGTGGTTGAGTGGGCTCTACTACGCTGATTTCATCAGCTTTTACAGCCCTACTCAACTGTGCGGAGGTGGGACGACGAAATCAAATTCTAACGAATTACCGATTTCTGTCCCACTCTCTGTTTTTTCTTAAGGATTGTTTAAGCTTCTTCCTTTATACTAAGATTATCAAATGAAGACCTCCTAACTTTGTTTGATAGAACTCCTAAACTTTTCTTTTTCATAATAATCTCCCGAAAAGGCAGCCTCTGTGGCTGTCTTTTCTGTTTTGTCATCTTGAAAACTTTGCTAAAATCTGATAAAATATAGCTCATGAAAACACTCTATGATGTGCAGCAATTTCTTAAAAATTTCGGGATCATTATCTATATGGGCAAGCGTCTTTATGATATTGAGATGATGAAAATTGAGTTGGAGCGGATTTACGATGCTGGCCTGATGGATAAGCTTGATTATCTGGAGGCTGAGGCGGTTCTTCGCAGAGAACATCAAGTAGAGTTGAAGTATTTAGAAGATAGAGGGAGAAACTAGAATGGGAATTTGGACTTTATGGGCAATCTTGCTGGGAATGTTGGCTTGGATGGGCTTCAATTATTTCCGTATTCGCCGTGCAGCTAAAGTAGTAGATAATAGTGAGTTTGAAGCTTTGATTCGTCAAGGGCAATTGATTGACTTGCGTGATCCATCGGATTTCCATCGCAAGCATATCTTGGGGGCGCGCAATATTCCGTCTCAACAGCTCAAGTCTAGTATCAATGCGCTTCGCAAAGACAAACCAGTTCTTCTTTATGAAAATAGCCGTGGGCAACGTGTGACCAATGCGGCAATCTACTTGAAGAAGCAAGGTTTTAACGATATTTATATCCTGTCTTACGGTCTTGATTCTTGGAGCGGTAAGGTAAAGACAAGCTGATTCTTTGTAGAATATATACAAAGTTAACTACTTATAATTTAATTGGTCTGGTTTTGAGCAATTCTCATTAAAAAGAAACTCAATTAGATTATAAAACAGAAAGAATTCTTAATATCGTCGGCATTGTCATTTCTGTCATCAACTGGATTGCAGGTATTATTCTGAGATTGAATGGATTTATGTAATGAATAATAAAAAGGCTTGAATAAGCCTTTTTGTTTTACCAGGTTTGTTCCAAATAGCCTCTAATAATCTCGAGTTCGGAAGGATTCAGCGGTCGATAACTGCCTTCTGTTAGATTGGGATCCAGCTGAAAATCACCGAAATGAGTGCGTTTGAGATAGGTGACTTTGACACCAACTGCTAGAAACATTTTCTTGACCTGATGAAATTTCCCTTCAGAAATGGTAACTGAGGCGGTGGAGTGCTCGAAGCTAGTCGAATGAATCTGAAGTTGAGCGGGTTTGCATTGAGTTCCGTCCAGAAAAACAATTCCTTGTTGAAAAGCGATTGTGGCTTCTTGGTCAAGAGGACCGTTGACTTCGACATAGTAGGTCTTTGCGATATGGTATTGTGGATGGAGGAGTTGAAATCCCAGTGGTCCATTATCTGTAATCAGAAGTAGACCCCGTGTATCACGATCCAAACGGCCGATGGCGTAAAGCTGGTCGTTAAAATCTTCTGGGGCAATTAGATCTAGGACAGTCATCTTGTCTGCGTCAGAACTGGCAGTGACAGCACCGGCGGGCTTGTTCATCAGAAAATAATGGTGGACTAGGTGGTTTAAAGGTTTACCAGCTAGGCTAATGGACTGGAGACCACTATCGACATTTTGACTGAGGGAGCGAGCAGCTTGACCGTCAATTACAATCTGCCTTAGTCGCAGTTTTTGTTTCATCTCTTTTCGGCTAATCTTAGCTAGGGCTAAGAATTTATCAAGGCGCATGAGTTTTCCTTTCAAAGGTTTGGATCGATTCTTTTTTTCTTTTTATCATACACTTTCGGAAGTAAAATTGCAAAAATGGCTACAGTTTACGATTTACCTATGAAAACATTTACACTTGGTTAGCCCGTGTTTTTTGGAAAAAACTGTGTTATAATTTTTAGTTGGAAATAAATAATAAGATTTAGAGGAAAAAATGACAAAATTTAGAGAAGATATTCGCAATATCGCCATTATCGCTCACGTTGACCACGGAAAAACAACCCTCGTTGACGAATTATTGAAACAATCTGAAACTCTTGATGCACGTACAGAGTTGGCAGAGCGTGCTATGGACTCAAACGATATCGAAAAAGAGCGTGGAATTACCATCCTGGCTAAGAATACAGCTGTTGCTTACAACGGAACTCGTATCAACATCATGGACACACCAGGACACGCGGACTTCGGTGGAGAAGTTGAGCGTATCATGAAAATGGTTGACGGGGTTGTTTTGGTCGTAGATGCTTACGAAGGAACTATGCCACAAACTCGTTTCGTATTGAAAAAAGCCTTGGAACAAGACCTTGTCCCAATCGTGGTTGTCAACAAAATCGACAAACCATCAGCTCGTCCAGCAGAAGTAGTGGACGAAGTATTGGAACTCTTTATCGAGCTTGGTGCAGATGATGACCAGCTTGACTTCCCAGTGGTGTATGCTTCAGCTATCAACGGAACTTCTTCACTTTCTGACGATCCTGCTGATCAAGAAAAAACAATGGCACCAATCTTTGATACCATCATCGACCATATCCCAGCTCCAGTCGACAATTCAGATGAGCCTTTGCAGTTCCAAGTGTCACTTTTGGACTACAATGACTTCGTAGGTCGTATCGGTATCGGACGTGTCTTCCGTGGTAGTGTGAAAGTTGGGGACCAAGTTACTCTTTCTAAACTAGACGGCACAACGAAGAACTTCCGCGTTACAAAACTCTTCGGTTTCTTTGGTTTGGAACGTCGTGAAATCCAAGAAGCTAAAGCGGGTGATTTGATTGCCGTTTCCGGTATGGAAGATATCTTTGTTGGTGAAACCATTACACCAACAGATGCCATTGAACCACTTCCAATCCTTCACATTGATGAGCCAACGCTCCAAATGACCTTCTTGGTTAACAACTCACCATTTGCAGGTCGCGAAGGGAAATGGGTAACGTCTCGTAAGGTGGAAGAACGCTTGCAAGCAGAATTGCAGACAGACGTATCCCTACGAGTCGACCCGACGGATTCACCAGATAAATGGACTGTTTCAGGACGTGGTGAATTGCACTTATCAATCCTAATCGAAACCATGCGTCGTGAGGGCTATGAACTTCAAGTATCTCGTCCAGAAGTTATCGTAAAAGAAATCGATGGTGTTAAATGCGAGCCCTTTGAGCGCGTCCAAATCGACACACCAGAAGAATACCAAGGATCTGTAATCCAAAGCCTTTCTGAACGTAAGGGTGAAATGTTGGATATGATTTCAACTGGAAATGGTCAAACTCGTTTGGTCTTCCTTGTTCCAGCGCGTGGTTTGATCGGATACTCAACTGAGTTCTTGTCAATGACGCGTGGTTACGGTATCATGAACCATACCTTCGACCAATACTTGCCATTGATTCCAGGGGAAATTGGTGGACGTCACCGTGGTGCCCTTGTTTCTATTGATGCTGGTAAGGCTACAACTTACTCAATCATGTCGATCGAAGAGCGCGGTACCATCTTTGTCAACCCAGGTACTGAGGTTTACGAAGGGATGATCATTGGTGAAAACTCTCGTGAAAACGACTTAACAGTGAACATCACCAAGGCCAAACAAATGACCAATGTTCGTTCAGCTACTAAGGACCAAACAGCTGTTATCAAGACACCTCGTATCTTGACCCTTGAAGAGTCACTTGAATTCTTGAACGACGATGAGTACATGGAAGTAACGCCAGAGTCTATCCGTTTGCGTAAACAAATCTTGAACAAGCAAGAACGCGAAAAAGCTAATAAAAATAAGAAAAAACAAGCAGCAGAATAAATCATTGAGTTGACTGATGGTAGAAAGGAGCAGCATGATTTACCTGATTATTGGAATATTAATCCTGCTTTTCTATGTATTTGCCATTCCAACTAGTATTAAGGGGACGTTGAATGTCTTGACATTCGTACTCTTGCTGGTTGCCTTGATCATTTTGCTTGCTTTAGCAATTTTTCAAATTTTTAAATTACCTGGAGAATTATTTGTGAGTATCTTTTTGATTATTATAACAGTGTGGGCCTTGATGGATATTGAGCGTCTAGTGCCATCTCAGAAATCAAAAGAACTTTAAACTCATAAACTATAAGGAAGGGATTAGGATTTCAAAGGTCGTGTAGACTTTTAAAATCCTAATTCCTTTTGTTTATCTAAAGCGATATTCCTCGATGGTGGTTTTGGCTGAGTAGAAATATAATACAGTTACCGATGTTTTTCATTTAAAGAAGGCCCGATTCTTTTGAATGCTGTTGACCATCAGTGAGTAGGTCAGGTTTGATAAGTCACTGGCAATTAAATGTTTTGGATAGTCACTGCTTGTATAAATAGGTTTTTCAAAGGTTTCAAATAGAATAATATTTCTTCTTATTTATTAAAAGCTGATAACAGTTAAAATAAAAGCCTGATATGACTTTTTTATTTTCGCAAAAAAAGGTAAAATAGAAGGTAGTATGAATGAAGAGGTACATGATGAAGACTATTTCAAAATTTGCCAATAAGAAAGTCTTGGTGTTGGGCTTAGCAAAATCAGGGGAGTCAGCTGCCCGTCTTTTGGATAAACTGGGAGCGATTGTGACGGTCAATGACGGCAAGCCTTTCGAGGAAAATCCAGCTGCCCAATCTTTGCTGGAAGAAGGAATTAAGGTCATAACTGGTGGTCATCCATTAGAATTGTTGGATGAAGATTTTGAATGGATGGTGAAAAATCCAGGCATTCCTTACAATAATCCTATGGTCATGAGGGCTTTGGAAAAGAAGATCCCTGTTATTACTGAAGTAGAGCTGGCTTATCTGATTTCGGATGCACCGATTATCGGGATTACTGGCTCCAATGGAAAAACGACCACCACGACCATGATTGCGGAGGTGCTAACAGCAGGCGGACAAAATGGCCTCTTGTCAGGAAATATCGGATTTCCAGCTAGTCAAGTTGCCCAATATGCGGGTGAAACAGACACATTGGTCATGGAACTTTCTTCTTTCCAACTAATGGGAATCGAAGCCTTCCATCCAGAAATAGCGGTCATTACAAATCTGATGCCGACGCATCTGGACTATCACGGCTCTTTTGAGGAATATGTGGCGGCCAAGTGGAATATCCAAAAAAATATGACAGCTTCTGACTATGTCGTGTTGAATTTTAATCAAGACTTGGCGAAAGAATTGGCTAAGAAGACGGCTGCCAAAGTGCTTCCTTTTTCAACTAAAGAAAAGGTCGATGGAGCTTACTTGGACGGCGATGTGCTGACTTTCCGTGGGGAAGCCATTATGAAAGCTTCTGAACTAGGCGTGCCTGGTAGCCATAATGTAGAAAATGCTCTAGCAACCATTGCAGTAGCCAAACTTCGTGGGATTGACAATCAAGTTATTAGAGAAACCCTGGCTCATTTTGGTGGTGTCAAGCATCGTCTCCAGTATGTGGGCGAAATCAATCAAGTCAAATTTTACAATGACAGTAAATCAACTAATATTTTAGCGACACAAAAAGCTTTATCAGGTTTTGACAATAGCAAGGTCATTCTGATTGCTGGTGGTTTGGATCGTGGCAATGAATTTGATGAATTGGTGCCAGATATCAAGGGTCTGAAAAAGATGGTAATTTTGGGAGAATCGGCTGCGCGTGTTAAGCGGGCTGCGGATCAGGCAGAAGTAAGCTATCTGGACGCTTCAGATGTCAGAGATGCTACTCGCAAAGCCTTTTCTGTGGCGGAGCCTGGGGATGTTGTCCTTCTCAGTCCAGCCAATGCCAGCTGGGATATGTATAAGAATTTTGAAGTGCGGGGCGATGAATTCCTTGCAGTATTTAAAGAATTAAAGGGATAAAATGAAAAAAATAGTATTTACAGGTGGAGGGACAGTTGGCCATGTGACCCTCAATCTTTTGCTGATGCCTAAATTTATCGAAGAGAGCTGGGAAGTCCATTATATCGGTGACCGTCATGGGATTGAGTACAAGGAAATTCAAAAATCAGGTCTACCTGTTGTTTTCCATTCGATTGCAACTGGCAAGCTCCGTCGCTATTTTTCTTGGCAGAATCTTTTGGATGTTTTTAAAGTGGCAGGTGGCATTCTCCAGTCGCTGGGCATCATGTTAAAAGTCCGTCCCAAAGCCCTATTTTCAAAAGGAGGCTTTGTGTCTGTTCCGCCAGTGATTGCGGCGAAGGTGACCGGCGTTCCAGTTTTCATTCATGAGTCTGATTTGTCGCTTGGTTTGGCCAATAAAATCGGTTATAAATGCGCGACAAAGATGTTCACGACTTTTGAGCAAGCTGAAGGACTGAGCAAGGCTGAACATGTTGGAGCGGTGACCAAGATTGCTGCCCCCTCTCAAACAGAACCAGCTGAGATTGAGAAAATCAAGGCTCATTTCACAGAAGGAAAACCTACCTTGCTCTTTGTTGGTGGCTCAGGAGGCGCTAAAGTTTTCAATGATTTTATTACCAAAAACAAGGATCGCTTGATTGAAAAATATAATATTATCAATCTGACGGGCGATGCTAGCTTGGATGAGCTTTCCCACCGTATCTACCGAGTGTCCTATGTGACAGATCTGTATCAGCCGTTGATGGCTATGGCAGATGTCGTCGTGACACGAGGTGGTTCCAATACTATTTTTGAATTACTGGCGATGAAGAAGTTGCAAGTAATTGTACCTTTGGGGCTGGGGGCAAGTCGAGGAGATCAGATTGAAAATGCCAACTACTTCTTGGAAAAAGGCTATGCGCTTAAAATCAATGAAGAAAACTTGAATCGGGTCAATCTCCAAGTAGCAGTGGATGATTTATTAAGAGAAAAGGATGCTTATTATCAACGAATGGAAAAAGCGCCTGAATTAACATCAGTAGATGATTTTTATGAAATTTTGAAGCAAGATATTAACAAAGGGAAAAAATGAAAAAAAGCAAGGAAGACAAGCAAGAAACGGCTCAACTTTCTCTTTCTGAATGGCAAGTCAGAAACAAAGAGTATCTTGAGAAAAAAGCTCAAGAAAAGGCAAAAAAGCAAGCTGAGTTAGAGAAAAAGAGAGCTGAACTAGAGCAGAAAAAAGAAGAAATGAAAGCGGGACTGGAAAATCAGGAGCCTTCTAACGAAGAAGATGCAGTCTCCGAAGAAATTGACACAGATTCTCCTACAAGTGAGGAAGAAGATGAAGTTCAAGATTCTGAAAGTGAGTCTGAAGTTGAGGAGCAAGATGAAGCTGAAGCTCAGGACCAAGAGAAAGATGAAGAAGAAGTAGAGCAGCTTGAGCTACCAAAAGTTCCAATTGAGAAAATTCACTGGTATCGAGCTTTGCCAGTTTTAGTGACAAGTTCTCTAATCTTTTTAGCTTCTCTTTATTTCCTCACGCCACTTGCAACTATGAAGACCATTGAATTTACTGGAAACAAGGTTGTGAGTCAGGAAGAACTAAGAAGCAGTAGCAAAATCGATCAGCGCGATTATACTATCACTGTTTACAAAAATCGCCATCATTATGAGCAAAATCTGAAAGCTTCTAGCCCCTGGATTGAAAATGTAGAAATGACCTATCAATTCCCACTGACTTTCAAAGTCGATGTTCAGGAATACAATATTTTGGGTTATTTACAGAAAGCTTCTAAGTATTATCCTATTTTGACCAGTGGAGAATACGTAAAAACTGAGGTTGCGGCTGATGCTTTGCCGGAAGAGCGGATGGATGTGACCTTCTCGGATGCAGGCTTGATCAAGGAGTTTGTTCAACAACTGAAGAATGTTCCTGATTCAGTCAAAAAGAGCATTAGAAAAGTTGATTTAACTCCTAGCAAGGTGACAGAGGATTTAGTGACCATTACCATGTCTGATGAACACCAAATTTTAGTTCCAATTTCTCATATTGCTAAGAAACTTCCCTATTATGAAGGAATTCATCCTCAGTTGGAAGTGCCAAGCGTGGTCGATATGGAGGCTGGTATTTTTAGCTATGCGCAAGGCACAGAAAATGAAGTTATCCATGAAGCTAGTAACGATGCGCAAGATACAGAATCTTCGGCTCAACATGCAGAGCAATCTACCGAGCATTCTGCTCAATCTCAGGCAGAAAAGCCAGAGATTTCTGAAAATAACTAATTATTATAGATAAAAAACTGCGCCAATTTCGTATTTTTATGATATAATAAAGTTTGGATAACCCTATTTTCTAGAGTTATTTGTATTAGAATGGAAACGTGGAAGACAGAGAGGACTGATGTAATGGCTAGAGATGGCTTTTTTACTGGATTAGATATAGGAAGTAGCACAATTAAAGTATTGGTGGCAGAGCACATCAATGGTGAAATGAATGTTATTGGAGTCAGCAATGCAAAGAGTGCTGGCGTTAAAGATGGGATTATTGTCGATATTGAAGCAGCAGCAGCGGCTATTAAGTCAGCAATTTCTCAAGCAGAGGAAAAAGCGGGGATTTCAATTGGACTAGTGAATGTTGGCTTGCCTGCAAATCTACTGCAAATTGAGCCAACTCAAGGAATGATTCCTGTGACTAGTGACTCCAAAGAAATTACCGATGAAGATGTCGAGAGCGTTGTAAGATCTGCCTTGACCAAGAGCATGACTCCTGACCGTGAAGTAATTACCTTCATCCCAGAAGAGTTTGTTGTTGATGGCTTCCAAGGGATCCGTGATCCTCGTGGTATGATGGGGATTCGCCTAGAAATGCGCGGCCTACTCTACACTGGTCCTCGTACAATCCTGCATAACCTCCGTAAAACAGTAGAGCGTGCAGGAGTGAAATTGGAAAATATTATCATTTCTCCTTTAGCGATGACAAAATCTATCCTGAACGAAGGAGAACGGGAGTTTGGTGCGACAGTCATTGATATGGGTGGCGGACAAACTACAGTTGCTTCTGTAAAAAATCAAGAATTACAATTTACCAATATCTATCAAGAAGGCGGCGACTATGTCACAAAAGACATTTCAAAAGTCTTGAAAACTTCTCAGAAATTGGCAGAAAGCTTGAAATTTAACTATGGTGTAGCTTATGTACCATTTGCAGGCACAGAATCTTTCCCAGTTGAAGTCATCGGGGAAGTTAATCCAGTTGAAATAACAGAAACCTATCTAGCTGAAATCATCTCTGCTCGTATCAAACATGTTTTTGAACAAATCAAGCAAGATTTAGATAGAAGACACGTGTTAGATCTTCCTGGTGGTATCGTCATCGTTGGTGGTGGAGCGATCTTGCCTGGCGTTGTAGAATTAGCTCAGGAAGTATTTGGCGTTCACGCTAAATTATATGTACCAAATCAAATCGGTATCCGTAATCCAGCTTTTGCCCACGTGATTAGTCTTTCAGAGTATGCTGGCAATCTGACCGAAGTGGATCGAATTGCACAAGCTGCTGTCCGTGGAGACGAGCAGTTGCGTCATCAAGCAACCAGCTTTGAACGTCCAAGTCATAGAGTACCTCGCTTTGATCATCAGCCGGTTGAACCGGCTCAACCAGTTCAAGAGGTGGAACCAGAAATTGCACCTCTTAGAAATGAAGTACCACAAGAGGAACCAAAAGCTAGTCTTACAGATAAGATGCGCAATTTAATTGGTAATATGTTTGAGTAAGGAGAATAAATAGATTATGACATTTTCATTTGATGCGGCTGCTGCACAAGGCGCAGTCATTAAAGTAATTGGTGTCGGCGGCGGCGGCGGAAACGCTATTAACCGTATGATCGATGAAGGTCTTGCTGGCGTAGAATTTATCGCAGCAAATACAGATGTGCAAGCACTTAGCAGTGCAAAAGCAGAAACAGTTATCCAGCTTGGTCCTAAGTTGACTCGTGGTCTGGGTGCAGGAGGTCAACCTGAGGTTGGTCGTAAAGCAGCTGAAGAAAGCGAAGAAGTCTTGACAGAAGCCCTTCAAGGAGCAGACATGGTCTTTATCACTGCTGGTATGGGTGGTGGCTCTGGTACAGGTGCTGCACCAGTTATTGCCCGCATCGCTAAATCAGTAGGCGCCCTAACTGTAGCAGTTGTAACTCGTCCATTTGGATTTGAAGGAAACAAACGTGGTAATTTTGCCGTTGAAGGAATCAACGAACTGCGTGAACATGTAGATACTCTTTTGATCATTTCAAACAACAATCTTTTGGAAATTGTTGACAAGAAAACTCCGCTTCTCGAAGCCTTGAGTGAAGCTGATAACGTATTGCGCCAAGGGGTTCAGGGTATTACTGACTTGATTACTAGCCCTGGCTTGATTAACCTTGACTTTGCAGACGTGAAGACTGTTATGGAAAATAAAGGTAATGCTTTGATGGGTATCGGTATCGGAAGCGGTGAAGAACGTGTGATCGAAGCAGCTCGCAAAGCTATCTACTCTCCACTTCTTGAGACAACTATTGACGGTGCAGAAGACGTGATCGTCAACGTTACTGGTGGCCTAGATATGACTTTGATTGAAGCGGAAGAAGCTTCTGAAATCGTTAATCAGGCAGCTGGTCATGGTGTCAACATCTGGCTCGGTACTTCTATTGATGAATCTATGAAGGATGAAATCCGTGTGACTGTTGTTGCAACAGGTGTTAAAGAGGATAAGGTTGATAAAGTAAGTGGATTGCAAGGCGTTAAACCTGCAAGCCGAGCTGAGCAAGTACGCTCAGCACAAACATCTGCTCATTATGATCGAAACTTCGATATGGCAGAAACAAGAGAAATGCCAGCTCCTTCTCATCGCTCAACTGTAGAAACTTCTAGAGCTTCAGCCTTTGGAGACTGGGATTTACGTCGTGAATCAATCGTTCGTCAAGCAGAACCAGTGCCTTCTAGTCGTGTAGAGCGCTTTACCGATATCAAGGAAGAGGATGACGAACTTGAAACACCGCCATTCTTTAGAAATCGCTAATTAAATGGATTTTCAAGCAAATAAAGATTTAATTTTTCAAAATGTTGCTCAAATAGTTGAAAAAGAAAATCGATTGAAGGACTCCGTAAACATTATTGCGGTTACCAAGTATGTTGACTGTGAAACAGCGAAAAAACTCGTGGATACAGGAATCAAACATATTGGAGAAAATCGAGTAGATAAGTTTCTTGAAAAATATCATGCTTTAAAGGAAGAAAACCTTACCTGGCATTTGATTGGTAGTTTGCAGAGAAGAAAAGTGAAAGATGTAATCAACTATGTTGATTATTTCCATGCTTTAGACTCTGTCAAATTGGCTCAAGAAATCAACAAGCGAGCAGATCATGTGATTAATTGTTTCTTGCAAGTCAATATTTCAAAAGAAGAAAGCAAGCACGGTTTTTTAGTTGAAGAACTAGATAGTGTTTTACCAGAGCTTGCAGCCTTAGAAAATATTTGCATTGTTGGCCTGATGACCATGGCTCCATTCGAAGCCGATCATCAAGAGCTGAATCAGATTTTTTCAGAGGCACATCAGCATCAATTAAACTTACAAAGTAAACAGTTAAAAAACATGCCCTTTTCTGATTTGAGTATGGGAATGAGCCGTGATTATCCAGAAGCGATTGCCAACGGCTCAACCTATGTCAGAATCGGAACAGCATTTTTTAAATAGGAAAGAACTATGTCATTTAAAGATAAATTTGATAAATTTATAGAATACTTTACAGAAGATGGAGAAAAGTCTGACTTACCAGTACAGCCTTTAGATGAATCTGATTCTGTTTTGAAGCAGGCAGAGGTTGAGCCAGTTCCGGCTGCATCAGCAAAGGGAAACGCACGTACTCGTTCAGCTTCTTCACAAGTCCAACAAAAGCCTGCAACGGAAAATATTACTAGATTGCATGCTCGCCAACAAGAACTGGCTCAGCATCGAGTGAAATCTAGTGAGAAGGTTACGATTGATGTTCGCTATCCGAAAAAATATGAGGAAGCGACAGAGGTTGTTGATTTACTTGTGGCGAATGAGAGTATCTTAATTGATTTTCAATATATGACAGAGGTACAAGCAAGACGTTGCTTGGATTATCTTGATGGGGCACGCTATGTTTTGGCTGGGAACTTGAGAAAAGTTGCTAGTACCATGTACTTACTCACTCCAATCAATGTTGTCGTCAATGTAGAAGATATTCGCCTTCCAAACGATGTGGATCTGAGTGAATACGATTTTGATATGAAACGCAGCAGATAATTAATGATTTACTTTATTTTAAAATTAGTTTCTAATCTAATTGATCTTTACTCCCTTCTCGTCTTCATCTATGCACTCTTGTCTTGGTTCCCTGGAGCTTACCAAACAGCCCTAGGAAGGCTTGTCGGTTCTCTGGTTGAACCATTTTTGCGTTTGTTCCGCAGGTTGCCTTTGCAGTTTGGTAGATTAGACTTTACTGTTCTGGTGGCACTTTTTTCCTTGAGAGTGCTTGATACTTTATTTCTAAACTTCCTCGCTTCCTTGTTATTGCTATGGTAAACAAGATCTATCAGCATTATTCTCAGGATGATCAAGATTTTCTGGATAAAAGCATGGAATTGCTTCAAAGAGTAGAAAATCAATATAGCTATGAGACGACTGCTTTTTTGAATCCTCATCAGGTCAATATTCTCAAAAATTTGAGTAAGCAATATGATGTGCAAGTATTTGCTAGTTCAGATTATTTTCCAAGTGAGTTTGCTAAAGTGTTGATTGCACCAAGCTATTATCAATTAGAACTCGAAGATTTTGATGTGATCTTGCTAGAGATTACCTATGCAAGTAAGTTCTACAGGGTAACTCATTCACAAATTATGGGAACTCTTTTGCATCAGCTAGGGATTGAGAGGCGGACGTTTGGCGATATTATCGTTGTGGATGACCGTGCACAAGTATTTGTGGATAGAAGATTAGAAGAATATTTCATTACGAATGTTTCTAAAATAGCTAAAGTTCCAGTTCGGCTAAGAAGAGTTGATTTCAGAGAGCAGCTACAAGAGTCACCGGCGACTAAAACAACAGATGTTTTGGTCTCTAGTCTCAGATTGGATAAGCTGGTAGCCACAGTCTTTAAGTTATCACGTAGTCAAGCTGTGGAACTAATCATGGGGAAGCAGGTAAAGCAGAACTACAGAACCATTGATAATCCTAGCCAACAGCTCTCTCTGGGGGATTTGATTAGCGTTAGGAAATATGGAAGATTTAAGATTTTAACAGAAAATGGTTTTTCCAAAAATGGGAAGCATAAACTAACAGTTGAATTATTACCTAGCAAATAAGGAGGAAATATGGCACTAACATCATTAGATATTAGAGATAAAGCTTTTTCGACCAGATTTAGAGGGTACGATATCGATGAAGTTGAAGAATTTCTTGATATCATTGTCAATGATTATGAGGAATTAATCCGTGAGAATCGTGAGAAAGAAGCAAAAATCCGTAATCTTGAAGAACGTCTAATTTATTTTGATGAAATGAAAGACTCGCTCAGCCAATCTGTTTTGATTGCACAAGATACAGCAGAGCGGGTCAAACAGGCAGCACAAGAACGTTCAGGAAATATTGTGCAGCAAGCAGAGCAAGATGCGCAACGTTTATTAGATAGGGCCAAGTATAAGGCAAATGATATTCTTCGTCAGGCTACAGATAACGCCAAAAGAGTAGCTGTTGAGACAGAAGAATTGAAAAATAAAACGCGTGTCTTCCATCAGCGTCTCAAATCGACAATTGAAAGTCAACTAAGTATTGTTGACTCTCCAGATTGGGAAGATATCCTTCGCCCAACTGCTGCCTATCTCCAAACCAGTGATGAAGCCTTTAAAGAAGTGGTTGAAGAAGCGATTGGAGAAAAAGTCGAGCTAGAGGAAGAAGTAGATGTTACGCGCCAATTCTCACCTGAAGAATTAGCTGAATTGCAAGAACGAATTGAGCAAGCAAATCGAGATTTGGCAGAAACACAGACTCTTCAGACTATAGATGAAGAGCTGATCCAAGCACAACAGAAAGAAATTTTAGAATCTGGAGAACTTTCAGATTTGGATGAAGATACTAAAGTTCAAGTGGATCTTTTATAAGTGCAGAAACACAAGACAAATAAAATATTTTCAGCGAGCAGGTGGTGGTGAAAGACCTGTAATCCCTTTTGTTTGACTTATCATTCTGCTTTATTGTTTCTGAAACGAGTAAGAAACGACGTCCGCCTACGTTACAGGCTAAGAGGGACAGGCTTTTTCCTGTCTAAACAAAGGTGGTACCACGAATTTTCGTCCTTTCGGAGAAATTTGTGGTTTTTTATTTTGAAAATTATGATGGAATAAGGAGACTAAATGAAACTCAAAGAAACCCTGAATCTTGGGAAAACTGCATTTCCAATGCGTGCTGGCTTGCCAAATAAAGAACCAATCTGGCAAAAAGAATGGGAAGAAGCTAAACTTTACCAACGTCGTCAAGAATTGAACCAAGGAAAACCGCATTTCACCTTGCATGATGGACCTCCATATGCAAACGGAAATATCCACGTTGGACACGCTATGAACAAGATTTCTAAAGATATTATTGTTCGTTCAAAATCCATGTCAGGATTTTATGCGCCTTACATCCCAGGTTGGGATACACATGGTTTGCCAATTGAGCAAGTATTGGCAAAACAAGGTGTTAAACGCAAAGAAATGGATTTGGTTGAGTACTTGAAACTTTGCCGTGAGTATGCTCTTTCTCAAGTTGATAAACAACGTGAAGACTTTAAACGTTTGGGTGTTTCTGGTGACTGGGAAAATCCTTATGTGACCTTGACTCCAGACTATGAAGCGGCTCAAATCCGCGTCTTCGGTGAAATGGCTAAGAAAGGCTACATCTACCGTGGTGCCAAGCCAGTTTACTGGTCATGGTCATCTGAGTCAGCCCTGGCTGAAGCGGAAATTGAGTACCATGACTTGCTTTCAACTTCCCTTTACTATGCTAACCGCGTCAAAGACGGAAAAGGTGTGCTAGATACAGATACTTACATCGTTGTTTGGACAACTACTCCATTTACCATCACAGCTTCTCGTGGCTTGACTGTTGGAGCGGATATTGACTACGTAGTCGTTCAACCAGCCGGTGAATCTCGTAAGTTTGTGGTTGCTTCAGAATTGTTGAACAGTTTGTCTGAGAAATTTGGTTGGGCTGATGTGCAAGTCTTGGCGACCTACCGTGGTCAAGAATTGAACAACATTGTGACAGTCCACCCATGGGATACAGCTGTAGATGAGTTGGTGATCCTTGGTGACCACGTTATGACTGACTCTGGTACAGGTATTGTCCATACAGCCCCTGGTTTTGGTGAGGATGACTACAATGTCGGTGTTGCCAACGGTCTTGAAGTTGCTGTAACAGTTGATGAACGAGGGATCATGATGGAAAATGCTGGTCCTGATTTTGCGGGTCAATTCTATGACAAGGTAGTTCCAACTGTTATCGAAAAACTTGGCAATCTTCTTCTTGCTCAAGAAGAAATCTCTCACTCCTACCCATTTGACTGGCGTACGAAAAAACCAATTATCTGGCGTGCTGTGCCACAGTGGTTTGCCTCTGTATCTAAATTCCGCCAAGAAATCTTGGACGAAATTGAAAAAGTGAAGTTCCACTCAGAATGGGGGAAAGTACGTCTCTACAACATGATTCGTGACCGTGGCGACTGGGTGATCTCTCGTCAACGTGCTTGGGGAGTTCCCCTTCCTATCTTCTACGCAGAAGACGGAACACCAATCATGACTGCTGAGACCATCGAACATGTGGCTCAACTCTTTGAAGAGCACGGCTCTATTGTCTGGTGGGAACGTGATGCTAAAGACCTCTTGCCAGAAGGATTTAAGCATCCGGGTTCACCAAATGGCGAGTTCAAGAAAGAGACAGACATCATGGACGTATGGTTTGACTCAGGTTCATCATGGAATGGGGTTGTTGTAAACCGTCCAGAATTGACTTACCCAGCAGACCTTTACTTAGAAGGTTCTGACCAATATCGTGGTTGGTTCAACTCTTCCCTCATCACATCTGTTGCCAACCATGGCGTAGCACCTTACAAACAAATCTTGTCTCAAGGTTTTACGCTTGATGGTAAGGGTGAAAAGATGTCCAAATCTCTTGGAAATACTATTTTGCCTAGCGATGTTGAGAAACAATTTGGCGCTGAAATTCTTCGTCTTTGGGTAACAAGTGTAGATACTAGCAATGACGTTCGTATCTCAATGGATATCCTTAGCCAAGTATCGGAATCTTACCGTAAAATCCGTAACACGCTCCGTTTCTTGATTGCCAATACATCTGACTTTAACCCAGCTCAGGACGCAGTCGCTTACGATGAGCTTCGTTCCGTTGACAAGTATATGACTATTCGCTTTAACCAGCTTGTTAAGACCATTCGTGATGCTTATGCCAACTTTGAATTCTTAACAATCTACAAGGCCTTGGTGAACTTTATCAACGTTGACTTGTCAGCCTTCTACCTTGACTTCGCCAAAGACGTTGTTTACATCGAAGGTGCCAAATCACTTGAACGTCGTCAAATGCAGACTGTCTTCTATGACATTCTTGTCAAAATCACCAAACTCTTGACACCGATCCTTCCTCACACTGCAGAAGAAATCTGGTCATATCTTGAGTTTGAAGCTGAAGACTTTGTGCAATTGTCAGAATTACCAGAAGCGGAAACATTTGCTAATCAAGAAGAAATCTTGGATACTTGGGCAGCCTTCATGGACTTCCGCGGACAAGCTCAAAAAGCCTTGGAAGAAGCTCGTAATGCAAAAGTAATCGGTAAATCGCTTGAAGCACACTTGACAGTTTATCCAAACGAAGTTGTGAAAACTCTTCTTGGAGCGGTGGATAGCAATGTGGCTCAACTTTTGATTGTGTCAGAATTGACCATCGCAGAAGGACCAGCTCCAGAAGCTGCTGTTAGCTTCGAAGATGTAGCCTTTACAGTTGAACGCGCTGCAGGTGAAGTATGTGACCGTTGCCGTCGTATTGACCCAACAACAGCAGAACGCAGCTACCATGCAGTTATTTGTGACCACTGTGCAAGCATCGTAGAAGAAAACTTTGCGGATGCAGTTGCAGAAGGATTTGAAGAAAAATAATCCAGTCTAACATGAATAGGTTTGACTGATGGCTAGTAGAAGAAGTCCCGTCTCAACTGAGGCGGGCTTTTTTACTTGAGAACTAAGGGGCTAAGCTTCCTTGTGAAAGCTGAAAAAATAAGTTCAAACTCTTGACAGGCTAGTATAAGTTAT
This sequence comes from Streptococcus cristatus, assembly GCF_003943535.1. Classification (GTDB taxonomy): domain Bacteria; phylum Bacillota; class Bacilli; order Lactobacillales; family Streptococcaceae; genus Streptococcus; species Streptococcus cristatus_L. Next base: position 562,454 of record NZ_RJPU01000001.1, read on the forward strand.
TTATGATAGTAGTAAAGATTAGAAGGAATGAGGAAAGATAATGACCCATCCAGTTTTTGGAGTTCATGAGGAAAATGTCGAGTATGTGACACGCTATGGAGTTTATGCAGTAATTCCGGATGAGAAGAAAGAAAATATTATTTTGGTACAGGCACCTAACGGTGCGTGGTTTCTTCCTGGAGGACAAATGGAAGAAGGAGAGGACCAGCTGTCTACTCTTGAGCGGGAATTGCTGGAAGAGCTTGGCTTTAGCATCCAAGTAGGAGATTACTTTGGTCAGGCGGACGAGTATTTTTATTCTCGCCATCGGGACACGCATTTTTATAACCCTGCTTATATTTACGAAGCACTTTCGTATCAAGAAGTAGAAAAGCCACTGGAAGACTTTAATAATCTAGCATGGTTTCCTGTCGAACTTGCAATAGAAAAATTGAAACGTGGCAGCCATAAATGGGGAATTGAGCAGTGGAAGCGCAAATATCAGAATAACTAACCTGCTATATGTAAAATGATATAGATTACAGGTAATCGTTCACAATTCCTGAAAAACGTGTTATAATAATAGCGACGATTTAAGGTAGGAGGCAAATGAATGAAGCTTATAAATACGACGAATACCCATGCAGAATTAGTAAAAAATCAGTTGGAAAGTACAGATGCAACCCTTGTAGAGGTTTATTCTGCGGGCAATAGTGATGTTATTTTCACAGAGGCCCCTAGCCATTACGAAATTCTCATTTCAAATAAGCATCGCGCAATCAGAGAGCAAGAAATTGAAAAAATTAGAGAATTCTTTTTGAAACGAAAAATTGACCAAAAGAATATTGACGCCTCTGCTATTCGGACGATCTATGCCAATAGTTTGATTGAGATTTCAATCCCGATTAAGGGCTAATCATCTGCTTCAGATTTTAAACTTTTATAGCATTATCAATTGATTATCTGCTTCCTGATGGAAGTGATATCAAAAATCACTTGAAAGACTTTGCTTTTCAGCTCTTGCTTTCAGGTGATTTTTTATTTGTCTGATTTAGATTTTAAATTGTGTGATCTTTTCTGACTGGCTAAATTCTTCGAACTTAATAATGTTTCCATTTTTATTCTTTCTTTTATGAAATCACCTTTATTTTATGATAAATTATGGTAAAATAACTTGGAGGAGAGTAAAGATGTTTCATAAAAGTAAGTTAATGTTTTGGACCAGTGAAGTCTTGCTGCTGACGATTATCTTTTTCATCTGGCGCCAGATGGGAGATATGATTACGCCAGTGGTGAGCGTTATCAATACGATTTTAATTCCTTTTGTTATGGGAGGATTTCTCTACTATATTACAAATCCTCTTGTGACACTGCTCGAAAAAAAGTTGAAAATTAATCGAATTTTTGGGATTTTAATCACTCTTTTCCTACTGTTTGGTCTAGTGACAGTCGGAGTAATCTACCTCTTGCCAATTTTGATTAACCAGCTGTCCAGCTTGATTAATTCGACGCAAAATCTCTATTGGGAAATTCAGAGTTTTGTCAATCAATTATCCAAAAATCCTTTATTTAAGAGTTTAAATATTCAGTCTACTATCCAGCAACTCAACCTGTCCTATGTAGATATTCTGCAAAATATTTTAAATAGTGTTACCAATAGTCTGGGTAGCGTAGTGTCTGCTGTCATCAATACCCTCATGATTCTCATCATGACCCCGATTTTTTTGGTCTACTTCCTGATGGATGGACACAAGCTCCTACCAATGTTGGAGCGGACAGTTCTCAAGCGCGATAAGCTCAATATATCTAGTCTCTTGACCAATCTCAATGCGACGGTTGCCCGTTATATCAGTGGTATTTCGATAGATGCCTTGCTGATTGGGACCTTAGCTTATATTGGTTACAGTGTCATTGGACTCAAGTATGCCTTGGTCTTTGCAATTTTCTCAGCTTTGGCCAACTTAATTCCTTATGTGGGGCCTAGCATCGGCTTGATTCCCATGCTGATCACCTACTTTTTTACCGATCCTCATAAAATGTTGGCAGCCTTAATCTATATGTTGATTATCCAGCAAATTGATGGAAATATCCTTTATCCTCGTATTGTTGGGAGTGTTATGAAAGTGCATCCCATTACGATTATGGTTCTCTTGCTTCTGTCTAGTAATATTTATGGTATTATGGGCATGATTGTAGCGATTCCGACCTACTCTATCCTCAAGGAAATTGTGAAATTCCTTGCCAACCTTTATGACAATCACAAGGAAGCTCAGCAACAAAAGAAGAATGAAGAATTTGGTATTATAAAAAAATAGGAGAAAGCTCGCCTTTCTCTTTTTTACTACATTTTTTATGGTTCATCATTGGATATTTATGCTAAAATAATAGTAATAGCATAAAGGAGGTATCGTTATGGTAACACGTCGTAAATTTTCTCCGCAAGAAATAAGAAAAGATTCTTCTTATTTTTCGCCCTTGAAGACCATTGTAGAGACAGCCTTTTATGAGAATCAGGTGCAGGCAATCAAGACCGTAGAAGAGGCCTATCAACTGGCCTCGGTAGCTGCTGGAACGGTTGTGCTGGACATGCCGGTGATTCATACTAAGGAGCTGGGACTTCCTTCCTATGCCCGCGTTTTATTAACTAACTCGGGGGCGGTTGTCGGCCGAACTGCTAAGGCTAGACGAATTTATGGCAGAGATCGTCAGGAAGATGAGCACTTGCTGTTCCTGGTTCGTAGTGCTGTTTATCAGGCACATCAGAGGACCTTTTATAAGGCAGATGCAGTCGTGGGGCTGGATGAGGACTTCATGGTTTGCGCCCATCTGATGGTGCCTCAGGAAGAAATCAACAATCTCTATTCTTGGCTCTTGAATTTCCAGATTTTGGACGAGGAATTTAAGAATCGCCTACGAGCTTCTAAAAAGTACGAAGAAAACGATATCTTTGTCTTTTTTGACCCTAAATGGAAGCATCCAGACTATCCAGAAGGTTTGGTTTACTTTGATACCAATCATAATTGTGCCGTTATTCTGGGCTTAAATTATTTCGGGGAGCTGAAAAAGGCAACCTTGACTTTGGCGTGGGGAACAGCTGCCAGAAATGGCTATGTTGCCTGCCACGGAGGTCTAAAAATCTTCAAGCAGAAGACGGAAAAAGAAGACTATGTTGCATCTTTCTTTGGTCTATCCGGTTCAGGAAAATCCACATTGACGCATGCCAAACATGATCATAAATATGATATCAAGGTTCTCCATGATGATGCCTTCATTATCTCAGTCAAGGATGGCTCCTCTATTGCCCTCGAACCGTCTTATTTTGACAAGACCAACGACTATCCTACAGGCCATAGTGAGCAGGATTTCTTTGTCACCGTGCAGAACTGTGGAGTGACGCTGGATGAAAACGGGCGGAAAAAGCTAGTAACGGAGGACATCCGCAATGGGAATGGACGGACTGTTAAATCGCGCTTTGCGACTCCAAATCGAGTAGACAGAATTGATGAGCCCATCAACGCTATCTTCTGGATTATGAAAGATGATTCTCTGCCGCCTCTGGTTAAGATCAATGATCCGCTGATGGCTTCCACAATGGGCTGCACTCTGATGACCAAGCGCTCCAATGCCGAGAATGTCACTGGCTTGCACGAAGACTTGGTTATTGAGCCTTATGCCAATCCTTTCCGAGTCTATCCATTGGTGGAAGATTATCGGAAATTCCGTCATTTATTTGAGTCAGGAGTTGCTTGCTACATTATCAATACTGGCTTTTATATGGGTAAAGGTATCTCAAAGGAAGTATCTTTAGACATTATCGAGCAGATTGTAGAGGGAAGAGCTCAATTTAAGCCTTTTGGTCCTCTGGAAGGTTTTGAATATCTGGATTATAAGGGTTATGCTGTTCCAAACTTTGACGACAAATACAGACAGCTCATTCGTGAAAGAATGCAGGTCCGTTTAAACTTTCTATTGGCCTTTAATCAGAAATATCCCAAGACAGCCCTGCCTGTTGGAGCTATTTCTCGGCTAGAAAAAGTCTTGCAGGACTTAGAGGATTAGTCTGCAAAACGCTTTCCCATAAATCCTTGTGCACGAATCCCAAAAATATGTTATAATCAAAGTTGATTATAATTTTTAGGAGAAGAATCCATGGAAGACCCTGGCAGTCAGAGTATTTTATTGCAAGCAATACTGCTATTTGTTTTAACCTTACTAAATGCCTTTTTCTCAGCTTCTGAGATGGCGATGGTGTCGCTCAATCGAGCTCGCGTTGAGCAGAAAGCCGAAGAAGGCGATGCCAAATATGTTCGTTTATTAAAAGTTCTTGAAAGTCCCAATAACTTTCTGTCAACGATTCAGGTCTGTATCACCGTCATCAATATCCTATCGGGGGCAAGCTTTGCGGATAATCTAGGGAAAATCTTTGCTTCTTGGATGGGTGATTCCAAGACGGCGCATGCAGTTGCTAGTTTCTTGGCCCTTGCTCTCTTGACTTATATTTCCATTGTTTTAGGGGAGCTTTATCCTAAGAGAATCGCTATGAATCTTAAGGATAGTTTGGCTATTCGGACAGCACCAGTGATTATCTTTCTGGGGAAAATTGTCAGTCCGTTTGTCTGGTTGCTTTCAGCTTCTACCAATCTTCTCAGTCAGATGACGCCGATGAAGTTTGATGATGCGGATGAAAAAATGACCCGAGATGAGATTGAGTACATGCTGACCAATAGTGAGGAGACGCTGGATGCAGATGAAATCGAAATGCTGCAGGGGATTTTCTCGCTGGATGAAATGGTGGCGCGTGAACTCATGGTGCCACGGACAGATGCCTTTATGGTTGATATTCAGGATGATACCAAGGAAATCATCGAAAGTATCCTCAAGCAAAATTTCTCACGAATTCCTGTCTATGATGGCGATAAGGACAATGTGATCGGCTTGATTCATACCAAGCGCTTGCTAAATGAAGCCTTCGCTAATGGATTCGACAATCTAAACCTCCGCAAGATTCTGCAAGAGCCACTTTTTGTGCCTGAAACGATTTTTGTAGATGATTTGCTCAAATCTCTCCGGAATACCCAAAATCAAATGGCGATTCTGTTGGATGAGTATGGTGGTATGGCAGGTCTCGTGACGCTCGAAGACTTGTTGGAAGAAATCGTCGGTGAAATCGAAGATGAAACAGACAAGGTTGCTATCGAGGTTCATGAAATCGGTGAGAATACCTACATTGTTTTAGGAACGATGACCCTCAATGACTTTAATGAATATTTTGAAGTTGAAATCGATAGTGATGATGTGGACACTATTGCTGGTTATTATCTGACTGGTGTTGGAACTATTCCAAATCCAACAGAACGGCTCAGCTATGAAGTTGAAAGCCAGAATAAAAAACTGATTTTGACCAATGACAAGGTTAAAAATGGCCGTGTCACTAAGGTAAAAGTGGAAATATCTGAAATGATTGAAGAAGATGAAGAAGCTGAAAAATAAATTCAGCTTCTTTTGTTTTAAGTTTTCCGCAAGATTTTTATAAGGAATGCTTAAGCTGAAAGTCCTATACTAGTCTCAACAAATAAGAAACGAGGGCAGTCCAATGACATATAAAGTAAAAGTAACCTATCAGAAATCATTCATTCGCTCCAAGTTAAACGAAGCAGCCTAACCAGTACTAGCAATAGAAGCAAGAAATAGATTCTCGTATAAGAATTTCATACATTTTTCATATCATCTCCTAAATATAAAACTAAAAAACAAACCAAAGAACAGGAAAACTCCTCTGCTCGCTAGATTTTAGCTGACAGAGGAGATTTTTTATGCTCGCTGAATCAAGACTTCATTCTTTCTGCCGAGTAGCAAAGTCCACAAAGCGAAATTTATCTAGTTTGTGTCGACTCTCCGTGTATTGAAACTGGCGGCCATCAGCTAGATAAACCTGAGATTTAACGGAAACGACATGCTGGTCTCGGCCGATGTCCAGAAGGATCTGGTCTTGGTCACTAACATGATCGATTGTAATTTCTTTTCTGGCATAGGCAATGTTAAGCTTTAAGGTTTTTTCCAAGTAGGCATAGATAGAATGTTCCCCGATTTCTCTGGTCAGATCTGGCACCAAGCTTTTATCTAGATAGTCAATATCCAAGACAGAAGCAATGTTGTCGACCACTCGCTGTCGGACAATGCGCCAAACCAAGCGGTACTCTGGAAAGCCGGTTGTTTTTGAGAGCTTTTTATCTACAGTGATCTTATCAAGGCTGATGACATTGGTCTTGGATTGAAGCTGATGCTGTGCCACTAATTCTTGATAACTGGTTAAGTTAGAAACAGGGAAATCTAGTTGTTCCTGTTTGACGACTTTGGAGCCCTGCCCCCGCACTTTCTCAATCAGTCCCTCTTCTTGCAAGAGCGCTAAAGCCTTGCGAACCGTATCCCGACTGACTTGGTAGATTTCCATTAGCTGATGTTCACTAGGAAGAAAGTCACCGAGCTGGTATTTTTCGCCTAAAATATCTCTTTCAAGTTGTTTGAATAATTGTTTGTATTTCTTCATAAAACCCTCACTTGTATTATCTTTACCATACAACTATCAAAATTTTAGCAGAAATTCCTCCTTTTCACAACAAACAAGTTGCATACAAGATTGTTATCGATTACAATTGAGTTTGTAAGCTAGTTAAGAAACTAGCGAGATCAAAATATAAGGAGAGTGCTGGATGATTTCCAGCCACAAGTCAAATGGGAAAATTTGAAAAGGAAGCTAAGGATTTGCTGAAGGCAATTGGCGGCAAAGAGAATGTTACAGCGGTCACTCACTGTGCGACTCGGATGCGTTTTGTACTTGGTGACGAAAAGAAAGCTAATGTTAAGACCATTGAAGCCATTCCAGTCGTAAAAGGAACTTTTACTAATGCTGGGCAATTCCAAGTGATTATTGGAAATGATGTGCCGATTTTTTATAATGATTTCACAGCTGTATCTGGTATCGAGGGTGTTTCCAAAGAAGCAGCCAAGTCAGCAGCTAAGAGTAATCAAAATCCAATTCAGCGGGTCATGACGACTCTAGCTGAAATCTTCACTCCAATCATTCCGGCCTTGATTGTCGGTGGATTGATCCTCGGCTTTCGGAATGTTCTTGAAGGTGTTCATTGGTCTATGTTGGATGGGAAAACCATCACAGAGGTGTCTCAATTCTGGGCTGGGATCAACCATTTCTTGTGGCTTCCAGGTGAAGCGATTTTCCAATTCTTACCAGTAGGAATCACTTGGTCTGTTTCTCGTAAGATGGGAACTAGCCAGATTCTGGGTATTGTATTAGGTATCTGCTTGGTGTCACCGCAGTTGCTCAATGCTTACGCAGTGGCATCGACACCAGCAGCTGAAATTGCTAAGGACTGGGTTTGGGATTTCGGTTTCTTCACTGTTAATCGTATCGGTTACCAAGCGCAGGTCATTCCAGCTTTGCTAGCAGGACTTTCCTTGTCTTATCTAGAAATCTTCTGGCGGAAACATATTCCAGAAGTGGTTTCTATGATTTTTGTGCCTTTCTTATCATTGATTCCAGCCTTGATCTTGGCTCACACAGTCTTGGGTCCTATCGGTTGGGCAATTGGTCAGGGGCTTTCAACAGTCGTACTTGCAGGTTTGACTGGTCCTGTTAAATGGCTCTTTGGTGCTGTCTTTGGTGCCCTTTATGCTCCGTTTGTTATCACTGGTCTTCACCATATGACCAATGCGATTGATACTCAGTTGGTAGCGGATGCTGGTGGTACTGGTCTTTGGCCAATGATTGCTCTGTCAAATATCGCTCAAGGCTCAGCTGTTTTTGCTTATTACCTTATGAATCGTCACGATGAACGGGAAGCACAAATTTCCTTACCAGCTACTATTTCGGCTTACCTTGGTGTTACGGAACCAGCCCTTTTCGGGGTCAATGTCAAGTACATCTATCCATTCGTTGCAGGGATGATTGGTTCATCTATTGCTGGTCTGCTCTCTGTAACCTTTAATATCACAGCCAATGCTATCGGGATTGGTGGCTTACCGGGTATTCTTTCTATCCAGGCAAAATATATGCTTCCATTTGCGGGGGTGATGCTTGTCGCAATCGCTGTGCCAATGGCTTTGACTTTCTTCTTCCGCAAAGCAGGATTTTTCACAAAAACGGAAGATGATACAGAACTACAAGCAGAATTTGCAGCCCAAGAAGAAGCGGAATTTGCTCATCAAGAAACAAAGATTGTCGCACCAGTAGAAATCGTCAGCCCTCTTGCTGGTCAAGTAAAAGAACTCAGTCAGGCAACCGATCCAGTATTTTCATCAGGTGTGATGGGACAAGGTTTAGTGATTGAGCCAAGTGAAGGTGAGTTGGTGTCACCTGTGAACGGTACGGTGACTGTTCTCTTCCCAACCAAACATGCCATCGGTATCGTATCAGACGAAGGTGTGGAAATGCTTATGCATATTGGTATGGATACGGTCGGTCTAGACGGCAAGGGCTTTGAAGCCCATATTGCGCAAGGCGATCATGTGACTATTGGACAAAAACTGATTAGTTTTGATATGGATGTTATCAAGGCTGCAGGGCTCGTGACAGAAACACCTATCATTATCACCAACCAGGATGCTTTTGTAGCAGATATAAGTGGAGAGTATCCTGGTTATATCAAACGCGGTGATAAATTGATGACAGTAAAACGCATCTAGGAATAGTTAACTCATGGGATGGTGGCTCTGAGCCCCTCCCTTTTATCAAAAAAGGAGAAAATATGACACTTGATAAAACAAAGGTTGTCTACCAAATTTATCCAAAATCTTTTAAAGACACTACTGGCAACGGTTTGGGAGATTTTCGCGGGATTATTGAAAAACTTCCCTATCTGAAAGAGCTGGGAGTGGACATGATCTGGCTCAATCCTTTCTATCCGAGTCCACAGAGGGACAACGGTTACGATATTTCTGATTACACTGCGGTAGATCCTATCTTTGGAGATATGGCAGATTTTGAAGAGATGGTCAAGGTCGGCCAGCAGCATGGTATTGACTTTATGCTGGACATGGTTCTCAATCATTGCTCTATTGAGCATGAGTGGTTCCAAAAGGCGCTGGCTGGGGATTCCTACTATCAGGATTTCTTTATCCTGCGGGATGAGCCGACGGACTGGCTATCCAAGTTTGGTGGCAGTGCCTGGGCGCCATTTGGCGATACGGGCAAATATTATCTGCATCTTTATGATGTTACTCAAGTAGATCTTAACTGGCGCAATCCCAATGTTCGTCAAGAACTCTTCAAGGTGGTGAATTTTTGGCGGGATAAAGGAGTCAAGGGCTTCCGCTTTGATGTCATCAATGTCATCGGAAAAGATGAGGTGCTGATGGACTGTCCAGAGCAGGAGGGCAAGCCAGCCTATACTGATAAGCCAATTGTTCATGACTATCTGCGCATGATGAACGAAGCGACCTTTGGGCAGGACGATTCTGTTATGACGGTTGGTGAAATGAGTGCTACGACGATTGAAAATTGCATCCTTTACACCGCACCAGATCGGCAGGAGCTATCTATGGCCTTTAATTTCCATCATCTCAAGGTGGACTATGAAGATGGACAGAAGTGGACGCTTAAGGCTTTTGATTTTGAAGAGTTAAAACACCTTTTCCATACTTGGGGCAAGGAAATGAGCGATCATGATGGCTGGTCAGCACTTTTCTGGAACAACCATGATCAGCCGCGAGCTCTCAACCGCTTTGTTGATGTACAGAATTTCCGCAACGAAGGAGCGACCATGTTGGCAGCCAGTATTCATCTGTCGCGTGGGACGCCTTATATCTACATGGGTGAGGAGATTGGCATGGTGGACCCTGACTACGACTCCATGGAAGATTATGTGGATGTCGAGTCTCTCAATGCTTACCAGAGTCTGCTTGCTGAAGGTCAATCGCCAGAGGCAGGCTTCAGGATTATCAAGGCTAAATCTCGTGATAATTCTCGGACGCCTATGCAGTGGGATGATTCAGTCAATGCAGGTTTTACAACAGTAACTCCATGGCTGAAGGCGGGCAAATCCTATCCTCTCATCAATGTGGAAAATGAAATCAAGGGCCCGATATTTACCTTTTATCAGAAATTGATTGCCCTGCGTAAGGAACTACCTATCATCGCAGAGGGCAGCTATCAGCCAGCCTATGAGGATAGTCCTCAGGTCTATGCCTTTGAGCGGGAGTGGCAAGGACAAAAACTTTTAGTCCTCAACAACTTCTATGCTGATCCGATTACTGTGGACATCCTGCCAGATTATCAAAATGGCCAGGTGCTGATTTCAAATTACGAGGAGCCAGCAGTAGCCGCGACCATGACCTTGAAACCCTATGAAACGTTATCTATTCTAGTGAAATAATGATTAAAACCAGCTTAAGCTTCTTTTAAGTATGGTGCAGTATACTAGAAGCATCAAATGAAGACCTCTTAACTTTATTTGATAGAAGGAATCCTTTAGTTTAACAGATGAGCAGCTGTTATAGCTATAGTTCCGCACCTTTTTTTCATAACAATCTCCGAAAAGGTCGCCCTCTAGGGCGGCTTTTTTATGGAGAAAGCTGGAAACGGAGAAAAGCAATTTCAAGAAAAACTGAAAAACTCTATCTGTTGTAACACAATGAAAATGAAACTGAAAAACAGTTTATTTTCTAAAAAATAGGCAGAATCTATCTATTTTCACTATAATCGTGGTATAATGTAGTTATAGTAAAACGTTTTCAGGTACAAGAGGATTATTATGGTTGAAGAAGCGATTGATTATGGGAAAGTAACAGGAATGGTGCACTCTACAGAGAGTTTTGGGGCAGTGGATGGACCAGGTATCCGCTTCATCGTCTTTCTGCAGGGCTGTCATATGCGTTGTCAATATTGCCACAATCCAGATACTTGGGAGATGGAGACTAACAAGTCTCAACTGCGGACTGTGGATGATATCTTACAAGAAGCCCTTCGTTACAAAGGTTTCTGGGGCAATAAAGGTGGCATTACCGTCAGCGGGGGAGAGGCACTTCTACAAATTGACTTTTTGATTGCCTTCTTTACCAAGGCCAAAGAGCTGGGGATACATTGTACGCTGGATACTTGCGCCCTGCCTTTTAGAAATACGCCTCGTTATCTAGAAAAGTTTAATAAACTGATGGCGGTGACGGATTTGGTCTTGCTGGATATCAAGGAAATTAATGAAGCGCAGCATAGAATCGTGACTACTCAGACCAATAAAAATATCCTGGCCTGTGCAAAATATCTCTCAGATATTGGAAAGCCAGTGTGGATTCGTCACGTTCTGGTGCCAGGCTTAACGGACCGTGATGAGGACTTGATTGAGCTAGGTAAATTTGTCAAAACACTCAAGAACGTTGATAAGTTTGAAATCCTTCCTTACCATACTATGGGAGAATTCAAGTGGCGGGAGTTGGGCATTCCTTATTCACTGGAAGGTGTGAAGCCACCGACTGCTGACCGGGTCAAGAATGCCAAGGAGCTGATGCAAACGGAATCCTATACCGAATACATGAATCGAGTGCATAATAACTAGGTGATGTAAGTAGGGTAAGATGAGGCTGGGACAAAAGTCCTAGCCTCTCAATTGTCTTTGGCTTGTCGAGCAAGACGCAGTGGTTGAGTGGGCTCTACTACGCTGATTTCATCATCTTTTACAGCCCTACTCAACTGTGCGGAGGTGGGACAACGAAATCGAATTATAATGAATTACCGATTTCTGTCCCACTCTCATTTTTCTCAATAAAATACCAGCTAATTCTTCGGGATAGCCTAATTTTATAAGATTTGATAGCAAGATCAGCACGTATTTCAAGACGTTGCCGGTAGTGGCTGTCTGATTTTAAAAGGATGTAGATATTAGAGGCGTTTATAGCAAGCTTTCTTCTTTTTGCCTGCTTAGCTTTCACCTCTATTTTAAGGCTAGAAAAGTTAGGTCTAGCTTTCAAGAAGGTGTTTGAATAAAGGCGGAATTTATGGTATAATAAAGCCTAATAGCGATTTTTTTAGAGAATTGAATAAGCTTAGTGGGAGTAGTGTTTTGGAAAAGAAAAAAGCCATTGTGGTTTCGGGAGATTACGGGTATATTAGACAGATTGAAACGACCATAAAATCTCTTTGCTGTCATCATAAAAATCTAGATATTTATGTTTTCAATCAGGATATTCCTCAAGAATGGTTTTACTATACGCGTCGGAAGGTAGAAGCATCTGGCAGTCAGTTGAACGATGTGAAATTGTTTAATGACCAGATTGACGATCAGGTGAAATCGAAATGGGAAGCTGGAACTTACGCTCATATCAACTATATGGCCTATGGGCGCTATTTTATACCGAATTACGTTGCAGCAGATAAAGTCTTATATTTAGATTGTGATATTGTTGTGACACGAAATCTGGACCATCTTTTTGAGATAGATCTGGAGGATTATTATGTAGCAACGACTCGCGCGACATATGGAGTAGGCTTTGGCTTTAATTCTGGAATGATGCTCATCAATAATAAGCGTTGGCGTGAAGAAAACATGGCTCAGCAATTGGTCGAGTTGACAGATAGAGAATTAGCCAATTTTACTGAAGGTGATCAGTCTATCTTGAATTTGATGTTTGAGGGCAAAAAACTTGATTTGGAAGATACTTACAATTTTCAAATCGGTTTTGACATGGGAGCTGCGCTAGATAAGCATGACTGGATTTTCGAAATCCCACTCTCTCCACTACCTGCTGTTTTGCATTATATTTCTGGTCAAAAACCATGGAATACTGTTTCCAACATGCGTCTGCGTGAAGTATGGTGGTTTTACAATTCTCTTGATTGGTCTACAATTATTGAGACAGATGAATTTGATGTCGAGAAAGCTATTAAACAGAGGAATGAAGGCTTTGCTCTCCACTGTGTAACCTTGACAAACTCAGATAGGTTAGAGGGAATTGAAGATTTGGTGAATGCATTACCAAACTGTCTATTTCATATTGCTGCCTACACACAGATGTCTGATAAGTTACTCAAACTGATGGCTTATGAAAATGTTCGCTTGCACCCTGCAATTTTGCCATATCCTTTGAGAGATTTACTTGCGAGCAGCGACATTTATCTTGATATCAATCACGATCAGAAATTCGATACTGTAATTAGAGAGTTTCAAGAGTCTGGTAAGCCTGTTTATGCCTTTGATAATGTACAAACAGAAGGGGTTTCAGAGCGAGTATTCTCACATGAGAATTATCAGGAAATGGTGGAAAAAATTCGATCAGATTTTAATTAAATGACGATTGCCCCACATTTTGTAATCAAAATAGAGAAAGCAAGTTGATTCCTTATCTATAATTCTATGGAATGGGCTTGCTTTCTTAAGTCTTTGGCTTAAAAGACAAGTTTATGTATGAAAAGAGGACTCTGGGCAAGTCCAAAATACAAATAAAGGATAATAAATGGAGCACTTTGGTCTTAAGAAAAAGAAGCATCAGAATATTTTTAGAAAGAGAATCTTCTTTACAATGTTCATTATAGCTATTTATATATTAGGAAGACATATCTTGCTTCCGGGCTACAATGGCAGTATGCAAGCTTTTCGGATAAAGGAAGACAATCCCTTGGCCGCTTTGTATTTGCTGGCAGGAATTGATGTTTCTCAGATTTCAGTATTTTCTTTGGGCTTAGGACCTTGGATTACGACGATGATTGTATGGCAAGTCATGAACCTAAAGAAAAGCTGGAATATACAATCTTGGTCTCTTAAAAAAACGGATTTCTTTCAAAAAATTCTAACCTTATTCTTTGCGATTGTGCAGGGACTTGCCATTATGTACACTGCTTATAGAGGAAATGGTCGTTTTCTACTTCTGGTGGATGACTGGCTCTATAATGCAGCAGTTTTAACTACGGTTGTGACAGGTAGTTTTATCATTATCTGGTTATCAAGTCTCAATACTCGTAAGGGAGTGGGAGGGTCAACCATCATCATTATCTCAGGGATTTTGCTCCAGTTTGCCAATCAATTAATAATCTTGATTGGTCAATCTCTGTCTTCTCTCCGAGGCGGAATGATGTTAGTTGCTGCGGCGATAGCTTATCTTCTTTTGACTTTTGTTGCTGTTGTATGTGAGAAAGCGGAGATACGATTGCCTCTTAATCGGATCATGTTAAGCAGTCGTTACAATGATAAATCTTATTTGCCAATTAAGTTCATTCCTTCTGGCGGAATGCCCATCATGTATGCAACAAGTGTCTTGATGTTGGTCCAATTATTAGTAGACTGGACAGGAAAAAGATTTTCAGTAAAAATTGGGAATATATTTGACTTTACAAAACCTCTGAGTCTCCTTATTTACCTAGTTGCGATTTACCTCTTGGCTATTTTGTTTGCCTATATTAATTTGGAACCGGAAGAGACTGCCAAGCGCTTGCAGCGTCAGGGAGAATACTTTGACTATATTCAGCCTGGGAAAGAAACCTTAAAAGTGTTAAAACACTATATTTCTTTGCAAGCAAATACAGGAGCGATCTATCTAATCTTGTATGTAGGTCTGCCTTATTTTGTTCATTTCTTCTTGCCTTTACCAAGTTTCTTTTTGACCTTGCCCAGCACGCTAGTTATTCTGATTAGTATGCTCATACCTTTGCGCGAAGAAATACGAATCTTGAGAATTGGGACTTATTATCATAGAGAATTAGAACTTAAAGGAGAATAGTGGGATATGTTTTACTTTGTACCTTCCTGGTATAAACAAGATCGAAAATGGTATTCTACCGCCCTACCTTTCTATCATGCACCGAAAAATATGATGTTTGATGATGCCGTAAATTTGCTGCGGATGTTTCAACAATCAGGCGAATCCAACTCTATCCTGATTTTGAATTACTCGCCTCATATTCGGACCTTCTTTTATCAACAGAGAATCTCGTCAGAAGACATGTGGAATCTATTTGATAGCATACAAGGTCTGACAGATGTGCCAGCACGAAAGATTCGTTTGGATGATTTGAAATGGCCTGAGGGAGCAGAAATCTTTTATACTCCATTTAAGGTGGATGTTTACGTCAATCGTGCACCTCATGCTCAGATTAATTTTTCACAAATAGGTAATATTTTTGATATTACCTATTTTGAAAATAATCAGATGGATTATCAACTTATTTTTGATGACCGTGGCTTTGTCTCCAGTATTATCTACTTTGAGTATAATCAGCCTTACTATCAGGACTATCTGAATGCGAATGGTGTATGGCAGTTTAGAGAGTTTTTGACAGCTGATAACCAGCAGGTCATTATCAATCCTGAGGCACAGGGCACATTTGCTAAGGATGTTTATCAGAATATTGAAGAGCTTGTTAAAGAAAAGCTAGAGCAGCATTTGGCTTCTGTCTTAACCAAGGATGATTCAATTATTGTTTCAGCAGATGTGCAGCATAATCATTTTTTCCAACAGATTAAGAAGGATCATCTTGTTGTTCTGTCCTTCTTTGGCAATCGTTATCCGATTACAAATACAGAACAGCTCTTGTCTGATTTAAAAGATACCCCATTTTTTGTGGTAGATAGCTTGGATAAAATCGTGAAGATTGCAGAACAAGTGGGGGAAGTAGAAGAAGAGCAACTTCCTGCTTATTATGAGATTCCACCCTATGACACACAGTTGAATCTTGGGCATAGTCAGCGGAAAAAAGAGTTGATTATCTATGTCAATTTCGATACTTTACCAGAACATCATCTTCAATATGTGTTTACTTCCTTGTTTGATATGATGTTGCAACATGAGTGGATTGACTTATTGGTTGGGACGCAGAGTCAGGATTTTGGTCGAGAAGCTTCTATTCGACAGTTTCTTGAGGAATCTTTATCATCAACAAAGTATGCAGAAAAATTGCTTCTTGTTGACAAAGATAAGGCTGCTAAGAGTGGCGATCCACGCTTAGAAGATGATGATAGCCTCAGAGAGCGAATTGATACTGTGGTGATTCATAGTGATACCGATTTGGCGAAGGCTCTGAAGTATGTTCGGGTCATCTTGGATTTGGGAAGCCCGGCAGATATACGAACTCAAATTGCGGGTATCAGTGGAGGGATTCCTCAAGTGAATTTGTATAATTCTTCCTATGTGAAGCATGGCGAAAATGGTTGGATCATGAATGATATTTCTAACCTGAGAGGGGCACTCTTGTATTACCTCACAGATTTGGAACACTGGAATCAGTCTTTGGTGCATTCGGTTAAGAGGATTGAGCTGTATACAAGGGGAGAAATTGTCGAAATGTGGAAAAATACGATAAAGGAATTAAAGCTAAATGAACAAAATTAGTGTCCTACAGATTGCCAATGAGAATTGGCAGCACCAATATGAGATTCCTAGTAATATCGCATGGACATTTGTTAAACCAGAAGATATCATGTCTCTCTTGCCAGAAGATATTGGTATTTTAAAAAAGGATGGGAAGAAACCGAAGGCTGCTAAGCCCTATGATGTTGTCTTGGTAGATACTGTCGAACATTTTGAGTACATCACAGTATTGGACAGCTTAATTCAGGTTTACCGCTTGTTTTATCATGAGCGCTGTCAGATTACTACGAGAACCTTGGACAGATTCCTTATGCGCAAAAAGGCGGTCAAGTCTGTTTTTGAAGATCCTGCTCAGCTGTTGTATCTATTCTCTAGAGGCTTTTCTTCTCAGCAAAGTGGTACCAAGCTCAGTGTCAATCACTTGACGATTAATCCTTATTTCAAGGGTCAGATTGACTATGAAGGAACCAACTATCTCCGTCTGTGTGGGGAATTTGGTGAGGATTACAAAACCATAGCGACTTATCAGTACAATATTTTTTTGAGTGGAGATACTCCTTTGGATTTGTGGCCAGAGTTCAGGCACTCGGATGATTGCTTGCTTCGTTATGTCATCAGAGGCTACCCAGTTGGAAGCTCTCCAATGCAAGAGTGGATTTATGATAAAGAAGCTTTTGATAAGCCTCTCATTTTGGATACCAGCGATTCTTGTTACCTAAGCGTCAGCGTCCAAGCAAAAGGGCAAGGCATTGTGAAAATTGGACCTTTCCACCATCGCCACTCTCATTTAGGTTATGGGGACTTGTTGGTTGGTGGAAATCGTGTTGTGGATAAAAATCGAGAGGAATTGATTTACTATTTCCATCCTGGTGATTTGAAGCCACCTCTCAATATTTATTTTTCTGGTTATCGTCCAGCTGAAGGATTTGAGGGATACTGGATGATGAACAATTTGGGAGCGCCTTTCTTGTTGATTGGAGATCCACGTTCTGAGGGTGGTGCTTTCTATCTCGGCTCAGAAGAGCTAGAGCAAAAGCTTGTTCAGGTTATTCATCACTGCTTAGATGAATTAGGCTTTACAAGGGATCAGTTGACCTTATCCGGACTATCAATGGGGACCTTTGGAGCCCTGTATTATGCTTCCAAGTTAGAGCCTCATGCAGTGATTGTTGGTAAGCCCTTAGTAAATTTAGGCGATATTGCAGAGAATGAATCCACGATTCGTCCTGGAGGTTTTCCTACTTCTTTAGATTTGGTGCTTCGTACAACAGGAGAATTATCAGAGGAAGGAATAGCTCAACTTAATGAGCACTTCTGGACAGCATTCAAAGAAGCTAATTTTTCAAGGACGAAATTTATTGTGTCTTATATGTATCATGATGACTACGATGGTACGGCCTACCCTGATATGCTAGAAGAGCTAGGAAAGCGAGCTTATCGCGTTAATGTCATTAGTAAAGGATTGACTGGACGACACAATGATGATACGCAAGGAATTGTCGAATGGTTCTTTAATCAATATAAAACTTTATTAGTGAATAGTTTTGAAAGGAAGTTTGATTCGTGAGATACAAGGAAGAAATCTATTTTGCTTATTGGGATATGCAAAGTGTATCACAGTATCTATATGGATCGTCTGTGAAGCTGCTAGCAGATGGGCATGTTTTATATGAGAATCAGTTCATGCCGTCTGGTACAGTCATTCATGAATGGCATTCGCAGGCAAACTATCAGGCTTTACGAAATACAAGTCAGCTTCCTGAATTGAAGCGAGGAGAAAAATATATCTTTGGCAGCCATCTGGAGACTCTTCCTGAAAATTCGACCTACTTGAAGATTGAATTTATGAATGCGCGTGATGAGGAGATTTTTAATCAAATCATTAAGCAGGGTGAGACCATGAGCGTCCGCGTTCCTAACAATACCCATCATTATAAAATTCAATTAGTGAGTTCAGGTTGCCATCGTTTCTTGTTTGAAAGCATCTATATTGCCGAAGAAGGTGTGGCAGATTATACTGTCGATCGCTATTGGATTTCGAAATTGTTGCATAAGGACGTCAATCAAGAGACGATTTACGTTTGCTTTACGGAGCCTGATTTCAATCGGACGGGCTACATTCCAGAAATTGTTCGGGAGCATTTTCCAAATTTGTTGGTAGTCAATTCTTCCTACAAAGACGCTCTTTTGTATATGGAAAAAGAGTTCTTCGAAATCTTACTTGGAACAATTGAAAAGCTGGCTCGAGAATATTCTTTTGAAAAGGTCGCTTTTGCTGGCTATGGGCCGATTTCAAATATGGCAGCCTTACTTTACTCACAGCAATTTGAAAATGCCTATGCTTTAGTGACTGATGATTTCATGCCAGAATTGGATTATCAGCACGTTCTTGATCGCTATCGAAATAGGGTGAATTATCCTTTATTTAGAGATTTGCTGCTGGAACGCTTCAATTCAGCTAGAGTAAAAGAGTATGCCCATCTGAAAAATAGGCCACGGGTACTAACCAAAATTGATTATTTGTTGGATCAGTCCTTTTTGCTTCAAAAAATAGACTTGGAGAAAACGGAAGAGTGGATGAGAAAGAATGAAGCCTAAAAAATTACATTTAGCTAATTCCTTTAAACTAAGGCGTTATAAAAAAATCTTAGAAAAGATTAATCAGCTTTCTGACGATTATGCAGCCATGTCAGATAAAGAATTGCAGTCCAAAACTCAATGGTTTAAAGAACGTCTTGCTAAGGGAGAAAGGCTGCAGGAAATTTTACCAGAAGCCTATGCCACCATTCGTGAAGCGGCTAAGCGCGTCTTGGGGCTCTACCCTTACGATGTACAAATCTTAGGTGCCTTAGTCATGCAAGACAATCAGATTGCCGAGATGAGGACGGGAGAGGGCAAAACACTAACAGCAATTCTTCCCTTGTACTTAAATGCTTTGACTGGAAACAGCACCATCTTGGTTACGGCCAATGAATATTTGGCGATACGCGATGCTAAACAAATGGCTCCTGTTTTTCATTACTTAGGAATGACAGTTGGGATTGGTGTTTCAGAAAATCCAGCTAAAAGATTGAAGGTTGCGCAAAAGCAGCGGATTTATCAAAGTGATATTGTGTATACAACACATAGTGCGCTGGGATTTGATTACCTTGAAGAAAATTTAGCGACCTCTCAAGCAAAGAAATTTTTGCCTAAGTTCTATTTCTGTTTAGTAGACGAGGTTGATGCAGCTCTCTTGGATAGTGCACAGATGCCTCTGATTATATCAGGCTCTCCTCGGGTTCAGTCTAATCTGTTTCTTTCCTGCGATGAATTTGTTAAGACCTTGAAGGAAGAGGAAGATTTTAAGCTGGATTCGACTCGGACTTCAGTCTGGTTGACGAGACAAGGTGTCAAGGAAGCAGAAGTCTACTTCCGTGTACAAAATGCCTACGATCCAAATAACTACCAACTGATCCGTCAAATCAATTTGGCCTTAAGGGCCAATCATTTATTTGAAAAAGATCGTCAGTATACTGTAGAAAATGGCGAAGTCAAGTTGATGGATGAGGCAACAGGGCGAGTTTTAGAAGGGAATAAACTCCAATCTGGTTTGCACCAAGCCTTGGAAGCGAGAGAACGCGTAAAGATTTCCTTAGAAACACGCTCCATGGCCTCTATTACCTATCAAAATCTGTTCAAGATGTTTCCTAAATTGGCGGGGATGACGGGTACAGGGAAGGTCTGTGAAGATGAATTTCGTGAAGTGTATGACTTGGGAGTAGTCGTTGTACCAACTAGAAAACCCAATCAACGGATTGATTATCCAGATGAGATTTATCTAACTATCCCTCAAAAACTTTATGCTTCTTTGGATTATATTAAAAAACTACACAAAAAGGGGCAGCCAGTTCTGATTGCGACAGGATCGGTAAGAATGTCAGAAATTTACTCTATGCTCCTATTGCAGGAAGGAATTGCTCATAATGTGCTAAATGCCTACAATGCAGCAAAAGAAGCAGAGATGATTGCACAGGCTGGTCGGCGTTCTGCGGTAACCGTCGCAACCTCTATGGCTGGTCGGGGAACGGATATTATTTTAGAAGAAGGCGTTGCTAAATTAGGCGGACTGGCGGTTATTGGAACAGAGAGAATGTCCAGTGAACGAGTGGACTTGCAGCTTCGTGGTCGTGCAGGTCGTCAAGGCGCGCCTGGATTAAGTAAATTCTTTGTTTCACTCGAAGATGATATTATCACAAAGACTGGCAGTAAGTGGATCAATGATTTTTATCAGAAAGAAGTCTCCAAGCCAGAGGAAAAGCAGAAGGTTCATCTAAAATCGGTTCGTATTAAATATGAGGTGACAGAAGCTCAGAGAAACAGCGATAATGCGGCAGCTGCTTCAAGACGATCAACGGAGCAGTATGACGAAAGTATCCGAATTCAACGGCAAATCATTTATAATAAGCGCAATGACATTATTGCTCATTCTGACTTTAAACTAGAATATTTTTTATCTGTTTTATCAGATGCTATGGACGCCTATATGAAGAAGCATCCATTTAGAGAGCAGGCCGATTTGTATCGATTTGTTTTGGATAACATTAGCTACTATTGTCAAGACATTCCAAGAGATTTAGATGTGACAAACATTCGTCAAGTTAAGAAGTTCCTATCAAAGCTTTTCATTGAAGAATATCAGCGAAAACGCGATATAATTGAGGATTCAGAACTATTTGGGCAGCTTCAACGTATTGCAGTGTTAAGAGCAGTGGATGATTGCTGGGTGGAGCAAGTTGACTATCTCCAACAATTTCAAACTTTAGTGGTTAGTCAAGGTTATGCGCAAAAGAATCCTGTATATGAGTTTCATAAAGAGGCTTTTGAGTCATATAAGAGAATGAATGCAGACATGAATCTTAAAATTATAAAAAATATGGCGCTTAGTTATGTCAATGTTCAGCCTACAGGGAAATTAGAGGTTTTCTTTGGCTAAAGTTTTGACAGATTGTGCTATAGACTTTATAATAAGGATATAACTGCATTCGGGAGAAAATGTATATTTATGGGTAAGAACAATAAAGCAAAAGCAAAGGGGTTTAAGCGCGTTATATCGAAGTTTAAACGATTGGTGACGGAGGATGATAATTATTATGATCCGGATGCAGCCATCTTAAAACCGATTAGCCGAAAACCCCAAGAGCAGAATCAGGTTGTGTTAGGTATTAATGAAGAATTAAAACCACAGACAGGGCCAATTTCTATTATGGAAGACTTTGAGGATTTTCAAGCCAACAATAGCTTGGTAGTAGATGATCTGATAAAAAATGTCAGTCAAAGTTTATCAATGAGCGTTTCGACCTCAATGAGTTTGTCTGCTGAACATTTCGATAGTGGCTCTGTTTCAACAAGCGAGAGTTCTCTTCAAGATTCGCTGTGGGAGAAGGATTCATTAGAGACTTATTCTTTAGACTCTTCTTCTCACATTATCGATCAGTCAGATTCAGAATCTGAGCTGGCTCTTGAGGATGAATCCTTATCCGCTTCTATTAGCACGAGTGAGAGTCTTTCCGAGTCTGAATACTGGAGTATCTTTGAATCTGAATCTCTCAGTATATCAGAGTCAGATTCGCTTTATGAGAGTGAATGGCTATCCGCTTCTATCAGCGCCAGCGAGAGTCTTTCCGAGTCTGAATACTGGAGTATTTTCGAATCTGAGTCCCTCAGCATATCAGAGTCGGATTCGCTTTATGAGAGTGAATGGCTATCCGCTTCTATCAGTGCAAGTGAGAGTCTTTCCGAGTCTGAGTACAGGAGTATCTTTGAATCTGAATCTCTCAGCATATCAGAGTCAGATTCACTCTATGAGAGTGAATGGTTATCCGCTTCTATTAGTGCTAGTGAGAGTCTTTCTGAGTCTGAATACTGGAGTATCTTTGAATCTGAATCTCTCAGCATATCAGAGTCAGATTCACTCTATGAGAGTGAATGGTTATCCGCTTCTATTAGTGCCAGTGAGAGTCTTTCTGAGTCTGAATACTGGAGTATCTTTGAATCTGAATCTCTCAGCATATCAGAATCAGATTCACTTTATGAGAGTGAATGGTTATCCGCTTCTATCAGTGCAAGCGAGAGTCTTTCCGAGTCGGCTTCTATCCTTCTTAGCGAATTCGTTTCAACTTCGGTAGCGGATAGTCAGTCAGCTTCTCTGTCAGAATCCATTAGTGCCAGTCTGAGCCTTTCAGAATCTGAGTCTCTAAGTGCCTTAGAAGAGACTTCTATGAGTCTTTCAGATTCAGTTTATGAGGAGGAAGCTGATTCACTTTCAGTAAACGAGAATAAGCCGGATACTTTCTTGATTTCTCTTAGTACTAGCCTGAGCCTCTCTACTTCTGAATGGTTGGCTCAGTCTGAATTTACTTCACTTAGCCTTTCGGCATCTGAATCTTTGAGCATCAGTCAGTCTCTATCCTTGAGTGAAGCATTTTCTCAACTTCTTTTCGAATCTGAATCAGCCAAGGAGAGTCAGCAGCTATCAGAATCACTTAGCTATAGCCAGTCCCTTTCTCTGTCAGAATCTTTGAGTGAATGGACAGTAACTTCTCTCAGTCTCAGCGAGTCAATCTCTTTGAGCGAGTCAATCTCCCTGAGTGAGTCCATTGCCGAGTATACTTGGTTAAGTTCTTCATTGTCGGTTAGTGCCTCTGTTGCTCAATCCGAATTGGAAAGCCAATTGACATCAATTTCCGAGTCTATTAGTGTCTCAGAATCTCTCAGTCAGAGTGTGAGCGTCTTCACTTCTTTCAGCTTGAGTGAGTCAATTTCCTTGAGTGAATCCGAAAGCCTCAGTGCGTCAAGCTCCTTCAGTTTGAGTGAGTCCGCTTCTTTGAGTGAATCTGAGAGCCTTAGTCAGAGTCTCAGCCTTTCAGAATCCTTGAGCCAAAGTGTCAGCGCTTCACACTCTTTGAGCCTCAGTGAGTCAATTTCAGTCAGTCAATCTGAACAAGAAAGCCAGAGTCTTAGTGTGTCAGAATCCTTGAGTCAGAGCGCAAGCCTTTCGACTTCATTTAGTTTGAGCGAATCACTTTCCGAGTATACTTGGCTCAGTTCGTCACTCTCAGTTAGTGCTTCTGTTGCCCAATCTGAATTGGAAAGCAAGTTAACATCGCTTTCCGACTCTATTAGTCAGAGTGCTTCACTCTCTCTGAGTGTTTCAGAATCTCTCAGTCAGAGTGCAAGCCTTTCAACTGCCTTTAGTTTAAGTGAATCAGTTTCCTTGAGTGAGTCTGAAAGTCTTAGTCAGAGCCTCAGTGTTTCAGAATCCTTGAGTCAAAGCCTGAGTGTTTCAAGCTCCTTGAGTTTGAGCGAGTCTGAAAGCCTTAGCCAGAGCCTCAGTATCTCTGAATCATTAAGTGAGAGTGCAAGCCTTTCAACTTCTTTAAGTTTGAGTCAATCAATTTCAGAGTACAATTGGCTCAGTTCTTCACTCTCAGTTAGTGCTTCTGTTGCCCAATCTGCATATGAGAGCAAGTTAATTTCAGTTTCAGAGTCGGTTAGTCAGAGCACCTCAACCTCTATCAGTCTTTCAGAATCTCTTAGTCATAGTGTCAGCATCTCCACTTCCTTTAGTTTGAGTGAGTCGATTTCCCTGAGTGAATCAGAGCAAATCAGTCAAAGTATTGTGAGAGTTTCCTTATCTGAGTTTTATAGCATTTCAGTCTCAGAGTTGCTTTCTTACAGACAGAGTGTTTCAGAGTCTAAGTCAGTATCACATAGTTTACAAGTCTCAGAATCTCTTTCACTTAGCTTGTCTCGCACAGAGTCAATGCGTCTTGCCTATCAACAAGAATCGCTTGATAGTATGAACCTTGCATCTCAGGAACTTTCAGAGGCGGTTGCACTATCTCAAGAAAGCTTGTCTGTTCAAGTATCTACAAGTCCAAACTTGAGCGTGACTGATCAAGAGGCATATCAGATGGTAAGACCAGGTTTACAGCCAATTTCTCCTGACTTAAAAAATGTCGCTAGTACATTATCTGGATTGGCTTCTATCGCTCAGAATAAGAAAGACCAGCGATAATTTTAAAGATACTAGAGGATGCAATAGTATCCACATATATTCACAAAATCAAAAGGAGTCATTATGATTAGAAATACGATGCCCAACAGCAATAAAGGTTTGGGAACGACGGATGTATTACCAATTAGTGAACCACGTATAGGAGTACTGACAGGGGAAATCAACTACAAAAAAGTACCAATAGGTGCCTATGATCTTCTGGGACAATTTACTTTAGCGAGTCAACCGGATTATGTTAGTGATTTGAATATGATTCAATCGATGGGCTTCAATGTTTATAGAATTTCTATCTCTTGGGCACGCATTTTCCCAACTGGAGAAGAAGCGCAGCCAAGTGAAGAAGGTTTGAAATATTATGAAGCTATCATTGATCAAGTGTTGCAAAAGGATATTGAACCGATTGTAACTTTAAGTCATTTCGATCTTCCCCTTCATCTGTATGAAAAATACGGTGCGTGGAAGAGCCGCAAGATGATTGAACTTTATGAGCATTATACAGAAGCTGTTTTCAGACATTTTAAAGACAAGGTAAGATATTGGATTACCTTTAATGAATTTAATATTTTACACCATTTACCATATCTTGGTGGCGGTCTGTCTTTTGACGAGGGAGAAAATCGGAACCAACGAATCTGGCAGGCAGCTCACTATCAATTAGTCGCTTCGGCACGTGTTGTTAAGCTTGGAAAATCAATCAATCCAGAATTTCAATTTGGCGGCATGTTGGTAGTTAGTCGTAACTATAGTCAGAATCTAGATAGTGCGATTGATGCGATGGAAGCAGAAGTTAGGAACCGTGAAAACTATGTCTTTACAGATGTACAAGTTCGTGGTTCTTATCCAAACCATTTCTTGCGCCGTTTAGAACGTGAGCAGATTGCTTTGGATATTGAAAATGATGACTTCTTTGACTTACGCGTCGGAAAGGTTGATTTTGTTAGCTTTAGTTACCATGCATCTAGTAATTCTCAAGAAGTCTTTATCAATAAATATGGCTATAATAACACCAATAAGAATCCAATTGATCCTGTAGGTCTTCGCCTAGCTATGAATAATCTTTATGACCGCTATCAAAAGCCACTATTTATTGTGGAAGATGATCTAGTATTAGATGAGTCAGACAGCCGATCAATAGAAGAGCTAAAAACGAATATTCAAGAGATCGTTAAAACAGTAGAATATGATGGCGTTGAACTTCTTGGCTATACACCTCTCAGCTGGGTAGATCTCGATTTCTAAAATAGATGCGTTTACATCTAGTTACCTTTTATGAAATACCTGAATGGATTATATGTCATCTATTCAGGTGTTTTTGCTTATAAAAGAATAAGGTTACAAAACTAAGAGAACCATGGAACTAGCAGATGGATAGAATTTTATTTGCTCCTGTGGTGTTGGATTTTTTTGCTTGGAGACTTATAAAACAATGGTAATAAGCGTCATTTTATGCTACAATTGATAAGATAGTATATAATTAGAATAAATGAAGAATAGAGGGAGCAGAATGAGACTTAAAAAGACCCTATTTGGTAACTATCGTGCCAAGGAAGTTGAAGAATACATTGAATCGCTAGAAGAAGGATTTGATAGTGAAATTCGTAAAAAGAATGAGAAAATTGAATCTTTACGTAAAAAAATTGATGCTTTAAAGAACCAAGAAAGAGAAATCGGTGAAGCCGTTGTTTATGCTAAATCGCTGATTATTGAAGCACATGAAAAGGCAGAAAAAGAGGCTCAAGAGGTTCTAGAGAAAGCTCAGAAAGACTTCTTACAAGTAAGATCGTCTATCCTTGAAGAGATCGATGAATTGACGAAAAAACGTCTTGAAACGGAACAACTCTATAAGGCGCAAAAGGAAAAAATCAAGGAGCTTCTTAGTCAAATTGGTCAGATTCTAGACGAAGAAACTTTAGAGGGTCAAATTGACATCGCAAGTCTAATCGAGGAAGCTTCGGAAGACGACGAATTTGCAAGCATATTTGATACTCCTTTAGAGGAAGATGAAGCTACGCGTTTGTTTGATACACCTTTGGAAGAAGACGAGGCTCCAAATGAGCAAGTTGAAGCTGAAAGTCTATTCGATGAAGCTTCTCTTGAAGCGCACGAAGAAGAAGTAAACGAATCAGATATTTTTGGTGAGGAAGAAGTCCCAGTAGAAATCTCTGCTCCACAAAAAGAAGTTGTGAATATTGAGCAAACATTTGCTAAGACAGGTACAGATAGCTCTGTTCCCGTTACTTACTTCACTTCTCCTGTCAAAAAGTCTAAAGACGAAGATAAAGAAAAAGGGAAAAAGAAGAAAGGAAAAATCATCAAACGCCTTTCAAGAATTAAAAAAGATAATCTTTTGTAAGAGGAACATGGTTTATGACAATTTATAACATCAACCTAGGAATTGGTTGGGCAAGCAGCGGGGTTGAGTACGCACAAATTTATCGTGCAAAATTGCTTCGCAGTGTGGGCTTAGAGGCAAAATTCATCTTTATGGATTTTATTTCAGCCGATAATATTGAACATTTGACGAAGAATATCGGCTTTGAAGACTCTGAGGTCATTTGGCTCTATCAGTATTTTACAGATGTTAAGATTGCTCCAACGACCTACACTCTGGCACAAGTCTTAGCTAGTTTTGATAGGGAACCTCTAGAAATCGTCCGTAATCCTGAGAATAAGACCTTTCGGATCTTGTTTGGAGATAATGATTTCGTAACGTGCTATTCATGCGATATGGATAATGAACTGATTGAGCGGGCAGAGATTGTTTCGCGTGGCTGTCTCATTCAGAAAGAATATTATACGTATACCAAAAACTTTATTGAATACTATAGTCCTGTAGATGGTCGGGCTCGTCTCTACCAACGGACTTGGCTCAATGAAGATGGTAGTGTGGCTTACGAAGAGATTATCGATGAAGTAGACGGTAAACAAGAAACGCAAGTTTATCGCTTTCCAGATCAGGTCTTCTACTCCAAGCAGGAATTTGTTGCTCATTTCATGAAAAGCTTGAAGTTGACAGACAAGGATTTACTGATTCTAGACCGGGAGACAGATATTGGCCAGCCAATCTTCGCCAATAAGGGGGCTGCCAAACTAGCTGTCATCGTTCACGCAGACCACTTTAGTGAAAATCCCGCAGAAAAAGAGTATATCTTGTGGAATAATTACTACGAGTATCAATTTGAATACGCAGAAGAAGTGGACTACATCATCAATTCGACGGATGCTCAAACAGAGCTTCTGAAAGAGCAGTTTGCTCAATATACCGACATCAAGCCGAAGAATATTTTAACTATTCCTGTGGGTAGCTTGGATCAGCTGCGCCGACCAGAAGGTCAGCGGAAACCTTTTGGTTTGATGACAGCTTCTCGTTTGGCCAGTGAAAAGCATATCGATTGGCTGATTCATTCTGTAGTGAAGGCGCATGAACAACTACCGGAAATCACCTTTGATATTTATGGCACCGGTGGTGAGGAAGCTATGCTGCGGAAGCTAATTGCGGATCTGCAAGCAGAAGAGTATATTCGTCTGATGGGCCATCATCATATGGCGGATGTTTACAAAAATTATTCCGCTTATCTAGCAGCATCAACAAGTGAAGGCTTTGGTCTGACTCTGTTAGAAGCAGTTGGTTCTGGCCTGCCCATCATTGGCTTTGATGTCCGTTATGGCAATCCGACCTTTATCCGCGATGGAGAAAATGGCTACCTGATTCCTAAGGCTCGTCCAGATGATCTAGATGCCATGACGACAGAGTACGCAGAAAAGATTGTTCAGCTATTAACTCAACATTCTCAGGAAGATTTATCCCGTGTATCCTATGAGGTAGCTGAGCCTTACCTTGATGAGCATATTGCCCAGCGCTGGTCTGATCTNGTNCGATCNGCTCAGACCAACTAAGTAGGATTCAGAAAGAAAGGCATAACCACTATGATTTGTTTGTTTGACCGCTATGATCAAGCAAGTTTTGATTTGTTACGTTCATTAAAAGCAACAGGACTTGATTGTCCTGTTGTTGTTGTACAAGACGATGGCTATCTTTCACCAGATGTCGAGTCTCCTTACAGTTATTTTACAGGAGATTTGGANACACCGGAAGGCCGGCCGATATATTTTAATCTTGTCCCCAAACCGCANCTATGGGAGATTCGTTCTAGCAATGTAAATGGCGAAATATTGGATATGGGCAAGAAGCGTGCCAATATTTTTTATCACCAACCAACGCATGAAAGACGTGTGCGGGCTGTCGAATGGTTGGATACAGAGGGGCAGGTTCGAGCAGCAGATATCTATAATCGCAAAGGACGCCTTTTCGCACAAATAACCTATGATCAGACACAACNTCCGACCCATACTCGCTATTTTGACCAGAACAATGTCGTGGTGATTATGGAAAATCATCTGACTGGTGATATCATCTTGACACTTGAAGGAAAGCGTCACATCTTTAAATCCAAACAAGAATTTGTCGTCTTTTATCTGCAATATCGTGGATATGATACAGATCGNATTATTTATAATTCTCTAGCNACNCCCTTCTTGGTGGCCTACGCTCTTCGTCCTAAAAATGCTCGTGCAGAGGATGTTCTCTTCTGGCAGGAGCCTATCGGAGAAGCCTTACCTGGAAATATGAAAGTAGCTATGAAAATGCCTCATCGCAATATCCGCATCGCTGTTCAGGACAGGCAGGTATATGAGAAAATTCAAAGCTTGGCAACACCGGAAGAAAAAGTCTATTTCCACAATATTGGTTATATTTATGATTACCAGCGTCTTAATAATATGAATCCAGAAGCCTTGATTTTGACCAATAGTGATCAGCTTGAGCAAATAGAGCAGCTCTTGACTCAGCTGCCAAATGTACATTTCCATGTTGGAGCCATCACAGAAATGTCAAGCCATTTGATGGAATTAAATCGCTATCCGAATATTTCCCTCTACCCTAATATTCGTCCAGCTAAGGTGAATGAACTTTTTGCTCGCTGTGACTTGTATCTGGATATCAATATCAGCGATGAAATCCTAAATGCTTGTCGCACAGCTTTTGAGAACAACATGTTGATTCTCAGCTTCAAAAATACTTGCCATAGTCGTCGATTTATTGCGGATGATCACATTTATGCGCCAGAAAATG
>NZ_RJPU01000002.1:0-517763 GCF_003943535.1 Streptococcus cristatus
ATGTCAAGCCATTTGATGGAATTAAATCGCTATCCGAATATTTCCCTCTACCCTAATATTCGTCCAGCTAAGGTGAATGAACTTTTTGCTCGCTGTGACTTGTATCTGGATATCAATATCAGCGATGAAATCCTAAATGCTTGTCGCACAGCTTTTGAGAACAACATGTTGATTCTCAGCTTCAAAAATACTTGCCATAGTCGTCGATTTATTGCGGATGATCACATTTATGCGCCAGAAAATGTCTCAGGCATGGTGGATAAAATTCAAAGTGCCCTTGCCCATTCATCAGAGATGGAAGCAGCACTTACTAGACAGAAACAGGCTGCTAATCAGGCTAGTTTGGAGCAATATAAGGCCATTCTTTAACCAGATACATGAGAACTTGCTTTCGATGAGGGCAAGTTCCTTTATGCAGATTTAGTAAAGGAGGAAAATCATGCCAGAGAAGAAAAAGGGAATTCTGCAGGAACATATCAAAGAGCAGCTAGATAATCGTAGAAAACCGTTGAAAAGAGAGAAGCAAGAGTTTAGTATGATTGCAATGTTAGGCGGTATTCTTTTTCTTATCACCCTCTTGGTCACAATCATCATGCAGTTGGGGCAATTCTTTTAGTCTCTGATATTCTAGTCAGAATGATAAAAAACAGCAGACTTTCCTGCTGTTTTTTGTTACAATTTATACATGACTAAGAATCAAGAGAATAGAAGGGAGTGCCACTGTGTTAGCAATTGAAAAAATTAGAAACATCACTCCCGAAAACCTTCCGCCTTTAACGATTTTGACGGGAGACGACTTGGGGCAATTTGAGCTGTTAAAAGACGAGTTTATGAAGCAGATCAACTACGATCCAGCGGATTTGAATGTCACGTTGTTTGATATGAAAGAAACGTCTTATGCAGATGTGGAGTTAGATTTAGTCAGCCTGCCCTTTTTTGCGGATGAAAAGATTATTATTTTAGATCATTTTGCGGATCTAACAACAGCGAAAAAGCGCTATTTATCGGATGAAGAGGTCAAGTCCTTTGAGCAGTATTTGGAAAATCCTAGTAGCACGACCAAATTGGTCATTTTTGCGGAAGGCAAGCTAGACAGCAAACGCCGACTAGTCAAGATACTCAAGCGAGATGGACAGATCTTTGAAGCAGCTGAGATTAAGGAAGCAGACTTACGTCAGTATTTTACCAAACAAGCCCAGCTTGAAGGTCTGGAGTTCGCTCCGAAGGCTTTTGACCATTTGCTGATCAAATCAGGCTTTCATTTTAGCGAAATCAGTAAGAACTTGGCTTTTCTGAAGTCTTACAAAGAGTCGGGGCAAGTCAGTCTGGAAGATATCGCTGAGGCCATTCCCAAAACCTTGCAGGACAATATTTTTGATTTGACTCAGCTGATTTTACAGAAACAAATTGATGCTGCACGGAGTTTGGTGCGCGATCTGACCTTGCAGGGTGAAGATGAAATCAAGCTGATTGCCATCATGTTAGGCCAGTTTCGGATGTTTACTCAGGTCAAGATTTTGGCGGACAATGGCCGATCCGAGAGCCAAATCGTGTCGGATTTATCAGACTATCTTGGACGCAAGATGAATCCCTTCCAAGTCAAGTTTGCACTAAAGGATGTGCGTGGGCTTAGCCTCAGCTTTCTTAAAAGAACCCTGACCTGCTTGATTGAAACGGACTACCAGATCAAGTCTGGCCTTTATGACAAGGACTACCTTTTCGAGCTCGCCTTGCTGAAAATCGCAACAGGAAACTTCTAAAAGCTTAGCAAAATTTATAAGCAAAATAGTTGAAAAATGTGCGTTTTTACGTTATGATTTGTATAATAATAAAGAAAATGAGGACAAGTAAATGGCAATTATTTTACCAGATCTACCTTATGCATACGACGCTTTGGAACCTTACATCGATGAGGAAACAATGCACCTTCACCATGACAAGCACCATCAAACTTACGTAAATAACGTAAATGCAGCGTTTGAAAAACACCCTGAAATTGGTGAAGATTTAGAAAAACTGTTGGCAGATGTTGAGTCTATTCCGGCTGATATTCGTCAAGCAGTGATCAACAACGGTGGTGGACACTTGAACCACGCTCTTTTCTGGGAATTGATGACTCCTGAAAAGACAGCTCCTTCAGCAGAACTTGCAGCAGCGATCGATGCGACATTCGGTTCATTCGAAGAATTCCAAGCAGCCTTCACTGCAGCAGCAACAACTCGTTTCGGTTCTGGTTGGGCATGGTTGGTTGTCAACAAAGAAGGGAAACTTGAAGTAACTTCAACAGCGAACCAAGATACACCAATCTCAGAAGGTAAGACACCAATCCTCGGCTTGGACGTTTGGGAACATGCTTACTATGTGAAATATCGCAACGTGCGTCCTGACTACATCAAGGCTTTCTTCTCAGTGATCAACTGGAAGAAAGTAGATGAACTCTACGCAGCAGCTAAATAATAGAATTATAAAACGGATCGCAATGATTCGTTTTTAAATGCCCTTAAATTGCCCTTTCTACTTGTTATTTTAATGAGAATCTTTTATAATACTAAAATATTAGGAGAAAAACTTTGATTAAAAATGACATAAAGAAACTGGCTTGCTGGTTCGGTGGTGTTTTCTTATTTATTTGTTGTTTGGGTCTTTTGGTGGAGCCACAGCGAGCTGATAAAAAGATAGCAGAAGCAGATCAATCAATCGCTTCCTCACATTCTACAGAAGGAGAAGAAACGAAGTCTGAGGGGACTGCGCGTGCTAGCAAGACGATGGAAGAGAAGCAAGAGGTGATAGAGCAAGACCTTCCAACCATGGAAGCCTTGGGTTTATCTTACGATTATGCAAATATGACCTTGCCACAAGTTATTCAGGCTTACATGGATGACATGGGAATTGACTCTTCGCAGATTGCTTTTTCTTATAAAGATCTGACGAGTGGGCAAACTTATGCCATGAATGATACCCAGCCTATGACAGCAGGATCTACCTATAAACTCCCCCTGAATATGTTGGTTGTTGATGAGGTAGCAGCAGGAAAATTATCGCTGGAAGAGCGGTTTGATATTACCAATACCAGCTATGAATACAAGGGAGAGCACGATAACTATGTAGCGGCCTTCAATGGCGCCATGTCTATTCCTGATATGCAGGAGTATTCCCTAGTCTACTCTGAAAATACGCCCGCTTATGCGCTAGCAGAGCGATTAGGTGGTATGGATAAGGCCTACAGCATGTTTGAAAGGTATGGTCGGTCAAAAGCTAAAATCAAGACGATTAGTAGAGAGAATAAAACAACAACGGACTACTATATTCAAGTTCTGGAGTATCTGTGGAATAATCAAGAAAAATACAAGGACATTCTTTATTTTATCGGTGTTTCCTTCCCTGGTGAATATTACAAGCGTTATTTATACGATTTGACAATTTACCAAAAGCCTGGGTATGTTAGAGGGGCTCTTAATGTTGATGCTATTGTCATGGAGGAGAAGCCCTATATTGTGGCACTTTATACAGCCTATCTAGGTGGCAGCACAGAAGCCAGTGAGGAGATCAGCGGAGTTGGTATTGATCAGGTCGGTCAAATTGCCTATATCATCAATGAGTGGCACCGAGTTAATATGAACTAATCTAATAGAAATCAGAAAAAATACGCTTTAGATGAAAATCTGGGCGTATTTTTGGTTTTTAATTGCAGTAAAGCTTGATGACTTTTAGATTGAAATCTATTTAGAAAAAAATCAAAATAGATTTGACAGAAAGAAAAGAAAGATGTATAATCTATTTAGAAAAAAATCTAAACAGTTCAGGAGAAAAACGATGATTTCCATTCATATCTTGATTGCTATGCTGCTGATTTTAGGAGCAGTCCTTGTTCCTTTGGTTTATTTTAAAAAGACCAAGCACATTTCTTTATTAGTCTTTCTTTTAGGGGGAGTTGGCTTTTATCTGTCTAGTCAGGTTCTGGAAAATATCTTGCATCGTATCGTTTTACAGCCTCAGGCTGATGGGACTATTGCTTTGCGGACGGAAAATCCTTGGCTATACGTTCTTTATGCTGTTGCTGCGGCAGCTATTTTTGAAGAAACAGGTCGCTGGGTCATCTTTTACTGGCTGCAAAAGAAGCGTCCACTGACCTTTAGGGATGGCGTGGCCTATGGCTTGGGGCATGGTGGTATTGAGGCTTTGTTTGTTGGTATTGTTAGTCTCTTAAACCTTTGGGTTATAGCTCAAGTAGTGACTCAGGGGAATGCTCAGATGCTGGCTCAAATTCCTCA
The DNA here is from genome assembly GCF_003943535.1 of Streptococcus cristatus. Lineage (GTDB taxonomy): Bacteria > Bacillota > Bacilli > Lactobacillales > Streptococcaceae > Streptococcus > Streptococcus cristatus_L. The sequence continues at coordinate 4,272 of NZ_RJPU01000002.1, forward strand.
AGCAATTATTGACAATGTCCGTTCCATGAGCGCTGGCAGTATCTATCTTTTGGCTCTTGAACGGATCTTGGCTATTCTCATCCAAATTCTACTGACCTTCTGGGTTTGGAAGGCGGTCAAGGAGAAGGCGCCAGTGTATTTTTTAGCCGCTCTGGGACTTCACGCCCTGATTGACTTAGCGCCTGCTCTGGCTCAGGTAGGCGTTCTTCCGCCACTTGCAGTTGAAGCTCTGCTCTTGGTAGAAGTAGTGGCACTAGTCTTTCTGACCAAGAAAATCTTGAAAGTTTACCTGAAAGAAAGGTCTAATCATGGGGATCAGTCAAACGCTTAAAGCCCTAGCTGATCCAGTTCGGAGGGGGATTCTGGAAATGCTCAAGCATGGTCCGAAGTCAGCAGGGGAAATTGCTCAAGCTTTTGAGCTGACTCCTGCGACGGTATCCTACCACCTCTCTCAGCTAAAGAAAGCCGGTCTGCTCATAGAAGAAAAGCAGAAGAACTTTATTTATTACAGCTTAGATGTCACTGTTTTTGAAGAAATTCTTGTCTGGTTTCAATCTCTTGGAGGAGGAAACGAAAATGAAAAAAAATAGTTTACAAGAATTAGGTTGGGCACTTGGCGTCATGCTCTTGCCAGTTTTATATGCCGTCTGGGTCTATCAAACATTACCAGAAAACTTGGCTATTCACTTTGACTTATCTGGAAAAGGAAATGCTTTTTTACCTAAGTTTCTAGTAGTTTCTGCTTTTCCAATTATCATGATGCTGCTAGAAGTTATAATTTATTGGTCTACTGTTGCTAAAGATATCTTAAATCCCGCTTTTAAACACCTTATTCGCTGGATCTTTCCCTTTAGCTTTGTCTTACTCTATATGGCGACTATTTATGAGAGCTTAGACGAGGACTTTGATATCCGTAAAATAGCAACTGTGATCGTTGGTGTGGTTTTTATAATTATGGGAAATTATCTGCCGAAAAAAGTTCAGGCGGATAGAAAACCCATGAATAGAAAGTGGGCACATCTTTTAGTTTTGCTAGGCTTTCTTATTTTTATAATGGCTGTTTTCTGCCTGTAAGCGGATTTATGCTATAATACTAATAGCAAGTAAGAAGGGTTATTATGATCAATAAGGAACATTATCAGATTATTAGACAGCATCCAGCATTTGCACATTTTCCTGTGGAAATTTTTGATAAGATTGCTATTGAGATTCAATTCCGCAAGATCCCCAAGGGACAGATTATCTTCTTTTCGGGGGATCGCAGGGATCGTCTTTTCCTCCTGCATCGAGGCTATGTTCGTATCGAACAGTATGATTCAACTGATACTTTTTCTTATATGGATTATATTAAAATGAATAGTGTGTTTCCATATGGAGGTATGTTTTTCGATGAGCGTTATCATTATACGGCTAGCGCGGTCACCAATGTCGAGTATTTCAGCATTCCTATGGACTTGTTTGAAGACTATTCAAAAAAGAATGTCGATCAGCTGTTGTTTATCACCAAGCGTTTATCACAGATTTTAGAATTTCAGGAATTGCGCTTGCGCAATGTCGTCTCAGCCAGTGCTACGGATCGCGTGATCCAGTCTTTATCTATTTTATGCATGGATCTGTGCAAAGAGCAGAATACACTTCCATTTCCAATGAGTATGAAAGAGTTGGCCAAGCTAGGAGCTACTACACGTGAAACAGTCAATCAGGTTCTAAAAAAACTAAGAGAAGAAGGAGTGATTGACTACGAGCATAAAAAATTGACATTTAAGAATAAAGATTACTTTATGAGATATTTTGAAGGAAGCTAATCAATCATTTGATTGGCTTTTTTCAAACATTTTTACACATTTAAAAGTTTTTTTGATCATATTCTAATATTAATTGAACATATATTTTTTTTAAAAAAATATATATTCCTAAAAATAATAGAACAATCAAAATATGCAAAGAAAACGCTTTAAAATAAATAAAAATGATAATGTTTTATAAAAAACGCAAAGGATTTGGCATTTGTAATGTAAGATTTTAGGTGTAAGCCTTTCCAATTCGTGATAGAATAATAGCATAAAAGGGATTGGGAAACCAAACCTCAACGAAAAGGAGGACAATAGATGTCTACACATCCAATTCATGTTTTCTCAGAAATTGGAAAACTGAAAAAAGTTATGTTGCACCGTCCGGGCAAAGAGCTGGAAAACTTGCTACCGGACTACCTAGAACGTCTTCTTTTTGATGACATTCCTTTCTTGGAAGATGCTCAAAAAGAACATGATGCATTCGCTCAAGCTCTTCGTGATGAAGGAATTGAAGTTCTTTATCTCGAAAAATTGGCTGCTGAATCCTTGATTTCTCCAGAAATTCGTGAACAGTTCATCGAAGAATATTTGGAAGAAGCAAATATTCGTGGACGCGAAACGAAGAAAGCTATTCGTGAATTGCTGCATGGTATCAAGGACAACCAAGAGTTGGTTGAAAAGACAATGGCCGGGGTTCAAAAAGCTGAATTGCCAGAAATCCCTGACGAAGCGAAAGGTCTGACTGACTTGGTAGAATCAGATTATCCATTTGCGATTGATCCAATGCCAAACCTTTACTTCACACGCGACCCATTTGCTACCATTGGTAATGCCGTATCGCTCAACCACATGTTTGCAGATACTCGTAACCGTGAAACACTTTACGGTAAATACATCTTCAAATATCACCCAGAATACGCTGGAAAAGTGGAATTGGTTTACAACCGTGAAGAAGATACTCGTATCGAAGGTGGAGATGAGTTAGTTCTTTCTAAAGATGTATTGGCAGTTGGTATTTCTCAACGTACAGACGCAGCATCTATCGAAAAACTTTTGGTGAACATCTTCAAGAAGAATGTTGGCTTCAAGAAAGTATTGGCCTTTGAATTTGCTAACAACCGTAAATTCATGCACTTGGACACTGTCTTCACTATGGTTGACTATGACAAGTTCACCATTCACCCAGAAATCGAAGGCGACCTTCGCGTTTACTCCGTTACTTATGAAAACGAAAAACTGAAGATCGTTGAAGAAAAAGGTGACTTGGCTGAGCTTCTGGCTCAAAACCTTGGCGTAGAAAAAGTTCATTTGATTCGTTGCGGTGGCGGCAATATCGTAGCAGCTGGACGTGAACAATGGAATGACGGTTCTAACACCTTGACTATCGCTCCTGGTGTGGTAGTGGTGTATGACCGCAATACCGTAACCAACAAGATTTTGGAAGAATACGGGCTTCGCTTGATTAAGATTCGCGGAAGTGAATTGGTTCGGGGCCGTGGTGGACCTCGTTGTATGTCTATGCCATTTGAACGTGAAGAAGTTTAATTCGTGTTCGACAATTTATCAATAGAAATTTAATAACTAGAAAGAGGAAATAACAGAATGACACATTCAGTATTCCAAGGACGTAGCTTCCTTGCAGAAAAAGACTTTACTCGTGCAGAATTAGAATACCTAATCGGACTTTCAGCTCACTTGAAAGACTTAAAGAAACGCAATATTCAACACCACTATCTTGCTGGTAAGAATATCGCCCTCTTGTTTGAAAAAACATCTACTCGTACGCGTGCAGCCTTTACTACAGCAGCTATTGACCTTGGTGCACATCCAGAATACCTTGGTGCTAATGATATTCAGCTTGGTAAGAAAGAATCTACAGAAGATACTGCTAAAGTATTGGGACGTATGTTTGACGGGATTGAATTCCGTGGTTTCAGCCAACGCATGGTAGAAGAATTGGCAGAATTCTCAGGTGTTCCAGTATGGAACGGTTTGACTGATGAATGGCACCCAACTCAAATGCTTGCTGACTATTTGACAGTCCAAGAAAACTTTGGTCGTTTGGAAGGCTTGACATTGGTTTACTGTGGTGATGGACGTAACAACGTTGCCAACAGCTTGCTGGTAACAGGAGCTATCCTTGGCGTTAACGTTCACATCTTCTCACCAAAAGAACTCTTCCCAGAAAAAGAAATTGTTGAATTGGCAGAAGGCTTTGCTAAAGAAAGCGGCGCACACATCCTCATCACGGAAGATGCAGACGAAGCTGTTAAAGGTGCAGATGTACTTTACACAGACGTTTGGGTATCTATGGGTGAAGAAGATAAATTCGCAGAACGCGTTGCACTTTTGAAACCTTACCAAGTTAACATGGAATTGGTGAAGAAAGCTGACAATGAAGACTTGATCTTCTTGCACTGCTTGCCAGCATTCCACGATACAAATACTGTTTACGGTAAAGATGTCGCTGAAAAATTTGGCGTAGAAGAAATGGAAGTAACAGACGAAGTCTTCCGCAGCAAATACGCTCGCCACTTTGACCAAGCAGAAAACCGTATGCACACAATCAAAGCTGTTATGGCTGCTACACTCGGCAACCTTTACATTCCAAAAGTATAATTTATAAACCGTAATACCAACAGCTATGAGGGCTGCGACTAATAGCTTTAGTCCAGTCCTCTTTTATATGATGGAAATCTGTTATTTCTTATAAAAATTTGAAAAAATATTAAACAGAAATCTAAAGGCATTCAATTGAATGTGATAAAGGAGAATTTATGGCAAATCGTAAAATAGTAGTGGCTTTGGGAGGAAATGCGATTCTTTCTTCTGATCCATCAGCAAAAGCTCAACAGGAAGCTTTGGTGGAAACAGCTAAGCACCTTGTAAAATTGATCAAAAATGGGGATGATTTGATCATCACTCACGGTAATGGTCCTCAAGTTGGAAATCTTTTGCTCCAACACTTGGCTGCTGATTCTGAAAAGAACCCTGCTTTCCCACTCGATTCACTTGTTGCTATGACAGAAGGTAGCATCGGTTTCTGGCTGCAAAATGCCTTGCAAAATGCTCTCTTGGATGAAGGCATCGAAAAAGATGTTGCTTCAGTTGTGACACAAGTTGTTGTCGATAAAAATGACCCAGCTTTTGTTAACTTGAGCAAACCAATCGGTCCTTTCTATTCAGAAGAAGAAGCAAAAGCAGAAGCTGAAAAGAGCGGAGCGACTTTCAAAGAGGATGCTGGTCGCGGTTGGCGCAAAGTCGTTGCTTCACCAAAACCTGTTGATATCAAGGAAATCGAAACAATTCGTACCCTCTTGAATGCTGGTCAAGTGGTCGTTGCTGCTGGTGGTGGCGGAATTCCAGTCATCAAGGAAGACAACGGTCATTTGGCTGGTGTTGAAGCTGTTATTGATAAGGATTTTGCTTCTCAACGCTTGGCGGAATTAGTCGAAGCTGACCTCTTCATCGTCTTGACTGGTGTAGATTACGTCTTTGTCAACTATAACAAACCAGACCAAGAAAAGTTGGAACATGTGAATGTCGCTCAGCTGGAAGAATATATCAAACAAGACCAATTTGCCCCAGGAAGCATGCTTCCAAAAGTAGAAGCAGCTATCGCTTTTGTCAACGGCCGTCCAGAAGGAAAAGCAGTTATTACTTCCCTTGAAAATCTTGGCGCTTTGATTGAATCTGAAAGCGGAACAATTATTGAAAAAGAATAAGCTATTTTACTAGTAAAATATATGGTATTTCTAACGTCTTTATATCAAGTTAGGAATATTTCTTGAAAATAAATGCGATATTTTCAAAAAATACTAGTTTTTTAGACCTTAATGTGGTAAAATAAATATAAATAGAAAGCGTTTTTCTTAAATATTTATTTAAGAAAGTGGTTGGTTTTTTGCACTTTGTTAGACATTAGGAGGAAAAACAAATGAGTGAAAAAGCTAAAAAAGGGTTTAAGATGCCTTCATCTTATACCGTCTTGTTGATAATCATTGCTATTATGGCAGTGTTGACTTGGATCATCCCTGCGGGTGCCTTTGTGGATGGTGTTTATAAAGCCCAACCTCAAAATCCGCAAGGGATTTGGGATGTTCTCATGGCACCGATTCGGGCGATGCTAGGTACTCATCCAGAGGAAGGCTCGCTGATTAAAGAGACAAGTGCAGCGATCGATGTAGCCTTCTTCATCCTCATGGTTGGTGGTTTCCTTGGTGTTGTCAATGAAACTGGTATGCTAGACACTGGTATTGCTTCTATTGTGAAGAAGTACAAGGGCCGCGAAAAGATGTTGATTTTGGTCCTCATGCCTTTGTTTGCCCTCGGTGGTACAACTTATGGTATGGGTGAAGAAACCATGGCCTTCTATCCTCTCCTTGTGCCAGTTATGATGGCTGTTGGATTTGATAGCTTGACTGGGGTTGCCATTATCTTGCTCGGTTCACAAATTGGATGTTTGGCATCTACTTTGAACCCATTTGCGACAGGTATTGCTTCATCAACTGCAGGTGTAGGTCTTGGTGAAGGGATTATCCTTCGTTTGATTTTCTGGTTTGCTTTAACTGGTCTTAGCACTTGGTTCGTTTACAAGTATGCTGATAAGATTCAAAAAGATCCAACTAAGTCTCTCACTTATGCAACACGTGATGAAGATATGAAATTCTTCAATGTTGGTGAAGACGAAGAAAATGTCAACTCAACTCTTACTAAGAAACAAAAACATGTCTTTGTTCTCTTTGTACTGACCTTCGTCTTGATGGTCTTGAGTTTCATTCCATGGAGTGACTTAGGTATTACTCTCTTTGGAGACTTAAATACTTGGTTGACTGGTCTTCCAGTTATCGGTAAGATTGTTGGCTCATCTACAGCTGCTTTGGGTACTTGGTACTTCCCAGAAGGCGCAATGCTCTTCGCCTTTATGGGTATCCTTATCGGTGTTGTTTATGGTCTTAAAGAAGACAAGATTATCTCTGCCTTCATGAATGGTGCTGCTGATTTGCTCAGTGTAGCCTTGATCGTAGCGATTGCCCGTGGTATCCAAGTTATCATGAACGATGGTATGATTACTGATACTATCCTCAACTGGGGTAAAGAAGGCCTGAGCGGTCTGTCTTCACAAGTCTTTATCGTTTTGACTTATATCTTCTATCTACCTATGTCATTCTTGATCCCATCTTCATCTGGTCTTGCCAGCGCGACTATGGGTATCATGGCTCCGCTCGGAGAATTTGTCAATGTACGTCCTAGCTTGATTATCACTGCTTACCAATCTGCTTCAGGTGTCTTGAACTTGATCGCACCAACATCTGGTATTGTGATGGGAGCTCTTGCACTTGGACGTATCAACATTGGTACTTGGTGGAAATTCATGGGCAAACTTGTAGTTGCTATCATTGTAGTGACTATCGCCCTTCTTCTCCTTGGAACATTCATTCCATTCCTATAAAGAGTGAGTGAGGTGATTCCATGAAAACATATATAACAAATCAAGTTAAAGATGAATTTCTTACATCATTAAAGACTTTGATTTCCTACCCTTCGGTACTCAATGAAGGAGAAAATGGAACACCTTTTGGACAAGCAATCCAAGATGTCCTAGAAAAAACTTTAGAGCTTTGTCGAGGCTTAGGTTTCACTACCTATCTTGACCCTAAAGGTTATTACGGATATGCAGAAATCGGTCAGGGAGCAGAGCTTCTGGCCGTTCTCTGTCATTTGGATGTTGTTCCATCAGGTGATGAGGCGGATTGGCGGATCCCGCCATTTGAGGCAACTATCAAAGACGGCTGGATCTTCGGACGTGGTGTCCAAGATGATAAGGGACCATCAATGGCTGCTCTTTACGCGGTCAAGGCTCTGCTAGATAGCGGAGTAAAATTTAAAAAGCGGGTTCGGTTTATCTTTGGTACGGACGAAGAGACACTTTGGCGCTGTATGGGGCGGTACAATGAACTCGAAGAAACAGCGACGCTCGGCTTTGCGCCAGATTCTTCCTTCCCTCTGACCTATGCTGAGAAAGGCCTCTTGCAAGTCAAGCTGCATGGTACTGGCTCTGATCAGCTGGATTTAGAAGCAGGAGAGGCCTTTAATGTTGTGCCTGGCAAGGCCAGCTATCAAGGGGAGCTTTTAGAGCAGGTCGTGGCAGGTTTGCAGGCAGCTGCTTTTGAATACGAGCAAAATGACCAACAAGTTACTGTTCTCGGCCTGTCTAAGCATGCCAAGGATGCAGCTGAAGGTATCAATGCTATTGTTCGGCTGGCGACAGTTTTACAGCCTTTACAAGCTCATCCTGCCTTGGCCTTTATTGCAGAAGCAGTGGGAGAAGATGCGACTGGCGGCCGTTTATTTGGTGATATTTCGGATGAACCGTCTGGCAGACTCTCCTTTAACATTGCAGGTCTGACACTGAACTCAGAAAAGTCTGAAATCCGTATTGATATTCGGATTCCTGTCTTGGCGGATAAAGATCAGCTAGTGGCAAAACTAGCAGAGATTGCTGGGCGCTACCAGCTGGACTATGAAGAGTTTGACTATCTGGCTCCGCTTTATGTACCTAAAGATAGTGAACTAGTCAGCACGCTGATGACTATCTATCAAGAAAAGACTGGCGATACTAGTCCAGCTATGTCCTCTGGTGGGGCAACTTTTGCTCGGACTATGCCAAATTGTGTGGCCTTTGGCGCTCTTTTCCCAGGTGTAGAGCAGACGGAACATCAGGCCAATGAACGAGCGTCTTTGGAAGATCTCTATCGTGCGATGGATATCTATGCTGAGACTATTTTCCGCTTGGCAGGAGAGTAAAATTGCTAGGATAGATATTAGTTCTACTAATTTTCTTGGCAAAAAATCTTGCTAAAAATGACAAAAGAGTTGGAAAATCCAACTCTTTTTTTGTCATTTGCTAAAGAAAAATGGGGGTGCAAATTCTTTGAGTTTATCAAAGCATTCGATAGCAGCTTGATTATCTTCGCAGATGATCAGGCAGACATCATCTCCACAGACGGTAGCAACAATCTGGGGTAATTCCAGAGCGTCTAAAATGGCACCAAAAGATTGGGCTAGTCCGGGTAAGGTTTTCATGACAACTTGATGCTGAACGGGGCGGAGCATGACGAGGGCATCTTCCATATAGAAGCGCAGTCTTTTCTCCCAACGAGAAGGGGCGATACTGTTAATGACATAGTAAGATCTGTCGTTTTCGGTCACCTTGACTAGATTGAGAGTTTTCATGTCACGAGAGAGAGTAGACTGGGTGACAATGACGCCATTTGCTTCCAGTAGTTCTTGGAGTTCCTGCTGGGTATGGACTCTTTTTTCCATGATGAGGGAGCGAATGAGGCGATGCCTACTTTCGATTTTATTCATAGATTCACCTGTATTATTTGATAAACATAGCGTCGCCAAAGCTGAAGAAGCGGTAGCGCTCAGCGATAGCATGCTCATAGGCTTGCAGTGTCAGTTGGCGTCCAGCAAAAGCTGATACCAGCATGACAAGGGTTGATTTTGGTAAGTGGAAGTTGGTTGAAAAAGCATCGACAATCTTCCACTGATAGCCTGGTTTGATAAAGATATTGGTCCAGCCGGAGTCTGCTTGGATCTGGCCTTCGAATTTGCTGCCGATTGTTTCCAGTGTTCGGATAGAAGTGGTGCCGACAGCAACGATGCGGTGGCCGCTTGCCTTGACTTGGCGTAGGGTCTCAGCTGCTTCTTCAGATAAGCTATAAAATTCGGAATGCATCTCATGCTCTTCTAGATTGTCAACCGATACAGGACGGAAGGTTCCGAGCCCGACATGCAGCGTCAGGTAGACGAGTTTAACGCCTTTAGCCGCAATTTTATCCAGCAATTCCTCTGTGAAATGGAGGCCAGCGGTTGGAGCAGCGGCGGAGCCGTTTTCTTTGGCATAGACTGTCTGGTAGCGTTCACGGTCTTCTAGCTTCTCGTGGATATAAGGCGGCAGGGGCATTTCACCCAAACTTTCTAGAACTTCTAGGAAAATGCCCTGATAATCAAAGCGAACAATCCGTCCACCGTGCTCCAGCTCTTCTGTAACGGTGGCAGTCAAACGACCATCGCCGAAAGAAACATGCGTTCCGACTCTGAGTCGTTTGGCAGGCTTGGCTAGAACCTCCCAGAAGTCTCCTTGGGTATTTTTCAAGAGTAGGAGTTCTACATGACCGCCGGTTTCAGGTTTGGTTCCATAAAGGCGGGCTGGCAGGACACGAGTGTTATTCATAACCAAGGCATCACCTGGCTCAAGTTGGTCAATAATATTGTCAAAATGTTGGTCACTAAACTGGCCAGTTTCCCGATCTACAATGAGCAGGCGAGAAGAGTCTCGCTTCTCCAGAGGGGTTTGAGCAATCAGTTCTTCCGGCAAGTGAAAATCAAAATCAGCAGTATTCATTCTATCTCCTTAAATAGTTCTCATGATCCAAATATAGTAGGCGGCAAGTAAAAAGGGAATACTGATAAAGAAAATTCCCAGGCATAAAAAAATTAGTTGCCACCTAGATGTTTTTTTAAGAAAAGCCCAGTGGTAAAAAGGGCAATTCCGAGTAAAAAAATTATAATCATTGGTAATAGCATGCTTTTATTATACCATGATTTGACGCTAAGTCTCTCAGTAAAATTTGAAAAAATTAAGTAGAATCTACTTGACAAAAATTGGTCTATACCATATAATAAAATAAGGAATCAATCAAGAAAAATAGGAGAACAGAATGAAAGTTATTCGTGTTGAGAATCAAGCAGAAGGCGCAAAAGTAGCTTTAGAAATCTTGAAAGAAAAGCTAGCTCAGGGGGCCAAAACATTGGGGTTGGCAACAGGAAGTAGCCCGATTGAGTTTTACAAGCAAATCATTGCCAGTGACCTAGATTTATCAGAGTTGACCAGTGTAAACTTGGATGAGTATGTGGGACTTTCAGAAGATAATCCCCAGTCTTACCGTTACTTTATGAATGAGCAGCTATTTAATAAAAAGCCTTTCAAAGAAAGCTTTTTGCCAAACGGTGCAGCAGCAGATGTGGAAGCAGAAGTGAAACGCTACAACCAAGTCTTGGCTGACCATCCAGTAGATTTGCAAATTTTGGGAATTGGTACCAATGGGCATATTGGTTTTAATGAGCCTGGAACTAGCTTTGATAGTACTGTTCATATCGTCGATTTGGAGCAGTCAACTATCCAAGCGAACGCTCGCTTCTTTGAGAAGATAGAGGACGTACCGACTCAAGCCATCTCAATGGGAATTCGGAATATCTTAGATGCAAAATCAATCATCCTCTTTGCCTATGGCGCTTCTAAAGCTCAAGCCATCGCAGGAACAGTCCGAGGAGAGGTAACAGAAGCTGTGCCAGCTAGCGCCCTTCAAGGCCATGAAGATGTCGTGATTATTGCAGACAAAGAAGCTCTAAGTTTATTAGAAGCCTAACAATCTATTTCCTATCTAATTTTTAGATAGGATTTTTTATATTTATCAAAAACTTGATTAAAAATATGATATACTAGTTAGGAATGAATTTTTTTGGAGGATAAATGTGAAGAAGAAGTTTTTGGTGTTTGGATTGATTTTGTCTGCCTTTCTATCACCGCTTTCTGCTGCGGCAGATGAATTGGTAGATATGGCACGAAAAATGTATCCCAATGAAAATGTACAAGCAATCAATCGCCCTAAGTCATCTTTGATGATTGACGGAAATACGGGCGATATACTGTGGCAGGATAACATTGATGAGGTTCGCGATCCAGCCAGCATGAGTAAGATCATGACCTTGTACTTGGTTTTTGAAGCCATTAAAGAGGGAAAACTCAGTTTAGATACGGTGATTAAGGCGACACCGCAAGATCAGGCGGTTGCGGGAATTTATGAAATTTCCAATAATAAAATCGTGGCTGGAGTCAATTATACTGTTTCTGAGCTGATTACCATGACAGTTGTACCCTCTTCTAACGCAACAACAGTGATGCTGGCAAATTACCTATCAGATAACGATCCCGATGCTTTCTTGGACAAGATGAACGCGAAAGCGCAGGAACTAGGCATGACCAACACCAAATGGTTTAATGCTAGTGGTGCTGCGGCAGTTTCCTTCAAAGGCTACTATACTCCTCAGAGATATAATAACTACGCTAGCAATCAAACGACTGCGCGTGATTTAGGGATTTTAGTTTATAATTTTGTAAAGAACTATCCAGATATTTTAAATTATACCAATCAGGCTAAAGTAACTGTCAAGGCTGGCACGCCTTATGAAGAAACATTTGAGACTTATAATTACTCTCTGCCGGGTGCTCGTTATGCTCTAGAGGGAGTAGATGGTCTGAAGACGGGCTCAAGTCCGAACGGTGCTTTTAACTACATTGCAACTGTCAAGCGTGGAAACCAGCGCGTGATTGGCGTTATCATGGGTGTTGGTGACTGGTCTGACCAAGACGGTGAATATTACCGCCATCCATTTGGAAATGCCTTGATCGAAAAATCTTATGCTGACTACGAGTACAAGAAACTGTTCTCTAAAGGGAAGCAGGAGATTAATGGGAAAACTTACAATCTGCCAGAAGATTTTTATGCGACAATCAAAAAAGACGCGAAGGCAAAGCCTGTAGTTGAGAATGGTGTCTTGAAGGCTGGAAATGATCTGTACACGCTCTCTCCAAAGATCTCTGATGAGATGAAAGTGGAGGAAGTCGATGTTTCTGTCACCCAGTCTGCCAAAGAAGAAGTCACTAAGAAAGAAAATAATAAAACTTGGTATAGTGACTTGCTAAGCAACCGCTGGTTAATTGCCTTGCCAATTGTCATTATTATCCTGATTTTCTATATCGAGAATCGGAAATCGAGAAAAGCTAAAGCAAGAGCTAGAAAGCAAAGATTTAAATAAAGGCTTGTGCTTATTTTGCAAGCTGAGATAGAGGCTGGGACAAAAGTCCTAGCCTCTCAATTGTCTTTGGATTGTCGAGCAAGACGCAGTGGTTGAGTGGGCTCTACTACGCTGATTTCATCAGCTTTTACAGCCCTACTCAACTGTGCGGAGGTGGGACGACGAAATCGAATTCTAACGAATTACCGATTTCTGTCCCACTCTCTATTCTATTTTTGGAGAGGTTTTGATGATGGGAAAAAAGTTTTCTAATAGCTATTTGGCTTATTTTTTGATGTATAATTTTTATTTTCTGTCTAATTCATTGTTTTCGACCTTGATATCTGTTTATATGCTGGATAAGGGGTACACGGCTGGTCAAGTATCTATCGTCGTATCAGCTTCTTTCTTTTCTTCCATGCTGGCTCAGCCAATCATGGGGCTGTTAACGGATACTCTTGGCATCAAGAGGGTTTCGCTTATCAGTTTTTTCCTGATTATCCTAGGAGACATCTTTTTTATGGAGGCCGATAATCTATGGCTCTTAGCCATCTGGTATAGTTTTGTCTTGATGCTCATAAATGGAGTGGGCACCGTGATGGATGTACTGGCAACCCAAAGTCCTTATAAATATGGGAAAATCCGAATTTGGGGAACAATCGGTTATGCCGTCGGTTCACAGCTGGCAGGTTTGATTTATAAAAATATTTCTCCCCAGGCCATCTATCTGGTCTTTATCGGGACTATGTTGCTGAGTATTCTAGGGGTTCTTGGTATGAATCCTAAGCGGGATAGGTTGACTAAAAAAATTGAAAAAAGAGACCATTCGTTCTTTTCAGCTATTCTTAAAAACAGAACCTATCTTTTTTATCTCATTCTTGTCGCCCTTTACTCAGGTGTGGGCAATACAGGTCACACTTATATTCCGTCCATGCTAGAATCCGGTGGCTTGAGTGTTGATTGGGCAACGACAGTCGTAGCTGTCTCTGTATTGTGTGAGGCGCCCTTAATCTTTTATTCCTACCTTTTCATGGATAAGATAGCTGTCAAAAAGTTGCTCTATATTTGTTTAGGTATGATGCTTCTTCAATACGCAGTTTATGCTTTAAACTTTGGCTTGGGTTCGAAAATCGTAGTCACTCTGCTTTCCAAGCATGCTTCTGGCATGGTACTGACTATGCTTAGTCTGCGCATCGTGGCAAATTTAGTAGATGAAAAATATTTGGTAACCGCTTTTGCGTTACTACAGACAGGGAGAAATCTAGGAACAATTTTCATCCAGAATATGTCAGGGTCTATCTTAGATCGTTTTGGCTATGGTAGTATGAATTTCATGTTGGCAGCCATTATAGGTCTAGTGCTCTTGCTTGCTCTCTTCTTGAAAGTTCCTGAAAAAAAGAATCAGAATTTATTTGGATAAGAAAAAACGAGTTTGGAAACTTTTCAGCTCGTTTTTGTTTGGGTATATTACATAAGTGAGAGAATAAATAATACTTCGTTCCATTTCACAAGCCCTCTCTTTGGTGTTTTAATTACGAATAAAGATATAAAAGATATTGTTTTGAAAGGGAGATGCTCATGTTGATTGCGAAAAGTGAAGAAGGGATTTTGCTGAATGCGATGGAAAATCAGCCTTCTCTAGGCGAACAAACCTTTTGTCCGGCCTGTTCGGGAGTGGTCCGCTTCAAAAAAGGAAGGGTCATGCGACCGCATTTTGCGCATATTTCTCTTGAAAATTGTTCATTTTATACGGAAAATGAAAGTGTGGAGCATTTGAACTTGAAAGCTGGACTTTATAGCTGGGGGAAGCAAAGCCAAGAGGTGCAGGTGGAGGCCTTTTTGCCTGAGATAAGGCAGATTGCCGACCTTTTGATAGATGGCCGTATAGCGCTGGAGGTTCAATGCAGTCCACTCAGTCAGGAAAGACTTGAGGAACGGACGCTGTCTTATCGTCAGCATGGTTATCAAGTTCTTTGGCTCTTGGGCAAGAAATTATGGTTAAAACAGTCGCTGACGAAATTGCAAAAGGACTTTCTTTATTTCAGTCAAAATATGGGCTTTCACCTTTGGGAATTGGATGAGAAAAAGCAGGAACTTCGGCTTAAATATCTCATTCACGAGGACTTGCATGGGCGTGCTCAGTACAAGGTCAAATCCTTTCCTTTTGGCCAAGGCTGCCTGTTATCAGTCTTGCGCAGCCCCTTTCAGAGGCAGGGGCTAGAAATTTATCTGGCTAGGCAGGATCCTGAAATTTGTCGCTATGTTCGTCAGCAGCTTTATTACCAGCAGCCTCGCTGGATGAAGCTCCAAGCCCAGCTCTATCAGAAAGGAGACAATCTTCTGACCAAGTCAGTAGAGGATTTTTATCCGCAGGTTCGGCCTGTTCAAGCCAGCTCCTTTTGCCAAATAACAAGAGACTTAACGCCCTATTACCAGCACTTTCATCGCTATTATCAGGCTGAAAAAAATAAGCAGCTTCAAATTATCTATCCACCGGTATTTTATGCGAGGATTTCCCCCACTTTTATGATAAAATAGAAAAGATGGAGGAAATTTCTATGGCAAAACAAAGAAATGAAATTGAAGAAAAATATACTTGGGATTTGACTACTATTTTCCCGACTGATGAAGCCTTTGAAGCAGAGTTAGCGCAGGTTTCAGAAGAAGTGAAGAAAGCAGCTAGTCTGGCTGGGCATTTGCTGGATTCAGCGGACAGTCTTTTGACAACGACAGAAATCCAGTTGGACTTGATGCGCCGGATTGAAAAGCTTTATTCTTATGCTCACATGAAGAATGACCAGGATACTCGTGTGGCCAAGTATCAAGAATATCAGGCTAAAGGTATGACTCTTTATAGCGAATTTGGTCAAAGTTTTGCCTTCTATGAGCCTGAATTTATGGCGATTACAGAAGAGCAGTACCAAGCTTTCTTGGCTGAGCAGCCAGGTTTGCAGCTGTATCAGCATTATTTTGATAAGCTTTTGAAAAAGAAAGCCCACATCCTAACCCAGCGTGAAGAGGAGCTACTGGCTGGTGCTGGTGAAATTTTTGGTGCAGCGGGCGAAACCTTTGCTATTTTGGATAATGCAGATATTGTCTTTCCGATGGTGCATGACGAAGATGGAAATGAAGTTCAGCTCAGCCACGGTAACTATATCACCTTGGTCGAGTCTAAGAACCGAGAAGTCCGTAAGGAAGCCTACGAGGCTCTCTACAGCGTCTACGAGCAGTATCAGCATACCTATGCCAAAACTCTGCAGACTAATGTCAAGGTTCACAATTACAATGCGAAAGTCCGCAAGTTTTCATCTGCCCGTGAAGCAGCCTTGTCAGCGGACTTTATTCCAGAAAGTGTTTATGATAGCCTAGTTTCGGCTGTCAATAAGCATTTGCCTCTTTTGCAGCGTTATATCGCTTTACGAGCGAAGATTCTAGGCATTTCTGATTTGAAGATGTATGATATGTACACACCTTTGTCAGAGACAGACTACAAGTTCACTTATGAGGAAGCCTTGGCTAAGTCTGAGGAAGTTTTGGCTATTCTGGGTGAGGATTATTTGAGACGAGTGAAGACAGCTTTTTCAGAGCGCTGGATTGATGTTCATGAAAATCAAGGCAAGCGCTCAGGAGCATACTCAGGTGGTTCTTATGATACCAATGCCTTTATGTTGCTTAATTGGCAGGATACACTGGACAATCTCTTTACCTTGGTGCACGAGACAGGCCACAGTATGCACTCCAGCTACACCCGTGAGACCCAACCTTATGTTTACGGAGACTATTCTATTTTCCTAGCTGAGATTGCTTCGACGACTAACGAAAACATCCTGACAGAAAAGCTCTTGGAAGAAGTAGAAGACGATGCAACCCGCTTTGCTATCCTCAATCACTTCTTGGATGGCTTTAGAGGTACGGTCTTCCGTCAAACCCAGTTTGCGGAGTTTGAGCACGCTATCCACAAGGCTGACCAAGAAGGTCAAGTTTTGACCAGCGAGTTTCTCAATGAGCTCTACGCTGACTTGAACGAGAAATACTATGGACTGAAAAAAGAAGATAATCCACAGATTCAGTACGAGTGGGCTCGGATTCCGCATTTCTACTATGATTACTATGTTTTCCAATATTCGACAGGATTTTCAGCGGCTTCTGCCTTGGCTGAAAAGATTGTCCATGGCGGTCAGGAAGACAAGGACAAGTATTTGGACTATCTCAAAGCTGGGAATTCTGACTATCCGCTCAATGTCATCAAAAAAGCAGGTGTGGATATGGAAAAAGAAGACTATCTAAATGCAGCCTTTGCAGTCTTCGAACGCCGCTTGGATGAATTTGAAGCCTTGGTAGAAAAGTTGGGACTGGCATAAGATGGTCGAGACTTATAATCAAAACTCTAATCCCAATATGCGTCGGCCAGTGGTCAAAGAAGAAATCGTTGACTTTATGAGACAGCGTCTCCAGCCAGTCACTGGCGGCCTCAAGGAACTGGAGGATTTTGCCAAAGCTGAAAATGTTCCTGTGATTCCCCATGAGACAGTGGCTTACTTCCGCCTGCTACTCGAAAGCCTGCAGCCTGAGAAGATTTTAGAAATTGGTACGGCTATTGGTTTTTCGGCTCTTTTGATGGCGGAGCATGCGCCTCAGGCTCAGATTACGACAATTGATCGTAATCCAGAGATGATTGAGCTGGCTAAGGCTAATTTTGATAAGTATGACAGTCGCCAGCAGATTACCCTGCTGGAAGGCGATGCGGTGGATCTGCTTGAGACACTGGAGGATTCCTACGACCTTGTCTTTATGGACTCAGCCAAGTCTAAGTATGTGGTCTTTCTGCCCCAAGTCTTCAAGCGCCTCAATCCTGGTGGTCTGGTCCTCATTGATGATGTCTTCCAAGGCGGCGATGTTGCCAAGCCTTTTGAGGACATTAAGCGTGGCCAACGAGCTATTTACCGTGGCTTGCATAGCCTGTTTGACGCAACTTTGGACAGTCCAGATTTGACTGCGAGCTTGCTTCCTTTAGGAGATGGGCTGCTTATGATTAGAAAAAAATAATCCCTTCACTTTTTTCTCAAATTCCAAAAATTTTTAGGAAAAATTAAGATATCAAGTTGGATTTGTGGTACAATAGACAAAGTGAATTTATTGAAGGAGTAGATGAAACAATGAAGAAAAAAATCCTTACAGGAGCAGTAACTCTCTTTTCTGTAGTGGCTTTAGCAGCATGTTCACAAACAGCAAAAGATAAAGATATTGTGACAATGAAAGGTGAGACAATCACAGTCAGTGAATTTTACGATCAAGTAAAAAATAATGGTGCCTCTCAACAAGTTTTGCTTCAAATGGCCATTAAGCAAGTTTTTGAAGAAAAGTATGGCAAAAAAGTAACGGATAAAGAGGTTGAAGAAGCCTTTGAAAAAATGAAATCTGCTTATGGTTCTGCCTTCCAAAATGTTCTTGCTCAAAGCGGAATGACAGAAGATGCCTACAGAGACCAGATCCGTGCAAATAAATTGGTTGAATACGCTGTTAAGAAAGCAGCTGAAAAAGAGTTGACAGATGACAACTACAAGGCTTTCTTTGAAACGTATACACCAGAAGTAACGGCTCAAATTATCAAGGTGGACAGTGAAGAAAAGGCTAAGGAAGTGCTTGAAAAAGCCAAGGCTGAGGGAGCAGACTTTGGTCAGTTGGCCAAGGAAAACTCAACCGACAAGGACACAAAAGATAAGGGTGGCGAGGTGAAATTTGATTCAACCTCAACAACAGTTGCGGATGCCGTTAAAAAAGCTACTTTTGCCTTAGAAGAAAATGGTGTTTCTGATGTGATTACTGTACGAGGTAAGCAGAACTATTCAGCAAGTTACTACATTGTTAAATTGGTGAAGAAAACTCAAAAATCTGCAAAATGGACAGATTACAAGAAACAACTAAAAGAGGGAATCCTGACTCAAAAACAAAACGATGCAAGCTTTATTCGTTCTGTTATTTCTAAAGAATTGAAGGAAGCGAATCTGAAAGTGAAGGATCCAGCTTTCCAAAATGTCTTTGCCCAATATGTAGAAGGAGATACTTCTAGCTCATCGTCTAAAGAAGAAAGCAAATCTCAGTCTTCTAGTTCAGAAGAAAAGAAATCACAATCTTCTAGCTCGGAAGAAGCAAAATCTAGGGCTTCAAGCTCAGAAGAAAGCAAGTCAGAAGCTGCTCATACTGAAGAAAACCCAGCTCCTGCAGCAGAATAAGCTTGACGAAAAGCCAAGAAGTCAGTATAATAAAATTATTGAGAATTGATTTTCTAGATCTCAGTTCAGAGAATTGGCGGTGCTGCGAGCCATGTGAGAGGAAAATTCATGCTACTCATGTTTCAAACTAAATAGCTAATGAGAATGACAAGTTCATTGAATGAAGGTGGTACCGCGGTTTTTCGCCCTTCAGACAAAGAGCTTGTCTTTTATCTTGACTCTGGAGGTAAAGCGATGAAGACCTATCTTGTCAAACAAAAATTGCGTCTAGGTGGCGAACGCTTTGATATCAAGGACGATCGAGGTAACATAGATTACCAAGTAGAAGGATCATTTTTCCAGATTCCGAAGAGCTTCACCATCTATGATGCCCAAGGACAGACAGTTAGCCAGATCAGCAAAACCTTTCTAACCTTCATGCCCCAGTTTGAAATCAAGCTCAGTGACGGGACTAGCTTTTATATTCGCAAGAAACTGACCTTCTTCCGTGATAAATATGAGTTTGACAATTTAGGCCTAAGGATTGAGGGCAATATCTGGGATTTAAATTTTAAATTGCTGGATGATCGAGATCAAGTCGTGGCAGAGATTACCAAGGAACTTTTCCATCTAACATCTACTTATCAGGTGACTGTCTATGATGATGCTTACTCAGATTTGGTTATTTCCCTCTGTGTCGCCATTGACTATGTGGAAATGCTGGAAAGTTCATCATAAAAAACATTAAAAAGATTTAAGGAGAAAAATAAAATGAAACAAATGTCAAGTGCTCAAATTCGCCAAATGTGGCTGGATTTCTGGGCAAGCAAAGGTCACTCTGTAGAACCATCAGTTAGCTTGGTTCCAGTAAACGACCCGACTCTTTTGTGGATTAACTCTGGGGTAGCCACTCTTAAGAAATACTTTGACGGGACCATTATCCCTGAAAATCCACGCATTACCAATGCGCAAAAAGCGATTCGTACCAACGACATTGAAAACGTAGGGAAGACTGCGCGTCACCATACCATGTTTGAAATGTTGGGGAACTTCTCTATCGGGGATTACTTCCGTGATGAAGCTATTACTTGGGCTTATGAACTCTTGACAAGCCCTGAGTGGTTTGACTTCCCAGCTGAAAAACTCTACATGACTTATTATCCAGACGATAAAGATTCTTACAACCGCTGGATTGAAGTAGGAGTGGACCCAAGTCACTTGATTCCAATTGAGGATAACTTCTGGGAAATCGGTGCGGGACCTTCTGGACCTGATACAGAGATTTTCTTTGACCGTGGAGAGGCATTTGACCCAGAAAATATTGGTATTCGCCTACTTGCAGAAGATATCGAAAACGACCGTTATATTGAAATCTGGAACATTGTTTTGTCACAATTTAACGCAGACCCTGCTGTTCCTCGTAGCGAGTACAAGGAATTGCCACACAAGAACATTGATACGGGCGCTGGTTTGGAGCGTTTGGTGGCAGTTATCCAAGGGGCTAAGACAAACTTTGAAACAGACCTCTTCATGCCAATCATTCGTGAAGTAGAGAAATTGTCTGGTAAGGTCTACGACCAAGATGGCGACAACATGAGCTTTAAGGTTATTGCAGACCATATTCGTTCTCTTTCATTCGCTATTGGTGATGGTGCCCTTCCAGGAAATGAAGGTCGTGGTTATGTCCTTCGTCGTCTTCTCCGTCGTGCTTCTATGCATGGCCAAAAATTGGGTATCAACGAGCCTTTCCTTTACAAACTAGTTCCAACAGTTGGAAAAATCATGGAAAGCTACTACCCAGAAGTCCTTGAAAAGCGTGACTTTATCGAGAAAATCGTTAAGAGCGAGGAAGAGTCATTCGCTCGTACTCTTCACTCAGGCCAACACTTTGCAGAAACCATCGTAGCTGACTTGAAAGAAAAAGGTCAAAGCGTTATCGCTGGTTCAGATGTCTTTAAACTCTACGATACATATGGCTTCCCAGTGGAATTGACAGAAGAAATCGCAGAAGAAGCAGGCATGACTGTGGACCGTGAAGGTTTTGAAGCGGCCATGAAAGAGCAGCAAGAACGTGCGCGTGCATCAGCTGTTAAGGGTGGCTCAATGGGTATGCAAAATGAAACCCTTCAAAACATAACAGTGGAAAGTGTCTTCAACTACAATGCTAGTCGATTGCCTTCTAAACTGGTGGCTATCGTAGCGGACAATGCTGAAGTAGAAGCTGTTTCAGAAGGAACTGCATCGCTTATCTTTGCAGAGACTCCATTCTATGCTGAAATGGGTGGACAAGTAGCTGACCATGGTCAAATCTTGGACGCTGCTGGAAACATCGTGGCCACTGTGAAAGATGTTCAAAAAGCACCAAATGGCCAACCGCTACATACAGTTGAAGTCCATGCTCCGCTTGCCTTGAACCAAGAATACACACTTAGCATCGACACCAATCGTCGTCTTCGTGTCATGAAAAACCACACAGCGACTCACTTGCTCCATGCAGCTCTTCACAATATCCTTGGTAACCACGCAACTCAAGCAGGTTCACTTAACGAAGTAGAATTCCTCCGTTTTGACTTTACGCACTTCCAAGCGGTGACAGCAGAGGAGCTCCGTGCCATTGAACAAGAAGTCAATGAGAAAATCTGGGAAGCGATCGCAGTCAAGACAGTTGAGACTGATATTGAGACAGCTAAAGAAATGGGAGCTATGGCCCTCTTTGGTGAGAAATACGGTAAAGAAGTTCGTGTCGTTACAATCGGTGATTACTCTGTTGAGCTTTGTGGTGGTACCCACGTTGGTAATATTTCTGAGATTGGCCTCTTCAAGATCGTCAAAGAAGAAGGGATTGGCTCAGGAACTCGCCGTATCTTGGCAGTGACTGGTAAGGAAGCCTTTGAAGCCTACCGCGAACAAGAAGACGCTCTGAAAGCAGTAGCAGCGACCTTGAAAGCACCTCAACTTAAGGAAGTACCTCATAAGGTTGAAGGACTTCAAGAGCAACTCCGTCAATTGCAAAAAGAAAATGCAGAATTGAAGGAAAAAGCCGCAGCCGCAGCTGCTGGTGATGTCTTCAAGGATGTGAAGGAAGTCAACGGCCACCGTTACATTGCTAGCCAAGTTTCTGTATCAGACGCAGGTGCCCTTCGTACCTTTGCGGATAACTGGAAACAAAAAGACTACTCTGACCTTCTTGTCTTAGTCGCAGCTATCGGTGACAAGGTCAATGTTCTCGTAGCTAGCAAGACTAAAGACCTTCATGCAGGAAACCTTGTCAAAGAATTGGCTCCAATAGTCGATGGACGTGGTGGTGGTAAACCAGACATGGCTATGGCAGGAGGAAGCAACCAAGCGAAAATTCAAGAACTCTTGGATGCAGTTGCAGATAAATTGTAGTATGCTTTTTAAGATCAGGATTCAGTCCTGGTCTTTTTTACTTCTTATTTTGTAAAGTATCTAAGTCTTTCTGACAAAAATCTTTATTTTTTTGACAAATATACTTGTCAAAAAAAAAGAATCTGTTACAATGTATTTAAGTTAAGAAGAAAAGATAAAAGGAGGGGCTAATGGAGATACTGTTTTGGTGTCTACTTCCGATATTTTCTGGTTTGTGGCTGATGTCATCCAGTGAATTGAAAAATGTAAAAAGGAAGTTGAAACGTTTAGAGAGAAATAAGGAAAGGAGTGGAGAAATGTCACGTTTTTTTAAAGAAATGATTGGGAAAACCCCGATCATCATCGGTGAAGTTTTTGGGACAGATTGCTGGGTGATTGTTGATGCCGATGACGATTGGGTTAAGTTGAGTAAGACCAATAAAAAAGGTCAAACAAAAATTAAGCTCATGCGTATTGACGATATCAAATCTGTTGAACTAAAAGAAGACTGAGAGGTGTTGTCATGAAGCTGAAAAATCGACTCAAAGAGCTGAGGGCTAGAGACGGGCTGAATCAAACTGACTTAGCCAAGAAAGCCGGCGTGTCACGGCAGACGATTAGCTTGCTGGAGCGGGATGAATACACGCCCTCCGTGGTCATTGCTCTCAAAATTGCTCAGATTTTCAACGAAAGTGTCGAAAATGTCTTTCGCCTAGTGGAGGAAGAGTAGGTAGACAAAAGAGATGGAGCGGATACAATAATGTCCTAGTTATTATATTTATAGTTTTTTGGTCCATTTTGTTGTGATTATCTTGGGTGATGTGCACATGCTGTCTTGGCAGCCACTACTTGATTTGCCTCTGATGATTTGTATGTATGCCGTTGTTATGGCTGAAATGGATGCTGAGAAAAAGAAGGAGAATTAGAATGAAAGAAAAAAGAATGAAATCAACTCGATACCGTTTTTGGAGAAATGTTGTGTTTATTGCTGTGGGAGGTGTAGTGGGTTTTATCGCTGGCTCTCTGGTCGGTTACTATGACTTAGCAGTCGAGATTGATTTTAGCCGGTTTATCAGCCTGAAGGCAGTGCAAGATATCATGATAGTAGCCATATTTCTGCTTTTTCTAGGAACGCTTTACTATCTTCACATCAGCCGGGAAAGTATGTCACGATTGGAGAAGATGGAAGATGACGAGGAGATAGAATCATTAGAACAAGCGGGGAACCGAGCTTATGCTTTAGCTGGCATTTTAACAAATTTAATGCAGATTCCCTTTATGTTTTATGCGGCTACTGGCTTTGCAGAGGGAATCCGTCACACAGATTTTAATATTCTGCTAGCCTTTGGTAAACTTTTCTTCTTGATTCTTTTGATAACTGTAGCTAGCATTTTAGTTCGAAAAGGATTTAAAACGGTGAATGGAGAAGAGCTACCTCGCTATAGCAATGTCAGGGAAACCAGAGATTTCTTAATGGATAAAATGGATGAGGCAGAAAAACAGATTAATTATGAAGAAAATTTTGAATTAGTCATGAAACTAGTGAGCTTTATCTTTCCTAGTATCTATATTGGGCTGATACTGCTAAATTTCCTATTCCAAGTGGATACGATTTTGGCTTGGATTGCGGTATCGGTCATCTATCTTTATGTTACTGTCAGCCAGTACAAAATCGTTAAACGTTATTATAAGTAAGAAAGTGAGAAGAGGCCTTATGTCACAAGTGATTCAAGTAGAGAATATTTCTAAAAGTTTTGGAGATAAAAAAGCTTTAGAACGGATTAATTTTCATATCGATCAAGGAGAAATTTTCGGATTTTTAGGACCATCTGGATCGGGAAAAACAACCTTAATTAATATCCTGACAGGCCAGCTTGATGCCGACAATGGTCAAAGTAAAATCCTTGGTAAAGCTTCAGATGCTATTAATGCTCAAGATTTGGTGAAAATTGGCCTAGTATCTGATACAAGTGGCTTTTATGAAAAGATGACTCTCTATAAAAATCTGCAGATATATGCGAAATTATACGATTTAAAAAATGAACGGATAGATGAAGTTTTAGAGCAGGTTGGTCTGTTAGAAAGCAAAAATATTGTAGCAGAGAAACTTTCGACAGGTATGAAGCAGCGGATGTTTCTAGCCCGAGCTCTTTTAAATAATCCTGAGGTCTTATTCTTGGATGAACCAACGAGTGGACTTGATCCCCGTACTTCCAAGGTGATTCATGAGCTTTTGCTTGAGCTGAAGAAAAAGGGAACAACCATTTTTCTGACGACGCATGATATGTATGAAGCGAGTGCCCTTTGTGATCGACTGGCCTTGCTAAATAAGGGAGTATTAGTAGAATATGGCAAGCCGAAAGCTATTATTCAAAAATATAACGCAGCCAAGAAAGTTAAAATTAGCTATGAAAATGGAGAAACCGAGCAAATTTCATTCTCAGAATTGGCTACAAAAGACCTAAAATTAGCTATTACAGTACATTCTTGCGAACCTACATTAGAAGAAATCTTTATTCAATTAACAGGAGAAAAATTAGATGTATAAAAAAATTAAAGCTCTCACATGGCTGCGTACTCAGATTTTATTGACAAACTCTTCTTTGCTTATGTCCGTCCTGCTGCCCTTTGGCCTCCTCTTTTTGTACAATATGATTTTAAATAAGGATGGCAACGCAGGTCAAGGACTATTGAAAATGATCCTGCCTATGACCTTTGCTATGAGTGGCGGCTACATGGTGTCTATTATGATGGCAGAGGACAAGGAAAAGCGCAATCTAAAAACCTTGATGTTGAGTGGAGTTCGTTCTGGCGAATACCTCCTATCCATGTTGGTTTATCCCTTCCTATTTACAGTCTTTGCCTTAATTTTTTTCCCATATTATTTGCATGTAGACCTATCTGGCAAATGGCCTATCTATCTTTTGATCAATCTCTTCATTATTGTTATTATCCTTTTAATCAATCTTTTTATTGGTGGTATTTCTAAGACACAATCACAAGCTCAGGTTTATAGTTTATTTCCGCTGTTGCTGATCAGTTTCGTGCCTCTATTTGCTAGTTTTGATAAAACAATACAGCATATTTTACGGTTTACTTTTATGAATCCATTTATCAACTTCTTTGAAACAGGAGACTATTCATTTAAAATTGAAGATTTCTCTAATTTGGTGATTTGGCTTCTTATTTTTATCAGTGCAAGCACCTATGTCTTGAGTAAAGGTCGAAAATGATGGAGGAGCTTTTATGAAACTCATTAAAAAAATCAACTTTATGGAAGAAAAGAAATATGTAATCGGTCTAAATGTAGCAGGGCTCTTACTGATTTTTCCTTTCTCCATGCTTTTTGCGAAATTGACCCAGCTAATCTTCCGAGCCGATCATTATGATTTTTCGGGTCTAGATCTTGCCTATTTGTTAGTTTTTACCTTTATCCTTATCGTCATCCATGAGTACATTCACGGTTTCTTCTTCAAGTTTTTTGGTAAAGGGAAGGCCAAGGTCAAGTTTGGTTTTAAAAATGGGATGGCCTATGCGACTAGTCCAGGAACCTTCTACCATCGTAAGGACTTCTTGGTCATTGGTTTGGCTCCCTTTGTTTTGATTAGCCTGCTTCTGACCCTATTGGCCATGCTGGGCTTGCTCAGTTCAACTCTCTACATGCCTCTAGCTAGTATTCATGCTGCGGGCTGTGTTGGTGACTTTTACATCGCTTTGCTGCTGTTGGGCCAGACTGATGATATTCTGGTCGAGGATACTGAGGTTGGGATGAACTTTTACCAGAAAGAAGAGCCTAGTCAGGTTTAGAAATCACTTGTGTTAGATACTTCTTGTAAAATGTCTATTAAAGAGTAATATACTTGATAATTTAAAGATGTGGAGCAATGTTGATCTTGTCTAAATGGATGGCAGCGTGATACTAATTTCAAATTTAAAACAAATGAAACCCGAAGGACTAGAAGTTCCTTCGGGTTTTGTATATAAGAGAAAAATGCTTAGACAAGTTCGTCAATAGAAGTGTAATCGAGATTCAAGCCTTCTGCAACTGGTCGGCTAGTGATGTGACCGTGATAGGTTGTGACACCTTCACGCAATCCAGCATCGTCTGCAATAGCTTGTCTGAAGCCTTTGCCAGCCAGCGCTTCGATATAAGGAAGGGTGACATTGGTCAGGGCGATGGTAGAAGTGCGAGCCACGGCACCAGGGATATTGGCTACCGCATAGTGGAGAACACCGTGTTTCTCATAGACTGGCTCATCGTGGGTTGTCACGCGATCAGCAGTCTCGATAACACCACCTTGGTCAACGGCCACGTCAACAATGACAGAACCAGGGCGCATTTGCTTCACCATATCGTCAGTTACCAGTTTTGGTGCTTTAGCACCAGGAATGAGCACAGCTCCAATCACGACATCTGCTTCGCGGACGCTTGCCTCGATGTTAAATGGATTGGACATGAGAGTTTGAATTTGGTTGCCAAAGACTTCTTCTAGCACAGATAGACGTTTGGCGCTAATATCGAGAATCGTAACTTGAGCGCCTAGTCCCAGAGCGATACGGGCTGCATGAGTTCCTACAACACCGCCTCCGATAATGGAAACTTTACCTTTTGGCACTCCGGGTACACCGCCAAGGAGAACGCCAGAGCCGCCTGTCTGCTTGGTTAGGAAATGAGCTCCGATTTGGACTGCCATACGGCCAGCAACCTCACTCATAGGTACTAAGAGTGGTAGTTGTCCTTGTCCGTCACGTACAGTCTCGTAAGCTACCCCGGTAGTTTTGGCAGTTACCATAGCTTGGGCTAATTCGGGAGCAGCGGCCATGTGCAGGTAAGTGAAGAGTAGAAGGTCATCACGCAAGAATTGGTATTCAGCTTCCAGCGGTTCTTTAACCTTAACAACCAACTCAGCTGCCCAGGCTTCAGCAGCAGTAGCAACGATTTTTGCACCTTGCTTTTCATAGTCTGCATCTGCAAAGCCAGATCCAAGTCCAGCATTTGTTTCGATCAGCACCTGATGGCCTTTTCCTACAAGACTGTGTACACCAGCTGGTGTCAGGGCAACGCGATTTTCATTGTTTTTAATTTCTCTTGGAATTCCGATTAACATAGAGCTTTACTCCTTTTTCTAACGCTAGGATCTCCGAATACAGGACTACAAAGGGACCTAGGCCAATTATTGTGATGTTTTCATTTTAAAGGAAACTGGCGCAAAAAGCAAGAAAAAAAGGATTGTTTTAGACAGAGAATTATGCTATTCTAATAAGAAAAATTAGGAGGAAGAGATGGAAAATATCTATGTTAAGCTGAGCCAGCATTCCAGAATTGAGACGGAACGATTGATCTTGCGTCCAGTGACTTTGGATGACGCTCCAGCCATGTTTGAATATGCTTCAGACGAGGAGAATGTTCGCTATACCTTTGCGACCAACAAAACTCTAGAGGAAACCCGCAATAATATCGCCCTGTTTTATCTAGCTAGTCCTTTGGGTCGCTGGGGCATTGAGTTGAAGGAGACTGGCGACTTTATCGGGACAATTGACCTGCATAAGATCCGCTTGGATTTGAAAACGGCAGCTATCGGCTATGTGATCCATAAAAAATACTGGAATCAGGGTTACACGACTGAGGCCACTCGGGCAGTGCTTGAGCTGGCTTTTGAAGAAATCGGCATGAACAAATTGGTGGCCCTACACGATATCGACAATCCTGCCTCTGGTCGCGTCATGCAAAAGTCAGGCATGATCTTTTCGCACGAAGAGCCTTACGCAGCCTTGGACAAGCATGAGGAGGGACGCATCGTGACGCGGCTGCATTACTATCTGACCAGAGAACAATATTTCGCAAAAAAGTGAGAAAGAATATTGACAAGTGCCTATCTACATGATATAGTAGATAGGTAATGCTGATTTAGCTCAGTAGGCAGAGCGCATCCATGGTAAGGATGAGGTCGCCGGTTCGATCCCGGCAATTAGCACTAGATAAAGAGGTTGAGATTTTCTCAGCCTTTTTTGGTTTTAAATCAGGATTTCTCCTCGTTTAAATGCAATGCTTGTGGCTCTCATAGGCGCCCAAATATGATATAATAGAAGTAATATTAGCAAGGCAGGTAAAATATGTATATCGAAATGGTGGATGAAACCGGTCAGGTTTCTCAAGAAATCATCAAGCAGACGCAGGAAATCTTGGAGTTTGCGGCTCAGAAAACGGGCAAAGAAAATAAGGAAATGGCTGTAACCTTTGTGACCAATGAACGTAGCCATGAACTAAACTTGGAATACCGAGACACAGATCGGCCGACGGATGTCATCAGCTTGGAATACAAGCCAGAGCTGGATATTGCCTTTGATGAGGAAGATTTGGCAGAAAATCCTGAGCTGGCTGAGATGCTGGAGGACTTTGACGCCTATATCGGCGAGCTCTTCATTTCGGTGGACAAGGCGCGGGAGCAGGCGGAAGAATATGGCCACAGCTTTGAGCGAGAGATGGGCTTTTTGGCGGTGCATGGTTTTCTGCATATCAATGGCTTTGACCATTATACGCCAGAAGAAGAAGCAGAAATGTTTGGCTTACAGGAAGAAATTTTGACAGCTTATGGACTTACAAGACAATAAAAATAACAAGCGCAAGTGGAAAAATCGAGATGTCATATCAAGTTTGGAGTTTGCTCTGACGGGGATTTTCACAGCTTTTAAGGAAGAAAAGAATATGCGGAGCCATGTTCTTTCAGCTGTAGCTGCCATCATTGCAGGTTTGATTTTTCGGATTTCAGCGACGGAGTGGCTGTTCTTGCTGCTGAGTATCTTTTTGGTGATCGCTTTTGAAATCATGAATTCAGCTGTTGAAAATGTTGTGGATCTGGCTAGTGATTATCACTTTTCTATGCGGGCAAAGAATGCCAAGGATATGGCAGCTGGTGCAGTTTTGGTGGTTTCTGGTTTTGCAGTTATCACAGGTTTGATTATCTTTCTGCCAAAACTGTGGGATATTATTTTTTAGAGAAGGAATAGAACAATGACTTTTAAATCAGGCTTTGTAGCCATTTTAGGCCGACCAAATGTCGGCAAATCAACTTTTTTGAATCATGTCATGGGGCAAAAGATTGCCATCATGAGTGACAAGGCTCAGACGACCCGCAATAAGATCATGGGCATTTATACGACGGATAAGGAGCAGATTGTCTTTATCGACACGCCGGGAATCCACAAGCCTAAGACGGCTTTAGGCGATTTCATGGTGGAAGCAGCTTACAGTACGCTGCGTGAGGTGGACACGGTTCTCTTCATGGTACCGGCAGATGAGCCGCGTGGCAAGGGCGATGACATGATTATCGAACGCCTGAAAGCGGCTAAGGTGCCAGTGATCTTGGTGGTCAATAAGATTGATAAAGTCCATCCGGATCAGCTCTTGGCGCAAATTGATGATTTCCGTCAGCAGATGGACTTCAAAGAAATCGTTCCGATTTCGGCTCTGCAGGGCAACAATGTTTCCCGTTTAATTGACATCCTTAGTGAAAATCTAGAGGAAGGTTTCCAATATTTCCCAGAAGATCAGATTACCGACCATCCAGAGCGCTTCTTGGTTTCAGAAATGATCCGCGAAAAGGTTCTACACCTGACTCGTGAAGAAATTCCCCATTCAGTTGCGGTAGTTGTTGACAGCATGAAGCGAGACGAGGAGACGGACAAGGTCCATATCCGAGCGACGATCATGGTCGAGCGTGACAGCCAAAAGGGCATTATCATCGGTAAAGGTGGCTCCATGCTCAAGAAAATCGGTTCTATGGCTCGCCGCGATATTGAGCTCATGCTGGGAGATAAGGTCTTCCTTGAAACTTGGGTCAAGGTCAAGAAAAACTGGCGGGACAAGAAGCTGGACTTGGCGGACTTTGGCTATAATGAGAAGGAATATTAAAAGAGAATTGGTTTTAAACCAATTTTCTTAGTTTTAGAATTATCGTTTTACAATATTTCTTGACCGAATTGAATTATTGTTTTATAATAATTATAAGAATGAATTATCGTAAAACAATAAGGAGGCAAGCTATGAAAATGCAAATTCTGAAGCAAGTGATAACCACAATTACCTTCTTGGTACAAGTATTTTGTGCCTTCTGGTTTTTAGCTAGAGGTTTTGTAGGCATTATCTTGATGATTTATAACTGGCAATCAACTGCTACTCCACTTGGAGAGTTATTGAGGTTATCTTATGAGATGATCTGGTTGGGGTTGCTTCCTATTTTGCTTTTTGGACTGATTCGACGATTTTTACACAGCATGATAAACCATCAACTTTTTACGGATGAAAGTTATAGGCTTAGCAAATACATGTTGATTTTAGTCACTTGTTTACCTATTGGAAGTGTCATATGGGATATTTTTATCGGACAAAAATCTATACAGACTTGGCTAGAGCTTGTAGATAATATATTTCTTCCCTATATGAATAGTCTGGCTTTGGTAATTGTCCTAGGAGTTTTGCATCTTGTCATAAAAAACGGGAAGACAATTCAAGAAGATGTAGATGGTTTTGTGTAATGGGAAAAATCAAGGTTAATCTAGATAAAGTGTTGGAAGAAAAGGGTCTGACCTCGAAAGAATTGGCGACAATTATTGGTATTACACAAGCAAATTTGTCTATTCTCAAAACAGGTAAGGCTAAAGGTATTCGCTTTGCAACCTTGTTGGCTATTTGTGAAACGCTAGATTGTCAGCCTGCTGATATTTTAGAGTATATTTCTGACTAAAAGAAGATAGAAAGGAACTTTATGCCTGAATTACCTGAAGTGGAAACGGTTCGGCGTGGTTTGGAGCGTCTGGTTGTTGGCAAGACGATTGGGCAGGTGCAGGTCCGCTATGCTAAGATGATTGGTACGGGAGTGGATGGCTTCATTCATGATTTGCCAGGTCAGACCATTGAAAAGATCGGCCGTCGGGGCAAGTATTTGCTCTTTTACCTGACAGGCGGGGTGCTGGTTTCCCATCTGCGAATGGAAGGCAAGTATCTTTTTTATGCTGATGCGGTGCCTGAGCGCAAGCATGCCCATGTTTTTTTCCAGATGACAGATGGTGGAACGCTTGTTTATGAGGATGTCCGCAAGTTTGGGACCATGGAGCTCTTGAGAAAGAATCAGCTGGAGGCTTATTTTGCTGCCAGAAAACTTGGTCCTGAGCCGACAGAGGCGGACTTTCTTTTGGCGCCTTTTGCCGCAGCTTTGAGTCGCTCCAAGAAGCCTATCAAACCCTATTTGCTAGAGCAGACCTTGGTTGTTGGTCTGGGCAATATCTATGTAGATGAGGCGCTTTGGCGGGCGCGGATTCATCCGACAAGGCCAGCAGATAGTCTAAAGCCTGCTGAAGTCAAGCGACTGCGTGAGCAGATTATTGAAGTTTTGCAGCTTGGGATTGAGAAGAGGGGCTCGACCATTCGGACCTACCGCAATGCTTTGGGCGAAGATGGCACGATGCAAGATTTTCTGCAGGTCTATGGAAAGACCGGTCAACCCTGTGCTAGATGCGGCAGCCCGATTGAAAAAATTAAGCTGGGTGGACGCGGTACTCATCTCTGTCCTCACTGCCAGAAAGCGAGGTAGCTGTTGTGGTAAGAATTATTGGTATCACTGGTGGCATTGCCTCGGGTAAGTCAACTGTGACAGAGTTTTTGCGGCAGCAAGGCTATCAAGTCATCGATGCGGATCAAGTGGTACATGAGCTGCAGGAGCCGGGAGGACGACTGTATCAAGCTCTTTTATCCACTTTTGGCTCAGCTATTTTACAGGAAGATGGCCGCTTGGATCGACCCAAGCTGGGAGCCATGATTTTTGGGAATCCCGAACTCTTGGCCCAATCTAGCCAGCTTCAGAACGAAATTATTCGAGAGGAGTTGGCTCACAGGCGTGACCTACTAGCAGAGACAGAAGCTGTCTTTTTCATGGATCTTCCCTTGTTGTTTGAGTTAGAATATGATAACTGGTTTGACCAAATCTGGCTGGTGGATGTGACGGAGGAAACTCAGCTCAGTCGTCTTATGGCGCGAAATGCTCTCAGTCAGGAAGAGGCAGAAAAACGCATAGCAGCTCAGCTATCTCTCCAAGAAAAGCGAAAGAGAGCAGACGTGCTGATTGACAATGATGCCTCGCTTGAGGGAACAAGACAGCAGCTTCGCGATGCTTTGCAGAAATTAGAAAGAAGATGATTCTATCACGATACAAGTAAATTGGAAACATAATCTGAAAATCGCCTGGTTTGGGAATTTCCTGACAGGTGCCAGTATTTCTCTGGTCACTCCTTTCATGCCCCTATTTGTGGAGCAGCTAGGAGCGCGTGGTCATGAGGTGGAGTATTATGCTGGTCTTGGCATTGCTCTTTCGGCTGTTTCGGCAGCCTTTTTATCCCCTGTCTGGGGTAGTTTGGCTGATCGCTATGGCCGTAAACCTATGATGATTCGGGCAGCTACGGCTATGGTCTTTACCATGGGCGGCATTGCCTTTGTGCCTAATATTTTTTGGCTCTTGGTCTTGCGCTTTCTCAACGGCGTTTTTGCGGGCTATGTGCCCAATAGCACGGCCTTGATTGCTAGTCAGGCTCCTAAGGACAAGACGGGCTATGCGCTGGGAACTTTGGCAACAGGTGTCGTTGCGGGCAATCTCATGGGACCCTTGATTGGTGGAGTGATTGCTGAAGTCTTTGGCATCCGCAATGTCTTTCTACTGATTGGCTTTTTCTTTCTGATTGCGACCCTGATGACGGCTGCTTTCATCCGAGAAGATTTTAGGCCAGTCACCAAGGAAGAGGAGATTGGCTTTGGGGAACTCATTCGCCAGATTAGATATCCCAAGCTATTGCTAACTCTTTTTCTGACTAGCTTTGTTATCCAGTTTGCAGCCCAGTCTATTGGCCCAATTCTTTCCCTTTATATTCGGGAGTTAGGCCAAACGGACAATTTAATTTTTGTATCTGGCCTGATTGTTTCGAGTATGGGACTGTCTAGTATGCTAAGCTCAAGTATTTTAGGCCGTATGGGAGATCGCATAGGCAATCATCGCCTGCTGGTCTTAGCTCAGTTTTATTCCATTATCATTTACCTGCTCTGTGCTCATGCAGGCACCCCACTCCAACTCGGTTTTTACCGATTCTTGTTTGGTTTAGGGACCGGAGCCTTGGTGCCGGGGGTCAATGCTCTATTGAGCAAAATCACGCCTAAGTTTGGGATTTCTCGAATCTTTAGCTACAACCAGATTTTCTTTTATCTGGGTGGTGTCATCGGCCCCATGTCAGGCTCGGCTATTGCAGCGACAGCAGGCTATCATTCAGTTTTTTATGCTACAGCAGGCTTAGTGGGACTGAGTCTCCTTAGCAACCTTTTTTGTTTTGGAAATTTATTGAAAAAGAAGGAAATCTAGTGCGCGTTAAAATTCATTTGAAATGCTCCAGTTGCGGCAGTCAGAATTATCTGACCAGTAAGAATAGTAAGACTCATCCTGATAAGATTGAGGTATTGAAGTACTGCCCCAAGGAAAGAAAAGTAACCTTACATCTTGAATCTAAGTAGATTTTATGGTAAAATAGAAAGGATTTTAAGGAGTTTTATTTATGTATAGCCTATTATTAACGATTTTAGTCATTTTATCAGGTTTTATTGTCATTGCTATTTTCATGCAACCAACTAAAAACCAATCTAGTAACGTGTTTGATTCGAGTGCCAACGACCTTTTTGAGCGGTCTAAAGCACGTGGATTTGAAGCTGTGATGCAGCGTCTGACAGGATTTTTGATCTTCGTCTGGTTACTGATTGCCTTGATATTGGCAGTATTATCTAGTAAATAAAATGGGCTCTGACTTTGTCTTGGCCTTTTTTTAAAGTTTAAAAAGAGGGGAATATCAAGAGCCCCTCATAGTATAGAAAGAAAGTATGAAAGAAGAAATTATAGAATATTTAAAAGAAAAGCAGCAGGCTAGCGTACATGAGCTGGCGGCTGCTCTAGGGAAAGAGTCTTCCAAGGACTTTAGTGCCTTGGTCAAGATTATCTCCCAAATGGAAAGAAAGCATCAGATTCGCTTTGATGATGAGGGGCGGATTGAGCTTTACGAGAAGAAAAAGCAGGAGCGTCTGACGCTCAAGGGTGTTTTTCATGCCCACAAGAATGGCTTTGGCTTTGTCACCCTGAATGAAGAAGAGGATGATCTTTTTGTCAGCCGTAATGATGTCAATCATGCCATTGATGGCGATACGGTGGAAGTGGTCATTACCAAGGTGGCAGATCGTATCAAAGGAACGTCAGCCGAAGCTAAGATTATCGATATTTTGGAGCACAGCCTGACGTCAGCAGTTGGCCAGCTGGTGTTGGATGAGGAAAAGCCCAAGTATGCGGGCTATATCCGCTCAAAAAATCAGAAAATCCGCCAGCCTATTTATGTCAAAAAACCAGCCTTGGTTCTGGACGGCACAGAGGTGCTCAAGGTCGCTATTGACAAATATCCGACCAAGAAACACGATTTCTTTGTGGCTAGTCTGGTCGATGTGGTCGGTCATGTCAATGATCCAGGCATTGATGTACTGGAAGTGCTGGAGTCGATGGATATTGTCTCCGAATTTCCAGAAAAGGTCTTGGAAGAAGCCGAGCGAGTTCCGGATGCACCGACGGAGAGTGATTTGGAAGGACGTTTGGATCTGCGTGAAGAGATTACCTTTACCATCGATGGAGCGGATGCCAAAGACTTGGACGATGCTGTCCATATCAAGCGCCTGAAAAATGGTAATTTTGAGCTGGGCGTCCATATCGCAGATGTGTCCTACTATGTCAAAGAAGGATCTGAGCTGGACAAGGAAGCCCTCAATCGGGCGACTTCAGTCTATGTGACAGACCGCGTGGTGCCTATGCTGCCAGAGCGCTTGTCCAACGGTATCTGCTCCCTCAATCCCAATGTGGACCGGCTGACCCAGTCGGCTATTATGGAAATTGATGTCAAGGGGCGCGTGGTCAAGCATACCATTACTCAGTCTGTCATTAAAACGACCTTCCGCATGACCTACAGCGATGTCAACGACATCATCACAGGAGATCAGGAAAAGGCTGAGCAGTTCAAGGCCATTGTTCCTAGTATTGACAGTATGGTTCGTCTGCATGAGATTCTGGAAAGCATGCGCTTTAAACGCGGAGCGCTCAACTTTGACACCAATGAAGCCAAAATCATGGTCAATAAAGAAGGCCGGCCGGTGGATATTGTCCTGCGTCAGCGGGGAATTGCTGAGCGCATGATTGAGTCCTTTATGCTGGTGGCGAATGAGACGGTGGCTGAGCATTTTGCTAAGTTAAATCTGCCCTTCATATATCGGATCCACGAGGAGCCTAAGGCGGAGAAGGTGCAGAAGTTTATCGACTACGCCTCTAGCTTTGGGATTCGGATATACGGGACGGCTAGCTCCATGAGTCAGCAGGCTCTGCAGGATATTATGGAGGCGGTCAAAGACCAGCCTTATGAGGATGTCCTGTCCATGATGCTTCTGCGCTCCATGCAGCAGGCTCGCTACTCTGAGCATAATCACGGCCACTATGGTCTGGCAGCGGAGTTTTATACGCATTTCACCAGTCCGATTCGCCGCTATCCGGACCTTCTGGTTCATCGGATGGTGCGGGATTATGGCAAGTCTAAGGAAATAGCAGAGCATTTTGAGCAAGTGATTCCAGAGATTGCCAGTCAGTCTTCCAGCCGGGAGCGTCGGGCTATCGAGGCCGAGCGTGAAGTCGAAGCCATGAAGAAGGCTGAGTACATGGAAGAATTTGTTGGGGAAGAGTTTGACGGCGTGGTTTCAAGCGTGGTTAAGTTTGGTCTCTTCGTCGAACTGCCCAATACGGTCGAAGGCTTGATTCATGTCACTAACCTGCCAGAGTTTTACAGCTACAATGAGCGGACGATGACCCTGCAAGGAGAAAAGTCTGGCGTGGTCTTCAAGGTCGGTCAGCAGATTCGCATCAAGCTGGTCCGAGCGGATAAGGCTACGGGCGAGATTGACTTTGAATACCTGCCTAGTGAATTTGACCTGGTAGAAAAGACTAGTAAGAGTGGCAGAGGCAAGTCAGGCAGAAAGAGACGCCGTGAGGATGACAAGCGCAGCCATTCTTCCAAAGAAAAAGGCAACAGAGATAAGAAGTCCAAGAAAGGCAAGAGCCAGAAGGCATTTTACAAGGAACTAGTCAAGAAAGGAGCCAAGCATGGCAAAGGGAGAAGGAAAGGTCGTCGCGCAAAATAAAAAGGCCAGACACGACTACACTATTGTAGACACCATCGAGGCCGGCATGGTGCTGACAGGGACGGAAATCAAGAGCGTCCGTGCCGCCCGCATCAATCTCAAAGACGGCTTTGCCCAGATTAAGAACGGTGAGGCCTGGCTCAGCAATGTCCATATCGCGCCTTATGAAGAGGGCAATATCTGGAACCAAGAGCCTGAGCGTCGCAGAAAGCTGCTGCTGCATAAGAAGCAGATCCAAAAGCTGGAGCAGGAGACCAAGGGAACTGGTATGACACTGGTGCCGCTCAAGGTCTATCTCAAGGACGGCTATGCCAAGCTACTCCTTGGCCTAGCTAAAGGGAAGCACGACTACGACAAGCGCGAGTCCATCAAACGCCGCGAGCAAAACCGCGACATCGCAAGACAGATGAAGAATTTTAATACAAGATGAAAGATCGGGTGACCGGTCTTTTTTAGTATTTAACTTTGACTTTTGATTTATGCTATAATGGAAAGGATGAGGAATGTAATTCGGAAGCTATCTTACAGACAGATAGAATATATAAATATGCAATGAGTTCTTCAGTAAATTACTTGAGGTTAAGGAATGAAAGTTATAAAATCGAAAAAAAGTATCTTTTTCATAATTCTTCTTACGGCTTTATTTGGAGCTCTGTTCCTTCATCACCAATCGCCAGTAGAAGAGGAGCGTTTCAGGAGTGAATATACACTTTATGTTGATGATCTTAGATTTGAGCAATTGGAAGATGGAAAGCTTGTGTTTGTGACAAGTAAGACACCTGAACAGGGCTTTAATGCATTAAAAGTTGGGCAAAATAATTTTTATTTGGATGATTGGCAGTTCGATTATAGTGAGGAAAATCGAGCTGATAGTCATCAGAATGAAGGAGAGTATTACTTTATTAATGTCTATGATCTAAAGACGAAGAAGTTTAAGAAAAGACTGGATATTTTTGAAATTGTTCGACATTATGATCCTTCGTTAGGGGTTGACTTATCTGGCGATATTCTAAACATTCAAGGGCAGGATTATATTTACATTAGGCTAATAAAAGAAAACAGCTCACCGAGAATTAAAGAAATCCTCTTTAATGTGGATACTGAGGAGATAATTGATTATTCAAAAGAATTTGTTGAATCTAAATTACAATTCGATGAAGTATCCATCACTTCTGGCTTGTGGGATCACCTCACTGACTCATACAATCTTGCTTCGGGCTTTCAAGGTATAGGTCCTGGTTCAGTCAAAGGAAGTAAAATACCTGATGATTTAAATATCTCGAAACGATACCCTGAGATTGTAAAAAAAATGAATTCTGGTGAAGGAAAGATTTACACTCGTCGAGGCAATATTAGCCCAGAAGAATGGTATGATACACTAATGCACTGGTTTGCTCCAGTAGGGCAAGATAAGCTTTCTCTTTCTATAACTGATAAGGAAACTAGTGAAGTAACACCTATTAATTCTTATGAAGATTTTTTAAAGTGGAAAGACAAACACCCTGATTAGCATAATAGATTGGATGCTGAAATGTAGTGCTTTTATTAACAAGAAAGTTTGTTTGCGAATCGCGACATCGCAAGACAAATGAAGAACTTTAATACAAGATGAAAGATCTTCAGGACAAGCTGCCGTATAAGATGCAGGGATATAGCTTAGGAAAAAAACTTAATGTATGATATGAGCAAGAATTGCCTATTGAATCATTTCTTGCTTTTTTGCTAGTGATACCTTGAATACCCTAGCACTTGTCAAGTCTGCTCTTTTCGAGTATGATAAAGTCAGTTAAAATTTTGAAGTTTGGCTTTCAGAGAAAGGATTTTTTATGACAGAAAAATTGCTAGCCTATAAACGTATGCCAGTGTGGACGGCTGAGACCATGCCAGAAGCAGTCAAGAGAAAGCACAATACCAAAGTGGGAACTTGGGGCAAAATCACTGTTCTCAAGGGACGCCTTAAGTTTGTCGAGATGTCAGAGAAAGGTGAGGAGCTAGCTGAGCATATCTTTGAGGCAGGTCAGGATAATCCTTTCGCCCAGCCCCAAGCTTGGCATCGGGTCGAAGCCTTGACAGATGATTTGGAGTGGTATTTGGAATTTTACTGTCGACCTGAGGATTACTTCCCCAAGAAATACGGCAGCAATCCAGTGCACTCAGAGGTTTTGGAAGCTATGCAGACGGTTGGCCCAGGACGGGCCTTAGATCTAGGCTGTGGTCAAGGTCGCAATGCTCTCTTTCTTGCTAAGCAGGGCTTTGAAGTAACGGCCGTAGATCAGAATGAGCTAGCCTTGGAGATCCTACGTAGCATTGTCGAGCAGGAAGATTTGGATCTGCTAGTGGGTACCTACGATATCAACTCAGCTAGTCTGACTCAGACTTATGACTTGATCGTTTCCACCGTTGTTCTGATGTTCCTGCAGGCAGAGCGGATTCCAGATATTATCCGCAATATGCAAGAACATACAACGCTTGGCGGCTACAATCTCATCGTCTGTGCTATGGATACAGAGGACTTCCCTTGCTCTGTGCCCTTTCCTTTTACTTTTAAGGAAGGCGAGCTTGCAGAGTATTATAAAGACTGGGAGCTGGTCAAGTACAATGAAAATCCTGGTCACCTCCATCGCCGTGATGAAAACGGCAATCGAATTCAACTGCGCTTTGCGACGATGTTAGCTAAAAAAGTGAAATAAATTCTTTGAGCTCAAGTCGGCTCTGCCAAAATCTATAGTGAATTGCTTATAAAGATTTTATAGCAGGATGTTTTCCGATAAGATAAAAAATAATAGCCTTTCCTCTAAATAAGATGGGCTATTTTTTTGTTTATCTGCTCTGATTTGAGAAAAAAGTAGAGGAAATATAGATTAGATAAAAAATATACACAATTTTGTGTAAACGCTTGCAAAAAGTTTAGAAAGAGAGTATACTAAAATAGGAATGTTAAGGTATTACGGTTTATGTTGTTTAGACTGGGAGTTGATTCCAGCCCCGCATATAG
Organism: Streptococcus cristatus; assembly: GCF_003943535.1. Lineage (GTDB taxonomy): Bacteria > Bacillota > Bacilli > Lactobacillales > Streptococcaceae > Streptococcus > Streptococcus cristatus_L. Next base: position 43,755 of record NZ_RJPU01000002.1, read on the forward strand.
TCAAAAGGAGATAGACTATGAAGAAAATACTGCTCAGACTAATGTTCCTTGCAATGTTAGTTGCTCTTTTGCCTGTTCATGTGGCACAAGCGTGTTCTGCTTTTATTGTCGGTAAAGACCTAACAGCAGATGGCTCTACTCTATTTGGTCGGACAGAGGACTATCCATACGCCCCTGACGGTGGTCGGCACAATCAAAACTATGTAGTTGTGCCAGCTAAGACCTATAAAGATGGCGATAAGATAGAAGATGAGTCAAATGGCTTTACCTATCCGCATTTGGCGAATGAAATGAAATACACAGCTGTCTACGACTCTGATCGTGACAACGGAAGTAACGGAAATTTCGCTGCGCATGGCTTTAATGAACTTGGTGTAGCTATGACAGCGACCGTTTCAGCAACACCAAATGACAAAGTGCTTAAAGAAGATCCACTTGTAAAAGATGGTCTTCCAGAAGCATCATTAGTTGACCTTGCTTTGCCACGTGCAAAAACAGCACGTGAAGTCATTGAGACAGTTGCGAAAGTTCTGGATGAAAAAGGGTCAGCAGAAGGAAATATCATCGTTGCAGCAGATAAGAATGAGCTGTGGTACATGGAAATCCTGTCTGGTCACCAATATGTAGCCATCAAATTCCCAACAAATAAGTATGCTGTCTTTGCGAACACTTACTATCTTGGTCACGTTGACTTGAACGATAAGGAAAATGTCATTGCTTCTAAAGATGTGGAAGAAGTAGCTAAAAAAGCAGACAACTATAAGACCGACAAAGATGGCAACTTTATGATTGCTAAATCTTATGGACCTGATAAATATATGGAACGTAACCGTTCTCGGACCTACGCAGGTATCAAGTGGATGGATCCACAAGCAAAAGTAAATTATGACGATGAAGCTTTTGATCTCTTGCGCGAACCAACTGATCCAAATAAGAAATACACGGTTCATGATGTGATCGCTGAACAAAGAAATCGTTTTGAACACTTGCCAGAATATAAAGCAGATGACTTAGTTGAAGTCGGTAAGAAGATCGATGGCAATGTCTACAAATATGCGCTAGGTAATGAAAACGTAATTGACGCCCACGTTTATCAAATCAAACCAAACCTACCAAATGCCTTTGGCGGTGTTATGTGGCTGGGTCTGGCACAAAGTCGCAACACACCATATGTACCATTCTATGGTAATGTAGAAGATACTTACGAAGCTTTCAAGAACCGCTCTACTAAATATGACGGAAAATCTTGGTATTGGACTGTTTGGCATATTGACCAAATGGTTATGAAATATCCAGAAATCTTTGGTAACAGCATCCAAGAAAAATGGAAAGAAAAAGAAGCTGAATGGGATAAAGAACAAACCGAACGTGATGCCAAATATGCAAACTACACAGATGAACAAGCCAAAGCCGCTGGACCAGAAGTGACGAAGGAAGCCTTGGAACGCTCAGAAAAAATCTTTAAGGAAATCAAAGCAGTCGAAGCAGAGATGGAAGAAAAGATTAAGAAGGAAAAAGGTAAAGATGCAGATCTTGTCTATACAGGCTATAACAAAGCAAACCTCCTGGCTGAAGCAGAAAAAGGAAAATCAGCGGACAAAGCTAGCGATACGAAGAAAGATAGCTCAAGTCAAACTACTTGGATTGTCATCGGCGTATTGGTTGTGCTAGTTGCTGGATTCTTCGGATACAAACAATTTAATAAGAAGAAGGAGGAAGAATAAATTTTGAAAGAAAGCTAGAAGTTTAAGACTTCTGGCTTTTTTCCTCTTTCTAAGACAATAAACCTATATCCTAAAATACTTAGTAAGGGGATGAGGATAGAAGATTAGAATTGTCAAAAAACTAGGCTCCATCTTGCTTTTAGCGATAAATTGCTATAAAATAGATAGAGTTAAACATCAATACTTTTATATTGCAAATAGGAGAAAAGATGACAAAAAAATTAAAACGTCCAGAGGTACTGTCACCAGCTGGTACGTTAGAAAAGTTAAAAGTAGCTGTTCGCTATGGGGCAGATGCTGTTTTTATTGGTGGTCAAGCCTATGGTTTGCGCAGCCGTGCGGGGAACTTCACTTTTGAGCAAATGGAAGAAGGTGTCCAATTTGCGGCTGAGCATGGTGCCAAGGTCTATGTAGCGGCCAATATGGTCATGCACGAAGGAAACGAAGCAGGTGCTGGAGAATGGTTCCGTCGTTTGCGGGATATCGGGATTGCGGCTGTTATTGTTTCTGACCCAGCCTTGATTGCGATTGCAGCTTCTGAAGCACCTGGTCTGGAGATTCACTTGTCGACTCAGGCTAGTGCAACCAACTATGAAACGCTAGAGTTTTGGAAAAACCTTGGTTTGACACGAGTTGTTTTGGCACGTGAGGTTTCCATGGCTGAGTTGGCCGAGATTCGCAAGCGTACCGATGTAGAAATCGAAGCCTTCGTTCATGGAGCGATGTGTATTTCTTACTCTGGTCGTTGTACCCTTTCCAATCATATGAGTATGCGTGATGCCAACCGAGGCGGTTGTTCGCAATCTTGTCGTTGGAAATATGATTTGTACGACATGCCTTTCGGACAAGAACGCAAGAGTTTGAAGGGGGAAATTCCAGAAGAATTCTCAATGTCAGCTGTTGATATGTCCATGATTGATCATATTCCTGATATGATTGAAAATGGTGTTGATAGTTTGAAAATCGAAGGTCGGATGAAATCCATTCACTACGTTTCAACGGTGACCAACTGCTACAAAGCAGCCGTGGATGCTTATTTGGAAAGCCCGGAAAAGTTTGAATCTATTAAGCAAGATTTGGTAGATGAAATGTGGAAAGTAGCTCAACGTGAGCTGGCAACTGGCTTTTACTACCATACGCCAACTGAGAATGAGCAGCTTTTTGGAGCCCGCCGTAAGATTCCAGAATACAAGTTTGTAGCTGAAGTGGTTGCTTATGATGAGGCTACACAAACTGCGACCATTCGCCAGCGGAATGTTATCCATGAAGGCGATCAGGTGGAATTCTATGGACCTGGTTTCCGCCATTTTGAAACCTATATTACTGACCTCCATGATGAAAAAGGGAATAAGATTGATCGTGCGCCAAATCCAATGGAATTACTGACGATTACAGTTCCGCAGCCAGTCCAACCTGGTGATATGGTCCGTGCCCGCAAGGAAGGTTTAATCAATTTGTATAAAGAAGATGGCACTAGTGTGACTGTTCGGGCTTAATCAGGCGCGAAAGTTAGAGCAATGTGCTTATCAAGTAGATATTGCCTACATGGTGGATACGAATAGATAGCGGAAGTCCTTATTCTAAAAATTCTGCTATTGCTTTTAAAAAATAAAACTCTTCAAATCGCTTTTGATTTGAAGAGTTATTTTTTGAATTTGCGACTTTCGAGTCGAATATCTTTTCTCTGGGCTTCACGGATGTTATTGGGAACTAGACTGATGCGATGGATATCAGGCACACGGATGATGGTCGTCATGCTTTTTTTGAAATTTTTGACAATCAACTGTTGGCGGTCACGGTCATATTTGACAATATCTCCAGTAAAATTCTTATCCAGAAAAATAACATGGACACCAGAATTTTTTCGAAGAGCTAAGTCAATTGTATGTAGGATATGACTCTTGTCATCCTCTTCCTTATCCGTCTTTTTATAGTTAATGAACTCATTCGTCTTTTGTAAAATCATTTCGAGATATTTTTTCATAGATAAAATCTCCATAACTTGTTACAATATATTATATAATAAAATAAGTAAAAAAGTAAAATCTTTTACGAATAATGAGATAGAAAGTAGAAAAGAGGTAATATATGGCAGATTTTAAATTTGAAATCGAGGAAAAATTGCTCATTTTATCGGAAAATGAAAAAGGCTGGACCAAGGAGCTCAACCGCGTAAGTTTTAACGGTGCGCCTGCCAAGTACGATATTCGCACTTGGAGTCCAGACCACAGCAAGATGGGTAAGGGCATCACCCTTTCCAATGAAGAATTTCAAGTTCTTTTAGATGCATTTAAAAACGGATAGACTTTCAGTCTATCCGTTTTTATTGTCTGAAAAATAGGGATGAAAAGCTAGGCTTTTAAATATAGGAATGCCAATAAGAGTGATTGCGACAATTTTTAAAAGATCCGGAAGAATGAAAGGTGTGACACCAACAGCAATGGCTTTAGAAAAATCCATATTAGCCAGAAAATGAAGTCCGATTACGCCACCGACGAAGACCAGTGTATCTCCGATCAGATTAGCCAAAAGGATCGTGTAAAACTTGCTATCCTTGCTTGTCAGACTGGAAGTTACCAGCGCAAAGAGCAGATAAGCCCAAAGGTAGCCCGCGCTTGGACCAAAGAGAGCCTGAACTCCACCGCTTCCTCCGGCAAATACCGGCAGACCAATAGCTCCTAGCAGCAGATAAAGCAGAACAGATAAGACAGCTTCGCGGGTTTTAAAAATGGTTGCAATCAAACCGACAGCAAAGGTCTGTAGCGTAATGGGAATGGTCCCAATAGAGAAACTAAGCTGGGAGAGTACAGCTAGGAAAGCAGCGCCAATAGCTGGAAGGGCAAGAAGAAAAGCTTTATTCTTGTTCATAATAGTAAACCTCTTTTTTAAATTATGGTAACTATTCTAAATCAAAATAAAAAAAAGTCAAGTCTTTTTACATCAGACTAGACAGTTGTTTGTTGATTTCCGCTTTTTGCGGCTCCGAATGAGGAGGAAGATAAAGGCGATTAAGCCAAAAATATTAAAGAAAATAATTCCCAGTGCTGCTAATAATTTTTTCGTTTTGCTCATTTCCAATCCCCTTTCTCTTAGTATTTCTTACTATCATATCAAAAATACGGTTTCTTGAATAGCAGAAAGGGTAAAAGATGGTTGGGAAGTCATGAATATTTCAAGAAAATAAGACCATCTTGACAAGTTACAATTTATAAGCTTGTCTAGAACAATTGACCCAGCTGAATAAAAAAGAGGAAGATCCTTTACATAAATCTTCCTCAATTTTAGAAATAATTTAGAATTTCTTGAATGATAATTGAATTTTGTGCTTTAAAATAAAGTAAGAAGTCAAAGAATAAAGCCAGATAGTGTGTCTATCTCTATCTAAATGGCATCAGACTTCTTTCTTACAAAAATGTAAGATAAAAATCAAAAATGAAAGGATAAGTTATGGTTGTCTTCTTTTCTTTATTTTATGATAATAATGAGCTTTAGAAAGGCCAAAGAAGAAACTTTTAGCGCATGGTGACAAATTCTTCGGAGCCAGTTGGGTGGATGGCAACGGTAGAATCGAAATCGGCTTTGGTAGCTCCCATCTTAATAGCAACAGCGAAGCCTTGAATCATCTCATCTACGCCATAGCCAATGCCATGGAGGCCGACAACCTTTTCATCGTGACCCGCAGTGATAAGCTTGAAGCGAGCCTGTTGGCGGTGCTGGGTGACAGCTGAGTACATGGATGTGAAGCTAGAGGTGTAGACATGAATTTGCTCAGCACCATAATCTCGAATAGCTTCTTCCTCCGTCAGCCCTACTGTGCCAATAGCGGGGTGGGAGAAGACGACAGTCGGAATAGTGGAGTAATCCATCTTGGCATCTGTCTTGCCGTTAAAGAGGCGTTCAGACAGGGTGCGTCCAGCCTTAATTGCTACTGGTGTCAGTTCTTTTTCGCCCGTCACATCACCTAAGGCATAGATGCCAGGTACGACAGTATTTTGGTATTCATCCACAGCGATGAAGCCTCGGTCATTTAGGGTAACCCCTGCAGCATCAAGATTGAGCCCTTGGACATTTGGCTTGCGGCCAATAGCCCAAATAATCCGCTCAGCAATATGGCTACTACCGTCTTGGAAGTAGAGTTGTAGTTGGCCATCGGCTAGTTTTTCCACTCGTTCGGGTATCTTGTGAGCATGAAGACTAGGACCAGATTTTTCCATCTCAGCCACCAATCCGTCAATCAGATAGCTATCGAAATTGCGGAGAGGACGGTCGCGACGGACAAAGAGATCCGTCTTGACACCTAGAGTATGGAGGACACCAGCAAGCTCCACAGCGATATAGCCTGCTCCGACGACGGCAACAGACTTAGGCAGCTCTTCCCAAGCAAAAACATCGTCAGAAGTCTCACCGTATTCGGCACCAGGAATCTGAGGAATGGCTGCATGTGCACCTGTTGCGATAACGATGTGTTTGGCGCGAATCGATTCTCCATTGACTTCGACTGTATGCTTGTCAACGAAATGAGCGCGACCTTCGATCAGTTCAACGCCGTTGCGTTTGAAGCTGCCATCATAGGATGAGCGAGCACGGTCAATGTAGGCTTCCCGATTCTTTCGTAAGGTAGCAAAGTCAAAGTGCTGATTTTCTGAAGTAAAGCCATAGTCTGGTCCATAGTGTCGGATGGCCTCGGCAATCTGAGCACCGTACCACATGATTTTTTTAGGGACACAACCGACATTGACACAGGTTCCCCCTAATTTCTTTTCTTCAATGACAGCTGCTTTAGCGCCATGCTCACCAGCACGATTCATGGTAGCAATACCCCCGCTACCCCCGCCAATTGCAATAATATCGAATTCTTTCATAGTTAGATAGAAGCTCCTTTAATCAATATGAAGTAATTGTACCTTTTTTAGAAAATGAATGCAAAAATCTGCTATGATTTAGAGATCCGCAGCGTTTTTAGAGGAAAAATGGTCTTTTAGGGATTTTGTCCCTTTTCCTATCACAATATGTTAGGCATATGATATAATGTAGTATAAAAGAAAAATGGTTTTCATCAAGAGGAGGAAAAAAGATGAAAAAGCTGAAAAAATGGCAGCTATTTAGTATTATCGGAGTTGCTGTTGTAGTTGTATTGGGAGCAATTTCTGCAATAGTCCTGAGCAATCTTAGTTCTACAACAGAACCTAAGGAAGTTGCACCAATTGTGCAGCAGGCAAAAGAAGGTAGCATAGCCTCATCTGTCCTGTTGACGGGGACCGTAACGGCTAACTCAGAGCAATATGTTTATTATGATGCTACCAAGGGCGACTTGGAGTCCGTCCTAGTCAATGTTGGCGACCAAGTAGCTGTAGGACAAGCACTTGTTCAATATAAGAGCACAGAAGCTCAAGCAAATTATGATGCAGCAGTTCGTGCTGTCAATAAGGCTGACCGTCAGATTAATGACTTACAGACTAATGGGGCGACAGTAGAAAAAACTGGCGATGAAGAGACGGATAGTAAGTCCCTTGCTTCTGCTCAACGTACCGTCGATTCTCAACTGGCTGATTTGCGTGATGCACGTTCAGACGCTGTGGATAATATGAACAAAGCGCAAGCTTTGTTGAATGCAGCGACTGTTACAAGCACTGTTGAGGGAACAGTAGTAGAAGTAAATCGCGATGTATCCAAATCAACAACAGGAACCAACCAAACCTTGGTGCATATTGTCAGCAACGGTAGTCTTCAAATCAAGGGAGAACTTTCTGAGTACAATTTGGCTAATTTGTCAGTTGGACAAGAAGTAACCATTACCTCAAAAGTGTATCCAGATAAAAAATGGACAGGTAAAATTAGCTATATTTCTAACTATCCTAAGGATGGACAGCAGGCTTCATCAACTAATACAGGTGGCGCGGCTTCCTCTGCAAAATATCCATTTACAGTCGATATTACAAGTGAAATTGGTGATTTGAAGCAAGGTTTCTCTGTCAGCGTTGAAGTGAAAAACAATACAAAAGGGATTCTTGTACCAGCAAGCAGTATCATCTCAGACGGAGACAAGAACTACGTTTGGACTGTCGAAAAAGGTAAAGCGAAGAAAGTGGAAGTAACCTTAGGGAATGCTGATGCTGAAAATCAAGAAATCTCATCTGGTTTGACAAAAGACAGTAAAGTTATCACCAATCCAACAGATAGCTTGAAAGATGGTCAAGAGGTGAAAGCGGATGAAAAAACTCATTGATCTACGAAATATTAATAAAACCTATCGGAATGGTGATCAAGAACTTAAAGTCTTAAAAAATATCAATTTGACAGTTGAAGAGGGCGAGTTTGTGGCCATTATGGGGCCGTCAGGTTCCGGAAAGTCCACCCTGATGAATATTATCGGAATGTTGGATCGTCCTTCTACTGGTGAGTATTTTTTAGGAAATGAAGATGTTGCAAACTTGGGTGATAAAAAATTAGCCAAGGTTCGCAATAATCAAATCGGCTTCGTTTTTCAGCAATTTTTCCTCTTGTCTAAATTAAACGCACTTCAAAATGTAGAACTCCCGTTGATTTATGCGGGGGTGTCACAAGGAAGTCGAAAAAATCTAGCTAAGCAGTATTTAGAAAAAGTAGATTTGGGCACTCGTATGACTCACTTGCCGTCAGAGTTGTCTGGGGGACAGAAGCAACGTGTTGCCATCGCGCGTGCCTTGGTGAACAATCCTTCGATTATTCTTGCCGACGAGCCGACAGGAGCCCTCGATACCAAAACTGGAGAGCAAATCATGGAACTCTTGACGGAGTTGAACGCTGAGGGAAAAACGATTATCATGGTTACTCACGAACCTGAAATTGCTGCCTATGCTAAGCGTCAGATTGTCATTCGTGATGGAGTTATCTCTTCAGATAGCGCTGAGAAGGAGGAACGTGATTAATGCAAAATTTTAAATTTGCCATTAGTTCCATTCTTGGGCATAAGATGCGGGCTTTTCTGACCATGATCGGGATTATCATCGGAGTTGCGTCTGTTGTCGTCATCTTGGCACTGGGAAATGGAATGCAACAGGGAGTTACCAAGAGCATCACAAAAGAACAGAAGTATGTAAGCTTGCTTTATTCTCCCACTAAAAATAATTATACGATGGGAGTTAATTTGATGGAGGTCAATGGTGGTCAAGATGCAGATAGTGAGATACTAGAGGAACCACCTGTTGTCCAAGAGTCTTGGGTCAAGGAACTATTGAAGATTGACGGAGTCAAGGGCTATTATGTGACCAATGGTTCGACAGCTGATTTTTCTTATCAGAACAAGAAGTCTGATAAGGTCAACATTACGGGTGTGAATGCCACATTCTTTAAAATTAGAAAATATGAGATTTTAGCTGGACGGACTCTCTTGCCTAGTGACTATCAAAGTTTTTCTAATGTGATGATGATTGATGAAACAGTAGCAACCAGCCTGTTTGGAAGTAGTGCGGAAGCCCTGAATAAAATAGTTTCAGTCGGTGACAGCAACTATCGGGTTGTTGGGATTTATAAGGATCCCAATGCTGGTCAGAGCATGAGTATGAGCTCAGGTAGCGCCCTGATGGCTAATACACAGGTGGCATCTGAATTTCATACAGATGAAATTGCAACTGTCTATATCTATGTGCCAGAAGTGGATCGTATCAACGAAGTTGGTGTAGAAGCAGCCAAAGAATTGACGGCTCTCTCAGGAGCTCGTCAAGGAGAATATCAAATCCTAAATATGGATACCTTGCTGGAGCAGTACAATCAAATCACAGGAACTATGACCGGTGTTATCGGAGCTATTGCAGGAATTTCCCTCTTTGTTGGAGGTATCGGTGTGATGAATATCATGCTAGTATCCGTTACAGAGCGGACACGGGAAATTGGTTTGCGAAAAGCTCTTGGAGCAACGCGTGGAAATATTCTCACACAGTTCTTGATTGAATCCATGGTATTGACCCTTATCGGTGGCCTGCTTGGTCTTAGCCTTGCCTATGGAATTAATGCTCTGCTAGCTGCAGTCGTGCCTGAAAACGTATTTGGAGGCCCACCAGTTGTCTCTGTCACTGCAGCAGTGGGAAGCCTTGTCTTCTCAGCCATGGTTGGGATTGTCTTTGGTATCCTGCCGGCTAATAAAGCATCTAAATTAGATCCGATTGAAGCGCTGAGATATGAATAATGATAGCAAAAGTCTGGGAGACCAGACTTTTTGTCATGTGAAAAATCCCGCTGGAATTCCAGCGGGATTTGTTTTTTAAATTGTGTAAGTTTGAGATTACTTCATTGTTGGGAAGAGCAATACATCGCGAATGGTAGTCACATCTGTGAGCAACATTACGAGACGGTCGATACCGATTCCGAGGCCTCCAGTTGGTGGCATACCGTATTCCAAGGCTTCAACGTAATCATAGTCGATGCCTGTCGCTTCGTCATCGCCAAGTTCTTTAGCTTTTGCCTGTGCTTCAAAACGAGATAATTGATCGATTGGATCGTTCAACTCAGTGAAGGCATTAGCATATTCTTTGGTCATGATAAAGAGCTCGAAGCGGTCCGTAAAGCGTGGGTCTTCTGGGTTTTTCTTAGCCAGAGGTGACACAGCGACAGGATGGCCATAGACAAATGTCGGCTGAATCAAGGTTTCTTCAACAAATTCTTCAAAGAAAGCATTGATGACGTGGCCTACTTCGGTGAAGTGCTTTTCAAGCGGCACTTTCTTTTCCTTAGCCAAGGCAGCAGCTTCTTCAAAGCTCATATCTTGCCAGAAGTCTACGCCAGTGATTTCCTTGATGGCATCTACCATATGAACACGTTTAAATGGCTCGTTGATCTTGATCTCAGTATCTTGGTAGTTGACTGGTCCATCTCCTTTTACAGAAATGGCAGCATGTTGGATAATGCCTTCTGTCAAGTCCATGATATCTTGGAAGTCCGCATAGGCTTGGTAAACTTCGATAGAAGTGAACTCAGGGTTGTGAGTGGCGTCCATCCCTTCGTTACGGAAGATACGGCCAATTTCATAGACGCGTTCCATACCACCAACGATAAGACGTTTCAAGTGAAGCTCAGTTGCAATCCGTAACACCATATCAATGTTTTGAGCATTGTGGTGAGTAATGAATGGACGGGCAGCAGCGCCGCCTGCTTCGTTGTGGAGAACAGGTGTTTCAACTTCAAGGAAGCCTTGACCATCCAAGTAACGACGGATTTCTGAGATGATTTTTGAGCGAGTGACAAAGCGCTCAAAGCTTTCACGGTTGGAAATCAAGTCCAAATAACGTTTGCGGTAGATAGTTTCAACGTCAGTCAAACCGTGGAATTTCTCTGGAAGGGGACGCAGAGCTTTCGAAAGGTGAGTAATATGCGTTGCTTTGATAGAGAGTTCTCCCATATCTGTGCGCATCACATCGCCTTCAATTCCCAAGAAGTCACCCAAGTCAGCTTTTTTGAAAATCTCATAGTTTTCTTCACCGACCTCGTCCTTACGAACGTAAATTTGAATTTGGCCTTCACGGTCTTGGATGTGGGCAAAGCCGACTTTCCCTTTTCCGCGTTTGGTCATGAGACGACCAGCAATAGTTGCTTTTTCGTTCAATTCATGTAATTCTTCTTTGGATTTGTCGCTGTATTTTTCTTTAAGTTGAGCAGAATTTGCAGTGCGTTCAAAACGTTTTCCGAAAGGATCAATTCCTTGCTCAGCTAGCGCAGCCATTTTTTCACGGCGAATAATCTGCTGGTCATTTAGTTCTTCAATATGTTCAGTAGTCATTTTCTTCCTCCTAAGGCTTTCCCTTCTATTTTATCACAAAATCAAAGGAAATTCAGCAATAATTATCGATAAAAATAGAAAAACTGCGATGTTTAAAGATTCGCAGTTTTATCTGTTAGCATGTAATCTAAGTTGTTCCAAGTAAGTAATTTGAAAGAGTCAAAGTCGTCTGTTTCCAAAATGGTGACACTAGCGTTGGCCAAGCCTCCGTCCTTACGGAGCAAAGATGTTTCGTAACCGAGCAGGCGACGAATGCTGGAAGTTAGGTTGGCACCATGTCCGACAATCAAGACATTTTGAAAATCTTTCCCTTTGAGAGACTTCACGAAGGCAATTGTCCGATTGGTAGTTTGAGCGACGGATTCTGCATCAAATAGTTGGTGATCAAACTGGGATAGATCGTGGCGAAAAGCCCACATCTGCTGAGGATAAGTGGCTTCTACAGTAGCAATTTCAGCTCCTTCCAGTTTTCCAAGAGCCCACTCTCTTAGTTGAGGAGTTGGAACAATATCGGTTTGATACTGGTTTTCACTTTGGATAATTTCTGCAGAACGGTAAGCGCGAGGCAAATCGCTAGAGTAGATTTTATCAAATTGAACGTCTGATAAATGCTTGCCCAAACGCTTGAGCTCGTCAATGGATGTCGCCAACAGTGGAGAATCTCCGTTTGCCCCTTGGAAACGCATTTCTAGATTCCATTCGGTTTTTCCATGTCGGATAAAATACAATTTCATATCAAGATCCTTTTTCTTTTTGAAGCTAAAAACTTAGTCCTCTTTCAAGTCCGCAAACTGTGCTTGAACAAAGTCAGCTAAGTCCTGAGCCTTGATCTGAATGCTACGGCCGACCTCGCCAGCAGAAACAATAATACTTTCGCGACTCAGAGCTGTTTGGTCAATGAAAATGGGGAAGGAGTGTTTTTGGCGAATGCCGACAGGATTATTAGCGCCATGGATGTAACCAGTTGTTTTTTCTAAATCTTTCTGCGGAATCATACTGACTTTTTTATTGCCTGAAATTTTTGCTAATTTCTTTTCGGACAGATGTTCGGTGATAGGTAGGATACCAATGACTGTTCCTGTTTTATCTCCGTTTAAAGCCAGTGTTTTATAAATTTGCGAGCGGTCAAATTCCTCTGTCAAGCTATCATCTAAAGCATTAATTTGCAAGCCTTGGTGCTCAATCTTTGCCTTGTTTAAAATTTGCTCAACCAGTGTTTTTTTGAGTTTTGTCTTTTTAGCCATTATTTATATTTCTCTTCTAATTGGGACATCCAGATTCCTAGCCAGATACCTAGTCCAAAGAAAAAGGCAGCAAGAACAAGTGTGAAAATGGATACGCCTGCATAACTAATGCTCTCACTGTTGCCACTTTGAGGGAGGACAATGAGCAAGGTGCTGGACAATACAATACCAATGATAAAATGGTAAACGCGGGAATGATAATGTTTCAAAATGTAATCCATGGCTTTTGAAAAGAGAATCAGAGCCAGAGCGCCACCGATACCTATTGGCAGGAAGGTGCCAAATAAATCAAGGCGTTTAAATCCTGTCAGCATGGGAGTATAGAGCCCTAAAATCAATAGAAGATTTGAAGGGCTGAGTCCCGGAATCAAGATTCCTAAAGCGATAAGAGCACCCGCTAAAACAAAGGACAGGAAATTAGCTGGCAGTGTTCCTACAATTCCATTCAGCGAGTAAAGAAAGATCCCTGACAAGATGAAACTAAGCCAGAAGGTAACAGTGTCGGCTCGATCTCTGTCGGATTCCTTGACGGATTCTTTGATCAGGCTGGGAATGGTGCCGATGATGGCTCCAGCAAAGCCCCAGAGAACGATAACCTTGTAATTATCCAGCAAGAGATTGACTGGATAGGAGAAGGCTGCGATCCCTAAAACCATCCCAATAGCTACAGGAGTGAAGTAGAGAACATTCTCGACAAAATTTTCTTTGATATGGGCTAAAAAGCGAATCATTCGCTCATAAATCCCCAAAATCGCGGCTAATACACCGCCAGACACACCAGGCAAGATGAAGCCAAGCGCGATAATCATCCCTTTTAAAACTCTAGCAATCCATGAAATCATAATATCTCCCTACAAGTTTTTTCATTAGACTATTGTACCATAAAGCTACACACTTTTCTGAAAAAAGCAAGAAAAATATCTTGTACAGAGAAAAAAAGATACAAGATTTCCTAACAGTTATCTTGCATCTTTTTTATTTTGGTGTTGAAAATAATTTCTTGTAAGTCTCTTTTTTATCCTGTACAGGAGAGAGCTGATTGAGGTCTAAGTTATGTGGGAAACCTTCCAATTTACCTTCTGAGGTGTATTGATGTAGGTCATAGGGCTGTTCAGTATTTGGAGCAGCGTTATAGTAGCCGTCATTATAGCCATAAGTTGGAATCCAAACGGCAGTAAATTTCTCAGTTGAGATACTATGCTCTTCCATGAAATAGGTACCGATGTAGATACCAATATTTTGAGCTCCAAGCCTTTCAAGCTTGGCACGAAAAGCCTCGATTCCTGCGTTCATGTCGCCCATGGTCTTTTCTTCAACATCAAGCCAGTAAAAGGTAGGTTTATATTTCGAAGAGGCCTTGTAGAAGCTTTCAGCTTCTTTTTCCATTTCTTTGATATTGCCTGCTGCTATATAAGCATAGACAGCTACAGGAATCCCCCGTTTTTGAAACTCTTGAATATGGGTAGCAAATGATTTGTCAAGTCCATTTAAATGAGTGGCAACATTTTCTTTTTTTGCTTGAGCTCCACTATGCACGCGAATGATAGCACCAGAAATATTTGTTGACAAGGTATCATAGTCTATTTCGCTGGGCAATTGCCAACCGGAAAGGTCAACGATAGGCTTATTAAGCAATTCTTCCTCAGGTTCGTCTGAAGGAGTTTCCTCCTTTTTTTTCTTGGTTGTCACCTGACTGACTTGAGATTTTTTTGTTTGGGCTTGTTTAATTTGCACATCAAGATGGTACTTACTTATGACAATATATAGAATAAAGCAAGCAAAGAATAGCAAGAGTGCAAGCGGTTTAATCCTTTTTCTCATACTGTTTCATTGTAACGTAAAATAAATAGAAAAGCAAAGTATTTATCTATATTTCCAGCGAAATGCGAAAATGTAATCTGATTGCAATAGAAGATAAAACAATTTGAAATAATTGGATTTTTGAGGCGATAAATAAGTAAATATCTTTGGAAGCCATCCTAATGCTTTTTTTTCGAATCAAAAAGTGGTATAATGAAGTTTGAATTTTTAGAATAAATTGGTGAAATATGAAAATTGACAAAAAGCATTTATTGAATTACTCAATTTTGATTCCGTACATGCTGTTATCTGGCATTGGCTTGATTGTCGTTTATTCCACGACGAGCCCCATCCTCATTCAAAATGGGCTCAATAGTTTTCGAATGGTCGCCACTCAAGCAGGTTTTTGGCTTTTCAGCTTGGTGATGATTGGGATTATTTACCGAATGAAGCTGGATTTTCTGAAGAGGCCAGGAGTGATTACGTTTGTTATCATAGCTGAAATTATTCTGCTTTTACTCTCACGCTTTATCACAGGAACGATCAATGGGGCACATGGTTGGCTCAAAATTGGCCCAGTTACTGCTCAGCCGGCAGAATACCTGAAGATTATTTTGGTCTGGTATTTGGCCCTACAATTTTCTAAGAAACAAGAGCAAATAGAAGTATATGATTATCAAGCAATCACCTTTAATCAGTTGATTCCGCGTGCCGTTACTGATTGGCGGGTTATTGTTGCTTTCTTGATTGGTCTTGTGGTTATCATGCCCGATTTAGGTAATGCGACCATCTTGTTATTGACCGTTTTGATTGTAATTTCCACCAGCGGAGTTGCTTACAGATGGTTCTCGACCATGCTTGGTGCTGTTGTAGGAGGGTCGGCAGCAGTTTTAGCGAGTATTTGGTTGATAGGTGTCAAGCGTGTTGAGCAAGTTCCTGTTTTTGGATATGTCGCAAAGCGTTTTAGTGCCTTTTTCAATCCATTTGACGATTTGTCTGGCTCAGGTCATCAGTTGGCCAATTCTTACTATGCCATGAGTAATGGTGGTTGGTTTGGCTTAGGCTTAGGAAACTCCATCGAAAAACGAGGTTACCTACCAGAGGCTCATACAGACTTTGTTTTCTCGATTGTTATTGAGGAAGTCGGATTCTTTGGAGCTACTTTAATTTTAGCCCTGCTCTTTTTCTTGATTTTACGAATTATTCTCGTAGGTACAAGGGCCAAGGATCCATTTAATTCTATGATGGCTTTGGGAATTGGTGGTATGATTCTGATGCAAACCTTTGTTAATATTGGTGGTATTTCGGGCTTGATTCCTTCAACCGGTGTAACCTTCCCATTCTTATCTCAGGGTGGAAACAGTTTATTGGTTCTATCAGTTGCCATTGCCTTTGTTTTAAATATTGACGCCAATGAGCGACGAAACGCCATGTATCAGGAACTAGAAGTAAGTCAATCCTAAAAGATCTTCTTGTATGTTAGCTCTTCAACAATAGAAAGGTGTAAATAATGTCATTTACAAAATTAGAAAATTATAGCAATAAAGAAATGATTCGAGAAGAAGTTTCTATTTTAACGGACTTGTTGGTAGATATTACCCGGGATATTCTCAGTCCTGACACTTTTGCTAAAATCTCCATGATTGAAGAACTGGCAGTTCAATCTAAATACCAAGAGCTGAAAGCAGTAGTAGAAGAATTATCCACGGATGATATGGTCTATATCTCACGCTATTTTGCTATTTTACCTCTGCTCATCAATATTTCTGAAGATGTTGACTTGGCTTATGAGATCAATCATCAAAATAATATTGACCAAGACTACCTTGGTAAGCTTTCGACGACGATTGATTTGGTTTCCACACGAGAAAATGCACAAGAAATCCTGGAAAATCTAAATGTTGTTCCTGTTTTGACTGCTCATCCGACTCAGGTTCAGCGCAAGACCATGTTGGATTTGACCAATCATATCCATACACTTTTGCGTCAGCATCGTGATGTTAAAGCTGGTCTGGTGAACGAAAAGAAATGGTTAGCCAATCTCCGTCGCTATATCGAGCTGATGATGCAGACCGATATGATTCGGGAAAAGAAACTTAAGGTTACCAATGAAATCACTAATGTTATGGAGTACTATAACAGTTCTTTTCTTCAAGCAATTACGAACCTGATGCTAGAGTATAAACGCTTGGCAGAAGAAAAAGGAATCCATTTGGAAAATCCTAAACCCATCACCATGGGAATGTGGATTGGTGGTGACCGTGATGGAAATCCATTTGTAACCGCTGAAACTCTGAAATTGTCTGCAACAGTACAGAGCGAAGTTATTCTGAATTACTACATTGACAAGGTTTATACGCTCTATCGTAACTTCTCCCTGTCTACTAATCTTTCAAAAACAAGTGAAGCTGTAGCCAAGATGGCAGCTTTGTCCAGCGACAAGTCTGTTTATCGGGAAAATGAGCCTTATCGCCGTGCTTTTCATTACATTCAGTCCAAGTTGATTCAGACCTTACTTTATCTGAAAGAAGGTAATTTCTCCGGTGAAGGGCATCGTTTGGCTGATAAAGCTGAAGCAGTCCTGCATGCAAATGCTGCTACCTCGGTCAGCCATAATGGTAGGGAAATTATTCCAAATTATATCCAGTCTAAACTTAGTGGTAGTTTAGATGAATTACGAAAAGAACAACTTCCATCTTACAAAGATGCGCAAGAGTTTAAGGAAGATCTTCTTGTTATTCGTGATTCTTTGCTGGAGCACAATGGACAAGCTCTGGTGACTGGAGAACTTACTGAATTGCTACAAGCAGTTGACATTTTTGGTTTCTTCTTGGCCAGCATTGATATGCGTCAGGATTCCAGTGTCCATGAGGCTTGTGTGGCGGAGCTCTTGGCTTCTGCTAATATTGTGAAAGATTACAGCAGCTTGTCAGAGGAAGAAAAATGCCAAGTTCTCCTCAAGCAGCTTCTGGAGGATCCACGGATCCTGTCAGCCACTCATGCACCTAAATCTGAACTTCTACAAAAAGAATTGGAGATTTTCAAGACGGCTCGTCAGCTTAAGGATGCGATTGGCGAAGATGTTATCAAGCAAAATATTATTTCTCATTCGACTAGCGTATCAGATCTGCTAGAGTTGGCGATTATGCTCAAGGAAGTCGGCTTGATCGATGAGGAAGGTGCGCGTGTGCAGATTGTTCCTCTGTTTGAAACGATTGAGGACTTGGATAACTCTTGCGATACTATGGAGAAATATCTGTCTCTGCCAATTGCTCAAAAATGGATTGCTTCTAAAAATAACTATCAAGAAATCATGCTGGGCTACTCAGACAGTAACAAAGACGGTGGCTACTTATCATCTTGCTGGACTCTCTACAAGGCTCAGCAACAACTGACAGCCATTGGTGATAAGTTTGGCGTCAAGATTACCTTCTTCCATGGTCGTGGTGGAACTGTCGGTCGTGGCGGTGGCCCAACCTATGAGGCAATCACTTCACAGCCATTGCGAAGTATCAATGATCGTATCCGCCTGACAGAGCAGGGTGAGGTCATCGGCAATAAATACGGTAATAAGGACGCTGCCTACTATAATCTGGAAATGCTTGTATCTGCGGCTATTAACCGCATGATAAGCTATAAGA
This sequence comes from Streptococcus cristatus, assembly GCF_003943535.1. GTDB lineage: Bacteria > Bacillota > Bacilli > Lactobacillales > Streptococcaceae > Streptococcus > Streptococcus cristatus_L. Next base: position 61,915 of record NZ_RJPU01000002.1, read on the forward strand.
AGAGTGATAGTAATACGACCAATGAATATGAGAGAGTGATGGATCGAGTGGTCGATCGAAGCTACCAAATCTATCGCGATCTAGTCTTTGGCGACGAACGTTTCTATGACTATTTCTTTGAGTCTAGTCCTATTAAGGCCATTTCTAGCTTTAATATCGGTTCTCGTCCAGCGGCCCGTAAAACGATCACTGAAATTGGCGGTCTGAGAGCCATTCCTTGGGTCTTCTCATGGTCTCAAAGTCGGGTGATGTTCCCTGGTTGGTATGGCGTTGGCTCTAGCTTCAAAGAATTTATCGATGAAGATCCTGAAAAGAATCTGGCCTTCCTTCAATTTATGTATCAGAGATGGCCATTCTTCCAGTCCCTCTTGTCAAATGTTGATATGGTGCTGTCCAAATCTAATATGAATATCGCTTTTGAATATGCGCAACTTTGTGAAGACCAAAATGTACGCGATATTTTCAATACAATCCTAGACGAATGGCAGCTGACAAAGGATGTTATCTTGGCGATTGAAGGCCATGACGAGCTCTTAGCAGAAAATGCCTATCTCAAGGATAGCTTGAACTATCGGATGCCTTATTTCAATGTTTTGAATTATATCCAGCTTGAGCTGATCAAGCGTCAGCGCCGAGGAGAACTTTCACCAGAACAAGAACGTTTGATCCACATTACCATCAATGGAATTGCGACAGGACTACGAAATTCTGGTTGATGTACAGGCAGCTTTAAATGATATCAATAAAAAATCGGCTTTTGAGCCGATTTTTTATTGAGTTTAAACTAATTTGATTCCATAACTCATTTCCTGCGATTCGTGTAAATAAAAAATGAAAAAGTTTTCATATCTGTGCGCTAAAATACTTGAAAGTGTTTACAATTAGTGATACAATGATAAGTGTAGAAAAATGAAAACGATATTTTCAACAAAAGAAAGGAAACTATATGAACACAGACGACACAGTAACCATTTATGATGTCGCCCGTGAAGCGGGAGTTTCAATGGCGACAGTCAGCCGAGTTGTAAATGGTAACAAGAATGTAAAAGAAAATACACGAAAGAAAGTACTAGAAGTAATTGAACGTCTTGACTATCGTCCTAATGCAGTTGCCCGTGGTTTGGCCAGCAAAAAGACGACCACTGTTGGTGTTGTAATTCCCAATATCACGAATAGTTACTTCTCTACTTTAGCCAAAGGGATTGATGATATTGCCGAAATGTATAAGTACAATATCGTCCTGGCAAACAGCGATGAAGATGATGACAAGGAAGTTTCGGTTGTTAATACCCTTTTCTCTAAGCAAGTAGATGGTATTATTTTTATGGGTTACCATCTGACAGAGAAAATCCGCTCAGAATTTTCACGTTCACGGACACCAGTGGTTCTAGCGGGCACGGTGGATGTAGAGCATCAGTTACCAAGTGTCAATATTGATTATAAACAGGCAACCGTTGATGCTGTGGAACTATTGGCTAAACGCAACAAGAAAATTGCTTTTGTCAGCGGTCCTTTGGTAGATGATATCAATGGTAAAATCCGCTTGTCTGGCTACAAAGAAGCTCTGAAGGGCAAGAAAATTTCATACAGCGAAGGCTTGGTCTTCGAGTCTAAGTATAGCTACGATGATGGTTATCATCTAGCTGAACGTCTGATTGCTTCAAAGGCAACGGCGGCCTTTGTGACCGGAGATGAGTTGGCAGCAGGTTTGCTAAATGGTTTGGCTGATCGAGGTGTTCGTATTCCTGAAGACTTTGAAATCATTACTAGCGATGATTCGCAAATTGCTCGCTTTACTCGTCCTAATCTGTCTACTATCGGACAACCTCTGTATGACATCGGTGCGATTAGTATGCGGATGCTGACAAAGATTATGCATAAAGAAGAGTTGGAAGAGCGCGAAGTTCTCCTAGCTCATACGATCAATGAACGCAAATCAACTCGTAAATAATAAATTGATACGGAATGGGACAGAATTAAATTTTGAAAGAATTTGGTTCTGTCTCGTTTTTTCTTTTAGTTAAACACAGTCGCCGAATATAAAAGACTCTGAGTTTCTTCTTTACAGAAATTTAGGTATAATAGAAGTAGGAATGTTGAAAATCATTGCTTGTCCAATCTACTTAACTGATAGGAATAAAGAGGTCAGGAGTTAGCCAAGATTTGGCATAGATTTTCAGTAAAACGAAAAAATAAAGAAGTGAAAATATATTGTTTTCTGTCTTCTTTTTACTAGTAGGCATCATTTATCGTAGCTGTATCAAGGAGAATTTTGTGATTACACAACTAGATACCAAGACTGTTTATAGCTTTATGGATAGTTTAGTCTCTATCAAAAAATATGTTCAACGGTCCAAGGACTTGGGCTACAAAAGTCTAGGCATGATGGATGTGGACAATCTTTATGGGGCTTATCATTTTCTAGAGGAGGCAAAAGCGGCAGGACTTCAGCCCTTGCTAGGTCTAGAAATGGAAATTTATAAAGATGGAAATCCTCTCAATCTGAGACTGCTAGCCTTGGATAGTCAGGGGTATCGCAATTTGATGAAGATTTCGACTCTAAAAATGATGAATCGTCAAAATTGGGAAGACTTTCAACATCTTTTTAAAGGTTTGGCTCTGATTGTGCCAATCTTTGAGGGCGTGGATCAACTAGATCTTGGCTTAGACTTTTATGTTGGGGTCTTTCCAGATACGCCTAGGCAGGAATTGACTAGGCCAGTCCTGCCCTTACATACGGTTCGTTATTTTGAGCAAGGAGACTTGGAGACTTTGCAGATGTTGAGGGCGATTCGGGATAATATCAGCTTGCGAGAGGTCGGCCATCTGTCAAACCATGAATTTTTATTAGCGCCAGCCTCTTTAGAAGAAGCCTTTGCTGAAAACTTTCCAGAGAGTTTGCCCAACTTGGAGCAATTGATAGCTGATGTTCACTATGAAATCAACACTGACTTGAAACTTCCGCGCTTCAATCCTGAGCGTCCTGCTGTGGAGGAGCTGCGGGAGTTAGCTGAGGCGGGATTAGCCAAGCGGGGGCTTGCAGGAACAGCCTATCAAGCAAGGCTGGATCAGGAGCTAGATGTCATTCATCAGATGGGCTTTGATGATTATTTCCTTATTGTCTGGGATTTGCTGCGCTTTGGCCGCAGTCAAGGTTATTACATGGGGATGGGACGTGGCTCTGCAGTTGGCAGTTTAGTAGCCTATGCTTTGGAAATTACAGGCATTGACCCAGTAGAAAAGAACCTGCTGTTTGAACGTTTCCTAAACCTAGAACGCTATACCATGCCCGATATTGATATTGATATTCCCGATGTGTATCGGCCGGAGTTTATCCGCTATGTCCGGGATCGTTATGGTAGCATGCATGCGGCCCAGATTGTGACCTACTCAACCTTTGGGGCTAAGCAGGCTATCCGAGATGTTTTTAAGCGCTTTGGTTTGCCAGAGTACGAGCTGACCAATATGACCAAAAAAATCGGCTTTCGAGACAACTTAACCACTGCTTATGAGCGAAATATAGCTTTTCGTCAGATTATCAATAGCAAACTAGAATATCAGAAGGCCTTTGAAATTGCCAAAAAAATCGAAGGAAATCCACGCCAGACCTCAATCCATGCGGCAGGTGTCGTTATGAGCGATGATGATTTGACCAATCAGATTCCCTTAAAATATGGGGAAGACATGTATATCACCCAGTACGATGCCCACGGTGTCGAAAGCAATGGACTGCTTAAGATGGACTTTCTGGGCCTGCGCAATTTAACCTTTGTCCAGCGGATGAAAGAAGCAGCTCTAGACAAATACGGAGTTGATATTGATATTGCTGGTATTGACTTGGAGGACGAGGAAACTCTGCGCCTTTTTGCAGCGGGTAATACCAAGGGTATTTTCCAGTTTGAACAAGCGGGTGCCATCAGTCTTTTGAAAAGAGTCCAACCTGTAAAGTTTGAGGAAGTAGTAGCTACCACCTCTCTCAATCGTCCTGGAGCAAGTGATTATATTGATAACTTTGTTAAGCGCAAGCATGGTCGCGAGCGCGTGGAGATGATTGATCCGAGCTTGGAGGATATCTTGGCTCCAACTTATGGCATCATGCTTTACCAAGAGCAGGTCATGCAGGTCGCCCAGCGTTTTGGTGGTTTTAGTCTGGGGAAGGCCGATATTTTACGGCGAGCAATGGGCAAGAAAAATGCTGCTGGAATGCATAAAATGGAGGAAGAATTTGTCAGGGGAGCTGTCAGATTGGGGCACTCAGAGACCAAGGCCAAGGAAGTCTTTGCGGTCATGGAGAAATTTGCCGGCTATGGCTTCAACCGTAGCCACGCCTATGCTTACTCGGCCCTAGCTTTTCAGCTGGCTTATTTCAAGGCTCATTATCCAGACATCTTCTTTGATGTTATGCTCAACTACTCGAGCTCGGATTATATCACGGATGCACTCGGCTTTGGCTTTGAGCTAGCTCCCTTGACCATCCACAACATTCCCTATAAAGATAAGTTTCAGGATCGAAAAATCTATCTTGGCCTGAAAAATATCAAGGGCTTGCCAAGAGATTTTGCATTCTGGATCATAGAAGAGCGTCAAAAGAATCCCTTCAGCAGTGTGGAAGATTTTATCTTACGCCTGCCGCAGAGTTATCATAAATTGCCACTTTTAAGTCCTTTGGTGCAATTAGGGCTCTTTGATGTTTTTGAGCCCAATCGCCAGAAGATTTTGCACAATTTACCGAATCTTTTTGTCTTTGCGGATGAGCTGGGGAGTTTATTTGCTGATACTAGCTATTCATGGACGGATGCCGAGGATTTTACTGCTGCAGAAAAGTTTGAGCAGGAGCAAGCCCTGATTGGAATTGGGCTTAGTGACCATCCACTCATTAGCCTAGCCAAGAAAGCCGATCGTTCTTTTGTCTGGATTGAAGAGTTGGCGGAAAATAGTAAGGCGACCATTCTAGTTGAAGTCCAGTCTATCAAGGTTATTCGCACAAAAAATGGTGAAAACATGGCCTTTATGCAAGTGACGGATACCAAGAAAAAGTTAGATGTTACTTTATTCCCTGAAGTTTATCGCCGCTTTGCTCAACTAATCCAAGAAAAAGGCTATTACTATCTGACTGGAAAAATTCAGGAGAGGGATGGCCGACTACAGATGGTTCTAGCAGAGGTGGAGAAAGCAAGCTCAGAACGCTTTTGGATCCAATTGGCTGACTCTAGTCACGACAGGCATATTGCGGAGATCCTGCAGCGATACCCTGGGGATATTCCCGTGGTGCTACGCTATGAGAATGACAAGAAAACGGTTCCTGCATCAGGCTTTCAAGTTCAAAAATCAGACCAACTTCAAGCTGAACTAGAAAATTACAGCATGAAAACGGTTTTTCGGTAAAAAATCAGGAAAATAAGAGAATTTTTATTCTGATTGTGGTATAATCTATAAGAATGTTAAAAAGATAAAGGAGCACATTACGAAATGAAACGTATTGCTGTTTTGACCAGTGGTGGAGATGCCCCTGGTATGAATGCTGCTATTCGTGCAGTCGTTCGTAAAGCAATTTCCGAAGGAATGGAAGTTTATGGGATTTATGGCGGCTACGCTGGAATGGTTGCTGGTGATATTTATCCACTTGATGCGACTTCAGTTGGAGACATTATTTCTCGTGGAGGAACTTTCCTTCATTCAGCACGCTACCCTGAGTTTGCAAAACTTGAAGGGCAATTAAAGGGAATCGAACAACTGAAGAAACACGGTATTGAAGGTGTAGTTGTTATCGGTGGAGATGGTTCTTACCATGGTGCGATGCGCTTAACAGAGCATGGCTTCCCAGCTGTTGGTGTACCTGGAACTATTGACAATGACATTGTCGGAACAGATTTCACTATCGGTTTTGATACTGCTGTTACAACTGCAATGGATGCGATCGACAAGATCCGTGATACATCATCCAGTCACCGTCGTACTTTCGTTGTTGAAGTAATGGGACGTAACGCTGGAGATATCGCACTGTGGGCAGGTATTGCTACAGGTGCAGATGAAATTATCATTCCTGAAGAAGGCTTCAAGATTGAAGATATCGTTGCCAGCATCAAACGTGGCTATGAAAAAGGTAAGAAGCATAATATCATTGTTCTTGCTGAAGGTGTTATGTCAGCAGATGAGTTTGGTAAAAAGCTGAAAGAAGCTGGTGATACTAGCGATCTCCGTGTGACTGAACTTGGTCACATCCAACGTGGTGGTTCACCAACTGCTCGCGACCGTGTATTGGCTTCTCGTATGGGAGCGCATGCCGTTAAACTACTTAAAGAAGGTATCGGTGGTGTTGCCGTAGGTATCCGTAATGAAAAAATGGTGGAAAGCCCAATCTTGGGAACTGCTGAGGAAGGTGCACTCTTTAGCCTGACTGCAGACGGCAAAATCGTTGTCAACAATCCACACAAAGCTGATATCGGCTTAGCAGAGCTCAATCGCAGCATTAATATTTAATTGGTCAATCAGGGGCGAAGTCCCCAAATAGTAGAAGGAGTTTCTTAATATCATGAACAAACGCGTAAAAATCGTTGCAACTTTAGGTCCTGCGGTAGAAATCCGTGGCGGTAAAAAATTCGGTGAAGACGGATACTGGGGTGAAAAACTGGACGTTGAAGCTTCAGCTCAAAATATTGCAAAATTGATTGAAGCAGGAGCAAACACTTTCCGTTTCAACTTCTCACACGGTGACCATCAAGAACAAGGTGAGCGTATGGCAACTGTTAAACGTGCGGAAGAAATCGCTGGTAAAAAAGTTGGTTTCCTTCTTGACACTAAAGGTCCAGAAATCCGTACAGAACTGTTCGAAGGTGACGCAAAAGAGTACTCATACAAAACTGGTGAAAAAATCCGTGTTGCAACTAAACAAGGTATCAAATCTACTCGTGAAGTAATTGCCTTGAACGTTGCTGGCGGATTGGACATCTACGATGATGTTGAAGTAGGTCGTCAAGTATTGGTTGACGATGGTAAACTTGGTCTTCGCGTTGTAGAAAAAGACGATGCAAGCCGTGAATTTGTAGTTGAAGTTGAAAATGACGGTGTTATCGCTAAACAAAAAGGTGTAAACATCCCTAACACTAAAATTCCTTTCCCAGCTCTTGCTGAGCGCGATAACGATGATATCCGTTTCGGTCTTGAACAAGGTATCAACTTCATCGCGATTTCATTTGTACGTACTGCAAAAGACGTCAACGAAGTTCGTGCAATCTGTGAAGAAACTGGTAACGGACATGTTCAATTGTTCGCTAAAATCGAAAACCAACAAGGTATCGACAACTTGGATGAAATCATTGAAGCTGCTGACGGTATCATGATCGCTCGTGGTGACATGGGTATCGAAGTACCATTCGAAATGGTTCCAGTTTACCAAAAAATGATCATTACTAAAGTCAATGCAGCTGGTAAAGTTGTTATCACAGCAACAAACATGCTTGAAACAATGACTGAAAAACCACGTGCAACTCGTTCAGAAGTATCAGACGTATTTAACGCTGTTATCGATGGAACTGACGCTACAATGCTTTCAGGTGAGTCTGCAAACGGTAAATACCCACTTGAGTCAGTAACTACAATGGCTACAATCGACAAGAACGCTCAAACTCTTCTTAACGAATACGGACGTTTGAACTCAGATACTTTTGAACGTAACTCTAAGACAGAAGTTATGGCTTCAGCTGTTAAAGATGCTACTAACTCAATGAATATCAAATTGATTGTTACTTTGACTAAGACTGGTCACACTGCTCGTTTAATCTCTAAATACCGTCCAAATGCTGATATCTTGGCATTGACATTTGACGAATTGACAGAACGTGGCTTGATGTTGAACTGGGGTGTTATCCCAATGTTGACAGAAGCACCTTCATCAACTGATGATATGTTCGAAATTGCTGAACGTAAAGCAGTTGAAGCAGGTCTTGTTGAGTCTGGTGACGATATCGTTATCGTTGCAGGTGTACCACTTGGTGAAGCTGTTCGTACAAACACAATGCGTATCCGTACAGTACGTTAATTTATTTCATAGTATGCAAAAACCGATAGATCCATTCTATCGGTTTATTTTTTGTTCTAGAATTTTTAATTGATTTCGTAATTGTGAAAACTTCAAAATAAGAATATTAACATTTTGCATATCAAAAAGGAGAAGAACCTTATAATCTTCTCCAGATTTTATATTTTCTTCAATTGACCACAATTTATAAGGAATAAAAAACAATAGTGTAACTATGATAATTATGGATTATCGTTACACTATTAGTTAGGAGATACTCTATATATCAATTTTTTTCTTTTCTAGATTCTAATACCCAACCGATGATCCAGCAGCAGACTAGCAGGTAATTTTCAATACAGCCCAGTAGATTGGCTTGATTCGTCTTTTCCAGATAGCCTAGCAGATGGTTGGTACCAAAGCACAGTCCACCCAGAATCAGTGCTAGCAGGGTCATACGTAGATAAAACCAATCATACTTTATGTTAGCGGCAATGACTAAAGGAAGAATAGCCAGATTCCAGAAACCAATTTCTCGCTGCCAGTAGGGAGCTAGACCATAGATGGACTCATTGCCCAAGAGCTGGGGCTGGAATATCTGGATCATAGCAGCGCCCAGCATAGCTAAGATTAGTAAAATGAAAACCACTCGTAAAAATTTATTCATACCTATCTCCTTTCTTCTTTGTAGATTATAATGTTTTTGAAAATGATTTTCAAGTTTTCATTTTTTACAAAAGAATCTCTAATAAAATATTTTACAAGCAAGTCCTATCTTTTTAGGTGCTTTTGTGGTATACTAGATTAGTTGCAGAAATACAGTTTTTCTATTCAGTGGGAGCTAGCGACCGAGTCGGCGCTTTTTTAGTGCCTGGACTTGAGAGCCCATATTTATGAAGAGAAGAGCGAATACTCTCAAAAAATCGAGATTTAGCAAGCGACAAGTACTTGGTATGTTTCGATAGTTGAGTATCAAAAGCTTTATAAGGTGGCTTCGCACCGCCTTTAGAAAGAAGAAGAACATTGAAATTTAATGAATTACATTTATCTACTGAATTGCTAGCAGAGATTGAAAAAGCTGGTTTTGTAGAAGCAAGCCCTATTCAAGAGCAGACCATTCCACTTGCCATGGCAGGTAAGGATGTCATTGGTCAGGCCCAGACAGGAACAGGAAAGACAGCAGCTTTTGGTTTTCCAACGCTGGAAAAGATTGATACTGATAATCCTGCTGTGCAGGCGTTGGTTATCGCTCCGACCCGTGAATTGGCTGTTCAGAGTCAGGAAGAGCTGTTCCGTTTTGGCCGCAGCAAGGGAGTCAAAGTGCGTTCTGTCTACGGTGGCTCCAGCATTGAAAAGCAAATTAAAGCCCTCAAATCAGGTGCTCATATCGTCGTAGGAACACCTGGTCGTCTCTTGGATTTGATTAAGCGCAAGGCGCTTAAGCTGAATCAGATTGAAACTTTGATCTTGGACGAAGCGGATGAAATGCTTAATATGGGCTTTTTGGAAGACATTGAGTCTATCATTTCCCGTGTGCCAGAAGATCGTCAGACCTTGCTTTTTTCAGCGACCATGCCAGATGCTATTAAGCGTATCGGTGTGCAGTTTATGAAGGAGCCTGAGCATGTCAAGATTGCTGCTAAAGAGTTGACGACAGAGCTGGTGGACCAGTATTATATCCGTGTCAAGGAAAATGAAAAATTTGATACCATGACTCGCTTGATGGATGTGGAGCAGCCTGAGCTATCAATCGTCTTTGGTCGGACCAAGCGCCGGGTGGATGAGCTGACTCGTGGCCTGAAAATCCGCGGTTTCCGAGCAGAGGGGATCCATGGTGATTTGGACCAAGGCAAGCGCCTCCGCGTCCTCCGCGACTTTAAAAACGGCAATCTGGATGTCTTGGTTGCGACAGATGTGGCTGCCCGTGGTTTAGATATTTCTGGTGTGACCCATGTCTACAACTACGATATTCCTCAGGATCCAGAAAGCTATGTTCACCGGATTGGTCGGACTGGTCGTGCTGGTAAGTCAGGTCAGTCTATCACGTTCGTAGCGCCAAATGAAATGGGCTATCTGCAGATTATCGAAAATCTGACCAAGAAGCGTATGAAAGGCCTTAAGCCAGCGACTGCGGAAGAAGCTTTCCAAGCTAAGAAAAGAGTTGCCCTTAAGAAGATTAAACGCGATTTTGCGGACGAAAGCATCCGTTCTAACTTTGAGAAATTCAGTAAGGATGCCCGCAAGCTGGCAGCAGAATTCAGCCCAGAGGAGCTGGCCATGTATATCCTCAGCCTGACGGTACAGGATCCAGATACTCTTCCTGAAGTAGAAATTGCCCGTGAAAAACCATTGCCATTTAAGCCATCTGGTGGCGGCTTTGGCGGAAAAGGTAAGAGTGGTCGAGGCAATGGCCGTCGAGGTGACCAAGGTCGTGATCGTCGTGGGAGAAGTGAGGACCGAGATGGTGGCCGTCGTGACTTTAAACGTAAGTCAAACAAGAACAGTCGTGATTTCGAAAGCAGAGGGAACAAGCGTCCGCACCGTACTTCCAGCGAAAAGAAAACCGGATTTATTATCCGTAATAAAGGCGATAAATAAACAGAAAATCCGATGTCATTAGACATTGGATTTTTTGATTGAGGAGAATCTAGATATCTTTCATGATTTGTTTGAAAAAGGCACAATGAAAACGCATAATCAAACAATAATCTATTTTTTTGAAAAAAAGTATACATTTTTTTGTTTATATGAGAAAATTGTAGTATAATGATATAAGTAATGGTGCATGGACATTAAGGTGATTTGAAGTGTCTAAGGAACCTGACAAGAAAAATAGACTTTGTGAGAAGTCTCTAGACATCAACCACAAGGAGGATTGTACATGAAGGAAAGTCGTCATAAAGTGATCTTACAAGAGCTGGACCAGACGGGAGTTGTGTCTGTAAAGAACCTGAAGGAATTGCTGAATGTAACAGATATGACCATTCGGCGAGATTTGATTGATCTTGAGAAGCAAGGACTTTTGATTCGGGTGCATGGTGGAGCTCATAAAAAAGTGAAAGATAGCTTGAATGAAGCTTCGCATTCTGAAAAAACGATGTTAAATATCGAAGAAAAGAAGCTGATCGCTAAGAAATGTGCTGATTTGATTGCTGAAGGAGATACAGTTTTTATCGGATCGGGTACTACAACGGATTTTATCGGCGATTATTTAGAGGGGAAAAATATCAGTATTGTAACCAATTCACTCCCTATTTTCGAAAAATTGAAGGATTACCCTAATTTTGATTTGATTTTGATCGGAGGACGCTATCGGGTCAAGACCCAGACTTTTGTGGGGCAGTTTGCCAATAAACTTTTACGAGAAATCAAGGTATCAAAGGCCTTTATTGGAGTGAACGGAATCGATGGTCACAATGTGACGACTGCTAATGAGGAAGAGGGGAATGGAAATGCCATTATTCTCAACAATGCAATTGAAAAATACATTGTTGCAGATAATAGCAAATTTGATAGCTATTCTTTCTATAGTTTTTACCGTTTGGACAATATTGATGCGATTGTAACGGATGACCATATCTCTCCGAAAGTGAGAGCAAAATATAGTTCTTACACCAAGGTTCTCTGATTTGAACGCGTTGTCATGAATGTTAATTTAAGATTCTGAAAGCTGCGAATTTCGCAGCTTTTATTTCGTGTTTCAAATGAATTGCATTTAACAGTGGATGCAAAGTTCCTGTATATCAACTTAGACTTGCTAAGGATATTTTTATGACTCGTGTTATTCTTCAGCCATGCAGAATGACGAAATGTTCTATTTTCATATGAACATTAAATTTTTAAGTTATTAGATAAATAAACAAAAAATAACAAAATAAACTATTGACAGCGCTATCATATAATGATATAATTAATTAAACGAACAAAAAGAAACAAAAGGAGAGATGATAAAATGGCGCTTGCCCAATTATTTGATGAAAATCTAGTGTTTTGTTTACATGCGGAAAATCAAGAAGATCTTTTTCATCAAGTAGCTGATTTGTTAGAAGAAAGAGAAGTTGTAACTTCTTCTTATCGAAACGCTTTACTTGAAAGAGAAAAGGCGTTTCCAACTGGATTGGATATGGAATTTTTAGGCAAGGACTTGCCGAATGTTGCCATACCTCATACGGACATCGCGCATAACTTGACTGAAAATGTGGTAGTTGTCAAGCTGAATCAGCCAGTAACCTTCCACAATATGATTTCTCCTACGCAAACAGTTGAAGTGTCTCTCTTGTTCTTTATTATCAACAACTCTAGCTCAAGCCAGACCAATATCTTAGCTCAGTTGATGGATTTCTTCACTAGCGAAGGAAATCTAGCTGGTTTAGCTTCTTTGAACTCAAAAGAAGAGTTGTTCCAATATATTTCAAAAGTTATTAAATAAATAAATAAATCGGAGGATTTTATTATGATTAAAATTTTAGCAGCCTGCGGAGCAGGGGTAAACTCAAGTCACCAAATTAAGAGTGCTCTTGAGGAAGAGTTGTCAAACCGCGGTTATAATGTACATTGTGATGCCGTGATGGTTAAGGATGTCAATGAAGATCTAATGCAAGGTTATGATATCTTCACGCCAATCGCTGCAACAGATCTTGGTTTTGAACCAGGAATTCCAGTTATCGAAGCTGGACCAATTTTGTTCCGTATTCCTGCAATGAGCGCTCCAGTCTTTGACAATATTGAAGCAGCAATTAAAGAGCACGGACTAAGTTAATCTATTCTTTATCTTGTTAACATTCATATAACAAAAAAAGGGAGGAATTATTATGGATGTCATTATTGACCTAGCCAATAAGATTTTCAAGCCAGTCTTGGAAATGGGTGGTCCTATCATCATGCTGATCATCTTGACAGTATTGGCCTTACTATTTGGAGTGAAATTCTCCAAAGCGCTTGAAGGTGGTATCAAACTTGCCATCGCTCTTACTGGTATCGGTGCCATCATCGGTATGCTAAACGGAGCTTTCTCAGCATCACTTGCTAAATTCGTTGAAAACACTGGTATCCAGTTGAATATCACAGACGTTGGTTGGGCACCACTTGCAACCATTACTTGGGGCTCTCCATGGACCCTATACTTCTTGCTCATCATGCTCATTGTCAATGTTGTGATGTTAGCTATAAAGAAAACAGATACATTGGACGTGGATATCTTTGATATCTGGCACTTGTCAATTACTGGCTTGCTCATCAAATGGTATGCAGATAAGAGCCATGTAAGTCCTGCTGTGTCACTCTTGATTGCAACTTTAGCAGTTGTCTTGGTTGGTGTCTTAAAGATTATCAACTCTGACTTGATGAAACCAACTTTTGATGATTTGTTGAATGCGCCAAGTTCATCACCAATGACTTCAACTCACATGAACTACATGATGAACCCTGTTATCATGGTTTTGGATAAGATTTTTGACAAATTCTTCCCTGGGTTGGACAAATATGACTTTGATGCTGCCGCTTTGAACAAGAAAATTGGTTTCTGGGGATCTAAATTCTTCATCGGTTTCCTTCTTGGTGTAGTTATCGGTATCATGGGAACTCCGCACCCAGTGTCTGACGTTGCCGAAGCAGCAAAATGGTCACTTGTTATCAAAGGATGGTTGTCTCTTGGTTTGACTGCCGGTGTCTGCTTGGAGCTCTTCTCACTTATCGGATCATGGTTTATCGCAGCCGTTGAACCACTTTCACAAGGTATTACTAACGTAGCAACAAAACGTCTTCAAGGACGTAAATTTAACATCGGTCTTGACTGGCCATTTATCGCTGGTCGTGCAGAAATCTGGGCCTGCGCTAACGTGCTTGCACCAATCATGTTGATTGAAGCAGTTCTGCTTTCTAATGTAGGAAACGGTATCTTGCCATTGGCTGGTATCATCGCCATGGGTGTGACACCTGCCCTTCTGGTTGTTACTCGTGGTAAATTGCTTCGTATGATTGTCTTTGGAACTCTCTTGTTACCACTCTTCCTTTTATCAGGTACACTCATTGCACCATTTGCAACAGAACTTGCTAAAGGTGTGGGTGCTTTCCCTGAAGGAGTTAGCCAAACTCAATTGATTACTCACTCAACACTTGAAGGACCAATCGAAAAACTTTTGGGTTGGACTATTGGTAATACTACTACAGGTGATATTAAAGCTATCATTGGTGCTATTGTCTTCCTTGGTGCTTATATTGGAATCTTTGCTTGGTACAGAAAGCAAATGATCAAACGGAATGCAGAATATGCAGCAAAAGCAAAATAATATCCGTTAACTATTGTTAAATATTGTAAGACTAGGGAAGCTAGATTGTCCATTTCCAAATGGGAATGTTGATAATCTAGCTTTTCCTATGTAATGAATAGAAAAGGCTAAGCAGAGAGAAGTCAGAAGCCTGCCTTTTTCTCTGAAGTAGAGAGGAGATTTGGATGGTGATCGCGCTAGAAAATGATGAATTAACAGTGCAGTTTAAGCAATTGGGAGGAGCGCTTTCTTCAATTAAGGATAAAGATGGCGTGGAATACCTCTGGCAGGGTGATGCGACCTATTGGAGTGGTCAAGCTCCAGTTCTTTTCCCCATTTGTGGGAGTTTGCGTAATGACACTGCTCACTATGTATTAAAAGATGATCAAGAAGCGAGTGGAGTTATTTCTCGGCATGGGCTCGTTCGCAAGAAAGAATTTGAATTGGTTGAACAAACGGATACGAGTGTGACTTTTGCTATTGAGGACACAGAGGAAATGTTTCAAAACTATCCTTATCATTTCCGCTTATCGATTCGCTATAGCTTGACTGGCAAGAAGCTTCGTACCCAGTATATCGTAGAAAATCTGGGAGATAGTGAGGTCATGCCTTACTTTATCGGAGGCCATCCAGGCTTCAACTGTCCTTTACTCGATGATGAAAAGTATGAAGATTACTATTTGGAGTTTGAAGAGGAAGAAACTTGCAGCGTTCCTCTCTCTTATCCTGAAACTGGTATGTTAAACTTTCTCGAACGTACAAGCTTCTTAAATCATCAAAAAGAACTAGATTTGGACTATGATATCTTTGCTAAAGATGCAGTGACCCTTGATGAGCTAAAATCGCGGACTGTTGCTCTTCGTTCTCGGAATCATGATAAAGGGTTACGTTTGGAATTTCAAGAATTTCCAAATCTAATTATCTGGTCAACTATTAACAAAGGACCATTTATAGCCTTGGAACCTTGGTCAGGCTTGTCGACCTCGTTAGAAGAGGAGGATTATTTAGAAAGCAAGAAAAATGTCCGTCTACTCCCAGCAGGGGAAAAAGAAGAAATTGGATTTGATATTACTATTTTTTAAAGAATAATTTTAAAAATGTTCAAAAACAAACATATAATGTTGACATCGAACATAAAATGTTGTATTATAAACTTGTAAATTAAATAACGTTTAATGTTTTAAAACATTTTAGTTCATTATATAGAAAATTAAAGGAGGACTTAATATGTCTATTATCATTGGTGCAGATGCTGCAGGTCTGAGATTGAAAGAAGTTGTGAAAGACTNCTTGGAAAAAGAAAACTTCCACGTAGTGGATGTTACGGCTGAAGGTCAAGACTTTGTTGATGTGACTCTTGCTGTTGCTGCAGAAGTAAACAAAGAAGAACAAAACCTTGGTATCGTGATTGATGCCTATGGTGCTGGTCCGTTCATGGTTGCAACTAAGATTAAAGGAATGGTTGCTGCAGAAGTTTCAGACGAACGTTCAGCTTATATGACTCGTGGACACAACAACTCACGTATGATCACTATGGGAGCAGAAACAGTTGGTGACGAATTGGCTAAAAACATTGCTAAAGGTTTTGTTAATGGTAAATACGACGGTGGTCGTCACCAAATTCGTGTCGATATGTTGAACAAAATGTGCTAATACTCTTCAAAAATCAAGATAATCTGTCGTCAGCTCCCTTTAGCTAACTTCAGTTATGCTCGCAGCTCGCTTCCTAAGCTAATCTTGATTTTTCTTGAGTAAGGATAAATGATATGAGATTTATATAATTAATCGGAGGGAATAACTAATGAGAATTGCAATTGGATGTGACCACATCGTAACAGATGAAAAAATGGCGGTTTCAGAATTTTTGAAATCAAAAGGACATGAAGTCATTGACTTTGGTACTTACGATCATGCTCGTACTCACTACCCAATCTTTGGTAAAAAAGTTGGTGAAGCCGTTACAAGCGGTCAAGCTGATCTTGGGGTATGTATCTGTGGTACTGGTGTTGGTATCAATAACGCCGTAAATAAAGTTCCAGGAGTTCGTTCTGCCTTGGTTCGTGATATGACAACAGCACTCTATGCTAAAGAACAACTCAACGCCAACGTTATCGGTTTCGGTGGTAAAATCACTGGCGAATTGCTTATGTGCGATATCATCGAAGCTTTCATCAATGCTGAATACAAACCATCTGAAGAAAATAAAAAATTGATTGCTAAAATTGAGCACGTTGAAACTCACAATGCTCATCAAGCAGATGCAAACTTCTTTACAGAATTCCTTGAAAAATGGGATCGCGGTGAATACCACGACTAAGAGGTGGCTCATGATTTTAACAGTCACAATGAATCCATCCATTGATATTTCTTATCCTTTGGATGAATTGAAAATTGACACTGTCAACCGTGTGGTGGATGTGACCAAGACAGCTGGTGGTAAAGGTCTCAATGTTACACGAGTTCTTTCAGAATTTGGTGATTCTGTTGCTGCTACTGGTTTAGTTGGGGGTAAACTTGGTGAGTTTTTAGTAGAGCATATCGATGATAAAGTAACGAAAGATTTCTTCTCCATTCAAGGAGAGACTCGTAACTGTATCGCTATCCTACACGGAGACAACCAAACAGAAATTCTTGAGAAAGGGCCCGAAGTTCTGGAACAAGAAGGTCAAGATTTCTTGGCTCATTTCGAGAATCTCCTTGACACTGTGGAAGTAGTTGCTATCTCTGGTAGTCTTCCAGCAGGTCTTCCAGTTGATTACTATGCTAGCTTGGTAGAACTTGCAAATCGCGCGGGAAAACCAGTTGTTTTGGATTGCTCAGGTGCAGCACTTCAGGCGGTTCTTGAATCACCACATAAACCAACAGTTATTAAACCAAATAACGAAGAATTGTCTCAGCTTCTTGGCAGAGAAATTTCTAAAGACTTGGATGAATTAAAAGAAGTCCTTCAAGAGTCTTTATTTGCGGGGATTGAGTGGATTATCGTTTCACTTGGTGCCAATGGTGCCTTTGCCAAACATGGTGATACATTCTATAAGGTAGATATTCCAAGAATTCAGGTAGTCAATCCTGTCGGATCTGGAGATTCTACTGTTGCAGGGATTTCATCAGGACTTCTTCATAAGGAAACTGATCAAGAACTCCTCATCAAGGCAAATGTCCTTGGTATGCTTAATGCTCAAGAAAAAATGACAGGTCATGTCAATATGGCCAACTATCAAGCTCTATATGATCAATTAATAGTAAAAGAGGTATAAAATGGCTTTAACAGAACAAAAACGCAAATATTTGGAAAAACTTTCTGACGAGAACGGCATCATCTCAGCTCTTGCCTTTGACCAACGTGGTGCTTTGAAACGCCTCATGGCTCAATACCAAACAGAAGAGCCAACAGTTGCTCAAATGGAAGAACTCAAAGTCTTGGTTGCAGATGAATTGACAAAATACGCATCATCTATGCTTCTCGACCCTGAGTATGGACTTCCAGCTACAAAAGCGCTTGATGCCAATGCTGGTCTTCTCCTTGCTTATGAGAAAACTGGCTACGACACAACAAGCACTAAACGCTTGCCTGACTGCTTGGATGTTTGGTCTGCCAAACGCATCAAAGAACAAGGTGCAGACGCTGTCAAATTCTTGCTTTACTATGATGTAGACAGTTCTGACGAACTCAACCAACAAAAACAAGCCTACATCGAACGCATCGGTTCTGAGTGTGTGGCGGAAGATATTCCTTTCTTCCTTGAAATCCTCGCTTACGATGAAAAAATCGCTGATGCTGGCTCTGCTGAATACGCTAAAGTAAAACCACACAAGGTTATCGGTGCTATGAAGGTCTTCTCAGACCCACGCTTCAACATCGATGTCTTGAAAGTGGAAGTCCCAGTCAATGTTAAATACGTTGAAGGTTTTGGCGATGGTGAAATCGTTCATACGCGTGAAGAAGCAGCAGCCTTCTTCAAGGCACAAGACGAAGCAACTAACCTTCCTTACATCTACTTGAGTGCAGGTGTGTCAGCTAAACTCTTCCAAGAAACACTTGTCTTTGCCCACGAATCAGGCGCGAATTTCAACGGCGTTCTTTGTGGACGTGCAACCTGGGCAGGATCAGTTGAAGCCTACATCAAAGACGGTGAGGCAGCAGCTCGTGAATGGCTTCGCACAACTGGATTTGAGAACATTGACGAACTCAATAAAGTTCTTCAAACAACAGCGACTTCATGGAAAAAACGCATCTAATTTAATCTTGAATATAGAACTCAAAAAACGTAGTAAGTTTCAGGACTTACTACGTTTTTCTTCTATATAAGCTAGTTTTTCAGCTCGTTTCTTCTTTTTGAAATGGGCTTCAGCCGACATGGCTGCAGATTTGTCGGGATGTTCCTCTTGATAGATGAGTGTGACGGGCAATCGGGCGCGAGTGTACTTGGCTCCTTTTCCAGACTGATGTGTTTTGAGGCGAGCTTCTACATCAGTTGTATAGCCTGTATAGAGGGTACCGTCTCCGCATTTAAGGACATACATATAGGCTTTATTTTCCATAGTAAATCTCTTGAATCTCTGGTGTATAGCTGCCGTCTTGCTCGTGGATAAAGAGAGGCGGGAGGATTTTCAGGCCGTCTGGTGAACCATCTTTGATAGCCTCGATTAAGAGCATATTTGCTTCTCTCCCCTGCTTGGGATAGACAAACTGGATGCGCTTGGGCGCTAGATTATGGTTTTTCATAGTTTCTAAAATATCCAAAAAGCGATCTGGCCGATGAACCATAGCTAAGCGGCCATTGGACTTGAGAACTCGCTGGGCAATCGTGCAAATTTCTTCTAAATTGGTAGCAACTTCGTGACGCGCTAGCAGATAATGCTCACTGCCGTTAAGATTGGAATGTTCATCTACCTTGAAATAGGGGGGATTACAGAGAATGATGTCAACCTTACTGCCAGATATATGAGCACCTAGATTTTTCAAGTCGTCATGGATGACCTGCATCTGTTGAGTAAGGTGATTTAATTCAATGGAACGCTGGGCCATATCGGCTAAACGTTCCTGAATTTCCACCGCTAGAATCTGGGCCCGAGTCCGTGTGCTAGCAAAGAGACCAACAGCACCGTTTCCAGCGCAGAGATCAACGATGAGCCCTCGTTTGGGTAATTTTGGAAAGCGAGAAAGCAGGACACTATCGACTGAATAGCTAAAGACCTCGCTATTTTGAATGATTTTAATATCAGTGGAAAAGAGCTGATTAACTCTTTCTCCAGCTTTTAATTTTGCTTCTGTCATACCAACATTATAGCATGATTAAGTACTATTCCAAAGAAGAAAGAGAAATTTTATAGGAAAAAACACCTGACAGAAACAGTCAGGTGCGAATTTTAGTTGAATTCATATTTTTGCTTGATGGTACAAGCGATGAAAATTCCGATAAAGAAAACCATGAGAATCAGATAGACTGGCAAGGTTGCGGCTGTCAGCGTTGCAATTTCCAAAAGGTGCTGCAGGACAAAGGCGGATAGATAGAAGCCTACGACTGAAAAAATGATCAGAAGAGCGCGCCAGAGGTTGAGTGGTAGGCAGACCCGGATGACGGACAGGAAGCTTATGCTGCCTAGTAAGTAGTAGGTCAGTGTTGCCATTTCAATGTCGCTCCAGCCATGGCTGCTGCCCCAGATACGGACAAATAGCACACTGAAGATAATCATGAGGGAACTTGGCAGAGCTAGCTGCAGGGAGCGTTTGAGGAAGTGCTTTTCAACCGGCTTAATATTGCGCTCAAAGGTGAGGACAAAGGGTGGGAAGCCTTCAACAAACTGGTCAATCAGGGTGATTTGAATCGGAATGAATGGGAAAATCAAGAGGTATTCTGGCTTGCCTAGCAGGATACTGGCGATACAGATGATAGCCAGGATGAAGGAATAAATGGTCTTGATGAAGAAAATCGGAGCAATCCGGCCGATATTGTTAACGACTCGGCGGCCTTCAAAAAGAATCTCAGGGACATCGTTAAAGTCGGAGTTCAGAAGGACCAAGTTGGCAATTTGCCGAGTTGCAGGGTCGCCCTCCGCCATGACGATGGAACAGTCAGCTTCACGTAAGGCCAAGATATCATTAACCCCATCTCCCGTCATGGCTGTTGTCCGACCGGCGGCCTTAAGAGTTTGGATGAGCAGCTTCTTCTGATGAGGAGAAACTCGGCCGAAGATGGCTGTTTCTTCTGCTTGCTCAACCAGTTCTTGATCGCTGATTTTAGAGCAGTCGATGTAGCTGCCGTAGTTGGCAAATCCAGCCTGGCTCGCGATATGCGAAACGGTCACAGGATTGTCACCAGAGATGATTTTCAGATCAACATCCTGAGAACGCAGATAGTCCAGTGTCTCAGCCGCTCCCTCCCGAATAGGGTCGGTGATTTCCAGAACAGCTAAAGCGGTCATATCTTCAGGCAGTTGGATACTGTGTTTGTCTAGCACTTGGTCGCTGTGAGCCAGCACCAAAACCCGAGATCCGCGTTTTTGAGCCTCTCCAACCGCTGCAGGATTGCTGTCCAGCAGCATTTCTGGTGCCCCCAAAAAGATAGTTCCGACACTTGATAAATGCATAGCGCCCCATTTTCGGTCGCTAGAAAATGGAATAACATTGTCGCTAGTATAGGTGTGCTCTAAATGGCCGTAGCCCTTGCGGATAGCCTGGGCTGTTGGGTTATTATCCTCACTGGTTTGGATGTAGGCTGCTAAGATTTGACCGACTGTCTCATTAGAAAACTTATCTGACAGGCTATGCAAGGCTTCAACAGTCATCTTACCTTGGGTAATTGTCCCGGTCTTGTCCAGGCAGAGAGTGTCCACCCGAGCCAGAGTCTCAACAGAATACATTTCCTGAACAAGAACCTTGCGCATACCTAGCTTGATGACAGCTGTCAGGAGTGACGTGACTGTCAGCAGAGCGATTCCTTTAGGTAGCATACCCAAAAGGGCTGTCGAGCTGGTAATGACAGAGTTTTTGACAGGCAATCCCTTTATCATCAGGGCTTCAAAGAAGAGAGCCATTCCGAAAGGAATGATAATTTTTCCGGTAAAGCGGGAAATTTTCCCAAGATTGTAAAGAATGCGGGAGTTGATCGGCTTGAGAGTTTTAGCTTCAGTCATGAGCTTGTTGGCATAGTTGTCTGCGCCGACATGGTGCACCTCAGCATAGATCTGCCCACTGGCCAGAAAGCTACCAGACAGCAGCTCAGCGCCTTCTTCCTTGAGAACCAGGTCACTCTCCCCTGTCAGCATGGCTTCATTGGCCTCGGCAACACCCTCTACTACATGGGCATCGCTGGGAATTTGCTCGCCGGCTGACAGCTTGATCAGATCGCCCAGTACAATTTCTTCTGGCTGAATTTTGACTTCCTGGCCGTCGCGGATGACTGTGACCAGCTCTCGGCTGACCAGATTGAGCTTGTCAATCATGTGTTTGGCTTGTAGTTCCGTAATAATACCAGTGACGGCGTTAAAGCTGATTACTGCGAAGAAGACCAGATTGCTCCAGGCTTGGACAGAGACCAAGGCTACAGCAATAACAAAGTTAAGAGCATTAAAAAGGGTGAAAACATTCCGCTTAACGATTTGCCAGTTACTAGTACTGGTGTCACTTGTAAAATCGTTGGTCAAGCCCTGCGAAATCTTTTCATCTACTTGGGTTTGGTTTAAACCGATTAATTCTTTCTTGTTCATGAGATTAATGATACCATTTTTTTATGGAAATGGCTATCCGAATCAGCTGTTACAGCCAAAGTTTGGAAAAATATTGCAGACTATAATAGGATAGGGTATAATGAGAAAGGATGTAATCAATTTCAAGTACAATCACAATTTGAAATAAGGAGAGTTTATGTTTTATACTTATTTGCGAGGTTTAGTGATTTTTATCCTCTGGGCTTTAAACGGCAATGCCCATTACCATAACAAAGAAAAGATTCCTTCACAAGATGAAAACTATATCTTAGTAGCCCCTCACCGAACATGGTGGGATCCAGTTTATATGGCTTTTGCGACCAAGCCCAAGCAATTCATTTTCATGGCTAAGAAACAGCTCTTTGAAAATCGCGTGTTCGGCTGGTGGATTCGCATGTGTGGTGCCTTTCCTATCGACCGGGAAAATCCTGGCCCGTCAGCTATCAAGTATCCAGTCAATATGCTGAAAAAGAGCAATCGTTCCCTGATTATGTTCCCGAGCGGCAGCCGCCATTCTACGGATGTCAAGGGAGGAGTGGCAGTGATTGCTAAGATGGCTAAGGTCCGTATCATGCCTGTAGTCTATGCTGGTCCCATGAGCCTCAAAGGTTTGGCAGCTGGGGAGCGCGTGGATATGAACTTCGGCAATCCAATTGATATTTCTGATATCAAAAAGATGAACGATGAAGGAGTTGAGGAAGTGGCTCGTCGGATTCAGGCAGAGTTTGACCGCTTGGATGCTGAAGTAGCGCCCTACCAGACAGGTAAAAAACCAAATATCTTCTGGCGGATTTTACGAGCACTGGCCTTTATTCCAGCCGCTTTGATTGGTATTCTAACTTTCATTTTTAGTTTCCTTGCAAGCTTTGTCTGGGATCCAGATAAGCATAGAAAATAATGCTAACTGCTTTTAGATTTTTATCTAAAGGCTGTTTTAGTTTTTTCTTATTTAAATTTGAAACGATGTTTCAGATTTTTATATTTTCCCTTTTCTTTTACGAATATAAAGATAAAGGAGAAAAATTATGTTTGAAGAAATAGTTGAAAAATTAAAGGAATACAAGATTTTTGTTGGACTTTCTTTGATAGGAGTCGTCTTGGCTGGCTTTTTCTTGCTGAAGGACAACGCTCAGCCACAGAATCAGGTCAGCGCACTGGCTCAGGAAGTGGTGACATCAGCTTCATCTGAAACCAATGCAGAAAAAAGAAGTGCGAATCAAGAAAAAATCGATTCAGAAAAAGATATGGATTCAGAGGAATCTGAGAAAGAAGTAACAGTTGATGTCAAAGGAGCTGTCAAAAATCCAGGAGTTTATCAGTTGCAGGCAGGAGCGCGTGTGCACGATGCCCTACAAAAAGCAGGTGGACTATTGCCAGATGCCGAGTCAAAATCCATCAACCAAGCACAAAAATTAACAGATGAGGCAGTTGTCTATGTAGCTAAAGTCGGTGAGGAAGGAGCAGATGTGACGCAAACTAGTCAGACGCCAGCTGGAAATGGGGGAACAGAAAAAGGAAAGTCTGGCTTGGTCAATCTCAATACGGCGACCGAGGCTGAACTTCAGACAGTTTCAGGCATCGGTCAAAAGAAAGCGCAAGACATCATTGCTTATCGGGAAGCCAATGGTAAGTTTAAGTCAGTAGATGAGCTGAAAAATGTTTCAGGAATCGGTGCAAAAACCTTAGAAAAGTTAAAAGACTATGTCACAGTGGATAAATAAATTTCCTATCAAATCCATCTATTTTTGTCTTTTGCTGGTGCTGGCCTACTTTGCGATTTACACTAGTAGTCTGCCAGCTTATCTAGGTTTGGCAGTCCTCCTTGTTCGGCTCTTTTGGCTTTATTCGACTAGAAATAGTCTGCTTGTTTTGGTGTTCTTGAGTCTCTTTGCAGGATTTTTCCTATTTCAGAGAGAAATGGCAAATCAAGCCTTTCAAGATGAACCGGAAACTATTTCTGCCATTGTGATCAAGCCAGATACAATTAAAGTCAATGGCGATTCGCTTTCTTTTCGTGGTTATTCCAATGGTCGAACTTATCAGGCCTTTTATAAAATCCAGTCAGAAAAGGAAAAGATCGCTTTTCAAAAGCTGAGCGATCAACTCCTTTTGGAGATTGATGGAGAGCTTAGTTTAGCAGAAGACCAACGCAATTTTTCAGGTTTTGACTATCGGGCTTATCTAAAAACGCAAGGGATTTACAGGATTTTGAAAATCAATCAAATCAAGTCCAGTCAACATTTTAGCAGTCTTAATCCTTGGGACTGGCTGTCGGTCTGGCGGAGAAAAGCCTTAGTTTACATCAAAGAAAACTTTCCTAGCCCCATGAGCCACTATATGACTGGACTTTTGTTTGGTGATTTGGACACAGATTTTGCTGAGATGAATGAACTTTATTCCAGTCTGGGGATTATCCATCTCTTTGCCCTATCTGGCATGCAGGTCGGCTATTTCATGGATGGTTTTCGCAGGCTTCTCCTCAAATCTGGCTTGAAAAGAGAAACCGTCGATTGGATTCAGTTGCCCTTTTCCTTTATCTATGCGGGTTTGACGGGCTTTTCAGTATCAGTCGTGAGGAGTTTAGTACAAAAGCTGCTCTCACAGTATGGTGTGACTAAACTGGACAACTTTGCTTTAACGATCATGCTCCTAGCCATTTTCATGCCCAATTTTCTATTGACGACGGGTGGCGTTCTTTCCTGTGCCTATGCTTTTGTCATTTCGGTCATGGATTTTGAGCATTTACCTCCCGTGCAAAAGGTGCTGGCAGAAAGTCTGACTATTTCACTGGGAATTTTGCCGATTCTGATTTTCTATTTTTCAGAGTTTCAGCCTTGGTCTATTCTGCTGACCTTTCTATTCTCAGTTGTTTTTGATCTTTTTATGCTTCCAGCCCTGACCTTTATTTTTGCCCTATCACCTCTTTTGAAAATCACTCAGGTCAATGTCTTATTTGAACTGTTGGAAGGGCTAATCCGTTGGACGGCCTCTATCTCTTCTCGACCAGTGGTTTTTGGCCAGCCATCTATCTGGATGATGCTAGGTCTGCTTGTCATTCTAGGCATGCTCTATGATTTTCGCAGTCAGAAGAGAGTTTTGCTCCTTCTCAGCCTGACTCTTGCTCTGCTATTTTTCCTCACTAAGCATCCCTTGCAAAATGAAATCACCGTCATCGATATTGGGCAGGGAGATAGCATTTTCTTACGTGATTGGCGGGGGAAATCTGTTTTGATTGATGTGGGTGGTCGAGTGGAGATTGGCAAAAAAGAAGTATGGCAGAAGCGGGTTTCTTCGACAAATGCAGAAAAGACCTTGATTCCCTATCTGAAAAGTCGGGGAGTGAGCCGCTTGGATGTGTTGGTTCTTACCCACACCGAAGTGTGAGTTCTAAAATTGATACAATACAATTTAACTTTTTTTTGAAAAAAATTCCAAAATTTATTTTGCATTGCGAATATAATAAGTGAGAGCAAGTTGCTTACTTAATAATGATGAAGAGGAAAATTAGAATGACAACAATTTTTTTAACAAGAACAAGCTGCAGCAATTGTGGAAAACAAAGTACATTTGAAAGATTTGATAGGGTTTATGCGGCGAAGACTCCTGAGATTATTTCTGCTATTTTAGACTGGGATTTCTTTAAGTTTACTTGCCATAACTGTAACCACAAGGTGCTAATTGATTACCCAACAGTCGTAGTAGATGAAGAACAAAAAACAATTATTCAGTATTGTGCAGATGGTAATGTTGATGTACTTTCAATGCAAATATGCTCTTTGATTTCAGAGGGTGTCAATCTCAGTGAGTATAGAATTCGAGTAGTTTCGGATATAGAGTCTTTCGTTGAGAAGGTACAGATTGTTTCAGTAGGGTATGATGATAGAGCAATTGAGCTTATGAAGTATATGAATAGTCCTCTTGAGGATGGTGATATTCAGTTTAACTATGAACATATGGTTTTCACCAAGGTTGGACATGAAAACTATCAATTTATGTTTATTAATAACCAGATTGCAGTAGCATCTCTCGACTTTTCTCAAGAACAATATGAGTACTACCTTGCTGATGTTGAAGACCTAGAAACTAACACATATTACATAGACTCTAGATGGGCGGAATCATTCTTTCGTACCAGTTTGGCATAAAATTCAAAATCTATTTATAAGTATAAATGGCCTGATTTTTGGTTAGGTCATTTTTTATCTTCTAATTTAGAAAAACGTAGTTAATATATATAATTATTATGTAGATTTCTAGAAAGGAGGTAAAACCAATGGTAAGACGGAATTCTAAAATTACCCGTCAACAGAAGAAAATTCGAGATGCATTTGTATCTGAGAGAACTGTTGAAATTATTCCTGCAAAGCGAGAGTTCACTGATGTTAAAACTAAGAAGTTACGTGTTGCTGCATATTGTCGAGTAAGTACTTTTGACGAATCTCAGTCAGGTAGTTTTGAACTTCAAAAACAAACCTATACTGAAAGAATCAATAGTAATCCTGATTGGATAATGGCTGGAATCTATGCTGACCAAGGTGCATCAGGAACATCAATCAAACGACGTGAACAATTCCAACAGATGCTTCATGATTGTAGATGTGGGAAGATTGACTTGATAATCGTTAAGAGTGTTAGCAGGTTTGCTCGTAATCAGCTAGATTTCATTAGTATTTACCGAGAGTTGAAGGCACTATCCCCTCCAGTTGGAATATATATCGAAGATATAAATTTGAATACACTTGATACGAATAGTGAATTCATTCTTGGTATTATGGCCATAGTAGCTCAAGGTGAGAGTGAACAAAAAAGTGCGTCAATTACATGGTCTGTCATTGAACGCTTTAAAAGAGGGATACCAATGATTCCTACCCATAACCTTCTTGGGTATACGAAAGACCAGTATGGTCGAGTAGTGATAGATGAGACAGAAGCAAAAATTGTTCGCCTAATATATGATTCGTACATCGAAGGTATGACTGCAAGTGAGATTGCCTCTACTTTAATGACCAATCATATACCAACAGTTACTGGTTTGGAGCGTTGGACAAGTTTAGCTGTTTATAATATTCTCAGAAACGAGAAATATAAAGGCGAAATCATCATGCAGAAGACATATACTGTTGATTGTTTTAGTCATAAAACACGGAAAAATAATGGTGAAAAGCCAAAATATCGATTAAAAAATGGAATTCCCTCTATCATACCAGAATCAAGATGGGATTTAGTACAAGAATTACTCAAGCAACCTAGAAGAAAATCGAAATCTACTTCTGAGATATTTGTACCTAAACTCTACATCAAGAAACTCAAATCTGGTAAGTTGAGGGATTTTGTTGTACTTGATCCTAGTTGGAAATCGGAAGACATTCACGAAGTTTTTAAATAAGAAAGAGGTAAATTATGCGTTTTAAAGATTTTAATCTTGAAGTTGTTAATGTTGAACGTTACTCATCAGATTATAGCATGACGGTGAACAAGAACTTTGTTACATTTAGTAAAGGAATTGTCCAAGCTTTAGAATACCCAGCACATGTACTGGTTGCCTTTAATAAGGATACAAAGGTAATGGGTATACAAGTTTGTCGTGCAAAAACTAGGGGAGCATTTTCTTTTTCAAAACCTGTTGGGGAGCAAAAAGGTATTGTTCAGGTAGGTCATAAAACTTTAAAAGAAACACTCTTAACAATCATGAGTGAATGGAAATCTGATAAGCGTTATAGAGTAGAGGGGATTCACATTCCTGAAGATAAAGCTTTTGTTTTTGAATTGAAGGACTTTGATGAACTATCTGATTTTCGTAAAAACGACAATAGATAGTAAGGAACGAAGATAAAAATTATTGGTAGGAGTACAACTATTGTATTCCTGCCATTTTCATATCCTTGCAAGGGGGTTCATGTTAAAATATACTGTAGGAGGTAACTCTATGAACGATAAAGTTACAAAAGTCAGACTAGCCTATCCTTTGGGAGAAGACCTAATCTATGTATTCCTGAAAAATATAATGCCTACCGTAGATTCCTACTGGGATGCTTAGGAACGAATCCACTCGTGGCTATATGTATGAATCCCTCAGCAGCTAATGAGGACTATAGCGATCGTACAATCAACCGAATTCTAAATGCTAGTAAAAAAATTATATGAAGATAAGCTCACCGTTGAATTCAAGTCAGGGATTGAGATTGACGAAGAGATATAGAATATTAACCGCAATTTAAGGGCTAACCCCCTTTGGCGGTTTTTAATGGATTTTTTTAATTTATAAGTTGCTTAAAATGACTTATTATGTTAAAATATATGATAATCCAAATAAGAATTTAGGAGGAACCGAAACTATGACAGCCTCAATGCGTTTAAGATAAGCTGGCAATAAGAAAAGCAGAATCTATACCCGATGATAGGCTTTTTTGTTGTGCTTATTTATACGATATTGAGCATTCATTAGTTACGGTGAGGATATTGGTTATTTAACTATACCTTTATTTAACTATACCTTTATTTAACTATGTCTTTAATATGAATGTTTCCAAATTGTATGTATGCAGACCAAAAGCCACATTGTGGATTTAGGCCTGCATTTTTTTATTGCCTATAATGCTATTCAAAATAGAAATTTAAGCAAAATAATATGCAGGAGATAATATAAATGGAAAAATACAACAATTGGAAACTTAAGTTTTATACAATATGGGCAGGGCAAGCAGTATCATTAATCACTAGTGCCATCTTGCAAATGGCGATTATTTTTTACCTTACAGAAAAAACTGGATCCGCGATGGTCTTGTCTATGGCTTCACTATTAGGTTTTTTACCCTATGCGGTCTTTGGACCTGCAATTGGTGTGCTAGTGGATCGTCATGATAGGAAGAAGATAATGATTGGTGCTGATTTAATTATCGCAGCAGCTGGTTCGGTGCTTACTATTGTTGCATTCTATATGGAGCTACCTGTCTGGATGGTTATGATAGTATTGTTTATCCGTAGCATTGGAACAGCTTTTCACACCCCGGCTCTCAATGCGGTTACGCCACTTTTAGTACCAGAAGAACAGCTTACGAAATGTGCAGGCTATAGTCAGTCTTTGCAGTCTATAAGCTATATTGTTAGTCCGGCGGTTGCAGCACTCTTATACTCCGTTTGGGAACTAAATGCTATTATTGCCATCGATGTATTGGGTGCTGTGATTGCATCTATTACGGTAGCAATTGTACGTATTCCTAAGCTGGGTGATCGCGTGCAAAGTTTGGACCCAAATTTCATAAGAGAAATGCAAGAAGGAATGGCTGTACTACGGCAAAATAAAGGATTATTTGCTTTATTACTCGTTGGAACATTATATATGTTTGTTTATATGCCAATTAATGCACTATTCCCTTTAATTAGCATGGATTACTTTAATGGAACACCTGTGCATATTTCTATTACGGAAATTTCCTTTGCATCTGGAATGTTGATAGGGGGTCTATTATTAGGGTTATTTGGGAATTACCAAAAGCGAATCTTATTAATAACGGCATCCATTTTTATGATGGGGATAAGCTTAACCATTTCAGGATTACTTCCCCAAAGTGGATTTTTCATTTTTGTAGTCTGCTGTGCAATAATGGGGCTTTCTGTTCCGTTTTACAGCGGTGTGCAAACAGCTCTTTTTCAGGAGAAAATTAAGCCTGAATATTTAGGACGTGTATTTTCTTTAACTGGAAGTATCATGTCTCTTGCTATGCCAATTGGATTAATTCTTTCTGCACTCTTTGCTGATAGAATCGGTGTAAATCATTGGTTTTTACTATCAGGTACTTTAATTATTTGCATTGCAATAGTTTGCCCAATGATAAATGAGATTAGAAAATTAGATTTAAAATAAACAATATTGGAGGGATATTTATGTATCTTATTTTCATGTAATTCTTCCTGCTAAAATCGCAGGGTTTTTCCTGCGTACAAGCAAATGAAAGCATGCGATTATAGACAGGAGGAAATGTTATGGAATTAATATTAAAAGCAAAAGACATTAGTGTGGAATTCAAAGGACACGATGTTTTAGATATAAATGAATTAGAAGTATATGATTATGACCGTATTGGTTTAGTAGGAGCAAATGGTGCAGGAAAAAGCACTTTATTCAAGGTACTTTTAGGAGAATTAATTCCCCCAGGATGTAAAATGAATCATCTGGGTGAACTTGCCTATATTCCCCAGTTGGACGAAGTAACTCTGCAGGAGGAAAAAGATTTTGCGCTTGTAGGCAAGCTAGGTGTTGAGCAATTAAATATACAGACCATGAGCGGTGGTGAAGAAACAAGGCTTAAAATAGCACAGGCCTTATCGGCACAGGTTCATGGTATTTTAGCGGATGAACCTACGAGCCATTTAGACCGTGAAGGAATTGATTTTCTAATAGGACAGCTAAAATATTTTACAGGTGCACTGTTAGTTATTAGCCATGACCGCTATTTTCTTGATGAAATAGTAGATAAAATATGGGAACTGAAAGATGGCAAAATCACTGAGTATTGGGGAAACTATTCTGATTATCTTCGTCAGAAAGAGGAAGAACGTAAGAGACAAGCTGCAGAATACGAACAATTTATTGCGGAACGTGCTCGATTGGAAAGGGCTGCGGAGGAAAAGCGAAAACAGGCTCGTAAAATAGAACAGAAGGCAAAAGGTTCTTCAAAGAAAAAAAGTACTGAAGGCGGAGGGCGTTTAGCTCATCAAAAATCAATAGGAAGTAAGGAAAAAAAGATGCATAATGCCGCTAAATCCCTAGAGAACAGGATTGCGGCATTAGGAAAAGTAGAAGCTCCGGAAGGCATTCGCAGAATTCGTTTCAGGCAAAGTAAAGCATTGGAGCTCCATAATCCATACCCTATAGTCGGTGCGGAAATTAATAAAGTATTTGGGGATAAGGCACTGTTTGAAAATGCATCTTTTCAAATTCCGCTAGGAGCAAAAGTGGCATTAACGGGTGGTAATGGAACCGGAAAAACAACTTTAATCCAAATGATCTTAAACCATGAAGAAGGAATTTCTATTTCACCTAAGGCAAAAATAGGTTACTTTGCACAGAATGGTTACAAGTACAACAGTAATCAGAATGTTATGGAGTTTATGCAGAAGGATTGTGATTACAATATATCAGAAATTCGTTCTGTGCTAGCATCTATGGGGTTCAAACAGAACGATATTGGAAAAAGCTTATCTGTTTTAAGCGGTGGAGAAATTATAAAATTGTTGCTTGCTAAAATGCTCATGGGTAGATATAACATCCTAATAATGGATGAACCCAGTAACTTCCTTGACATACCAAGTTTAGAGGCTTTGGAAATACTAATGAAGGAGTACACCGGAACTATCGTGTTTATCACCCACGATAAACGATTACTCGAAAATGTAGCTGATGTAGTTTATGAAATTAGAGATAAGAAAATTAAGCTGAAACATTAAATTTTAGGTAGTCGCTGGTCAGTATAGTCTGTTCTGGCTGGCGACTCCATTGTTAAAGAGTATAAAGACTTGAGATTTTATGAAGATTAAAAATAGGAACAGTAAATCGAACTGCTCCTATTTTTCTGCTAAATATGTTGTAGTTTTCTTATATGTATAATGATAGATTAGTGGATTCTCTTCTAAGGTTCTTACTTCAAATATGAAGAAGTGATCGCGGTTATCTCTGGACTTTTCCTTATTGAGGACAAAGTAATTCTTACGTGAAGTCGCCATTGTTTTGAGGATATCATCGGTCAGGAAGGTCAATGGAATATTCATGTTGGAGTAGCGGTAGAAGTCACGTTCAAAATCTTGGTAGCTCTCGCTGTAATAGTCCATTTGCAGGTGATTACGCTGAAATTCAAGCTGATTCATAGAGCACCTCCTCTACAAGTTCAATACTAACAATGTCTTTCAATTTCAAATTAATGTGACCTGTTGTAGTTTTTATCAAAATGAAATCTTTGGTCAGACTTGGTATTGTTCCAGTATAGGAAACTTGATTGTTTTTTTTAACAACATGAATGCGCGTGTTCAGTTGCCCAGCATACACCTGACTGAGGAGTAATAATTTCTTCTCCAGTGACAAATCTGACATATACGTTACTTTGTTTGCATCGTCAGTGAGTGCTGATGTATGCTCAGATAGGAAAAAGCCCATCCATTTTTGCATCTTAGTATCCTGGTACTCTCTTGCTGACTGAAATGGCAAGTATGAACGATCAATCATTTTAATCCCTCCAATCCACCAGCGGAATGACCGCCGATAAGTTTACTACGTTCAATATTTCTGGAACCTTCGGTTAGGACGGTTCCTTTTTGAATAGCTAAAAAGCCAAACTGTTCTCTGACAACATCAATTGCTGTCTGAAGTCTATTTTCTTTTTCAATTTGTTCTACATCATCAAAAAGTGACAGTAGAGTAAAGTTTTCATCTACAAAGCCACCATAAGACACACCGATTTGCCTCACTGCACCAGAGGTGTATTTCTTTCGGAATAATTCAAGTACATGACCAACCA
Organism: Streptococcus cristatus; assembly: GCF_003943535.1. GTDB lineage: Bacteria > Bacillota > Bacilli > Lactobacillales > Streptococcaceae > Streptococcus > Streptococcus cristatus_L. The sequence goes on from NZ_RJPU01000002.1 coordinate 94,419, forward strand.
TTGTTTTTGGAAGATTTGCTGGGTCAATTTTTTTCTGAGCATTAATTGATTTTTTCATCTCAGTTCTAGAATAGCCAATATGAATAGAAACGACAGTAGCTTTTTTATGTGCCGAGCGAAGACGGTTAGCAACCTGGTCAGCCATTTCAGCTAATACGATTTCAATTTCTCTTTGGGTTCTGTAATCTCTAGGAAGTACTTGTGAGTTACCCAATCCTCGTGATTTTGGTTTATAGGGTTCATGGACGTTGCTCTCATCAACACCGTTTGCGTGAAACCATAGCTGAACACCAACTTTGCCGAATTCTTTTTTGAGAATATCAGGATTGAAGTTGGCTAGTTCTTTGATTGAATGAATACCAAGTTTTTGTAAATGAATCTCGGTTTTACTACCAATCCCCCAAAAGTCTGTTAGTTTTGGAATGGCCCATACCTTGGTTTCTACATCTTCGTATGACCAGTTCGCTCTCATTGTAGCAGTTTTTTTAGCTTCATTATCTAGAGCTAGTTTAGCTAGAAGAGGATTGGAATTACTCATTCCAACAGTTGAGATAATACCTGTTTTACTGTAAATATCTCTCTGAATCATAGCCGAAACATTATCTAACTTATCTTTCCTTGACATTGACTTATCAGAAATAAAGTAAGAAAGTGAGCTAGTAAGGTCAATAAAGCCTTCATCGATTGAATAGGGGAGAATGTCATCTGGAGCAGCATAGTCTTGAAATATATGCTGAATCTCTAGATTCTTCTCAATATATCTGTCCATTCGCGGAGGAACGATGAGTGTACGCTTTGCCCAGTGTTCGATGAAAGATTTATACTTCGGTGTTACCTCAAGACCTTGTTTCCACGCATTCTGATAGCTGAATTTTCGAGTGTTTATATCAAATGGCAAGTCGTAGGAACGACCTACATTTGCTTTACCGAATACTTTTTTAAACATTGGAGAAGAAGCGAGAATCAATCCTGCCGAGTTGTCTGCACGGCTCATGACGCACAGTGATGTGTAGAGTGGATGTAAACCTCTATCCACACATTCTACAGAAGCGTAGAAGGACTTCATATCGAGGAAGGCTATGTCACTTTGAGGTTCAATAGAATAGTCGATATAGCCCATAGGATTATCTCCTTTTTAGTTTCTCTAGCTCTTCGATAAGTTCTCCGATGTAGTCAGTGATGTCGTATTCAAATTTGTCAGGGGTGAAGATAATACGTTCGTCTTTGATGTAAATCATTTCTTTAACATTCATTGATATCGTCATCCACCTCGGTCATAGCAATCAAAATAGAATCCTCTATCAAAAAAGCGTAAGGATAGATTTTTGCATCATCATTTTGAGGAATAAGAATTTCATCGAATCCTTCATTCTCTAGCCGCTCTTCAAAGTTGTCCATACAGAATATTTCAACTTTACAGTTCGGATTGAAACCATACGTCCCAAGTTCTAAAATATCCTTTAGCTTCATGACTATACTCCCTCGACAGGCATAAAGTGACCTACAACTAGACCAACAATTCTAGGTTCATCCTCGTAAGGGATGAACTTCTCTGGATAGTCCTTATTCAAGGATACCATTCTAAATCCATCCTCATCACGGTAGAGTTTTTTGATATAGACTGAGTCATTCCATGATAATGCATAGACTGCACCATCATAGTCGAAACCGTTTGAACGAATTAGTGCGACTTCTCCACTCTTATATACAGGCTCCATAGAATCTCCCTCAATCCAAGCAGCAATGTCGTAACCGTATTGTTCCTCATCAGAGTAGATTGTTTCAGTTTCAAACTCGTCAAAGAATCCTTCTCCAAGACCAGCTGAGAGTTGGATATCTGATAGCACTTGGACTGAGAAGAGAGGAATGACGTTTGAAGTTTGTTGGGAAAGAAGAAGTTCCTCAACATACTCCTCTGCCTTTAGCTGGTTATCGGGAGATAACTGAAGATAGTTATTTACGATATTGTATTCAGATTCAAAATAAGTGACTGGTACATCAAGAATAGCAGCGAGAGCGGTGAGGTTTTTTTGATTAGGTGTGTTTCTTCCGTTTTCCCAATTATGGTAAGCGGAACGATGAACATTTAATTGATTAGCGATTGCAGTCTGTGATAACTTTATTTCAAGTCTTCGTTGTTTTAATCTTCCGTGAGAAAACATGTTCCCCTCCTTTTTGTCTAGTTATAACTCAACAAAATTATATCAGAATATTTATATTTTGCAACTAGAATTAAAAAAGTCTATCAATTCAATTGATAGACTTTATATATTAACTATTTTTTTAGGACGGCTAGTATTTGTTTAGCAATTTCATGAATTGTTGGTACACAGACAGAATTTCCAAATTGTTTGTAGGCTTGTGTATCAGAAACCGGAATTATAAACTCTTCAGGGAAACCTTGGAGTCTAGCAGCTTCTCGTGGAGTAATTTTACGTGGGTTTTTACCTTTTTGTTCTATTAATATTTCACTTCCATCTTTGTAGTATCGAGCAGAAAGTGTATTTGTATATGGACTATCAGCATTAAATAGTGAGTAGCCGAATCCATTTCCTTTTGTTTTATGTTCAGCTTTCCTTCTTTGGTGTCCTTCCCAGAGTTTATCGGAGATAGTATACTTTTCATCAACATCAGTTTGTAGAATATTTCCTAGTTTAGTTTCTAAATGAAACGGTTCAGGGAAACGGAATTCACTAAAATTATTTACACAAGTCTTATCAAATCCAACTATATAAATCCTTTCTCTATTTTGTGGTACACCAAAATCTCTGGCCTTAAAAAGTACAGTTGATGTACTATATCCTAAATTCTCAAGAGTTGAAATGATTATCTTGTATGTCTTACCTTTATCATGTGTCTTTAGGTTTTTGACATTTTCAAGTAAAAAAGCTTTTGGACGTTTAGCTTTTATTATTCTAGCAACGTCAAAAAATAAAGTTCCACGAGTATCTTCAAATCCTAGACGTTTACCTGCTTGGGAGAAAGCTTGACAAGGAAAACCAGCAACGAGTATATCATGATCTGGTATAGTATTTTCATCAATCTGAGTGATGTCACCTTCTGGAGTGTCTCCAAAATTAGTAATGTATGTTTTTTGAGCAAATTTATCCCATTCACTTGTAAATACAGTTTCTACTTCATTTGTTAATTGGAAACCTAATCTAGTTCCACCTATTCCAGCAAAAAGATCGATCATTTTGAACGGAAGATTTTCACTAATAATAAAAGGCGGATTCTTTAGAGAATTAAAAAAAGACTGAATACTGGACTGTTCAAGTTTTGAAGGATGCGTTTCTTCTGCTTCCCAACGTCTAATGGTTCTATCTCCAAATTTTTGAAGACCGAGTGCATCTGCTAATTCTTTTTGAGTGAGATTATATTTTTTTCGTAGATATTTTATATCATTTCCCGAAAGATTTTCTGCAATTGTAGTTTTTTTTGATAAAATATTGGTAGTAGTCAATTTTCTATTACTTTCTAAAATGTGTCTATCAAAGGTCAAATTGTCCTATAATTGACACTTTAACACATTTTATGATATTAGTCAATTTAGGAGGCCTAATTATGCTAAAGGATTTAGGAGTTATTTTTGATGAGCAAAGCAGAATAGCATCGGAATTTCTATCAAAAAATGACACTGAGGTAATTCTCTCTACTGAATTTAAAGAGAATTATAAAAAACATATTGATATGTTAGGTGATGAAATTTATTTTGAACAGTATAATTCAAAATATCACACTAATAGTAAGTTTATTATAATTCCGAATCAGTGGTTTTATCTTGCTTTTATTGCAGCGCCATATTATAAAGAATTCCTTAAATATAAATCAATCCTGTTGGACACACTATCGGGCGATGATTTTAAAGAATTTTGCCAAACAGCTAGAAATGGTGAATTAGATGAAAATTTATTTGATACTATCTCAGTAGATCTTACTGAAACTGATACGTTATTTCTAAAGAAATTTGTTACCGATTATCATTGGTGGCATGGCGGGAAGGAAATCCACAGGGGGGATAGTTTTATATCACCAATTTTAGCTTTATTAAAGTTAATTAATGCTTCTTCTGAACATGTAGCAATAATTGTAAAGTATCTCGTTGATGCAGATTTTGATTTAAGTGATGTAAATAAGTACTTTGAACTTGTTGAAATGGACAGCCGAAGTGTAGTTACTACCAATTATGACAATACGAACCTTGTGGGTGATAATATTCTTCTCTATGGGGTTCCTGGGTCTGGAAAAAGTTTTAAAATTGCTACCGAATATTGCAATGATGAAAATAGAATGGAGCGATTAGTCTTTCATCCGGACTATATGAATACTGACTTTGTCGGACAAATAATGCCTACTGTAAAAGAAAATGGAGATATTACCTATCTTTTTTCACCTGGACCTTTTACAAGAATTGTGAAAAAGGCAATTGATAACCCTAGTGAACACTATTATCTTGTAATTGAGGAGTTAAATCGAGGCAATGCTCCCGGAATATTTGGAGAAATCTTTCAATTATTGGATAGAAGTGCTAGCGGTGAAAGCGTCTACGGTATTAACAATTCAATACTTGCTACGGAAATTTATGGTGATAAGTCTCATCAAATTAAAATCCCTTCTAACTTATCGTTACTTGCAACAATGAATACCGCAGACCAAAATGTATTCACTCTTGATACAGCATTTCAACGTCGATGGACAATGGAAATGATTGAAAATGATGTTGATTTATCGGAATATGGGAATTATTTTATTGCTGATACACAATATTCTTGGAAAGTATTCAACAAAGTTATCAATAAAAAAATTCTTGAGACTAGTAGCCAGACTCTAACTTCAGAAGATAAGCGAATGGGAGCATATTTTATTTCTGGTAATGTATTGAATATTGAACGGATACATCAAGTACCAGCAGGTGATTCCGGTAATGAATTCAATAAAAAAAATAAACGCTTTGCAGAAAAAGTTTTGAAATATCTTTGGGATGATGCCTTCAAGTTTAATCGTGAAGATATCTTTGATGTTGCTTTGTATCCAAGTTTAGAGGCAATTATTAAGCGATTCACGGATAATGATAATCCTGAAAATGGGCGTTTTGATGTTTTCGCCAAAGATATCAAAGAGGAGTTAGAAAATCTTAAGGAAGCAACTTTAATAGATAATAACAACGACACAGGAGAAGAAGATGTTGACAGTACCGAATAAATCCTTACTGGATATGTGTCGTGTTGCAACAAATATGGAAGGTGATACGTTTGTTGGTATTAAAGCTGAGATAATAGAAGGTGTACAAGAAGTTACTGTAAATTTTCCATTAGGGTTTGAGATTGCAAAAGATGTAGAAACAGCAAGAAGAGACATAATTGCCCTTGTTTCCGTCTTACAAGCTCATAATGATGAAGAGTCTCGCCTAAGAACTGTAAACGTGAATCAAGCTCTAAAAACGTTAAACTTTCCTATGGAGGCTTATACATTTGTTATACATGATTTTATTAATCGTGGTACATATTACAAGGAGACTGAAGAGTACTATATTCAAACTTTGGGTGGCCGAATTAATTGGGCGAGAACTATAAAACGTGTTCAACCAGTTGTTCAAGGAAATGGATTTAAATTTTTGAAAATGGAATCTAAGAAGCAAAGTGATACTGATATTACTCTTTTAACGGAAATAAACAAATTCTGTGTATATGAAGCTTTTCTAAATATGGGATGGCTGTATCAGCTTCCTCAACCTGAAAAAGCTCGTATTAATTATAATAGATCTCAGTTTGAGTCTATAATCAAAAAAAAGATGGCTACAACTTTTAATGATATGGAGAGAAGACTTTTCCAAAGTATGATTGACATACTTAATTATAAGGATAGGCAAGAGGAACCTGATAAGTTTTATTTTGGAACTAATAATTTCCAATATATCTGGGAAAATCTTATAGATTATACATATGGAATTGCCAATAAAACTTCATATTTTCCTAGAACAAAATGGGATTTAGTTTTTGAGACAAAAACTTCAAAAGGGTATGCATTAGAACCGGATACTATTATGGTTCATAATGACAATGTTTTTGTATTAGATGCAAAATATTACAAGTTTGGTCAAACTAACTTAATGAAAGATTTGCCTCCTTCTACAAGTATTAATAAGCAAATTACATATGGTGAGTATGTGGCAAATCAAGATTTGCTTAAAAAATTACATGGACAGAATTCAAAAGTTTATAATGCATTCTTAATGCCATTTTCAAAGAGTCACGAAATTTTTCAAACAGATGGAATGTATCAGTATATCGGAGAAGCTCTTGGTGAGTGGAAGGGTCAGGATAAAACTTATGAGCGAGTTCAAGGTATTTTAGTCGATGTAAAAACTTTGGTACATAATTCTGCTAGAAATCGGACTCAGTATATCCAAGAATTATCCGATTTAATCTCCGAGAAGGTTGATGAAAAATTAGCAAATATGTAATAAGACTTTCAGTGATAATTTTCACTGAAAGTCTTTTTGTTTATTTCTATATCTTCTCTGAGAAGAAGCGTTCTTACAACTTTCAGAGCAATATTTTTTTATTGTATTTGACCTTTGGACATAAAATGGGGTGTTACATCCTATATTCTCGCAAATTTTATACATGGCAATTTTAGGATTTGAGTAAAATAAAGTGAAGTAAAATGCTGAAATTAAATCTGGTAAATTCCAATCAGGTAGTAAAGTATCTAAATTTATTTTAGGTTGGACTTTAGCTAATCCTCTATTAATTTCCAGTGCAAGTATTTCCTTTGACAAGATTAATAGTGCATTTTTCAATTCACTTGATTTCATAAAATTTGATAAGTCTTCATCTTCAAATTTTAAATTCGTATTTGAAATGTCGCAAATACCAACTTTACTGAAAAACAAATATATGAAGTCAATAATGTGTGCTGTTATAGGTTCAAGATTTGCAGGCTTGTTTACATACAGATAAAAAATATCTTTTATAAAATCATCGTATTGTAAATTTTCAATTATGTCTTGATAATATAAAAAATCTAAATCACATGTGTATCCGTTTTCGGAAAATTTATTCTCTACCTTTATGTACGTCGTTATTTTACCAGTTNAAGAGGTATGCCTGGTTGTCATATCACTTAAGTTTTTTTCTGGTATTGAATTGCGAAGCACATGAAATGGAAACAAAGAGGGGAATATGAATTTACTTTTTCCAAGATTTAGCTCTAACTGTGGCTTNCCANTTAATAAGAATGTACTTAATAATAATTCTTTGTATTCAATCGATTTGGCGATATTGTTAAAAATTGATAAAAGAAGTTTAAGTCTGCTTTGAAATTCAAGAATGTAATTAAACTCAATGCTATCATAATTTTCACTACTTTCCCAATCAAATAAAAATCCATATTTATTTAAATAATCTATAAAGGTACTTTTGTTAATGGACAAGAACTCACCAAACGGATTATTTTTTTTTGAGTCTACATTACTTGTAACAAGACCCGTTAAGCTATCAAAATTATACTTTGCATAATCAGGTTTAGGCATGTGTGAGCAATATAATGTAAGAATCTCCTGACCAGAGTTCGGATCAAAAGTGTCTGTTAATGAATACTTTTCAATCTTATTTTTGAATGTAAATTTACTTTCCATATATAGATTACTTTCCGGATTATAATAATGTAATTTTAACCTAAAATAGACAAAAAAACAATAACGATATTAAATAGTAATCGTTTTAATCGTGAACTTCAATTACGGATTATTTTCTATTACAATTTAACTAAGAGATGAGATATCTCTAAACGATTATCATTACAAAAACGGAGTCGTGACGACGACCATAATTTCAGATGTTTTGGTATTGATTACTTTTTTCAGCTTGTGAAATTGGCTGACCGATAACATAGAGGAAAGTAACTATGCGGTCAAGAATATTTTTTGCATGCCTTGATTTGTCATGTGTGCTTTCGGTATTAACTGGGAAGCCAATTTATCATGACAATCAATGTCAACTTTTTCAACTACTGCCAAACTCAATCTTCATCAACTGGAGTACAACCAACTGAAAGTGAAGTACTAGCACCCATGTTCGTGCAGGATTATTACATGGATTCACGCCATTCAGGTTTGCTACGTGGTACGTTTCGTCAATGTCGTATTATGGGTATTCCAATACTAACTGCCTTTGTTCCAGTCGCAGAAGAGGACTATGAACAGATGGTCTGGTGGTACAATAACTCAGTTAATGATTATCTTAAAGATTATCGTAAGCCAAGTAAAAATGCTCCTAAGATTTCATCTTGGGAAGCATTCACAGAGAAACAAGATTTACCAATGATAGATGATGACATTGAGCTTTATCTATTCATGGATCAGTTTGAGTTTTTGAAAGCAAAACTTGCAGAATCAAATTTTCAAGCACCAGATATTTTGGAAATGTTATTTGATGGTTACGAGAATAAGGAAATCTTTGAAAAACTAGGAGTACAGAAATCTGCTGGATATAAGAAAGTAAAAAATACTCAGAAAGAAGGGTTAGAGCTTTACAACAAATTTAATAAATAACAGAATCGCCATCTCAATTACGAGGTGGCGATTTTTTGCTAGTCTTTTTGATAGAAAAAGCATTCATATCCATCAGCCCTAAGATTAATATCAGACAACCAGTCAGGTGCTATCCCCATTAATGATGCAACTTCATCAAGTTTTTGTTCAATTGGACATTCGATTATTACTTCATCGTGGACATGGCCTACAATCTTGAAATCATTTAGTTGCTTCATAGAGAACGCAAGTATGTCTCTACTGATAGCTTGAACAATGTTCTCTACAAATTTTGGACCGTAGCTTTCTAACCTCTCCCAACGTTTGGCAGTTCCAGTTCCTTCGTAAGTGACGGACTCTCCACCGAACTGGTTCTCGCCAATTCTTGGTTTGATATACGCTAGTTTGCGACCAGAAGGAAGGGTGATGAACAATATACCACTTTTGACTTCAAATTGAATATTTTGAGTAGATGTTGGAAGTAGTTCCTTTACAGCAGTCTTTACAGCATTATCGACATCCCACCAATAGAGAACGATATTCGGATTTGCTTGTCGCCATGAGTTAACAAGTGGTTGGAGTTCTTCCTCTGATAGTCCCATATCAAGTGCTCCCATGGCTTTCAATGCACCGACTGAACCACCATAGCCGCAAGCAAGCTCTGCAATTTTTCCTTTTTGCCTGAGTTCAGAATTTTGTCCATGTTTTTCAACTGGTACTCCAAACATCTGAGAAGCGGACATACAGTAGATGTCTTTCCCTTGTTCAAATACTTTACTGCGCCATCTCTCTCCTGCCAGGTGGGAGAGTACACGAGCTTCGATAGCTGAAAAGTCGCAAACAATGAATTTCTTTCCTTTACTAGGGACAAAGGCTGTTCGGATAAGTTGAGATAAGGTATCTTGTGTGTCGTAGAGTAGCTCAGTAGATTCTAAGTCACCTGTTCTGAAAAGTTCTCTAGCTTCCTTTAGGTCAGGAAGATGGTTCTGTGGTAAATTCTGAAGTTGTACCAAGCGACCAGCCCAACGACCTGTACGATTAGCCCCGAAAAATTGAAACATTCCTCTTGCTCGACCGTCTTTACAAACACAGTTCATCATAGCCTGGTATTTGGAGACACTTGATTTGGCAGCTTGCTGACGAAGTTTGAGAACTTGAGCAGTTGTTTCATCAACCGTTTTGAGTAATTCTTTCACAGCTTTTTTGTCTAGAGAATCTGTTGCTACTCCGTGTTCTCGCAACCAACTAATCATCTGCAGAACAGAGTTGGGTTTTTCAAGACCCGTTAATGTTTTTAACTCTGCTTGAATTTTGGCTTTGCTCTCTCCGTCTATTTTTAAAGCAGCTTTTACAAAGTCAACATCTATGCCAATACCGCGGTCGTTGATAATCTGATCCTGGTGGTACTCATTCCAAACAAAGCTAGGTACTGGGAAGTTTTTCACCCGTTCCTTGATGGCCAATTCGACCTCAACATCACGTCTGTTGTAGTCGATAAATGTAGACCACTTGTTAGGTGCGTGATGAGGAAAGTTACGAATTCGTCCCCCATTGACTTTGGTTGGCTTACAAGGCAAGCAGAAGTAGCGAATAAGGTCAGCCCCCTCTCTCATCTTTTGGTCTTTGAGTTTGAGAACTGTTCCAACTCCTTCAAGGGAGAGTGGAAGTCCTAAATAGGCGGACCAAATCATGCTACATCGCCACGAAACTGGGGAGAGAAATCCATCTGATAAGAATTCAGGATGATGTTTCTTGAGCCAGTTGGATAGGCAAATTCGCTCAAATGAAGCGTTGAATGCCCATTTGATGACTCTATCTTCTACTAAAGCTTCAAGAATATCTTGTGGTAACTTCTCTTTATTAAAGTCGTAAACAGTCACTGGTCCATTATCGACAGAAACTGCAATTAAAAGGAGTTCAAAACTGTCATCTTCCGCATAGCGATAGACACCAGATTTTCGTAGGTCAATTTCGCAATAGGTTTCAATGTCGATGCTAAGTTCTTTAATCGGCATAGTTTGTCCTTTCTGAAAAAGGTGACAGAAGTACTGCCACCTAAAGTTCTATTTGTTTTTTCGACTGAGTGGTGTTTGGCTAAGTTTTTCTTTGTTTTGCTTTGCCTTTCGTTCCACTTCATTTCGAATGTCATCTCTAATGGTCATATACCCGAAGTATAGACCGATAAGCACCCAGAGACCCATAATTGTACAAGTTAAAATCGTATACATCATCTACCAAATTCTCCATTTCTAGTTCAAAAAGTCATCATCGTCTTCTGTCGCAAAATCATCTTCGGCACGAGTGCGTCCTCCGAGGGGTTCACCATCACGCAATTTTTGCAAGTTATTCAAACCGCAAGCAATCCCTTTATTGCCATTAGAATTAAATGCGTAGAAGGTGATAGAAGCACGACCATAGATACCTGAGTATAGCTCAGACGTATCGATAATTTCTTGGCGGTTGCCATCAACCACACCAGGTTTGTGTGGCGAGTTGGCATTTACGAAGTAGGCATTTTTGTATGCTTCATCATCAGGGCGTTCAAGGTCACCATCTCGTAGGGGAGTTTTCAGAGTAGATAATGCAGGTACTGATTTGCCATTGCCTTTGAGCTTTGACTCACCTTCTTTATATGCTTGCTCAATAGCAGCCTTGATTTTGTTAATGGTGGCAGTATCCTCTTTTGGGATGATGAGTGAGGCACTGTACTTGGGAGTGCTACCATTTATAGATTTTGGCTCGTTGGCATTTAAGTAGCTGAAGCGAGTGTTTGGTCCTGTTATTACTTTGGTTGTCATATAGTTATTCCTCTTTAAATTCATTTTTTGCTAGGTTCATCTCTTGACGGCTATCGTCAATAGGAACGAGTGTCGGTTTTCCACTTGGTTTTATGATAAGACCACCAAGCAGGTCATTAAAAGTTTTCTTGCCAAGTAACTTAGTCATGGCAGTGATAGTGAGCAGTTTCTTCTCATAAGGGTCATAGCCTGCTTCAATCACTGCTTGGCTAACGGCTGACTCATCTGAGAATTTACGAACAGAGCGACCTTCAACCAGTTTGTATCCTGGGATAGGATGTCCATCTGTTGCTTGATTTAAAGCATAAGCTTTGATGTCGTTTGCCCATGAAATCAACAGGTCTAGTTTAGGCAAAATCTCTGCAATGTCCTCGTTGTCAAGGGAAGCTGGATCCGCAAACTCCATCTTGGCTAGTGCCAAATTATCCTCAGCACGTTTGCGACAGACATTCTTGAGTTTACAGAATTGGCAGTGTTTACCAGATTGCATCTCCCCCTCACCCTTGAATGCAAGTTCAGCTTTTGGAGTGAGTACATTTTCAGCCCATTCAAGCAGCTCAGTCTTTTCTATCTTAAAGGTAGAAATGTTATGTTTTCGTGGTTGAAAGATTGTCATGGTAACGTTATCGAAATTATAAAGTCCATCAAACATCTCAAGTGCTCCAAGTGCATAACACATCATTTGAGGGTTGTGGTCTGCATCAACCTGAACACCAAGTCCATGTTTATAATCAATAACCTGAAGACGTCCGTCTGCCACGATGATGCAATCTCCAGTTCCAAAGCCTTCAGGTACCCACTTAGAAAAATCCAGTCGTTGTTCTATAAGAACTGTAGGGTCACGAGAGTAACCTCTAGCTTTCTCGACTTGTTCCATGACATAGTTGCGATATTCTTCTGCACATTCCTGCATCTCATCGTTGTAGAATGTTAAATCTTCAGTTGGATCACGCGCATTCCTACCCAAGGCTTTCTCGACTAGATAAGCACACAACTCGTGAGCATCCGAACCTTCGATAGCAAAATCAGATGTTGTGTCTGGCAGATCTTCGGTGAGACGAGCAGACGGTGGGCAATTCAACCAACGATGTGATGCAGATGCGGATAGAATGGCGTGGTTAGTCATTACCAATTCCTCCAGCTTCTTCAAGTACTGCCGCAAAGTGTTTTGGGTCAAGTACTGAGAGTGAAGAAGCACCGTAAGCATTTAGAAGAGCACGGACGTCTTCCTTATAGCCATCTTTTGCTTTCGTGGCAAGTACAGCACGGACATCCTCCAATTGAATTTCCTTTTGTGGTTCATTTTTTGGTGGATTTGATTTAGGTGCTGTTTCATCCTCAGTAGTGAGGAGTTTCTTGAACTCATCCACCAAGCGAAGGTAGTACTTTGCGGTTTCTTCCATATCATGAATCAGTCTATTCAGTTCTTTCATTTTGCTCATTGTTTTCTTCCTCCATAATTTTTCTAGCGAGTAGTTTTGAGATGACGCTGATGGCGATGAGAGTATCTGCTACATCATCATCAGGTTCGATGTATGGTTCGTTTACCATATTTGGTCCTCCTATCTTACTAAGTAAGGTTTCGAATGATTTTTCCGTTTTGTAAGGAATATTTTTATCCCTTACATCTTACTAAGTAGATCTAAGAGGTGTTTTTCCGCTTCTCACTATAATTTTTTGAACATAAAAAAGTTTCCTGTGCATTTAATAGGAAACTTTTACTTTTCTAAAAAAAATTTCGGAAGTGCGGAAAATCATCTCTGTTTCTTACTTAGTAAGGTAGGAAGCAAGTTTCCTAATTTAAAAACTAAAGACGGAGGCATATCAAATGAAATTTACCCTATCTCATTCTGGACAGACAGGAATACAAACAACTACGGTCTATCCAAATATGGTAACTATCACTGATAAAGCTATCTTACAAAACGTAGCTCAATTCGACCATGTGGCAGGTCTTTTTGTCCAAAATACTCGCTCCAATGCCAACTTTATCAAGTCAGATGTGTTAGTCATGGATATTGATAATGATCACACAGAAAATCCTGATGAATGGCTTACCGAAGAATTCCTTAAAGACGTCTTTGCGGATTATAACTTCGCTTTGGTGACGAGCCGTAGTCACATGCAGACTAAGGCAGGAAAAGCACCTAGACCCAAGTTTCATATCTACTTCCAAATTAATGAGGTAACAGATAAAGACATCTATGTAGCAATGAAGGAAGAACTCTGTAATCAATACAAGTTTTTTGATGATCATGCCAAGGATGCGGCACGATTCTTCTTTGGAAATCCAAATGCACAGGTTATATGGCATGATTCATGGCTAACTATTGATGAAGATTTGTTTCAAGTTGTTTCTATTGAAGATGAGGAAGATTTCGATGCAGACTTCTATACTCCTCCAAGTGGACCAATCCAGCAAGGGAGTCGTAATTCAACGATGTCAGTTTTTGCTGCGAAAATTCTCAAACGGTTAGGCGTGACCCAAGAAGCTAGGGATGGTTTTGATGAGCAGGCACAGAAATGTGTACCGCCACTTGACAAAGCTGAGTTAGATACCATTTGGGGGAGCGCGGTCCGATTCTACAACAGAACTATAAAAACATCAAAAAGTTATGTGGCTCCCGATGCTTTCAATCGAGAAACTTTAAAACCAGATGATTACTCAGATGTAGGCGAGGCTGGTGTGCTTGCTAGAGAATATGCTAATAAGCTGGCCTACACCAACGCAACTGACTATCTTTACTATGACGGAACTCACTGGCGTGAGAATAAGCAGTTGGCACTAGGTGCAGTTGTACACTTTACTGATGAGCAACTTGCTGAAGCGATTGCACTCTTGGAATCTGCGGATAAGCAACTTCAGTCTTCAGGTATTGATGAATTAACCATAAAGGCTGGAGGAAAGCGTCTAGAAAATGCAGTCGAAACTCCACTTCAATTGAAATATTTAAAAGCTTATCTTGCAGCTAAAGAGTTTCATAAATTTGTTATGAAACATCGTGACTATAAGAATTTGATGGCTGTCTATAATACAGCTAAACCAATTCTTTCAGTAGAATTGTCAGAATTAGATAGTGATGACTTATTACTCAATACCCCAGAGGCTACCTATGATTTACGAAAGGGAATAAATGGGCAACAAGAACACAATCCTGAAGATTACATAACAAAAATTACCGCAGTCTCCCCTAGTGATCAGGGAATGGGATTATGGCAGGAAACTTTAGCTACCTTTTTCTGTAATGACCAAGAATTAATTGATTATGTTCAAGAAATTATTGGTATGGCAGCTATCGGTAAGGTCTATCAGGAACACATGATTATTGCCTACGGAGGCGGAGCGAACGGCAAGTCTACTTTTTGGAATACCATTGCTCGTGTGCTAGGTAGCTATTCAGGTAAATTATCTGCGGATGCCTTAACTATGTCAAACAAGCGAAATGTCAGTCCTGAGCTTGCTGAGCTTAAAGGGAAACGACTGGTCATTGCTTCTGAGATGGCTGAGGGTATGCGACTCAATACAGCCGTTGTGAAGCAGATTACTTCAACTGATGAGATTCAAGCAGAGAAGAAGTACAAGGATCCATTCCACTTCGTGCCCTCACACACGCTAGTTCTTTACACCAACCATCTGCCTAAAGTAGGGGCGAACGATGATGGAACTTGGCGACGTTTGGTTGTTATTCCCTTTAATGCCAAAATAACTGGTCGCTCTGACATCAAAAACTTTGCGGACCATTTGTATGACAATGCAGCACCAGCCATCATGTCTTGGATTATCGAAGGTGCAGAAAAAGCCATCAAAGCGAACTTCAAAACAAATGTACCAACTGCCGTTTCATCTTCCGTCAAAGCCTATCGTGAAGCAAATGATTGGTTAGGACACTTCCTTGGTGACTGTTGTCAAGTTGGCGACCAGTTGTCAGAAAAATCAGGAGAACTATACAGTCAGTATCGTGCCTATTGCGCCAAAAACATGGAGTATACACGCAGTACAACCGATTTTTATTCTGCACTTGAGCAGGCAGGGTTTAAACGAAAACGGACAAGTAAAGGGAACCACATTCTTGGTTTGAAATTGGTAGAGGATGGTTATGATTTCTTAGATTAATGACCAGCATTTTTAGTCAACAGATCTCCACAATAGAGGTATTTGATTATTTTAGGTGTGTAAGTCGTTGACTGAAAGGTTGGAACTTATTTTGAATGAGGTTTCAGATAGATGATTAAAACGACCAGCATGAGTGACATTTTTTGATTTTGTGTAGGTCTATTATGGTCTTTTCTAAAACTATCCTATAAGCAAAAATTACTATAAAAAAAGCCTATAAGAGGAGTTTTGGAAATGACTGCACTAGACCTACACACTTCAATTTGACGAAAGGATTTAGAACGATGAGAGAAAAGTACGTTGAGCAAGCTTTGGTGAAGTCTGTGAAAGCTCGAGGAGGTATTTGTCCTAAATGGGTATCGCCCTCTTTTTCTGGTGTTCCAGATCGTTTGGTGTTTTTACCCAAGGGCAAGTTTGGCTTGGTGGAAGTAAAGGCTCCCGACCAGAAGCCAAGGAAGTTACAAGTGTCAAGACATAAACTGTTCGAGCGGTTAGGCTTTAAGGTTTATGTCATTGACCGCATTGAGATGATTGGAGAAGTGTTAGATGAAATTGACATTACATAACTATCAGGTAGTCGCTAAGGACTTCATCATAGGTCACCCTTATGCAGCAGTCATCCTAGACATGGGGATGGGGAAGACGGCTACAACCTTGTCTGCAGTAAATGAGCTGATGTTTGACCGATTTGAGGTTACTAAGGTTTTGGTTATTGCCCCACTGCGAGTCGCAAATACTGTCTGGAGTGACGAGATTGAGCAATGGTCTGAGTTGCGTAACTTACGGTATTCGAAAATAGTTGGTACTCCCAAGCAACGAAAAGTAGCCCTTCAGAAAGATGCGGATATCTATATCGTAAATCGTGAAAACCTACCTTGGCTGGTGGAACAATGCAGTCCGTATTTCAAGTGGGACATGGTTGTAATTGATGAATTGAGTTCTTTCAAGTCATGGCAGTCCAAGCGTTTCAAAGCCTTCATGACTATGCGACCTTACATGAAGCGAGTGGTTGGACTAACAGGAACACCAAGCTCGAATGGACTGATGGACTTGTTCGCAGAGTTTAAAGTCATTGACGGAGGAGAACGTCTTGGTCGCTTCATCGGTGAGTTTCGTAGTCGCTACTTTGAAGAAGGTCGTCGCAATGGAAACATTGTCTATGAATACATCCCCATGGATTATGCGGAGTGTCAAATTCAAGACAAGATTAGTGATATTACCATTTCTATGAAAGCCCTAGATTATCTGGATATGCCCGAATTAATTTCAACTAAGAAACTGGTGCGTATGTCAGAAAAGGAAAAAGAAAAATACATTCAGTTTAAGAAAGAGTATGTCTTGTCAGAGTTAGACGGATTAGAAGTAACTGCCGCAAATGCTGCAAGCCTAATGAACAAGTTAGTTCAGTTATCCAATGGAGCTGTATATTCTGATGATCATACGGTTGTGCCACTTCATGAACAAAAACTAGATGCCCTTGAAGATATCCTCGAATCCGCAAATGGAGAACCTGTCTTAGTTGCCTATTGGTTCAAACATGACTTGGCTCGGATTACGGGTCGTTTAGAAAAACTCAAGGTAACGAGTCGGGTGTTGAAAACAGAAGAAGATATTCGTGAATGGAATAAGGGCAATGTACCAGTTGGCTTAATTCATCCAGCTGGAGCAGGTCATGGGTTGAACCTCCAAAAAGGTGGTCACCACTTGGTCTGGTTTGGATTAACGTGGTCTTTGGAATTATACCAACAAACCAATGCACGACTTTGGCGTCAAGGCCAGGAGGCTGAGACAGTTGTTATTCAACACATTGTGACTGAAGGAACGATTGATGAGGAAATCCTCAAGGCACTAGGAAACAAAGATGCACAACAAGAACGGCTGATTGAAGCTGTTAAAGCACAAGTAGGAGGAACAGATGGATAAGGTGGAATATATAGCTAAAAACTATCGTGACATGAAAATGAAGTTACATTTAGTTCAGGAGAAATTGCTCAACTATCGACCTATCTCAGAGAATAGTGTGATTCAGTCACTGGTATTTGAGAAGTCAGAGCATGAAAAGGTCAAGAAAAGTAAAAACCATGGTCGTAGTGAGCTGATTTCTCTTAGTTTTAGAGAAAAACAAGAACAAGAAAATCAAGAGTACCTCAGTAGTTTGCTTAATACCTACTACTGCTTAAAAATGGATCTTTACTACTTTGAGTTCGTTATGGAGCTAATACCTGAGGATTTGAAGCCATTATCCAAGGATTTAATTTACTTAGGCAAGAGTTGGACTGAACTAGAAGAGATTTATGAAATCAGTCATTCAACACTTGCTTATCGTAGGCGTAAGATTCTAAAACAATTACGCAAGTGTTATCGTTGGACTTCAAAAAGTCTTGAACTTAAGGTGGAAGATTATCACATCCCTATCTAGTGATGGTTGAGTGCACTAAATTGGTACTAAATTAGCACTAAATTTGTACTGGTTTAGTACTGATTTTCAACCTAGACATGTGATATACTTAAGATGTCAAAAAAGATAAAAATCTCCCTCAAATGACTGGATATTCTTTGGCTGATAGGGTAATATAAACCTAGAAAAACCAAAGGAGAATAACCATGTGGACTGACGGACGGATTGATTATCAGGGACAAAAAGTGGATTACATTGCCAAGGTTAGTCCCCAACCTTCAGAAGTTGGAATTGACCTTGGATGTATTTTCAAATTAGATATTGAAGTAGCTGAAGAAACAATCGTTTCTTACGACAGAGGATGGGAACTCTATCCTGAAACAGAAGAACGTGAAGCCATTCTTGAGGCGGTTTTGATGGTTTTAACTGTTTAAAATATCTTTAAATTTATGCAGAAATGACTGGATATATCTCCTTTTTAGAGTTAATATGTACACAACAAAAGAAGAGGAGAACAATACCATGACAAAGCGTCAACAAGAAAAACTCAATGCCCTTTTAACAGAAATTGCAAAAGAAGAACTTTTTGTAGAAACCTTGGAAAAACGTTGGAGCGACAATCTTGACTTCTACGATGTTTCGGTATGGGGTATCAAAAGAGCATTGGAGAGAGCCTACGAAGCAGGCCAAAAATCAGTAAAATAAAGTAAAGCCTAGCCTCATAAAGGTTGGGCTTTTTGCGTGGAGGAATTATGATTATTTCTAGTGAACAAGTTTCAGTTGGACACCCAGATAAAATCTGTGATCAGATTTCAGATGCCATTTTGACGGAGTGTCTAAAGTATGACAAATCAAGTCGAGTGGCAGTTGAGACTTTAATCAAGGATAACCAAGTTGTGGTAGCTGGTGAAATTTCAACTAGACATTACTTTAATCTCGAGAACATTGTTCGTCAGGTTGTCGAGCCACTTGGTATGAAAAATGTTCGGGTAACTAACCTACTTGGACTCCAAAGCTCAGATATTGCACAAGGAGTAGATAATGGAGGTGCTGGTGATCAAGGAATGATGTTTGGTTATGCGACAGACGAAACACCTGAGTACCTGCCACTTCCTTATGTTCTAGCAACCCGAGTCCTTGAGAAACTGATGTCGCTTGGTCACCCCTTACTTGGAAAGGATGCGAAAGCACAGGTATCCTACGACTATGAGAAGAAACGGATTGATACCTTTTTAGTTTCCATCCAACATACTGAAATAGCCAACCTTGCCAAAGTGAAACGAATTGTGACTGAAGCTATGATGTCAGTAGCACTTCGTTACCGTCAGAATCTAGATTTCAAAGTTCTAGTCAATCCGACCGGACGTTTTGTTCTTGGTGGTTCGTTTGCGGATGCAGGAGTTACTGGTCGAAAAATTGTGGCCGATACCTATGGTGGTTTTGCACATCATGGTGGCGGTGCTTTCTCTGGAAAAGACCCAAGCAAGGTTGACCGCTCAGCAGCATACATGGCACGAAAGATTGCTAAGGATATTGTTCGAGAAGGGTATGCGAAACGATGTGAAGTACAATTAGCCTATGCCATTGGAGTTGCAGAACCTGTGTCGGTATATGTAGAAACCTTTGGAACCAGTCGCTACACCTCAACACAACTGGAAGGAATGATTCGTGAACGCTACGACTTGACCCCACAAGGTATCATTAAGGAACTTCATCTCTTGAATGTAGACTACACCAAAACATCTTGCTTTGGGCATTTCACAAAAGCCTATCTTCCTTGGGAGAAGTAAGATGCCAAGAAGACCAAGCACACCTTGTAAACAAAATGGTTGTCCTAACCTAGTACCTTATGGTCACAAGTATTGTGACAACCATAAAGCAAACTACCAACTGGATACCAAGTCAACCAAAGCCAAAGGATACAATGCCCAATGGAATAAAGCACGACTTCGTTACTTAAAAGTTCAACCACTTTGTGTTCAATGCAAAGTCAAAGGTCGATTGACCAAGGCAACAGTGGTTGACCATATCACACCCCACCGAGGTGACCAAGACCTCTTTTGGAATCAAACCAACTGGCAAGCACTTTGTAAGTCTTGTCATGATAGGAAGACCAAGACGACTGACCGATATGTGGAGTATACGTATCGATTTTAGTCTTGGAGTTTCGTTACAAAAGTATCTAATTTTTAACCCTTTGGGGGAGGGGGGATGAAATCTCTAAACCCTTGGGAGACTAAGACCGACGCCCCCTCAAACGTGAAAAATCGCAAAATTCAAAAGGGGGTACACAAAAATAGATTTTTACTGACCCCAAACATTATCTACGACAAGGTTTTTCATTAAATCTTGTCGTTTATTTTTACCCAAAAACTGGGATAAAAGCTAACTAAAAGAGGTTAAAATGAACGATTTTAAAGCAAAACAAGTGTGGAAAATGAGAAACGAGGGTCTGGGCTATCGCAAAATCGCAAACTTGCTTGACCTCAGTCTGACGGCAGTCAAACGCTACTGCAGTACTAACCCTCATCTAAAGGGTTATGGTCAGGCAGTAGTGGCTATGATTTCTGACGGACAAAGAAATGGACAATTGTGCAAAGAATGTTTGAAACCCATTGAGCAACCTCGTAAAGGGAGAACGAAACAATTCTGCTCAGACAGTTGCCGTCGTAAGAATTGGGTGACGCAACATCCTGAAAAAGCGGATAGCCATGTTTGTGAACTGTGCGGTAAGACCTTCACAGCTTATGGTAGCCCTAGAAGAAAATTTTGTAGCAGAACCTGCGCAAGAACACCACGGAGGACATGATGACGAAAGAAAGTATGACATGGTTAACATTAACAGTTGACCAACTTAATTCAGCTAGTTATAACCCAAGGAAGGCTCTCAAAAAGGGCGACAAGGAATACGAAAAAATCAAACGGTCGATTCAAGAGTTTGGTTATGTCGAACCTATTATTGTCAACTATGATATGACTATCATTGGTGGTCATCAACGACTGACGGTCTTGAAGGACTTGGGCTTTAAAGAAGTACAGTGCGTTCAAGTCCATATTGAAGATGAGAATAAGGTTAAGGCACTGAACGTTGCCCTAAATAAAATCACTGGTAGCTGGAATGAAGAGTTGCTTGCGGATTTGATGTTGGACTTACAAGAAGCTGACTTTGATACAGACCTAACTGGTTTTGAATTCCCAGAAATTGACCAGCTTTTTTCTAAGGTCCATAACAAGGAAGTCAATGAGGATGACTTTGATGTGGATGAAGAACTCAAGAAACCAACTGTTGCTAAACAAGGTGACATTTGGTACTTAGGAAAACATCAAGTCATTTGTGGCGACTCTACCTTGCCAGAAACTTACATCACATTGATGGGGGATAAGAAAGCTAACTTAGTTTTGACAGACCCACCTTATAACGTCAATGTGGAAGAGACAGCAGGTAAAATTAAGAACGACAATATGAGTGACTCTGACTTCTATAAGTTCTTATTTGCTATGTTCGTTAATGTTGAACAGAACATGGAGTCCGATGCCTCTATCTATGTTTTTCATGCTGATACGGAAGGGTATAACTTCCGTAAAGCGTTCAAAGATGCAGGCTTTTACTTGAGTGGATGCTGCATCTGGAAAAAGAACTCACTTGTTCTTGGTCGCAGCCCTTATCAGTGGCAACATGAGCCTTGTCTCTTTGGTTGGAAGAACAAAGGGAAACACCAATGGTTTTCTGACCGCAAACAAACTACCATTTGGGAATACGACCGTCCTAAGTTAAGCAAAGAGCACCCAACCATGAAACCAATTCAATTGATGGCCTATCCCATTCAAAACTCATCCATGCGTGGAACAGTCGTCCTTGATCCATTCCTTGGAAGTGGGTCAACCTTGATCGCTTGTGAAGAAACAGGTCGGATTTGTTATGGTATTGAATTGGATGAGAAGTTTGTGGACGTGATTGTGAAACGTTACTTTGAAGCGACTGGTGACCAATCAATCAAGGTTATGCGAGATGGGAAAGAAATCAAGTATGCGGATTTAGTTGAGGTGTCAGTATGAATCAGTTAACCTTCATTGATTTCTTCGCAGGTATTGGTGGTTTTAGACGTGGACTTGAGCTGGCTGGGATGACCTGCATTGGTTATTGTGAAAAGGATAAATTTGCGGTTAGAAGTTACCAAGCCATGTATGATACGGAAGGAGAATGGTATTCAGATGATATTACAAAACTTAAGCCAAATGACATTCCAAAAGCAGATATATGGACTGCGGGAAGTCCTTGCCAAAATGTGTCTATCGCAGGAAAGCGAGCTGGACTACGAGCTGAAAGAAGTGGACTCTTTTTTACACTCGTTGACCTCCTCAAGAGCCAAAGTGAAGAAGATAAGCCCGAGTGGCTCATCCTTGAGAATGTTAAGGGACTTTTATCAAGTCGCAGAGGAGTCGATTTCCTCGACTATCTCCTTGAACTGGACGAAGCAGGGTACGACCTTGAATGGCAAGTGTTCAATTCCAAAGATTACGGAGTTCCCCAAAACCGAGAACGTGTCTACACTATCGGACATCTTAGAAGCAGAGGTAGACGACAAGTATTACCTCTCCAGCCAGAAAGCAGTGGCAATCTTAAGCAACTTGTAGGAGGTATGCAGTCCTATCGTGTCTATGATACGGACGGTATTTCTACAACTTTAGTTGGCACTGGTGGCGGTGTTGGGGCAAAGACAGGGCTTTACTTGATTGACCAATCTACAACCAAACCAAAGGTAACAGACCAAGCACGGTGCATCACTGCTCGTTACACAGCAGGTTCTACCAAGAGGACAGCCATGAACTCTGGTGTGATGGAAGTACAACCTATTCTAACTCCAGACCGAGTGAACAAACGTCAAAATGGTCGTCGATTAAAAGAGAAAGGTGAGCCTATGTTTACCTTAACTTCTCAAGACAGACACGGAGTTGTAGAAGGAATTAAAGTAAGGAACGGTACAAAGCAAGGGTATCAAGTGGCAGAACTTGGTGACTCTGTTGATTTATCTTATCCAGCATCTCCAACGAAACGAGCAAGAGTAGGTAAGGGCATTGCTCATAACCTCTCTTGCAGTGGTCAAATGGGTGTGGTGGTCTGGAATGGTCGAATGGTTAAAATCAGACGATTAACACCTCGTGAGTGTTTTAGACTTCAAGGTTTCACGGATGACCTCTTTGAGAAAGCTCAAGCCGTAAACTCTGATGCCCAACTCTACAAACAAGCAGGTAATGGTGTAACAGTTACCGTTGTTTATGCGATTGGAAAGGCTATTCTTTCTTGCTTAAATCTTAGATGATTACTGGATAGTGTTTGGTACTAATGGTAATATACAGCTACCAAAAAGAAGGAGGCTTCACAATGAATAACGGTGCAAAAGAAAGAGTTGAATGTTTATACCCTGTAGGCTGTCGAGTTAAACTACTTGAAATGGATGATCCATTTCCACCACCTATTGGAACGCTAGGTACTGTCTATGGACATGACGACTTAGCTTCAGTTTTAGTTCATTGGGATAATGGTAGTGGGCTGAGTGTCGTCTATGGAGTTGATAGGATAGTAAAGGTGGAATAAGGCTATGTGGGAGTTGGTAGTCATTGATAGAGGTGAGAGACATTATGTCTGCGATTTGCTCAGAGAATCTTCAACTGACCCAAGTTATATCAATGGTGAATAGATTGCTCATTTGACCTTGAAACGTGACGGTCATCTTGTGTATGCTTACCATCGTGGGGTCTCATTAGATGCAATGAATGCTTTGGATAGGGAAGTTTTTAAAGAAATAATAGCAGATTATAATTGATAATAGTGAGCTTATAACTGGCTATTAAACTCCTTTAGAGGTAATATGTTCACAACAAAAGAAGAGGAGAACAAAAAATGTCAACATCCACAACACTTGAAAAAATGTTTCAAACTATGGAACAACCTCAAGTATCATCCCTTACATAGATTGGGTGATTGTAGCTTTCAATGGATACAAAGGGGTTGGACTTCATATCTATGAAACCATAGATAGCCTAGAAGACTTTGATAACTTTGAAAGAAAGTTTGACAGAATCATTGAAGCTGAAGAAACATTTCAAGATTTGGGCATGCAGTAAAATGGGCTTTTGAACAATTACAATAAACCGAAAGGGTCTCGCAAGAGGCCTTTTTGCGTGTCAGAAAAATGGAAGATAGGAGGTGAGCGACCTGGCACAGCGTGGACGTAAACCAAAACCAACTGGTTTAAAAGTTCTTGAAGGTAACTTAGGTAAGCGTCCTCTCAACCATAAAGAACCTAAACCAACTAAGAAAGCTCCTCGATGCCCATCGTGGTTAGAAGAGGATGCCAAGAAAGAATGGAAACGCATGAGCAAGGTGCTCGAGTCCATGGGTCTTTTGACAGATATGGATATGACGGCTTTTGCAGGATACTGTCAAGCGTACGCTAGATGGAAAGAGGCAGAAGAGTTCCTAACGAAACATGGCTCTATTATCAAAACACCGAACGGCTACCTCCAGCAGGTTCCACAAGTTTCCATTGCTCAAACCAACATGAAAATCATGCTCAAGTTCTCCGAGCAGTTTGGTCTAACCCCTTCTGCAAGAAGTCGAATACAGGCTGATAGTAGTGATGGAGAACAAGATGAAATGGAAAGTCTATTGAGGGAGGTATAGGATGACTTATCACTATAAACCAAGTCCTTTTATGTTGCCTACCTCACACTACGATGAGAAGAAAGCGGATAGGGCGGTAGCCTTTATCCAAAATCTTAAACACACCAAAGGGAAGTGGGCAGGTAAGCACTTTTTACTTTTACCATGGCAGGAACAGATTATTCGTGACTTATTTGGAATTGTGAAAGAGGATGGAAACAGACAGTTTCTCTCCGCTTATGTAGAGATTCCAAAGAAAAATGGTAAGAGTGAGCTTGCGGCTGCCATTGCCCTCTATCTGTTATATGCGGATGGTGAAGCAAGTGCTGAAGTTTACGGTGCTGCTTGTGATAGAAACCAAGCCTCCATTGTATTTGATGTGGCCAAGCAAATGGTAGGGATGTCAAACCCATTAAACAAGCGATCCAAAATCATGGGAGCAACCAAACGCATTGTTAATTACAATAATGCAGGTTTTTATCAAGTGCTATCTGCGGAGACTGGGACAAAGCACGGACTTAATGTGTCAGGTCTTGTCTTTGATGAAATCCATGCTCAACCCAACCGCCATCTCTATGATGTTCTTACCAAAGGTTCTGGTGATGCGCGTGAACAACCACTATTTTTTATCATCACTACCGCAGGTACAGATAAGAACTCTATCTGTTATGAACTTCATACGAAGGCACTAGATATCTTGTCTGGACGAAAGAAAGATGAAACGTTCTACCCAGTTGTTTATGGCCTAGCTAATGATGAGGATTGGCAGGATGAAGAAAATTGGTATAAGGCAAATCCATCATTGGGTCACACCATTCAGATTGACCGTGTGCGTGAAGCCTATCGAAATGCCATCGACAATCCAGCTGAAGAAAATGTTTTTAAGCAACTCCGTTTGAATATGTGGACAAGTTCCACGGTGACGTGGATTGCGGAACATGTCTATGACAAAGGAAATAGACCGATAGTTGAAAGTAGTCTGCTTGGTCGAGAGTGTTATGCAGGGCTTGACTTATCAAGTACGTCTGACATTACTGCCTTTGTTTTAGTGTTTCCACCACGGACTGAGGATGAATCTTACATTGTGTTGCCCTACTTTTGGTTGCCAGAAGACACGCTACCTTTGAGATGTCGACGTGACCATGTTCTTTATGATGTTTGGGAACGTCAAGGCTATCTCAAAACAACCGAAGGGAATGTGGTACATTATGGCTTTATTGAGCGTTTTATCGAAGACTTATCTACTAAGTTTAACATCAAAGAAATTGCTTACGACCGTTGGAATGCGACACAGATGGTTCAAAACTTGGAGGATATGGGCTTAACTGTAGTGCCATTTGGTCAGGGATATAAAGATATGTCACCACCATCTAAGGAATTATACAAACTCATGATGGAGGGCAGGGTCACACACGCTGGTCATCCAGTTTTGAAATGGATGGCTCAAAATGTGGTCATGAGGCAAGATCCAGCTGGTAACATCAAGCCAGACAAAGAGAAGTCAGTCGATAAGATTGATGGGATTGTAGCTCTCATTATGGGACTAGACCGTTGTATCCGTCATAAAGGTGATGATGGTAGTATTTACGACCAGCGAGGAATTTTGAGTTTTTAGAAGGAGGCTCTATGGGAATCTTAGAATTGATAGGCTTAAAGAGGGCAAGAGACAAACCGACCAACTCGTATGAGGGGTCGGATTTTTCGTACCTCTTTGGACGAACCACATCAGGGAAGAATGTCAATGAAATGACAGCTCTTCAAACCACTGCAGTCTATGCCTGTGTGCGAATTTTAGCTGAGGCGATTGCCAGTCTCCCCATTCATGTTTACAAGCATACGGATGAAGGCAAGGAACAAGATGTTAATCATCAGCTCTATTACCTACTTCATGATGAACCAAATCCAGACATGACATCCTTTGTCTTTCGTGAGACACTCATGAGTCATCTATTGATTTGGGGCAATGCTTATGCCCAGATTATTCGTGATGGAAGAGGGCAGGTCTTAGCCTTGTATCCCTTGTTGCCAGATAGGATGACCGTCAAGCGTGATGATAAGGGTGAACTCTACTATGTTTATCAACGTAGTGAAGAGGACAACCCGAACTTCAAAGATAAAGGAAATATCATTCTCAAAAAAAGTGAGGTTTTACATGTTCCTGGCCTTGGCTTTGATGGTTTAATTGGCTACTCACCGATTGCTATGGCAAAAAATGCCGTTGGTATGACCTTGGCGACTGAAGAGTATGGTGCATCATTCTTTGCGAACGGTGCGAATCCCGGAGGTGTTTTGGAACATCCCGGTATTCTCAAAGACCCCAGTAAGGTTAGAGAGTCGTGGAATCAAGTCTATCAAGGCACAAACAATAGCCATAAGGTTGCTGTCCTTGAAGAAGGCATGATCTATAAGACTATTGGGATTCCACCCAATGAAGCCCAGTTCTTAGAGACACGTAAGTTTCAAATCAATGAAATTGCAAGACTCTATCGGATACCACCTCATATGGTCGGTGACTTGGAGAAATCTTCCTTTTCAAATATTGAACAACAGTCCTTGGAGTTTGTGAAGTACACGCTAGATCCTTGGGTAGTTCGATTTGAACAAGCCTTTCAAAAAGCTCTGCTTTTACCTGATGAGAAGAAGACCTACTTTATCAAGTTCAATGTGGACGGTTTGTTAAGAGGGGACTACCAGAGTCGGATGAATGGCTATGCCATAGGCCGTCAAAATGGTTGGTTGTCAACAAATGATATTAGACGCTTAGAGGACATGAACCCACTTTCAAAAGAAGAAGGTGGTGACCTTTACTTGGTCAATGGCAACATGACCAAGTTAGAAGACGCAGGAGGTTTTATCAAAGATGCATAAATTTTGGAATTGGGCCAAAAATGAGGGGGAACGAACCCTCTTTTTAAATGGTGTGATTGCCAGTGAATCTTGGTTTGGGGATGAGGTAACTCCTCAACTATTTAAAGATGAACTGCTTTCAGAACAAGGAGATATCACACTTTGGATTAATAGCCCGGGTGGAGATGTCTTTGCGGCGGCTCAGATTTATAACATGTTAATGGATTATAAAGGAGCAGTCACCGTAAACATTGATGGCATTGCGGCTAGTGCAGCATCTGTCATTGCCATGGCTGGAACAATTGTAAACATGAGTCCAGTCTCTATGATGATGATTCATAATCCGGCCACTTTTGCGAGTGGTGACAAACGTGAGATGGAAAAAGCTATTCAGCTTCTAAATGAAGTGAAGGAGTCGATTATCAACGCTTATGAGATTAAGACATCTCTAAGTCGTCAGAAACTCTCAAACCTCATGGATGGAGAGACTTGGCTCAATGCAAAGAAAGCAGTTGAGTTAGGTTTTGCGGATCAGATTATCTTCGATGGCACTCATGACAATGATGAGTCACAAGATGCCTATGCATTTTCAATGCAGACAGTAACCAATCAAGTGGTCGCCAAGTGTGAACAGTTGATAGATAAACCCAAGGTTGCAGTAAGCACCTTGGAAAAACGACTACAGTTATTAAAACCCTAGGAGGACATTTATACTATGGACAAAATTTTAGAACTACGAGAAAAACGTGCCAAGGTTTGGGATAAAGCCAAGAACTTCTTAGATTCATGTCGTGATGAAAAGGGCATGATTTCACAGGAAGATAGTGAACACTACGATAAGTTGGAACAAGAAGTGGTTGACCTTGGAAAAGAGATTGACCGTTTGGAACGCCAAGAACGTATTGAGCGTGAACTGTCACAAGCAACTAGCGCGGCTATTGTCTCTCAACCACGAACTGATGCTGGTGGTGATGAGAAGACAGGTACGGCTTCAACTGTTTACAACCAATCATTCTGGAAAAATGTGCGTCAAAAGAATTTCTTTGACGTTAATAATACCTTGAACATTGGGAATGATGGTCAAGGTGGTTACTTGGTACCTGATGAATACGAGAACCGCTTGATTAAGGCTCTTGAAGAGGAGAACTTCTTCCGTCGTTTGGCAACCATTATCAAGACCTCAAATGGTGAGCGCAAGATTCCAGTGGTGACAGGTCATGGTACGGCTGCGTGGATGGATGAAAATGGTACTTACCCAGAGAGTGAAGAAACCTTTGGCCAAGTGACTCTTGGTGCTTACAAGGTTGGGACAGCTATCAAGATTTCAGAGGAGTTGATTCATGACTCTGTCTTTGACCTTGAATCCTATATGGCAGAAGAGTTTGCTCGACGCATTGGGTCTAAGGAAGAAGAAGCCTTCTTGATTGGTGATGGTTCTGGTAAACCAACTGGTGTCTTTACCACAGTTACTGAAGGGGTTACTTCAACAGGTGCCAACATCACCTTTGATGATGTGATGGACCTTTATCATTCTCTCAAGTCACCTTACCGTAAGAATTCCGTTTGGATTCTCAATGATTCTACTATCAAGGCTCTGCGTAAGTTGAAGGACAACAACGGAAATTACATCTGGCAACCATCTGTTCAAGCAGGAGTACCAGATATGATTTTGAATCGACCATACTATACGTCAAGCTATGCCCCAGAAATTGCTTCTGGGCAAAAAGTTCTTGCTTTTGGGGATTTCTCCCACTATTGGATTAGTGACCGTCAAGGGCGTTCCTTCAAACGTCTGAACGAGTTGTATGCGACTAGTGGTCAAGTTGGATTCTTGGGTAGCCAACGTGTGGATGGGAAATTGGTTCTTCCTGAAGCTGTCAAAGTGCTCACCATGAAAGGGTAAGATATGCTTACGCTTTTAGAAGCTAAAATCTATCTACGAGTTGATACTTCTGAGGAAGATAATTTGATAAAAGTCTTGATTGCAACGAGTGAAGAACTCTGCAAAGACGTATTGCGAGTGGATGAGTTGGTGGATACACCGCTTATTCGCTCCGCAATGCTCTATGCGGTAGCTTATCTTTTCGAGCATCGAGAAGAGGCTAACCATCATGATTTGAAAGAGACGCTCTATCATCTGTTAGGTGGTTTGCGAAAAGAGGTGTTTTAAATGAAAATTGCACCTTTAAACCAGCGAGTTCTTTTCAAGAAACGTGTGATTACTCAAGATGATATTGGTAACGAAACAAGTCAGTTTACTAATTTATTTTCACGATGGGCTAGTGTGAATCAAGCAAATAGTGATGAGATATTTGAAGTGGGTCAAACGAAACGAAAACTTCAGCTGATAGTCACTCTTAGATATGATTCAGAAGTCGCCTCACTTGATACCACCAATACACAACTCATCTTTCAAGGGAAATCGTTTAATATTCTTTCAATTGACCATGTCTTTTTTGAAAAGAAAATGGTCAAATGTCGAGTGGAGGAAGAGCCATGAGAGCTGATGAACTGAGTAGGGCTATTGAAAAGGAGCTAGAGGAATACTTGCATCAAACAACAGAGACGGTAGTTGAAGCAGTCGATGATGTAACGGACGAGGCGATTGCGACTCTAAAATCTACATCGCCCAAGCGGAGTGGTCGCTATGTGAGAGGGTGGACTTCAAAGGAAACGAGTAGCACGTCCACTGGTAAAACGAAAACGATTCATAATCGGACACCAGGCCTAACTCATCTACTTGAGAATGGCTATGCCAAACAAAATGGTGGTCGAGTTTCCGGGCGTCCTCATATTGGCCCCGTTGAACAAAAAGCAGTTCAAGCTTTGGAGAAGAAGATTCGAGGTAACTTATGAGTGAAAAGGAGTTTTTTAAACAGCTAAAAGCCTTACATCTTCCGATTGCTTATCATCACTTCGAAGAAGGTCACAGTCCAAGTCCGCCTTTTATGGTTTATTATAGTCCGCAATCAGAAAACTTTGGGGCAGACAATCAGGTTTACCATAAGGGCGCGCAATTCATTCTTGAACTTTACACAAGGAAGAAAGACCTCGACGTTGAAGGGAAGATTGAAACTTTTCTGACGGAACAACATTTGTTTTTTGACAAGGTTGAAACTTATATTGATACCGAGCAACTTTATCAGGTTGCTTTTCATTTTGCATTTTAAGAAGGAGAACATATGGCTGAAAAAAATAAAGTCACGTTTGGTCTACAAGATGTCCACTGGGCAGAAGTCACAACGGAAGGGAGTGACGGAGCCTTAACCTATGGGAATGTTGAACGATTAAGAGGTGCTGCAGAGTTGACCCTTGAAGCAACAGGAGATTCAGGTTCCTACAAAGCGGATAATATCAACTTTTATACGACTGAGTCTAATGATGGTTATAGTGGAACTTTGAAGGTTGCCCTTTTAACACAAGAGTTCTTAACTCGAGTGTTAGGAGAAACACTAGATGATACCAATAAGGTGATTACGGAATCATCCAATGCAACTCGGAAAAACTTCGCATTAATGTTCCGTTTTGAAGGGGATAAGAAGGAGACACTTCATGTCCTCTATTACTGTTATGCCTCTCGACCAACAGTAGGCTCAAAAACCAAGAATGGTAGTGATATCAATGAAGTGGAATTGAAATTCACAGCCAGTCCACGTCCACTTGATCAGGTGGTTCGTCGTCGGACAACAGAAGAGACCCCCGAAACAGTGAAGAAAAATTGGTTTAAGTCTGTATATGAGCCAACTGTCGCAAGTGGAGGTAGTCGTACATGAGAAAACAGGTGACGATTTGTGGGAAAGTTTACCCACTAGCAAGTAATGCTTACACGCCGATTGCCTATAAAGAACAATTCGGTAAAGATTACTTTCAAGACCTCTTTCAAATGATTAATGCCAAGTCTATTTTAGACCAACTTAATCAGTTAGAAGAAGGAGAGGAGCTAACCGCACAAAATATGGATGTCTCCATTCTTTCTGATTTCGATATGACCTTCTTTCATCGACTATTTTGGGTATTTGCCAAATCAGCCAATCCACGGGTGAAAGCATTTGATGTTTTCTTTATGGAGATGGAGGAGTTACCGATTCAGGAGATTGGTCCAGTCTTGATGGAGATGTTAAATCAAGGAATGTCGACTCGAAAAAAGTCGATGAAACCGATGAAGCGAGTGAAGAAATCTTCACGGTAGAAAGCTACTTGTCCTGTTGCAAGGAAACTGGACTATCTATGGATGATTTAAAACACATCTCTATTGGGATGGCACTGGATTATCAGACGGATTATGTCGCCTTGCGTTCTGACAAACCACAAACTAGACGAGCAACCCAAGCTGATTTTGATAACTTTTAGAGAAAGGAGGGAGAACTATGGCTGGTAACATCAAAGGCATTACGATTGAGATTGGTGGTGACACCCAACCTTTACAACGAGCCTTGAAGGGAATAAATAAAGAATCAGCGGAATCCACTAAAGAGCTGAAACAAATTGATAAAGCACTGAAATTTGATACTGGCAATGTCACTCTCCTTACTCAAAAGCAAGAGGTGCTTTCAAAACAGATTGCGACCACGAAAGAAAAATTAGAAACCTTACGTCAGGCACAAAGTCAAGTTGAAGCGCAATTCCAACGTGGGGATATTGGTGCAGAACAATATCGAGCATTCCAACGTGAAGTTGAGACAACACAAAATGTCCTAAAAAGCTATGAAACAAAACTTGAAGGAGTTAATCGAGCGCTTGATTCTCACGGAAACACAGTTGAAAGCAACCGGTCGAAATTAAACAGTTTAGAAGCTGAACAGGCCCAATTAGCATCAGAGAGTGAGAAACTCAATTCCACCTTTCGTTTGCAAGAGAGTCAGCTTGGTTCAAATGCTTCAGAGTCTGAAAAATTAGCCTTAGCACAAAGAAGAATTGCTAGTCAGTCTGAACTCGTTGAGCGTCAAATTGCGAATTTAGAACGTCAGTTAGAACTAACCAAATCAGAATATGGCGAGAATTCTGTCGAAGCCAATCGGCTTGAGAAAACACTCAACGATACTAAGACAGCCTATAACAATCTCCAACAGGAAATGGAGGGGCTTTCCAATGCCTCCCAACAATCTGCAGCAAGCCTTGAACAAACCAATGGTTTATTAAAAGCAGATATCCTTATGGAGTTTGGAGACCGATTGGGTGAACTCTCTCAAAAGTTAATCGAATTTGGGCAACAATCTCTTGAAGCTTTTCGTGAAGTTGATGAAGGAATGGATATCATCATCACCAAGACTGGTGCTAGTGGAAAGGCACTTGAAGGGATGCAAGATATTGCGACTGAACTCGCCACTTCCATTCCTACAGACTTTGCGACAGCAGGTAGTGCGGTTGGGGAATTAAATACTCAGTTTGGCTTAACAGGAGATGCTTTATCACAGGCTTCAGCATTACTGATTAAGTATTCTGAAATCAATGGTTCGGATGTGACGCAATCGGCTATTTCTGCCAAACAGGCCATTGAAGCCTATGGTCTTGAGTCTAAAGACCTCGCCATGGTACTTGATACGGTCACTTTTACTTCCCAACAAACTGGGGTTGGTGTTCAGGATCTAATGAGTAAGGTCGTATCTGGTGCTCCTCAAATTAAGTCACTTGGGTTATCCTTTGACGAGGGTGTCGCCTTAATGGGACGCTTTGAAAAAGCTGGTGTCGATTCAAGTGCTGCACTTTCTACTTTATCTAAAGCGGCTGTTAATTATGCCAAGGATGGCTTAACCTTACAAGATGGTCTGGCAAAAACTGTTGAACAAATTAAGAATTCAACAAATGAGACAGAGAGTCTGACACTCGCTTCAGAAGTTTTTGGTTCAAAAGCTGCGCCACGAATGGTCGATGCCATTAAGCGTGGTGCTTTTTCATTTAATGATTTATCAGGGACTGCTAAGAATGCTTTAGGAGTTGTGACGTCAACTTATGAAGCAACACTTGATCCGATTGATAAATTTACGATTGCACAAAATACTGCTAAAGCTGCCATGGCAGAGGTTGGTGGTGTTTTAGCTGAAGCTCTAGCACCAGTCTTAGAATTATTGGCTCAATTACTACAAGCTGTCGCCAATTGGTTCAGCAACTTACCTGGTCCCATTCAGACCTTTATTGTCATTATGGGGGGGTTAATTACAGTTGTCGGTCTGTTGTTACCTGGACTCTTAGCCCTTCAAGCGGCAGCAGTCGCCATGGGAACGACCATTGGCGGATTGGTCGTTGCAGCAGCTCCGATTGTTGGAACAGTTCTAGGCATCATAGCAGTGATTACCCTATTAGTCGTTTGGATTCAAGAACTGTGGCAAAACAATGAGGGCTTTAGAACTGCAGTCATTGAAATCTGGAATGCCATCTATGCTTTTATTTCTGTGATCATTCAAGAGATTTCTACCTTTATCATGACGATTTGGGGAACTCTTACCACTTGGTGGACAGAAAATCAAGCCCTTATACAAGCAGCAGTGGAAACGGTCTGGAATGCCATTTCTACAGTTATTCAGACGGTCATGTCTTTGATTGGCCCTTATCTTGAAGCTGCTTGGGCAAATATTCAGTTAATCATCACCACGGCATGGGAGATTATCAAAACGGTTGTAGAAACAGCTATCACAGTTGTATTAGGAATCATCAAAGCCATTATGCAGGCTATTACTGGTGATTGGTCTGGTGCATGGGAAACCATTAAGGGTGTTCTTCAAAGAGTTTGGCAAGCTATTCAACAAATTGTGACGACTATCTTGTCAGCAATTGGTCAGTTTATTTCCAACACTTGGAACGGTATCAAAAATACCATCAGCAATATCCTATCTGCCATTTCAGGTATCGTGTCTTCTATTTGGAACACGATAAAATCCGTCATTTCGTCAGTGATTTCTTCAATTGTTTCTTTTGTATCCAGTGGCTGGTCTGGCATTCAACAGACCATTTCTAGTATTCTCAGTGGTATTAGCTCCACTGTTTCAAGTGTCTGGAATGGTATCAAGAATTCTATCTCAAACGCCATCAATGGTGCAAAAAATGTTGTATCTTCTGCCATTAATGCCATCAAGAATCTGTTTAACTTTAAGATTTCATGGCCACATATTCCTTTACCTCACTTTTCTGTGAGTGGTTCTGCCAATCCACTTGATTGGTTAAAGGGCGGTTTGCCTAAGATTTCGATTGCTTGGTATGCCAAGGGTGGGATTCTAACGAAACCGACAGCCTTTGGCATGAATGAGAAACAACTGATGGTTGGTGGTGAAGCTGGGAAAGAGGCTGTCTTGCCTTTAACCAAACAGAATCTTGCGGCAATCGGTGAAGGAATCGCCTCAACCATGGGAACTGGTGGCAATTTCATCAATGTTTCCATTACAGATGTAGTGATAAGAGAAGAAGCCGATATCAAACGACTAGCCAATCAAGTAGCAGAAAGAATTCATGACGAGTTAACTCGTCAACAATCATTGAGAGGGGTGACTTTGTGATCCAACATAATGCTTTAATCATAGACGGTGTATCAACGGCCTCATTCCCTTACAAGATACTCGTGGAAGATAGACCAAGTTTTCATATTCCGACTTCTAAAAGCCAACTGCAAGAACATGACGGTTTGAGTGGTGGTTTGGTTTTGACCAATAAGCACCGAAAAGCGATTGAGAAAGCTTATCGGATTCACCTTATTGGTGCGACTGAGGAACAAATTAATGAATTTTCTGCACTTTTAACTCGTGAAGGCTTTTGGCTTGAAAGTGAGCGCATGAAAATGACTCGGTACTGGTGCTATAAGGTGGATAGTTTTGATATTGTTCAAGATAATTTAGGAGTCTTCAGCATGGAGGTAACTTTTCTGTGTCACCCCACTCGATATTTTAAGAAAGTGAGTGAGTATACTTTAACGAAGAATGGGATGATTCCCTTGCTTGGTTCAGCTCTGTCTTATCCTAAGATTACTGTTTCAGGTAAATCGACTGGAGAGACAAGTTTCACCATCGGTGAACAAGTTATTGGTTTGGAGCAACTAAACAAAACTTTGGTTATGGATAATGACCCAAGTCATCCTAGTTTTTTGACGGAAAGTGGAGAGTTGGTTCATTGGTCAGGAGATTTTATCACGCTTGATGCCAATCAAAAGGACAAGAAAGTTGGTGTTGTTCTTGGTACTGGAATCACCAGTCTTCACATTGAAATATTATGGGGGTGGACGTAATGTTATTTTTGTTAGACGGACAAACTAAAACTCCAAAATGGAATGGGTTTCCTCTTCATGAAACCTTGAGTGCGGAAGTTGAAGAAACTTTGAATGGAGATTTTACGCTTCAATTTGACTATCCCATCACAGATTCAGGCATCTATAAAGAGTTGGTGACAGATAAATTGATACTATGTCCAGTACCATATGTCAAAAAACAACTCTTTCGGATTAAGAAACCAGTTGAAGAAAACGATAGGGTTCGTGTGACTTGCCAACATATTACGGATGATATCATGCGTCGCTCTATTCTACCAGTTTCGAATCAAAATGTGACCTGCCAAAGTGCCCTTGGACAATTGATTTCAAAAGCTAAAAGAGATATAGCACCCTTTTCTTTTGATAGTGATATTACAAAGAAACGGTCGTTTAATACGACAGAGACAGCTACACTTTACCAAGTGTTGATGGATGGGAAACATTCTATTTTAGGAACTTGGGAGGGAGAGTTGGTTCGTGATAACTTTTTGTTCACTATCAAAGAACATCGAGGAAAGAATCGTGGGGTGGTCATTTCAACGCATCATAACTTAGAAAAGTTTGATCGTACTCGTTCTAGTCAGTCTATTGTCACTCGCATTTATGCGTCCTCAATTTTTAAGCCAGAAGGTGAAAAGGAAGAGAAAACTCTTTCGGTTATGGTGGAGAGTCCTCTCATCCATCAATATCCTTATGTGCATGAGGCGGAGTATGAGAACAATAATCTCCATACCGAGGAAGAATTGAGACAATGGGCGATGGCAAAATTTAGCAATGACCATTTAGATCAGGTTTCAGAAGTGATTGAGATTGAAGCCTTTGAACTAGATGGGCAAGAGGTGCAGTTGGGGGACGAGGTGACCCTAAAAAGTAGACTTCATCAAGTTGATGTGGTCAAAAGAGCAGTTGGTTATCGCTTTAATGCCTTAACAGAGCAAATCACATCCATCTCATTTGACGATACGGTCGCGTTTGGTGGACAAGGGGTGTCAGGAAATCCAATATCATCTGTCGCAAATGAGCTCTTAACTCTCAATGATGGAAAGATTCAACGTCAGATTGAAAGGGAGCGAGCCAATCTCAGTCGTGTACTTGATTTCAATATGAGTCGAGTAAACAAGGATGTAGAAGATGGGATTGAGCGAGCAAAAGCTGAAGCAATTCGGAGTGGCAATCAAGCAGCAGTTGACTATTTATCCTCAGAGGCGGCAGAAATTCGCTTTGCGGCTATTCAAAAAGCAAAGATAGATGAACTAACCGTGTCCAATTCTGCTTGGATGCGTCGTTTGGTTTCTCATCAGGTGTTGACTGAGTATTTAAATGCGATAGAAGTCAATGCCAACAAGGTTGTTATTCCTGGAAGTCACAAGCCAGTATTTTCATTGGACTCCAATGGGAATATTTCAATTGATACACCACTCTTAAAAGTGAGAGGCGAAGAACTAGCTACCAAGAGTCAACTTTCTAAACTGTCACTCACTCCAGGTCCAAAAGGAGACAAAGGTGTCAGCATTTCCCAAATCGAAGAATACTATTTAGCGAGTAATCAAAAAACAGGAGTCCTCACATCAACGAGTGGTTGGTCAAAAACCATTCCTGTTTTAACGGATACCATTAAATATCTTTGGAATTACAAACGAACTGTTTTCACTGATGGAAATGAAACGTCGACGACACCAGTGGTTATTGGTGTATATGGGAATAAGGGAGATACCGGTCAAACCTTATATACGTGGAAGATGTATGCGGACAGTGAAAAAGGAGAAGGCGTTTCACCCTCACCCAAGGGAAAACGCTATTTTGGTCTGGCGGTGAATCGACCAACCGCAACACCCTCAACGAACCCAAGTGATTATACTTGGTCTTCTTTCTTTGAGGGGACTGTTTTAGGTGGTCGGAATTACATTGATGACTATGCCATGCGAGAAACAAGTTTCACTAATCTTCAGTCAGAATGGCGAAAAGAAATCGTAGAAGATAGTACATCTGTCAGTGGCATCTCGATTAAAATGACTTGTACCAAAGCAGGAAGTGGTGGCTTTAAGCGAGATTTTTTTGACTTGCGGACACGCATTGGACAGACCATGACTTTTTCGGTGGAACTAAAAGCTTCAAGAGCAGTATCCATGATGATTGGCTCTGAATTAGGTGGAACAAAGCCTGTTTCACTGACAGCTAATTGGGAACGAGTGGTGTCTAGCTGGAAGGTGTCCAGTAATTCAACATGGTCTTTTGTCTTTACCTTATCCTCAGGAGCATGGGCGCAAGGAGATGTGGTTTGGTTACGGAATGTTCAATTAGAGGATGGCAATGTGGCAACCGCTCCAGGTCCATCCTTAGCAGATTTGATGAAGCAAATTGATGGGAAAGCAGACCAAAGTTTTATGAAGCAACAATTGGATATCCTAACGGAGAAGACGGAGTCGATTCGAGTGGATATGGAAGCGAGGGCACTGGCCAGTGAAGTTTCTGATTGGCTCAAGACCTATAAGGAATTTGAAAAGAGTAACAAGGAAACACTCACCAAATTCAATCAGGATTTTGTCACAAACACGCAACGCATCGCAGCTATTGAAGCTGATTTGAAAAGTAATGCCTTGCTTTTACAATTTGTGAACACTTATCTGCGAGCAGGTGATAATGGTGTCATCATTGGTAAGAAAGATAATTCTGAGTTTATCGAATTAACCCCACAAGGAATGATGATTAAATCAGCAGGGAATGCGGTCATGACCGTTACTTCTGGTGTGATTAAAATCCACCATGGTGTATTCGTTGAAACGCTACAAGTTGGATATTATCGTTTAGAAGCTGCAAGGCATAACCCCAAACATTTGGTTTGTCGCTTCATCGACAGCAAGACTTAGAAAGGAAAGACTATGGCAGATTATGGCAGTAATAATGACCGAGGGTACAATCTTCTACTTAGGGTAGAAGAAACAGGAACTAGCACCGCCAATAATACCTCAACTGTACGTGTTCAATTGTGGCTACGAAATGGCCAAACAACCTTTGGGATGTATAACTGTAGTGCCAGTGTTTCCATAGATGGTCAAACTCTTTCTTGGAGTGGTAGACCAGATATGTACAGCATGAACTCTTCTCTTCATCTCATTGATAAAACCATCACCATCGCTCACAATTCCAATGGTCAAAAGACCATTGGTTTTTCTGCGACCTTTTCAGGAAGTGGTGGATGGTCACCAGGAACTCTTAATACCGGTTATCAATCGTTACGATTACGAGATATTCCACGGTCCTCAACAGCTAGTGTTTCTGGGAATATGATGGGTTCTCCAATTACCATTTCTATTACGAGAGCAAGTGGGGATTTTACACACAAGGTTACTTGGCAATTTGGTAGTTTGAGTGGAGTGGTCGCAACTGGTGCAACCACTTCTTGTAGTTGGACACCAGAAGTTGCAAAATTAGCTCCTCAAATCCCCAATGCGACCTCTGGTATTGGCACAATTTTAGTACAAACCATTTATGGAGGAAAGGTCATCGGTGAGTCTCGGATTCAAGTGACTCTTCAACTTCCGAGCTCGGTGGTTCCCAGTCTATCCTCTATCAGTTTATCGGATTTAAATACGATTGCTCAAAATGCCATTACAGGCAATACCTTTGTTTCATTGGAGTCAAATCCCAAGGTTACCTTTAATGGTGCTACAGGAATTTATGGATCAACTATTCCAGCTAGTGGTTATCGAGCGGAAGTGTTTAAATTTGAAGGAAATAGCTGGATACAACTCCAGAATGTAGCTACTGCACAAAATG
The DNA here is from genome assembly GCF_003943535.1 of Streptococcus cristatus. Lineage (GTDB taxonomy): Bacteria > Bacillota > Bacilli > Lactobacillales > Streptococcaceae > Streptococcus > Streptococcus cristatus_L. The sequence continues at coordinate 133,780 of NZ_RJPU01000002.1, forward strand.
GCGGAGTAGGAGGTATTAACCATGTTGGTCGTGCCAAAATCTCTGCTTTTGTGACGGATTCAAGAGGAAGACAAAGTCCGAGAAAGGAAGTCGAGATTTCTCTACTTGAATATTTTAAACCCATTCTATCCTTTACTTCAGTTCGAGTCGGAACTACCATGAATCAATTAAATGTGATTCGAAAAGTAAAAATTGCACCACTCATTGTAGGCAATAGTCAGAAGAATCGAGCCACTATGACGTGGGATATTCTTGATTTATCAACTGGTACAAAGACAACGAATGTAGGTGGAGCCGCTAACTGGAGTACGACAACGGAACATACCAAAGAGAATTTTCAAGCTACCCTGAATGGCACCTATGACCAAACCAAGTCTTATACCATCATTGGTCATTTGCGAGATTTATTCTATGAAACGGATTTTGAGTTTACGGTTGGTCCTGAAAAGGTAGTTTATGGCTTATCTCCGACAGGGATGGGGATAGGAAAAGCATGGACACGAGGGGTTCTTGATGTGGATGGTAGTCAGCCTTCTTATTTTGATGGAGACATCATCATGCGTAACAAAAAGCTGATTGATATTTTCTATCCGATTGGAACGATTTATGAGTCTACGAGTTCTGAAAGTCCTTCAACTTTTATGGGAGGGAAGTGGGAGCGGTTTGGGAATGGACGTGTTTTGGTTGGTGTCTCTGAGACAGAAAGCGAATTTAATACTGTTTCAAAAACAGGTGGCAGCAAAACTCATACCTTAACCATCAATGAAATGCCTGTTCACTCACATCCGCAATATGTTTCTGCCAATTCAGGTAATCAGGCCACACGTCGAGATTATTCTTCTGACGGGAGTTCATCATTGTATCCTCAAGGAAATAACACAGGTAATTCTGGAGGAGGACAGGCTCATAACAATTTACAACCTTATATTACAGTTTATCGGTGGCGACGTACCGCTTAGAGGAGAAACAATGAAACAAGAAGTTTTGACTAATAAATTAGTGTTTTCAGGAATCGGTGGGGTCATCGGTTCTATTTTTGGAGAAATCGATGGCTTTCTTTATGGCCTTTTGATTTTTATGTTGATTGACTATGTGACAGGGATTATGGCAGCCATTGTCGAGAAGAACCTCTCCAGTTCTATCGGTAAAAAAGGGATTTTCAAAAAAGCCATGATTATCTGTTTGGTGGCTGTTGCCCACATGATTGACCTACATGTCTTAAAACAAGGTGGGGCAGTTCGAACAGCTGTTATCTTTTTCTACTTCAGTAATGAAGGACTGTCCATCTTGGAGAATGCGACTCGTATTGGATTGCCAGTGCCTAATCGTATTAAACAAGTCTTACGTCAGTTAAACGAAGATAAGGAGGATGAGAATGACAAGTAAAGAAAAGGTTGTTGCCAATGCCCTCTCGAAAGTCAATACCAAAGTGACGGTGCCTACCAATCCTTATGGTGGGCAATGTGTGGCTCTAATTGATAAAATCGTTCAGGAGGAAACAGGGAAGAATATGTCTTACACCAATGCCATTGACTGTCTTGATAAGGCAAAAGCCAATGGTTTTCAGGTCACCTATGATGCCGTAGGGGTTAACCCACAGGCGGGTGACTTTTACGTGATTCGTGTACCGAGTCACAGTTTTGGTCACATCGGTGTTTGTTTAGCGGATTCTGATGGTACTGGACTTGAAGGTGTGGAACAAAATGTCGATGGTTATTCGGATAGTAACCGTAATGGGGTCAACGATCAACTGGAAGTTGGCGGTTACACTCGACGTGTGTCACGAAAGTGGTATTCTGATGGGCGATTAGTTGATAGCCATAGTGGTGGATTGGTTGGTTATATGGTTGGCTGGTTTAGACTGCCTTATGAGGTAGCAACTAGCACAAAGAAAGTAGAAACTTCGGAGGATGAGGATATGAAAAATTTTGTCGTACGATCAAAAAGTGGGAAACAAGGTTATGTGGCAGTGGTCAATGGTGCTGTCTTTGGGATTGGTCACATTGATACAGTTGTTCAGTTGCAATCAGCTGGTGCAGCACACTTAACCTTAGACGATGGCGATTTCAACCGTTTCTTAGAGTCACAAAAGTTTGACGATGAGAAATTGGTTGCTTCAGTACAGGCCTTGGAAAAGGCAATTAAACAGTAACTTATGTTAAGCCTGATGGAGTGTATTTTCTGTCAGGCTTATTTTTTTTGCCTAAAAAGCGGAAAAAATGCCCTCAGCCTTACTTAGTAAGGTAGGAGGGCTATTATGACTAATGACAAATTACAAGATGAGATGACTTACCAACTGACCATGATACAGGCCGATAGACTCCTAAAATCTAGGATTATTAGTGAGGAAGTTCATCAGCAATTTAAGGAAAAGATGCTTGAAAAATATCAACCATTTATTAGTAGATTATCGACCTAAAGACTTGATAAATGAGGCCTTTAGAGTGATATATAGTAGCGAAAGGAGTGTATCAAATTGAGAATAGTTAGACGAATTCAACCGATGATGACACCGCAAAAACCTAAGTTGCGTGTAGCAGCATATGCGAGGGTATCTGATAGTCGCCTACATCATTCGTTATCCACTCAAGTCAGCTATTATAGTAGATTAATTCAGTCTCATCCAGACTGGGAATTGGTTGGCGTTTATTATGATGAAGGCATCAGCGGTAAAGAACAAAGTAACCGTCAAGGGTTACAAGATTTGTTAAAGGCATGTGATGATGGAAAAATTGATAGAATTTTAACTAAATCCATTGCAAGGTTCGGTAGAAACACCGTTGACCTATTGTCTACAGTGCGTGTACTTAGACAAAAGAACATAGGAATTACCTTTGAAAAAGAAGGGATAGATAGCCTAAGTTCCGAAGGCGAGTTGATGTTAACTCTCCTAGCTTCTGTCGCTCAAGAAGAATCGCATAACATCAGTGAAAACTTAAGATGGCAGATTAAGAAAAAGTTTGAACAGGGTCAACCTCATACACCTCAAGATATCTATGGCTACCGTTGGAATGGTGAGAATTATGTCATTGAGCCTGATGAAGCAAAGGTTGTACGACAGGTGTTTCAATGGTTCTTGGACGGAGATAATGCCCCAATGATTACTAAAAAGTTAAATGAGCAAGGAGTCTTGACACGACTGGGAAATCCCTTCACAGTCTCTAGTGTCCGAGAGTTCTTTAAGCAGGAAGCATACTTTGGACGTTTGGTATTACAGAAGACTTACCGAGAACCTTTTTCACGAAATCCTAAACGAAATAATGGGCAAAAGAATAAGTATATTGTAGAGGATGCTCATGAAGCCATTGTTTCAAAGTCTTATTTTGATGTGGTACTACAAGAAAAAGAACGTCGGTACAAGGTAATGTATCAGGAAAGCCATATGCACAAAGGTACTTTTAGAGAGTTAATCGAGTGTAGCCATTGTGGAAAAATAATGATTACTAGAGTAGACTCCAAAAAGGTACACCGAACCATCAGATACTGTTGCCGCACTAGAGACAGGTTCGGAACATCCTCTTGTCCTAGTAAGACTCTATCTGAAAAACGGATATTAGCTACATTTGAAGATAAAATTGGATTTAAACCAGATAAAAATTGGGTTACCGAAAATATCAAGAAGGTTATTTATGACTCATCAGTAGGTTTAATTACCGTCTTTCCTATAAAAGGTAGAAAATATGAACTGAAGGTTAGAAAGGAGCACTTCTTATGAAAAACGTCATAACTATTGAAGCAAATGCGCCTAGGAACTCAGAGTTAGCTAGCATTTCGCTACCTAAGAAACGTCGTGTAGCAGGTTATGCGAGGGTATCAACTGATCATGAAGACCAAACAACCAGCTATGAATCTCAGATGAGGTATTATGCAGAATACATTTCAACTCGAAGCGATTGGGAGTTTGTTAAAATGTACTCGGATGAAGGTATTAGTGGCACTAATACTAAACTGCGAGTGGGTTTTAAGAGCATGATTGAGGATGCCTTGGCTGGCAAAATTGACCTCATTATTACCAAGTCAGTTAGTCGGTTTGCAAGAAATACAGTTGATTCATTGACAACAGTTCGTAAGTTGAAGGAAGTCGGAGTTGAAATCTACTTTGAGAAAGAGAATATCTGGACTCTAGATTCAAAGGGTGAGCTGTTGATTACCATCATGTCTAGCTTGGCCCAAGAAGAAAGCCGTAGCATCTCAGAGAACGTCACTTGGGGCTTGAGGAAACAGTTTGCGGAAGGAAAGGTACATTTTCCCTATACCAACGTCATGGGCTTTGAAAAGGGCGAGAATGGTGAGATTGTTGTTAATCAGGAAGAAGCTAAGACTGTCCGCTACATTTTCCAACAGGCATTGCTTGGTAAAACTCCCTATAGCATTGCAAAAGACTTGACACAACAAGGTATCCTCTCACCTAGTGGTAAGAATCATTGGAGTTCTGTGACCATCAAACGGATGTTAAGGAATGAGAAGTACAAGGGTGATGCCCTCCTTCAGAAAACCTACACAATTGATTTTCTATCCAAAAAGAAGAACATTAACAAGGGAGAGTTACCACAGTATTATGTAGAAAATAACCATGAAGCCATTGTAGATAAAGAAACGTTTGATGCAGTTCAAGCATCACTAGATAGGAAAGAAAAGGGTAAGGGGAGTACTACACTATTTAGTTCAAAGCTGGTATGTGGGGATTGTGGGCATTACTTCGGTAGCAAGGTCTGGCACTCCACATCAAAATATCGAAGGGTTATCTACCAATGTAATGAGAAGTACAAGGGCGAAAAGAAGTGTACCACTCCTCATGTTACTGAAGATGAAATTAAGGATTGGTTTGTAACAGCAATAAATAAGGTAATCAGCAATAAGGATGAGATTATCCAGAATCTAGAAATGTTACTTGACGTTGGGGAAAGTTCTGACCTTGAACGAAGGTTGGTTGAGCTTGAAACCGAGGTAGAAGTAGTCACTCAAATGGTTTCTAATCTAGTGAAAGAGAATGCGATAATGCCACAGGACCAAGATACCTATCAGAAAAAGTACAGTAACTTGGTCGAGCGGCATGATGCACTGGTTAGTGAAATTGAGTCGATAGAGAAGCAGCTACTGGAAGCAGCCAGTCATCAAAAAGACCTCAAAGAATTTTTAAAGACACTCAATCAGCAAAGTGAGCTTATAAGTGAGTTTGATGAGTTGCTTTGGGAAACTATGGTAGATGAAATTAAAATTTTTTGTGACCAAACAGTGGCTATAAAATTTAAGAATGGAATAGAGGTAGTAGAGTAATTCTATGAAATTTTGATATAATGTGTGTAAAAAAAGTAGGTAAGAATAAAGTCTTATGAACGAGTTTTGCTATAAACTTAAAGGAAAAATACTTAGAACTGGCCAGAAATGGGATTTGCTTTCGAGTTCCCAAGCTGATGTACCCCTCTTTGTCGCAAAGTATCTAAATAATGAGCCACCAAGGTATGTGGGGAAAATACCATCTGACGAATATATTATTGCTTCTTCTGGGCCAACCATAAATGGTAGATTGAGGTCAGGTTCTGTTGATGAAAAGATAGAAAATATTTACCAAACTCTAAAAAAATATAGCACAAAAGCAGATATTGTAGTATATCGAGGAGTTAGTATGGAAACATTAGAAAAAATGGTAGAATCAGCACAAGTGGAAGGATGTATTGATTTTAAAGAGAAAGGCTTCCTTCATACCTCTCTTGTCAAAGGATTTGAATTCAGAGATCCTTATAAAAAACTACGTATTAAAATTCCTAAAGGAACTAACGCATTTTATGTAGGAAATCTTAATAATGAAGAGACACATTATTATGAAGTCATTATCCAAAAAGGAGCCAAGTTAAAAGTGATTTCGATTGATGATTATATAAATTGTGAGTTAGTGGGTACGGATTAATAAGTTAAGAAAAAAATGAAACTCAAATGAAACTCAATTAGGAGTTTCATTTTTTTATTGAGCTTGTATCAAATTGAGAACTCACACCGATACCGATCACATGGGTGATATGTTGGAGGTGGCCAAGCATTTTTCTATAAAGGAAATTTACGTATCTAAGGGAAGTTTGACCCAGTCGGATTTTGTTGAGAAACTGGAGCGGATGCAGACGAGAGTCCATGCGGTAGAGGTAGGGGATAAGCTTCCGATTTTTGATGGAGCTTTGCAGGTTCTTTATCCTGAGGAGACGGGCGACGGCAGTAATGATGACTCTGTCGTCTTGTACGGGAAGTTTTTTGGAACCAGCTTTTTGTTCACAGGAGACTTAGAGGAAAATGGCGAAGCTACCTTGATGCGGCGTTTTCCGCAACTCAAGGTGGATGTCTTAAAAGCAGGCCACCACGGTTCTAAAGGATCCTCTAGCCCAGAATTTTTACATCAGCTTCAGCCCAAAATTGCCCTCATCTCTGCCGGTAAGAATAACCGCTACAAGCATCCTCACCGGGAAACTCTGGACAGATTTGAGAACATTCAGACACAGATTTTCCGAACAGATGAACAAGGAGCTATTCGCTTCAGTGGCTGGGATTCATGGGAAATCGAAACGGTAAAGTAACACCTGTTTCCTTGCTCTGAGAGTGAGCCAAGATTAACTTACCTTGATTTCGAGCTAAAATTATGATACAATGAATTCTGTTAATAAAAATTTAGAGGAGATTTCTATGTTTTCTGCTTATAAAAAATTTTGGACTCGTTATGCAGACTTTAGTGGTCGTTCAAGTCGTTCGGATTACTGGTGGGTTGTCCTATGTCATTTTTTGATTACCTTACCATTTTCGTTTATTGCCGTTTTTGGTTTTCTCATTCCGCTTTTTAGTGAAGTTTATTATGCAGGACTATACGATTATGAACCAGATTTATCTGGAGTTACGGCTGGCGCTGGTTTGGCTGTGTTCATAATGTTCTTACTTGCCATCTATTGGGTTGCAACAATCGTTCCTAATCTTGCCATCGCTGTTCGTCGTCTTCGTGATGCTGGCTTCCATTGGGCATTTATTTTTCTCACTGTAGGGCCTTCACTAGCTTCCTTCATTCCAGTGTTGAATATCCTAGCTGCTTTAGTCAGCTTGCCATGTAGTATTGCTTTAATTGTCTTGCTTTGCCAAGCTAGCAAACCAGCTCAGCAAGTTAAAGGAGCTCCTTATGGTCAACAAGGATTCCAAGGTCAGCAATTTGGTCAAGCTCAACAACCAGTTCAAAACCAACAGTTTGCTCAGCCTGGATTCCAAGGACAACAACAGCCGGCACCAAACCAACAATTTGGTCAAGTTCAACAGCCAGCTCAAAACCAACAGTTTAGTCAGCCTGTTAGCCAAGAGCAACCATTTGCTCAGCAACAAGCACCAGTTCAAAATCAAGGATTTGGTCAGCCTCAGCAACCTTTTGGTCAGAATCAAGTGAACCAGCCAACTCAACCGTTTGCTGCTAGCCAAGCCCAAACTCAAGAATCAACTCAATCAGCATTCTCAGCATCAGTTTCAGAACCAGCTGAATCAGTTCATTCAGTAGAAGCTCATCAGTCTCAAGCTGAAACTGCAGAACAGGCTCTGGGAACTGCTTCTGAACAAATCAACAACTCAGAGTCAATCTCTCAATAAAATCTATAAGATATCAACCCTAGATAGTTTCAATCTATCTGGGGTTTCTTTGTCGTCTTTTAAACTTTTGTAACCAAAATGACTTTCTATTCGTTATACTAGTAGAAAGGGGGAAGAATAGAAAAGTATTGAATAGAGAAAAGTAGTATCAAATGAAAAGTAGCAGCTGCGAGCTTTGGATTAGAAAGACTTTTTACTATTATTCTGCTTTTTTAAGGAATGCAAGTAAGGAGAGATTTGAGGAGAAGTTGTGGGGAGGTGAGATTATCAAACTGGATGAATACGAAAACATCTTGATTGGCTTTGCCCGAGAGATTGTTTTCTACTTGCAAAAGTCAGGAGCTTCTAAGGCCGAGGCAGAAGATGTGGTACAGGATGTTTTTGTCAAAATGTTAGAGACTGATCTGGTCATCCCAGCAGAGAAGATGCGAGCTTGGATGTATCGGGTTTCCATCCGCCGCTACATCGATCGCTATAGGCGCGATCAGCATTATCTAGAAATTTTGCAAAAGGAATTTTTCAAACAAGATGTGATTCAACCATTTGAGAACGACCATTATGAGCTGTTAAGGTTGACGATAGAAGAGCTCCCAACTAAGGAAGCAATGCTTTTAGATCTTTATTATTTCCAAAATTTTACAGTAAAGGAAATCGCTCAAATTATGTCGTATTCTGTAAGTAAAGTGAAAGTACAACTCATGCGTAGCCGAATTAAGCTCCGCCATAAATTGGAAAAGAAAGGATATAAAAATGGAAACATTTGAAATTTTAGCGAAGAAAAGTAAACGGAAACGACTTTGGAAGACAGTTGCCATCAGTAGTCTTGTCTCCTTAGCTTTATTGCTTTTACTAGGAAAGGGATTGATAGAATTAGCCTCGAGTAATGGTCGAAATTTGCAGAAAGAGTACGAAGTTATGTCGGAAATCGCCTACCCTAATGTTGACTATGACAGTCTTTACTACACTCAAAATTCTTTGTTTTCAGGAACCTTACATTCTGATCGTTTCAAAGATTTAGATGGAGTGAAGGTGGCTTATCCTTCCTATGAGGGGAACTATTCACTCATAGGTGCTTTTAGAGATCCGACTGCGGAAGGGACTTATTTGTCTCTCTCAGGAACCTATACGCGAACCCTGCGTCAAAAATATCCGGTCTTCTATAATATCAATGTCAAAGGGACAAAGGATAGTAATTCTATACCTAAGGAGTTGGCTTCTGTCAAAGAAATGCCAAATCAATTGGTGGAAGTAGCTTTGACTTTTGATAAAGCTTATACTTATAAGGAAATCCAGAAGATGATACCGAACAATCTCAAGATTAACTGGTACTGGATTGGCAGTCAGTCAGAAGATGTTGACAATACTGGGGCATTGCGCACTGATCCTAAGACGACTTACGGAGCTAACGCTGGTCTTCTCTTTACTTATGATTCAGATGTTAGAAAGAAGGCAAAAGAGGCTAAGAAAGAGCAGCAGACTTTCTTGGATTATCTGAAAAAGGCAGATAAAAATCTTTTCCCAAGTGTTAGTGGGTACAACACGTACAATGATGTGGAGTCCTATCTCAAGAAATTTGGTCAGCTAGATATTCGTGAAGCAGAAAATCGGGATCAATTAACTTTCTCTGGTGTCATCTTGACAGGAAAAGCTGAAAATTTCGCTCAACTAGAAGAGAAAGAATGGATTTATGCTTCCAGTATTGGTGCTTCTGTTCCCAATCAGCCTTACTATAAGCTAGATAAGGAATAATTGACAAAAAATGTGTAAAAGGCTTGCATTTTCAGTAAAATTTGATAAAATAGTAAGGAAAGTTAGACTGTATTGCCTACTGTCTATCTATAAAATATATTTTATTGGAGGCTTTTACTCAAATGGCAAAAGAAAAATACGATCGTAGTAAACCACACGTTAACATTGGTACTATCGGACACGTTGACCACGGTAAAACTACTTTGACAGCAGCTATCACAACTGTATTGGCACGTCGCTTGCCTTCATCAGTTAACCAACCAAAAGACTATGCGTCTATCGATGCTGCTCCAGAAGAACGTGAACGTGGTATCACTATCAACACTGCGCACGTTGAGTACGAAACTGAAAAACGTCACTACGCTCACATCGACGCTCCAGGACACGCGGACTACGTTAAAAACATGATCACTGGTGCCGCTCAAATGGACGGAGCTATCCTTGTAGTAGCTTCAACTGACGGACCAATGCCACAAACTCGTGAGCACATCCTTCTTTCACGTCAGGTTGGTGTTAAACACCTTATCGTCTTCATGAACAAGATCGACTTGGTTGATGACGAAGAATTGCTTGAATTGGTTGAAATGGAAATCCGTGACCTCTTGTCAGAATACGACTTCCCAGGTGACGATCTTCCAGTTATCCAAGGTTCAGCTCTTAAAGCTCTTGAAGGTGATACTAAGTACGAAGACATCATCATGGAATTGATGAACACTGTTGATGAGTACATCCCAGAACCAGAACGTGATACTGACAAACCTCTTCTTCTTCCAGTCGAAGACGTATTCTCAATCACTGGTCGTGGTACAGTTGCTTCAGGACGTATCGACCGTGGTACTGTTCGTGTCAACGATGAAATCGAAATCGTTGGTATCAAAGAAGAAATCCAAAAAGCAGTTGTTACTGGTGTTGAAATGTTCCGTAAACAGCTTGACGAAGGTCTTGCAGGGGACAACGTAGGTGTACTTCTTCGTGGTATCCAACGTGATGAAATCGAACGTGGTCAAGTTATCGCTAAACCAGGTTCAATCAACCCACACACTAAATTCAAGGGTGAAGTTTACATCCTTACTAAAGAAGAAGGTGGACGTCACACTCCATTCTTCAACAACTACCGTCCACAGTTCTACTTCCGTACAACTGACGTTACAGGTTCAATCGAACTTCCAGCAGGTACTGAAATGGTAATGCCTGGTGATAACGTAACTATCGACGTTGAGTTGATCCACCCAATCGCCGTTGAACAAGGTACTACTTTCTCTATCCGTGAAGGTGGACGTACTGTTGGTTCAGGTATGGTTACTGAAATCGAAGCTTAATTCGATTTCGTTCCCAGATAACAATTATAAAATCAGACACGAAAAGTCTCGCTTCGGCGGGGCTTTTTCTTTTAGAGAAAGCCTTTTTCTCACAAACATGATATAATATTTCTATATTTTGTTGTTGAAAAGAGACGGTATGAAATTACTTTATACGGATATCCGCAGTCCTTTGACAGCGCATTTGGTTAAGCAAGCTCAGGACTTAGCAGCAGCCGGCAAGCGGGTCTTTTATATAGCTCCCAACTCCCTTTCTTTTGAAAAGGAGCGAGCAGTTTTGGAGGAATTGGAAAATCAGGCTTCCTTTGCCATTACAGTGACGCGTTTTGCCCAGATGGCTCGCTATTTTGTCCTCAATGATGTTCAGGAAGGACAGTCCTTGGACGACATTGGCCTAGGTATGCTATTTTACCGAATATTATCGGAAATGGATGATCGAGAACTAAAGGTTTATGGGCGGATCAAGAAGGATGCACAATTTATCCAGCAACTGCTAGACCTTTATCATGAGCTTCAGACAGCCCAGATGACTTTTGCGGATTTGAATCATCTAGAAGAGCCAGAGAAGCGCGAGGATTTGCTCAAGATTTTCACGGCTTTTTCTGCTGCTCTTCAGGCGGGAAATTATGATGCGACCTCTAAACTCACGATTTTTGCCCAGCATATTCTAGCTGGAGATTTGGATGGGGAATTGGCTAATCTCGCGCTGGTTATTGACGGATTTACCCGCTTCTCAGCAGAGGAGGAATATCTAGTAGATTTGCTGCATCGCAAGGGAGTGGAGATTGTCATTGGCGTTTATGCTAGTCAAAAAGCCTACCGGACAGCCTTTCGTGAGGGCAATCTTTACCAGGCCAGCGTGGACTTTTTGCTCAAGCTGGCTCAAACTTATGAGATCAAGCCAGAGTATCTAGCGGGAGATTCGATTCAGTCGGATGATGCCTTTGGCAAGATTTCAAAGATTTTAGAGAGTCGCTATGATTTTTCTGAAACCCATGTGGAATTGACTGCGGAGGATCGCTCTCACGTAGAGATTTGGTCGGTGCGCAATCAAAAAGAAGAACTAGAGTATGTGGCCAAGTCCATTCGTCAGCGGCTCCATGATGGCGCTCGCTACAAGGATATCCGGCTGCTTTTGGGTGATGTGGAGGTCTACCAGCTCCAGCTGAAGACCATTTTTGACCAGTATCAAATTCCATTTTATTTAGGGCGGTCTGAGTCCATGGCTCAGCATCCTTTGGTCCAGTTTTTAGAGTCACTGGAACGGTTGAAACGCTATAATTTTCAGACAGAAGATTTACTCAATCTTTTAAAAAACGGCCTGTATGGCGGCTTGCGTCAGGAGGAGCTGGATAGTTTTGAGCAGTACCTTCGCTTTGCGGAAATTAAAGGAGCAGCCAAGCTGGGGAGAGATTTCACCATTAACCGTCAGGAGAAATTTGACCTGAAGCGGCTCAATGTCATGCGTCGCAGCCTTATCACGCCTCTGTTAGACTTTTTCAAATCTCGCAGTCATACAGTGGCTGGCCTCTTGGCTAAATTTACCAATTTTATCAAAGAAGTTCGCTTGGATGCCAATCTGATGGGGCTGTTGGAAGATGCAAGTCAGCAGGAAGTAGAGCGGCAGGAGGAAGTCTGGAAGACCTTTTGCCATGTCTTAGAGCAGCTTGCTCAGGTGTTTGATGGTAGCAAGCTCAAGATCGATGATTTTCTGGCTCTGATTCTGTCTGGCATGCTTCTGGCCAAGTACCGAGTTGTACCAGCGACAGTGGACGTGGTGACAGTTCAGTCCTATGATTTGATTGAGCCCATGGCTGCGCCTTATGTCTATGCTATCGGATTGACGCAGGAGCGCTTGCCTAAGTTAGCGCAAAATAAAAGTCTACTCAGTGACGAGGAACGTCAGGCCTTAAACCAAGCAACTGGGGACGAATCAGAGTTGCAGGTAGCTAGCAGTGAAAATCTCAAGAAAAACCGCTTTGCCGCCCTATCTTTACTCAATTCAGCGACAGAAGATTTGGTTCTGTCTGCTCCTGTTTTGACCAATGAAGTAGAAGATGCCATGTCTTCCTATCTGACAGAGCTGGAAATAGCGCCTATCTCTCTACCCATCATCAGCAAGCAATCACAGGCTAGCAGTGACGATATTGGGACTTATCGGGCTCTGTTGGCGCGCGTGATTGACCTCTATCAGGAGGATATTGACCGCGAATGGACGCCGGAGGAACAGACCTTTTGGGCAGTGGCCATCCGAGTCTTGCGTAAGAAGTTGGCAGCTGAAGGGATTTCTATTCCCCAGATCAGTAAGGAGTTGAAAACGGAGCCTCTCAAGTCGGAAACCCTCCAGGCTCTGTATCCTTCAGAACAGCCATTGAGACTATCAGCCTCTGCTCTCAATGAATACTTTAAAAACCAGTATGCCTATTTCCTTAAGTATGTTTTGCGGTTGCAGGAGGAGTGGACCATTCAGCCGGATGCGCGCAGTCACGGGATTTTCCTCCACCGAATCTTTGAAAAGGTTATGCAGGAGCACTTGGAGCAGGATTTCGACACTCGCTTGCAACGGGCTATGGAGGAGACTAGCTGGGAGGCTGAATTTGAGTCTATCTATGGTGAAAATGGGGAGACCCAGTTTGCCCGCCGTTTGCTATTGGACACGGCTCGAGCTACTGGTCGTATCTTGGCTCAGTCGGATGGGCTGGAGGTCATCGGTAAGGAGACTGACTTTGGTCATGATCGGCCTTTCTTACTTTTTGACAATGGCAGAGCTCTTCAGGTGAGCGGCAAGGTGGACCGTATTGATCGTCTAACGGAGACGGGGAGTCTGGGAGTTGTGGATTACAAGTCGGGCGATACCAAATTTAGCTTTGAAAAGTTCTTTAATGGGCTTAATTCTCAGTTGCCGACCTACCTAACAGCTATCCGAGAAATGCCAAAATACCAGGAAGACAAGGGAATTTTCGGTGCCATGTACCTACAGATGACGGAGCCTCTAGCTAGCTTAAAGGAGACCAAGGCGCTGGACGAGGCAGTGAAACAAGTTATGAAAAGTCAGGTCTATAAAGGCCTCTTTCTTGCTGACCAGGCCAAGGACTTGTGCGCTAACTATGAGAAAAGCAAGGTTAATTTGCTGACTAAGGAAGAGTTGGAAGTGATTCTGACTTATAATGCTTTTCTCTATCAGCAAGTAGCAGAAGGCATTTTAGCTGGTCGATTTGCCATCAATCCTTATACAGAAAATGGACGCAGCATTGCCCCTTACGTGGACCAGTTTAAGGCCATTACAGGCTTTGAAGCCAATCTCCATCTGGGGCAGGCTAGACAGCTGACCAAGTTAAACCTGGACCAGTATGATAAACGGCCGACAGGCGAGAAGCTGCGTCAAGCCTGGCTAGAAAAAATCAAGGAGGAGTTGGACAAATGAGACGGATTCCCTTTTTAAGCGAGCAGGATATCCTAGTCAAGCAGGCTGAGGAAGCTGCCTCTGACAAGCCACAAAAGCGCACACCAGAGCAGATTCAGGCCATCTACTCCTCTGGTCAGAATATTCTCGTCTCAGCTTCGGCTGGCTCTGGTAAGACCTATGTTATGGTTCAGCGGATTATTGACCAGATTCTCAGAGGTGTGGAGGTCAGCCAACTCTTCATCTCCACCTTTACTGTCAAGGCGGCAGGTGAGCTCAAGGAACGGCTGGAGAAGGAGCTGAGTCTGGTACTCAAGGAGACTTCAGATCAGGAACTCCGCCAGCATCTGGCCCAGCAGTTGGCTGAGATTGCCAATGCGGATATTGGTACTATGGACGCTTTTACCCAGAGAGTAGTCAATAAGTACGGCTATTTGCTGGGGCTGGCACCGCATTTTCGGATTTTACAGTCGGCCAGTGAGCAGCTCATTCTGCAAAATGAAGTCTTTGATCAGCTTTTCGATACCTACTATGAGAGTGATCGACAGGAATTATTCAGTCGCTTGGTCAAAAATTTCACGGGCAAGCGCAAGGACATTGCTAGTTTCCGCCAGCAGATTTATAGTATTTATAGCTTTCTCCAGTCTACCAGCAATCCGCGAAAATGGTTGGAAGAGACCTTTCTTCTAGGTTATGAAATCAGTGATTTTGTGGCAGAGCGGGAGCGAATTCTCTCTGAGGCTAGGCAGTCTTTGCTAGATTTGGAAGATTTTTTCCAGAGCCATTTGGCTCATGAAGGTCAGGCCTTTGCTGGGGCTAAATATCAGGAAAATGTTCAGGCATCCTTAGATATCTTGGCTGAGCTGACAGAGCAGACCGAATCGGAACAGTTGCTAGACTTGATTCAGCGCTTTTTAGAATTAGCCAAGACCTCTAACCATCAGGCTTTTACTGCCCGAGTTGGTAAGAATGCGGACGAGCTTAAAAAGGAGCTGGCTCAGATCTATAATGAGGCCCGCAAGCCCTTGATAGAGCGAATTAAAGAGCTGGATGTCCGCCTTTACCATCTGAATTTTATGGAGCAGCATCAGGCGGAAGCACTCCCTCTACTAGATTTGTTGCGCGAGTTTGTCCGAGATTTCTCGCAAGCTTATTTGGAGCGCAAGGTAGCGGAAAATGCCTTTGAATTTGGCGACATCAGCCATTTTGCTATTGAGATTTTAGAAAATTATCCAGAAGTGCGGCGTTATTATCAGGATAAGTACCATGAGGTCATGGTCGATGAGTATCAAGACACCAACCATACTCAGGAGCGAATGCTGGAATTGCTGGCTCGAGGAAATAATCGCTTTATGGTTGGCGACATTAAGCAGTCCATCTATCGATTCCGCCAGGCCGATCCGCAGATTTTTAATGATAAATTTAAACTCTATCAGGCCGATCCTAGTCAGGGCAAGCTGATTATTCTCAAGGAAAATTTCCGCAGTCACATCGAGGTACTGGAAGCCACTAATGATGTCTTTAAACGACTCATGGACGAGGAAATCGGCGAGATTGACTACAATGAGACCCACTACTTGGTGGCAGGAAATCCAGCCAAACGGGAGCCGAATCCAGCCAATCAGGCGGAGTTCCTGATTTATGATGGTAGCGCCGAAGAGGATTCTGACCAAGGCCTACCTAGTATTTCAGCTGGTGAAGTCGCCTTGGTAATCAAGGAAATCATCCGTCTTCATAATCAGGAAGGGGTGGATTTCAAGGATATTACCTTGCTGACAGCTTCGAGGACCCGCAATGATCTAATTTTGGCAGAGTTTGACCGACATCATATCCCGATTGTGCCTGATGATGGCGAAACCAATTACCTCCAGTCAGTAGAGGTTATGGTGATGTTGGATACCTTGCGGACCATTAACAATCCTCTCAATGACTATGCCCTGACCGCTCTCCTAAAGTCGCCAATGTTTGACTTTGATGAGGACGAATTGGCTCGGCTAGCCTTGCAAGCCTCCAGTCCTAAGTCTATGGAAAATCTCTACGAAAAGCTGAGGAATGCTCTGGCTGATCAAGGTCTGGAACCTCAGCTCATCCATGATGAATTGCGTAAGAAACTGCAGCACTTCCAGGAAACGCTTAATGACTGGCGCAGCTATTCCAAGACCCATTCTCTCTATGATTTAATCTGGAAGATTTATCAGGATCGTTTTTACTACGATATGGTCGGGGCTCTGCCCAACGGTGAGCAGCGTCAGGCTAATCTCTATGCCCTGTCCTTGAGGGCCAACGACTATGAAAAGTCGAGTTTCAAAGGCTTGTCCCGTTTTATCAGCATGATTGACAGAATTTTGAAAAATGAGCACGATTTGGCCAGTGTCCCTCTGGCTGCTCCTAAAAATGCTGTCCAGCTAATGACTATTCATAAGAGTAAGGGGCTGGAGTTTAAATATGTCTTTCTGCTCAATATGGATAAGACCTTCAATCGTCAGGATAGCAGCTCTGCCATTATCCTCAGCCGACAAAAAGGCATTGGAATCAAATATGTAGCCGATGTGGTCGTTGAGGCTCAGGATCCTCATGCACCCAAGCAGATCCGCATTTCCATGGAGACCCTACCTTATCAGCAGAATGCCGAAGAACTCAAGCTGGCTAGCTTATCTGAGCAGATGCGTCTGCTCTATGTGGCCATGACGCGGGCTGAAACTAAGCTCTATCTGGTCGGCAAGGGCAATCAAGCTAAGCTCCAAGAGCGCAAGTGGGGGACTAGCCAAAATGGGCGCTTATCTAGCAGTCTTCGAAGCCAGCTGACCAATTTTCAGGATTGGCTCTATGCTATTCAGTCAGTGTTTGAAAAGGAAAATCTAGCTTATCAAACCCGCTTTGGAACTGATCAGGAGCTGACAGACGAGCAGATTGGAGTAGTGGAGCAGGCTGATCCTATTCCAGTAGATGATTTGACGGGCAACCGTCAGTCAGAAGATATCCGCCGAGCTCTGGATATCTTGGAGAATGTAGATCGGCTCAACAGTCTTTATCAAGCGGCTATTGAATTGCCTAGTGTCCGTACACCCAGTCAAATCAAGAAGTTCTATGAGCCGGTTATGGACTCAGAAGGGCTGGACATTATGGATGCGCCTCGAAGCCATCAGACTCAGCTGACTTTTGAACTGCCTGATTTTGGCAAGAAGGAGCAAGTCACGGGAGCTCAAATCGGCTCTGCTGTCCATGAGCTCATGCAAAGGATTCCGCTGGATCGTCCTATTACTAAAACTAGCATTCGTCAAGCCTTGACTCAGGTTCAGTCAGATGCGGCAGTTAAGAAAGAGATTGACTTGGCTAAGATTGAAGCCTTTTTCGCTACAGAACTAGGTCAGCTAATTCAGCAGGAGGTCAATCATCTCCATCGTGAAGCCCCTTTTGCCATGTTCAAGCAGGATTCGGCCAGTGGTCAAAACTTTGTTGTTAGGGGAATCTTAGACGGCTACCTGCTCTTTGATGATCGCATTGTCCTCTTTGACTATAAGACTGATCGCTATCATGAGTCGACAGAGTTGGTGGATCGCTACCGAGCTCAGCTGGATCTCTATGCTGAAGCACTCAGCCGTTCCTATGGTCTTAGCCAAGTAGACAAATATCTGATTCTACTGGGAGGTACTGAACTGCAGGTAGTCAAGGTGGACTAGTCTGCTTGGAAACTGAATAGAGTTCCAGCAAGAATGGATATTGCTACAGGAAATGCTTGTGGGAAGGATGAGTGCATTATTTAACTACCAATTTTCCCTTGGCGTTTCCTTTTTTTGCTTCTTTTGGGTATAATAGAAGATATGAAAGTATTACTATATCTAGAAGGAAAGTCTGTTTTAGAAAAATCAGGTATCGGCCGTGCCTTGCAGCATCAAATGCATGCACTGGATCTGGCAGGAATTCCTTATACCACAGATGTTTTAGGAGATTATGATGTCGTGCACATCAACACTTACGGACCTCGTAGTTTACTTCTTCTTCACGCGGCTAAGCGGGGAGGCAAAAAAGTGATCATGCACGGACATTCGACCAAAGAAGACTTCGAAAATTCTTTTATTGGGTCTAATCTTTTTGCGCCCTTATTTGGCAAATATCTAGCGCACATGTATAAGATGGCGGACTTTATCATTACTCCGTCTGAGTATTCAAAAAAATTGATTGAATCCTATGGCGTGACGACGCCCATTATGGCTGTTTCAAACGGCATTGACCTGTCGAAATACAAGAAAGATGAACGTAAGGAGGAAGTCTTTAAAAAACATTTTCGGATTGCAGATGGACAGAAAGTCGTAATCTGTGCCGGCCTTTATTTCAGACGAAAAGGAATCGAAGACTTTGTCGAAGTAGCTCGTAGAATGCCAGATGTCCGCTTTATCTGGCTGGGTTCTATCAATCTCTGGCTTATTCCGCGCAAGATTCGAAATCTTGTCCTCTATAATCATCCTGAAAACGTAGAATTTCCGGGTTATTTCAAAGGTGCAGTTTTCCAAGGAGCCATGTCAGGCAGCGATGCCTTCTTTTTCCCGTCTTATGAAGAGACTGAAGGGATTGTGGTCTTAGAAGCCCTGGCCAGCGGGCAACACGTGGTCCTACGTGATATTCCTGTTTATAATGGCTGGATTGATGAGGAGTCGGCAGAGCTTTGTCATAATGTAGATGAGTTTGTCGAATCGCTTCGTAAGGTTCTTGACGGAAAAGTCGATAAACGTGAAGCAGGCTATCGTGTTGCGGAGAGTCGCTCCATTGATGACGTCGCGCTTCAGTTAGTCAAGGCTTACCAAACAGTTTTGGAGATGTGATATGCGGATTGGTCTTTTTACAGATACCTATTTTCCTCAGGTTTCCGGGGTTGCGACGAGCATTCGCACCCTCAAGACTGAGCTAGAGAAATTAGGTCATAAAGTCTTTATTTTTACTACGACGGACAAGGATGTCAACCGCTATGAAGATTGGCAGATTATCCGTATTCCCAGCGTGCCTTTCTTCGCTTTTAAGGATCGGCGCGTGGCTTATCGTGGTTTTTCCAATGCCTTAGAAATTGCTCGCCAGTACCAGTTGGATATCATCCATACTCAGACAGAGTTTTCACTGGGTCTCTTGGGCATCTGGATTGCCAAGGAACTGCGGATTCCAGTGGTTCATACCTACCATACCCAATATGAGGATTATGTGCATTATCTTGCCAAGGGCATGGTGATTCGTCCGAGTATGGTCAAGTACATCGTGCGTGGTTTCATGAGCGATTTGGATGGTGTCGTTTGTCCTTCTGAGATTGTTTATGACCTTTTGGTTGGTTATAAAATCAAGGCGGAAAAACGGGTCATTCCAACAGGAATCGACTTGGCCAAATTTGACCGCCCAGAACTCTCACGGGAAGACATCAAGAAACTACGCTTTAAGCTGGGAATAGCAGAAGATGAAGTCATGCTACTCAGTTTATCAAGAATTTCCTACGAGAAAAATATCCAGGCGATTGTTGAAGCACTGCCAATGGTTTTGGAAGAAAATGCCAAGGTGAAGTTGGTCATTGTCGGAGATGGGCCTTATGCTGAGGACTTAAAAGCCTTGGTAGCCCAGCTTCATATTGAGGATTCAGTCATTTTTACAGGGATGATTGCACCAAGCGATACGGCCCTCTACTATAAGGCGGCAGATTTCTTTATCTCAGCCTCAACCAGTGAGACGCAGGGGCTGACTTATCTGGAAAGTCTAGCCAGCGGTACGCCCATCATCGCCCATGGCAATCCCTATCTGGACAATGTGATCAGCGATAAAGCCTTTGGTACGCTTTATTATGAAAGTAGAGATTTAGCAGGGGCTATTTTGGAGGCCATTTTGGCAACACCAGATATGGACGAGAAAAAGCTAGCCGATAAATTATACGAGATTTCCGCCGAGAATTTTGGTCGCCGTATCTATGAATTCTATTTGGATTTAACCATTAGCAAGGATTTTCATAATGATCTCAATCCAGAAGAAACGGTTGCTAAACGTTTAGCCAAGACCATTGTCTATTTGCCAGGGAAAATCATGTCACTGCCGGTCAACAGCTCAACTAGGATGATAAAAGCATCTAAGAAGCAGATCAAGAATATTCGGAAATATTGGGAATAAACTTTCTCATAAGGCCTAATGAACGGAGGTGCTCTTATGAAAATCTATAAAAAAGAAATTTTCTTTTTGCTCCCCCTTTTCTTTTTCTATTTTGTCTTTTATATACTGTTACGGTATTTGCCCATAGATTCCATCTTAAGTAAGGGGCTGGTAGTTGGAAATGTTCTCATCTACTCTCCTCTGGCGACCTTCTTGGTATCCCTGCTCTATGCAGCTTTGTATGGATTTTCTCTGCGCTTTTCTTTCTTGGTTGCTCTCTTATTTTTCCTGACTATTTTCACCTTTGGGGAGTGGATTCCTCTTTATCATGCCGTCTATTTCCTTTTCTCACTAGCTGGAAATGGTTTAGGACACTTGATTTATCGATTTACTAGGAAAAATAGCAGAGCTGAAAACCAATAAAAGTTCTTGCAAATTTTTTCAATCGTGCTATAATAATTTTTAGAGACATATCACCTGCAGGAAATCTTTTAGAGAGCGCGTGGAGCTGGAAATCGCGTAGAGGATGCAGTTGGGACTACTCTACTAGATTTTATGAAAACATAAAACGGTGGCTACGTTAGAGCCAATCAGAGGTGTAGGTCTTTTTGACTTGCATAAATGAAGGTGGAACCACGTTGCGACGTCCTTTCGAGGATGTCGTTTTTTGTATGGAGAATAGTTACGACAAAGTTAAAATGAATTTAGCCAAGAGCTGAATGAGGTGATAGATTTGAAGAAATATTTATCTTGGATGATGGCTTGTACCTTCCTATTAGTCTATGTCTGGCTAATGAATACGCTCAGTCTATGGGGAACGGAAAATATTGTCGTCTTTTCATTTTTTCTACTCATTCCTCTCTTGCCATTTCTTGCCCCCTTTCTTGGTATCTTAATGTTTTTCAACAACAAGAAACTCATTATAACAGGATATCTTTTAAGTTTGACAGCTGGTATCTATTTGGTCAATGCGATCAAAAGTTATCCGATAAGAATATACATGAGAGGTGAGATGACTCAGGAGGAATATCTGTCTCTTATTCTTTCTTTGGTAGGCTATCTATTTATTTCTACGCTTTTCTTTATTTTTAGAATGAAAAAGCTAAAATGAAATTGATTGTTATCATTCTTTGTTGATAGCTAGTTTCCCAGTTCTTCAACCCTCAGTTATAAAATATGATAAATTTTTAAGGAGAAAACCATGATTAAGATTACTTTCCCAGATGGCGCTGTTCGTGAATTCGAATCTGGCGTTACAACTTTTGAAATTGCCCAATCTATCAGCAATTCCCTAGCTAAAAAGGCCTTAGCTGGTAAATTCAATGGCAAACTCATCGACACGACTCGTGCTATCACTGAAGATGGAAGCATCGAAATCGTGACACCTGATCACGAAGATGCCCTTCCAATCTTGCGCCACTCAGCTGCCCACTTGTTCGCCCAAGCAGCTCGTCGCCTCTTCCCAGATATTCACTTGGGTGTTGGTCCAGCGATTGAAGATGGTTTCTATTACGATACGGACAATCAAGCTGGTCAAATCTCCAACGAAGATCTTCCTCGTATCGAAGAAGAAATGAAGAAGATCGTCAAAGAAAACTTCCCATCTATTCGTGAGGAAGTAACCAAAGACGAGGCCCGTGAAATCTTTAAAAACGACCCTTACAAGTTGGAATTGATTGAAGAACACTCTGAAGACGAAGGTGGGTTGACTATCTACCGTCAGGGTGAATATGTGGACCTTTGCCGTGGCCCGCACGTCCCTTCAACAGGCCGTATCCAAATCTTCCACCTTCTCCATGTAGCTGGTGCTTACTGGCGTGGAAATAGCGATAATGCCATGATGCAACGGATCTACGGTACAGCTTGGTTTGACAAGAAAGACTTGAAGAACTACCTTCAAATGCGCGAAGAAGCCAAAGAACGTGACCACCGTAAACTCGGTAAAGAGCTTGACCTCTTCATGATTTCTCAAGAGGTTGGTCAAGGTTTGCCATTCTGGTTGCCAAATGGTGCGACTATCCGTCGTGAATTGGAACGCTACATTGTCGACAAGGAGTTGGCTTCTGGCTACCAACACGTTTACACTCCACCACTTGCTTCAGTAGAGCTTTACAAGACTTCTGGTCACTGGGACCATTACCAAGAAGACATGTTCCCAACTATGGACATGGGTGACGGGGAAGAATTCGTTCTTCGTCCAATGAACTGCCCACACCACATTCAGGTCTACAAACATCATGTTCACTCATACCGCGAATTGCCAATCCGTATCGCCGAAATCGGTATGATGCACCGTTACGAAAAATCTGGTGCCCTAACTGGTCTTCAACGTGTGCGTGAAATGTCTCTCAACGATGGTCACCTCTTTGTTACTCCTGAACAAATCCAAGAAGAATTCCAACGTGCCCTTCAGTTGATTATCGATGTTTATGAAGACTTCAACTTGACTGAATACCGCTTCCGTCTCTCTCTTCGTGACCCTCAAGATACTCACAAGTACTTTGACAACGATGAGATGTGGGAAAATGCCCAAACCATGCTTCGTGCAGCTCTTGATGAAATGGGCGTGGACTACTTTGAAGCCGAAGGTGAAGCAGCCTTCTACGGACCAAAATTGGATATCCAAGTTAAGACAGCTCTCGGAAAAGAAGAAACCCTTTCGACTATCCAGCTTGACTTCTTGCTTCCAGAACGCTTCGACCTCAAATATATCGGAGCTGACGGTGAAGAACACCGTCCAGTTATGATCCACCGTGGGGTTATCTCAACCATGGAACGCTTTACAGCTATCTTGATTGAGAACTACAAGGGTGCCTTCCCAACATGGCTTGCACCACACCAAGTGACCCTCATCCCAGTATCCAACGAAAAACATGTGGACTACGCATGGGAAGTGGCGAAGAAACTCCGTGACCGCGGTGTTCGTGCTGATGTGGACGAACGCAATGAAAAAATGCAGTTCAAGATCCGTGCCTCACAAACCAGCAAAATTCCTTACCAATTGATCGTTGGAGACAAGGAAATGGAAGACGGAACGGTCAACGTTCGTCGCTATGGACAAAAAGAAACACAAACTGTTTCAGTTGATGATTTTGTTCAAGCTATCCTAGCTGATATTGCTAACAAATCACGCGTGGCTAAAGAAGATTAAAATAAAAAAGGCAAATTCAATTGAGGAAGCTCCTCAATAGGCTTTGCCTTTTCATTTTTTACAATTTTGTTAAACGTGATCCTCTCTTATCTCTGTGTTTTGTCTAATCCCATGAAAAATGATATAATAGAACAAAAGGACAGGGGAGAGAGATGTTAAAGAGAGATTTACTGAGAAATATTATCATTGTGACGGTATTTATTGCCATTCTGGTGGGGCTACGCTTGTTTGTCTATACACCTTATCGTATCACCAAGCAAGATGCCAATTCTTTCTTAGCGGAAAATGATTTGGTCTTGGCGGATAAGACAGCCAAGCTTGCTCGTGGGGAATTTGCCCTCTATGAGGTCGATGGAAAAGAATATGTCGGCCGTGTTATTGCTATGGAAAATGACAAGGTGACCTATATGGATAACTTGCTGTATCTGAACGATCAGGTGCAATCAGAGCAATATATCGAAAAGATGCGAGAGAAATATCTGGCTTCGGCTGCCAGCACGGGCTATTATACCCACGATTTTTCTGTTGTTGACTTAAAAGGAGCGACTTCTGATACCATCCCTAAAAATTCTTTTTTAATCTTAAATGATCGACGCGAAAATACGAAAGACAGTCGAGAATTTGGTCTGATCAAAAAGGAGCAGATTAAGGGAATTGTAGAATTCCGTATCTCTCCTTTAGATAAATTTGGTTTTGTTGAAACAAAGTAGTAAAAAACTAGGCTGGAATTTCCAACCTAGTTTTCTTTTTGAGATGTTTTCAGAGCTTCTTTGGTTTTCTTAAGCTCATTTTTTAGTGAGAAATTTTTTGGCATGCTGATGAGAAAGGTCGTGACAGAGCCCAGGAGAACAGAGACCAAAATCAATATAATCAAGGGAAGTTTGAAGTTGAAGACGATAAAGCTAACATTGACGCTCTGCATATTGGCCAAGGAAATACTGGCCACCAATAGAATGGTAATTAAGAGCAGGATATAGTGGAATTTTTCTTTCATAACAATTCTCCTATTTATTCAAACTCAGCCTTGCTTTTGACATCGCCGTACTCTTCTTGAGTTTCTTGGGCTAGGATGTCCTCATAGGCTGACAGTTCAATGGCAGAGCCATACTTATTTTTCAGAGCAGTGGTCACTAGACGGTAGGCCAAGTTCGCATTGCGAGACAAGATGGGACCATGGAAATAGGATCCGAATACATTCTTGTAGTGGACACCTTCGTTGCCGTCTTCTTGATTATTACCATTTCCATAGACGACCTTGCCCAGAGGTTTCTCATCGTCAGAGAGGAAGGTTCGTCCTTGGTGGTTTTCAAAGCCGTAGTAGGTCTCGTTAAATTCTTCGTTATGAATCTTGATGTCACCAATATAGCGATTCTTGACTTGGTTGAGAGTATAGTGTCCCATGATGCCTAGACCTTCGATTCTACGGCCAGAAGCTTCGATATAGTATTGGCCTAAGAGTTGGAAGCCACCGCAGATAGCTAGCACAACGCCGTTGTCATTGATAAAGTTTTCCAAGGCATCTTTTTTAGCTGGCAGGTCACGAGCCACGATCGTTTGCTCATAGTCTTGACCTCCGCCAAAGAAGACGATGTCGTAGCTATCCTTGTCAAAGTCATCTTCTAGAGAAACGATATCAACCTCAACCCTAGCACCTAGCTTTTCAGCTACATACTTGAGCATGAGAACATTGCCATTGTCGCCGTAGGTA
The DNA here is from genome assembly GCF_003943535.1 of Streptococcus cristatus. Classification (GTDB taxonomy): domain Bacteria; phylum Bacillota; class Bacilli; order Lactobacillales; family Streptococcaceae; genus Streptococcus; species Streptococcus cristatus_L. The sequence goes on from NZ_RJPU01000002.1 coordinate 158,829, forward strand.
TTCATAAGGTCGCCGTAGAGATGAGCGATTTTTAAGTCATAGTGATAGTCCTGGTTTTCAGGAGAAACGAGGGATCTATAAACCATTAGTTCATCTCCTTTCTGATTACTTGTCGTTCTGCCAGCAACTCACGGAATTCCAGCATGGCGGTATAAGTAGCTAGGATATAGGCGTGTTTGGTTTCTTGCTCTTCAATCAACTTAAAGACTGCTTCCAAATCTTTGACTTCGGTAATCTGATCTGCTGGATAGCCCGTCACGCGCAGTCGACGTGCAATCTCTGAGTGGCGCACACCGCCTGCAATGACCTGAGGAATATTCATTTCTAGAATTTTCTCAAAATCTGCATCCCAGATCCAGCTAGTATCAATACCGTCCGCATAGTTGGCATTTAGCAGGACAGATAGGCTAAAGTCAAAAGGTGCCAGCTCAATCATTTCCAAGGCTTGGGTGGCTCCGACCGGATTTTTGATCAAGACCAAGGTACATTCCTTATCGCCGATTTTGAAAGTTTCCTGACGGCCAAAGACAGCTCTGCTCTTGTCAAAGCCAGTCTTGATAGTAGCCGGCTCAACTCCGAAGAACTGAGCAACTGACACAGCGGCCAAGGCATTGTAGATATTGTAGAGACCACCGATATTAATCTGATAGTCTTGTCCATCAATGGTAAAGGCAGAGCGATTGTGCTCAAGTGCTTTGAGAGAGGTCAGGGTGTAGTCAAGCTTAGGGCGCTTGAAGCCGCAGTCCTCACAGATGTAAGCTCCGAGATTGGCATAAGTATTGAGCTCGTACTTGAGGATATGCTCGCACTTAGGACAGAGGATACCCTCTGTATTGTAGTGTGCTAGCTTAGGTTGGCTTTTCTCCGTGTCAAATCCATAGTAGCAGACAGGATTTTTCAGGCTGACCGAGTTAAAGAGAGGGCTGTCACCATTCATCAGCACAGTTGCTTCAGGTACTTTAGCTGCAGCATCTAAAATCATCTGGTAAGTTGTGTAGATCTCACCATAGCGGTCCATCTGGTCACGGAAAATATTGGTAAAGACGAAGAGGCTAGGCTTGATATAATCACAAATCCGAGACAGACTGGCTTCATCGATTTCCAGAACAGCGATATGTTTGCCAGATTTGCCTTTTTTAGCTGTTAGGAAGGTCGTGGTGATCCCGGTAATCATATTGGCACCACTGGGATTGGTCACCACTTCGCCAAAAGCTTCCTTGAGAATGCCCACTGTTAGAGCTGTAGTCAGAGTTTTTCCATTGGTTCCGGTAATAACAACAACTTCGTAGTTTTTGGCCAAGTTTTGCAAAATGTTTTTGTCAAATGTGAGGGCAACTTTCCCTGGCAGAGTCGAGCCGCGTCCCATTTTGCTGAGAACAAAGTGGGAGGACTTGCCTGCCAAGAGGCCCAATGCTGTATTTATCTTCATAAGAAATATTTTATCATAAAAAAGTAAAGAAGGTTACAGAAAAATATCCTTAAAAGTGATATAATGGTTGAGAACTGTTTGTTTTTGACTGGGAGGGCCACTATGCAATGAACTTTCAACAATTAACCAATCTCCAATACTGGGCTAATGTATTCAGTAATCCTTGGAATATTTTAATCAACATTATTGATATTGCTTTAGTCACCTGGATTTTATATCATTTTACTAAAGCAATTGCCGGAACCAAAATTATGATTCTGGTTCGGGGAGTGCTCTTCTTCATCTTGGCACAGTTTTTAGCGAATATCATTGGTTTGACGACCATTTCATGGTTGATCAATCAGGTTATTACTTACGGTGTTATTGCAGCGGTGGTGATTTTCTCGCCTGAGATTCGGACTGGTCTTGAAAAGCTGGGTAGAGCAACCGAGATTTTTTCGGCCACGCCAGTCAGCAGCGAGGAGAAATTGATTCAAGCCTTTGTTAAGGCAGTAGCTTACATGAGTCCGCGTAAGATCGGTGCCTTGGTGGCTATTCAGGGCGCTCGAACGTTGCAGGAATACATTGCAACGGGAATTCCACTGGATGCGGATATCTCTGGGGAACTGTTGATCAATATTTTCATTCCTAATACGCCTCTGCATGATGGGGCAGTTATTATCAAAGATAATAAGATCGCTGCCTCTTGTGCCTATTTGCCGCTTACCGAAAGCACAGGTATTTCCAAGGAATTTGGGACTCGTCACCGGGCTGCGATTGGCCTTTCAGAAGTTTCAGATGCCTTTACTTTTGTCGTGTCTGAGGAGACAGGCGGTATTTCTACGACACATAATGGAGTCTTCAAGCATGACTTGAGTTTGAGCGAGTTCGAATCACAACTTCGGGAAGTTCTCTTATCAGACAAGCATGAGAAAATGAGCCTAAAGAATCGTATCCTAGGAGGATGGAAGAATGAAACAAAGTAAAAAAATTCTCTATATTATCTCCTCCTTATTTTTTGCTTTGGTTTTGTTTATTTATGCGACGTCTAGTAGTTTTCAAAATAGTATCAGCATTCGCCAAGTGACCTCGGAAACTTACAGCAATACGATTTCTAATGTCCCGATTGATATCAAGTATGATAGTGAACGGTACTTCATTAGCGGCTTTACTTCCGAGGCTAGTGTTGTTTTAACGGGTTCTAATAGAGTGGCTTTAAGTAGCGAAATGCAAGAGAGTACACGGAAGTTCCATGTGGTAGCAGATTTATCCAATGCATCAGAAGGAACAGTCGAAGTGCAGCTGAAAGTCGAAAATCTACCTAGCGGCCTGTCTGCTACGGTTAATCCGCAAAAAATTTCAGTCAAGATAGGTAAAAAAGCAAGCAAGAAAGTGCCAGTGAAGTATCTCATCACAGGCAGTCAGGTTGCAGAAGATATTTCTATCACAAATGTGAGCTTGGAGCACGAAGAAGTGACAGTGACAAGCGATGAAGAAACTTTGGAAAAAGTTAATCATGTCGCAGCAGTTTTACCAAGCAATGTCACTATTTCAGGAAATTATAGTGGAGCAGCATCCTTGCAGGCCATGGATGCCAATGGGAATGTTTTGCCAAGTGTTGTGACACCGTTTGAAACAACGATGAAAGTTACGACCAAAACCACACATTCGAATTCGTCAAGCTCCAAATCGAGCTCAAGTTCGAATTCATCTAGTAAATAAATGCAAGATTTGAAAGGAAAATTTTAAAAATGGGTAAATATTTTGGAACCGATGGTGTTCGTGGAGAAGCTAATGTGGAATTAACGCCGGAATTGGCTTTTAAACTAGGCCGTTTTGGTGGCTATGTTCTGAGCCAACACGAAAGTGAAGTTCCTCGGGTATTTGTTGGCCGTGATACACGCATTTCGGGAGAAATGCTGGAGAGTGCCTTGATTGCAGGTCTGCTTTCTGTGGGGATCCACGTCTACAAACTTGGTGTGATTGCTACTCCAGGTGTTGCATACTTGGTCAAATCCGAAAAAGCTAGTGCGGGTGTCATGATTTCGGCTAGCCATAACCCAGCTCTTGATAATGGCATCAAATTCTTTGGTGGCGATGGTTATAAACTGGATGATGAGCGTGAACTTGAAATCGAAGCTTTGCTGGACGCAGCAGAAGATACCCTTCCACGTCCAAGTGCAGAGGGCTTAGGAAAAGTCGTGGACTATCCTGAAGGCCTGCGTAAGTACCAACAATATATCGTGTCAACTGGTTTAGATCTTGAAGGAATGCATGTTGCCCTTGATACAGCAAATGGTGCTGCTTCAACTAGTGCCCGTCAAATTTTTGCCGATTTGGGTGCCCAGCTGACTGTTATCGGAGAAAATCCAGATGGTCTCAACATTAACTTAAATGTAGGCTCCACTCATCCAGAAGGCTTACAGGAAACAGTCCGTGAGTCAGGTGCGGCAATTGGTCTCGCTTTTGATGGCGATAGTGACCGCTTGATTGCCGTTGATGAAAATGGCGATATTGTAGATGGTGACAAGATTATGTACATCATCGGCAAGTATCTGTCTGAAAAAGGTCAATTAGCTCAAAATACAATTGTGACTACGGTTATGTCCAACCTTGGTTTCCACAAAGCCTTGGAGCGCGAAGGCATCAATAAAGTAGTGACTGCCGTTGGTGACCGCTATGTGGTAGAAGAAATGCGCAAGAACGGTTATAATCTAGGTGGCGAGCAATCTGGACATGTTATTATCATGGATTATAATACCACTGGTGATGGTCAATTGTCAGCGGTACAATTAACCAAAGTGATGAAAGAAACTGGCAAGAGCTTGTCTGAACTTGCGGCAGAAGTGACTATTTACCCACAAAAATTGGTCAATATTCGTGTCGAAAATGCTATGAAAGATAAGTCAATGGAAGTACCAGCCATCAGAGACATTATTGAAAAAATGGAAACTGAAATGGCAGGAAACGGCCGTATCCTTGTCCGCCCAAGTGGGACAGAACCGCTTCTGCGTGTCATGGCTGAAGCGCCAACTCACGAAGAAGTGGACTATTATGTGGACACAATTGCGGATGTCGTCCGTGCTGAAATTGGTATCGAATAAAAGTCAAAAGATTGGAGAAGCCTCCTATTTGGAGTGAGTTCTTCAATCTTTTTAAATTATTTCCATAAATATCCTTTAGGATTCTTTGGCTAATGGAGTAAAACCTCTCTTTTTCTTTTTCATCTCGTAAATATTTGAAAAAGTATGCTAATCGTGTTAAAATATAGGGAGTAATCTAGGAATTGAGGTAATAAAGTGGCTTTTGGAGATAACGGACAACGTAAAAAAACTGGATTTGAAAAATTGACAATGCTGGTCGTGGTAATCATGTTACTTGTAACGATTGGTGCAATTTTTGCACAAGCTATCGGCGTAATCTTCTAATCCTAAACGCTGCAAGGCGTTTTTTTAGAGTAAAAAAGAAGCGAGAATTTATATGAGTATGTTTTTAGATACAGCCAAGATTCAAGTCAAGGCTGGCAAAGGCGGCGATGGCATGGTAGCCTTTCGTCGAGAGAAATATGTCCCCAATGGCGGACCTTGGGGCGGCGATGGCGGTCGTGGCGGCGATGTGATTTTTGTCGTGGACGAAGGACTGCGTACCTTGATGGATTTCCGTTACAATCGTCATTTCAAGGCTCAATCAGGCGAAAAAGGAATGACTAAGGGAATGCATGGTCGAGGAGCGGAGGATTTGATTGTCCGTGTACCGCAGGGGACGACCGTGCGTGATGCTGAAACTGGCAAGGTCATTACGGATTTGATTGAACACGGTCAACGATTCATCGTAGCGCATGGCGGTCGTGGTGGTCGTGGCAATATTCGCTTTGCTACACCTAAAAATCCTGCTCCGGAAATTTCTGAAAATGGGGAGCCCGGTCAGGAAAGAGAATTACTGCTGGAGCTAAAAGTGCTGGCTGATGTTGGTTTGGTTGGTTTTCCTTCGGTTGGAAAATCAACCCTACTAAGTGTGATTACATCAGCTAAGCCGAAAATCGGAGCCTATCACTTTACCACGATTGTTCCTAATCTGGGCATGGTTCGGACTCAGTCTGGGGAATCTTTTGCTGTAGCCGATCTACCAGGTTTGATCGAAGGAGCCAGTCAGGGAGTGGGCTTAGGTACCCAGTTTCTTCGTCATATCGAGCGGACACGGGTCATTTTGCACGTTATTGATATGTCTGCCAGTGAGGGTCGCGATCCTTATGAAGATTACCTTGCGATCAATAAAGAGCTAGAATCCTATAATTTGCGCTTGATGGAACGGCCGCAGATCATTGTAGCCAACAAGATGGATATGCCTGATAGCGCAGAAAACTTGAAAGAATTCAAGAAAAAACTGGCTGCCAATTATGACGAATTTGAAGAGTTGCCACAGATTTTCCCTATTTCTAGTCTGACCAAGCAGGGGCTTGCCACGCTCTTAGATGCGACAGCTGAGCTACTGGATAAGACACCTGAGTTTCTGCTTTATGAAGAATCCGATATGGAAGACGAGGCTTATTATGGCTTTGATGAAGAAACACCAGCCTTCGAAATCTCTCGTGATGATGATGCTACATGGGTGCTTTCAGGTGATAAACTAGAAAAACTCTTTACAATGACTAACTTTGACCGTGATGAGTCCATCATGAAATTCTCTCGTCAGTTGCGCGGTATGGGCGTTGACGAAGCACTTCGTGCGCGTGGTGCCAAAGACGGAGATTTGGTGCGCATCGGTAAGTTTGAGTTTGAGTTTGTTGACTAAGGAGATATGTAATGGGTGATAAACCAATATCTTTCCGAGACGAAAATGGCAATTTTGTCTCAGCAGCAGATGTTTGGAATGCAAAAAAGCTGGAGGAACTCTTCAACCGGCTAAATCCGAATCGCAAACTTCGCCTTGAGCGAGAAAAATTGAAAGAAGATCAATAGTTGAAACCAATCCTTTGAGATGAAGGAATGAGTGACAGTAGTTATGTTGCCTCATTCCAGATTTCGAAGGATTTTCTATTGGAAAAAACAAAAAAGCCAAATCCGATTTCTCGGATTTGGCTTTGTATCAACATTCTTTTTAATGTCAATACAGTTCTTATTTGAGACCGTATTTTTTGTTGAAACGATCCACACGTCCATCTGCTTGAGTGAACTTTTGACGTCCAGTGTAGAATGGGTGTGAGTCTGATGAAATTTCGACACGGATCAATGGGTAAGTTTCACCTTCGAATTCAACAGTTTCGTTTGAACGTTTAGTTGAACCGCTAAGGAACTTGTAGCCAGTAGTAGTGTCCATAAATACAACTTGACGGTATTCTGGGTGAATGTCTTTTCTCATTTTAAAAAAATCCTTTCTGCCATGGACTCTTTGCGAGCCATAGATTAGTTACTTTGATAGTTTATCAAATTCTAAATGATTTGACAAGTCTTTTGGATGATTTTCTTACTTTTTTGCTCTTTCTTTTAATTTTTGATAAATTACGTCCACTTCATCTTTGGAATAAGCATTGGCACCGCTGGCAAGTGGGTGGCCACCTCCATCATGTTGCTTAGCAATTTCATTGATTGGAGTAAATTTACTGCGCATCCGCACACGATAATGGCCGTCAGGCTGTTCGACAAAGATGGCCCACATCTGGACATCTTCGATCCGTCCGGGTGCACCTACAATTGCTGAAGTATCAGCATCAGTCAATCGATTGTCTTTCAATAATTGCTGCGATAGGATGACACGCGCAGCACCATTTTCATCCACTTCCAGATTATCGTACACATAACCTTGCAGTTTGGCAACTTGATGAGTAATGGAGTCCATTTTTCGAGAAAGCTCTGAAAAATTAAAAGCGTATTGGCGGAGTTTTCCAGCTACTTCAAATGTGCGTGCAGTAGTTGCTGGATAGAGGAAGCGACCTGTATCCCCAACAATGCCAGCATAAAGAAGTTTAGCGATATAGTCATTTACTTCTAAGTGATTTTCGAAGGCAAAAAGAGCGATAATTTCGCTCGTGCTACTAGCATCTGTATCAACCAGCAGCAAATCTCCGTAGGCATCATCGTTGGGATGATGGTCGATTTTAATCAAAAAGTCGCTCATGCTGTAGCGTTGATCATCAATGCGGGGAGTATTGGCTGTATCGCACACGATTACCAAGGCCTGCTCATAGTCCGCATCTGTTACCTCATCCATCTTTGCCAGCCAAGTGAGGGTTGGCTCGTCATAACCTGTCACTTTGATGGATTTTTCAGGAAAGTTGAGCTGGAGAAGTTTTTGTAAGCCGACTTGACTGCTAATTGCATCTGGGTCAGGGCGCATGTGGCGGTGGATGATAATTTTATCGTATTCTTTAATTTTTTTCAGAATTTTGCTATAGATACTCATTGTAAACCTCTTAAACTTTCTCTAGTTATTGTAGCACAAGAATTTTTATTTTTAAAATAAAAAAGATGTGTTATAATGAATGAAGATTATAATTTGGAGGGAACTATGACCTTAGCGAAAATTGTATTTGCCAGTATGACTGGAAACACCGAGGAAATTGCCGATATTGTGGCGGATAAGCTAAGAGAACTAGATGTAGAAGTTGAAGTGGACGAGTGTACCACTGTCGATGCAGAAGATTTCTTGGAAGCGGATATTACGATTGTAGCGACCTATACCTATGGGGATGGTGAGCTACCTGATGAGATGATGGACTTCTACGAAGACTTGTCTGGACTGGATTTGTCTGGCAAGGTCTATGGAGTGGTCGGTTCAGGCGATACTTTTTATGACGAATTCTGCAAGGCTGTTGATGATTTTGATGCTGTTTTTGCGGCTACAGGAGCAGTGAAAGGTTCAGAATGTGTCAAAGTAGATCTTTCTGCAGAAGAAGATGATATCGAGCGCTTGGAAGCATTTGCGGAAGAGTTGGTAAGTAAAGTTTAAAATGACAATATGGAGAGCGGCTGTGGCCGTTTTTCTTTTGTTAAAGTATTATTTTCTGACAATTCTCATGATTAGGAGTATAATATAAGTAAGCGTTATCCCTTAGATAAAGGAGGAGTTCCTATGAAAGAACGCGACTATGCCTTTGGTTTTCATGATAATGTCAAGCCACTCTTTTCAACTGGTAAGGGCCTGACAGAAGAAGTGGTTCGAGAAATCTCAGAAATCAAGAATGAGCCCCAGTGGATGTTGGATTATCGCCTCCGCTCTTTGGAACTTTTTCATAAGCTACCCATGCCTAACTTTGGACCAGATTTATCAGGTATTCGCTTTGATGATATTATCTACTACCAAAAACTAAGCGGAGATCGGGCTCGCAGTTGGGATGAAGTTCCAGAGGAGATTAAGAAAACCTTTGATCGCTTGGGAATTCCAGAAGCCGAGAAGCGCTTTCTATCTGGAGCTGTGGCCCAGTACGAATCGGAAGTGGTTTACCATAATATGAAAGAAGAATTTGCCAAGTTGGGGATTATCTTTACTGATACGGATACGGCTGTGCAGGAATATCCGGACTTGGTCAAGCAGTATTTTGGTACTGTGATTTCAAATGCTGAGCATAAATTCTCTGCTCTTAATAGTGCAGTTTGGTCCGGCGGAACCTTTATCTATGTGCCTAAGAACGTCCAGTGCCAAGTTCCTGTTCAGACCTATTTTCGTATCAATGGTGAAAATGCCGGCCAGTTTGAGCGCTCCTTGATGATTATCGAGGAGGGTGGCTCTATCCAGTACATTGAGGGTTGTACAGCACCGACTTACACAAGCAATAGTCTTCATGCGGCAAATGTTGAAATCATTGTCAAAAAGGATGCTTTTTTCCGCTATACGACCATTCAAAACTGGTCGGACAATGTCTATAACCTCGTAACGGAGCGGGGGATTGTTGAGGAAGGCGGCACCTTAGAGTGGATTGATGGGAACTTAGGCAGTAAGGTCAATATGAAATATCCTTGTAGCATTCTTAATGGCCGAAATGCCAGAACTTCTGTTCTATCCATGTCTTTTGCCAACTATGGTCAGCACTTGGATGCTGGCTGCAAGGTCTTTCATAATGCGCCCAAGACTTCCAGTACCTTAATTTCTAAATCAGTGGCTAAGGATGGCGGCAAGACAGACTATCGTGGTCAGGTTCGCTTTGGCAAGAATAGCGCAGGTTCCAAATCTCATATCGAGTGCGATACCATTCTGATGGATGGCGAGTCCAGTTCTGATACCATTCCTTTTAATGAAATCCATAATTCCAATGTCGCGCTAGAGCATGAAGCCAAGGTTTCCAAAGTGTCTGAGGATCAGCTCTACTACCTGATGAGCCGAGGAATCAGCGAAGAAGAAGCCACAGCTATGATTATCAACGGATTTATGGAACCCATTACCAAAGAACTACCAATGGAATACGCCGTCGAACTCAACCAACTCATCAACATGAGTATGGAAGGGTCAGTTGGTTAAAAAGGTCCAGCGGACCTTTTTAATCTGCGGATAAAAACTCGCTTTTGCGAGTTTTCTTTTAATTTAAGGTCCAGTGGCCCTTTTCTATTTAGGATAAAACTAGAAGATTTTACTATTTTTTGATATGATAGATAGAATACGAGGAGGAATGAGATGATGTTAGAAGAAATCAGACGGGAAATTGACCAAGTAGATGACGCACTCGTTGCCTTACTAGAGCAGCGTATGAATCTGGTCGGCCAAGTTGTGGCTTTTAAAAAATCAACTGGGAAGGCCGTCACAGATCCTAAGCGAGAAGAAAGGATCTTTGCTAGAGTTGCGAGCAAGATTGAAAATAAGAACTATCAAGAAACGATTCTAGCGACCTTTGCGGATATCCTAAAGCATTCACGTGCTTTTCAGGAGAAACAAATTCGATGAGTGAAGTAAAAAATTCTTTAGTAATCTTCTTGGGAGCTATGCTAGGCGGTTTACTTCGTTATCAATGCTCATCCTTTTTCACATTTACGGGATATTTTCCGCTAGCGACACTTTTGGTTAACTATTTGGGAACTTTCTTGTTAGTCTATTTGGTTAAAGGCTATCTCAGTCGTAAGCAAGTTTCTAAGCGTTTGTTATTGGCTTTGTCGACGGGATTTTGTGGCGGCTTGACGACTTTTTCTAGTCTTCTATTAGATTCGCTCAAATTGCTGGATTTGGGTCGTTATCCAGAATTGCTCCTATATCTTGCCTTGAGTATCGGGGGCAGCCTTTGCATTGCTTTATGGGCTGGAAGGAAGGTGACCGCATGATTTGGTTTTTGCTCATTGCTTGCGGTCTAGGAGCTCTTGTCCGTTACTTTTTTTCTAAGGTTAATAGCAGAGCTGCTTTGCCAATAGGCACCTTGATGGCTAATGTACTGGGAGCCTTTTTGATTGGATATTTTTATAATCATATCCAAGATAAACAGTTGTATAGCATTTTAGCAACTGGCTTCTGTGGCGGTTTAACAACTCTTTCAACCTTTAATGCGGAATTAGCAGAGCTGTTCTCAGATAAGAAGAAATTTAACCTCTATCTGATGCTGACCTACCTTATAGGATTTTTAGCCATTCTTTTAGGAATTTTTATCTAAAAATCTTTACTTTTGCTAGAATTTTGATATAATATACTTTGTGCATAAATGGATGCACTAAAAAAACGGCTAATCCGCTGTCGTCTAGAACTACAAGATTAGCAAGATAGGAGAAAAAATGAATCCATTAATTCAAAGTTTGACTGAAGGTCAACTTCGCTCAGATATCCCTGCATTCCGTCCTGGTGACACTGTCCGCGTTCACGCGAAAGTTGTCGAAGGAACTCGCGAACGTATCCAGATCTTTGAAGGTGTCGTTATCGCTCGTAAAGGTGCTGGTATCTCAGAAAACTACACAGTTCGTAAAATCTCTAACGGTGTAGGTGTTGAACGTACTTTCCCAATCCACACTCCACGTGTTGATAAGATTGAAGTCGTTCGTTACGGTAAAGTTCGTCGTGCTAAATTGTACTACCTTCGTGCATTGCAAGGTAAGGCAGCGCGTATCAAAGAAATCCGTCGTTAATATCAGAAATGACTCTGTCACTTGGCAGAGTTTTTCTCTAGTCCCCTTAGTTCAATGGATATAACAACTCCCTCCTAAGGAGTAGTTGCTGGTTCGATTCCAGCAGGGGACATTAAACAACACTTAAAACCCTTGATTAACAAGGGTTTTTGTTATATTTGACCCAAATCTGCCCCAAAAGTTTCGAAAATATTTCTTATTCGATTATGATTTTTTTCTTCTTGTTGCTCTAAACGATGGGTATAGACTTATACATGCTCAAAAGAGATTGGTCTATCGGAAGCTAGATGATGAAAGTAAGTTTTTTGCAGTGGAGCACACAAGCATTAGCGCTCACTTTTTACAAAAATTAAAGAGGAGTGTGGACAAAAGATTGTTCATAAAATCGTTCTAAAATAATTACAACAAAACTATTCTCTTCTAAGACTAGTTGAAATCCTCAGCCTAAAGGAGTCAGATGGCTTGCTGTCATTACCGAGTAACGAGAGTAATATCAGTCTTTATAACTGTAGATATGGAGATATAGAAGAATGAAAAATGAGTGCTACAGCAAATGTTGTAGCGTTTTTTAATAGAAAGTAACAAAAATACTCATAATCTATTGAAATTTTTAGTTTTTAAGTTTACAATGATATTAATATAGTGTTTTGAATATATTCCTATGAAGATTATCAGTGATTTTTATTAAAGTTAAATAATTATAGTATAGATCATTAGTAATGTTTTAATCTATATGGTCGCATTGATAAAGGATTCATTTTCTAGGACTAAGACATTATTCTTTTAAGTATTCTGTAATCTGTCTATAATACTTCAGAAACTATTTTCTCCAAAAATGAAAGCGCTTTAAAATCCGGAAGTTTTATTAAATTAGAGATTTAAGATTGGAATATTTTTCCAACATTAACACTAAATGAAATGAGGGTAAAAATGATAAAAGCTCATTATAATCGTGATACGAACGAAATGCAATCGTTAAAAATACATTTAACAAATGTTGCTGAAAGTGGAAGAAAACAAGCAGAGTCTTTAGGACAAGGGGATGTGCTTTTTTTGCTAGGATTGTATCATGATTTAGGTAAGGCAAATAAAGCTTTTCAAGATAAATTGGAAATGCAACCTAACAAGCATGTTGATCATTCATCTGCTGGAGCTATCTATCTCTTTCAAAGTATACAAGCATGTTTAAAAAAATCAAGTATTCCAATGGAAGATAGGATACTTTTTCAGGAGATCAGTGCTTATGTTATTTCAGCTCACCACGGTATGTATAATATTTTTCTGGAAGATGAAGGTGTTCAAGCAGAACAATTTGCATTCAATAAATTAAGGCATAGAATGACAAAATGTATGAATAATCTTGCTTACCAAGAAGATATTCTACCTTTTGCTCAAGAATTAGAAGCTGAATTAAATCCTCATGGTTACTGTGATTTAAACGATTTAATCGAAAAAGCATTTACAAATTACCAGCAAGCCTGGTCTAAACTTAGTTGGTCTGATGAAAGTGAGAAAGAATATTATAGTGGTTGTTTTATTCGCATGTACTTATCTTTTTTGAAGAATGCAGATATACTAGATACTGTCAATGCTTATGGCTTGCTCATTGAACCTTTAAAAGATGAAGAAAAACAAAAACTAAATGATTCTTATCTTGAAGCTATTGAGCGAAAATATCGTAGCTTTAGTCATCCAACTACAAGACTTAATGAGATTCGTTCACAAATTGGTGAACGAGTTAAGAGTAGAGGGGAAAAAGATTCAACGGGAATCTATCGTTTAGATCTTCCTACTGGCGCTGGGAAAACGAATCTTAGTATGAGATATGCCTTTCATCAGTTAGTTGACCAAAATAAATCAAGATTTTTCTATATTACGCCTTTTTTATCTGTTTTAGAACAAAATGCAGCAGCTATTAAAAAAGTTATTGGAGAAGATGGGGTACGAGAGCATCATTCAAATGTTGTACAGAACAAACAAGAGAACGAGGATAAGGGAGACGAAAAAGAGAGCTTATTACCAGAGTACCTGATAGAAAGTTGGGATAGTCCAGTCGTTTTGACATCAATGGTTCAATTTTTTCAAACTTTATTTAAAACTAAATCAGCAAATATTCGCCGTTTTTCTAGTTTAGCGAATAGTGTTTTGATTTTAGATGAAGTGCAATCATTGCCTATTGAGGTGACAACTTTATTTAATTTAACCATGAATTTCTTAAATAAAGTTATGAACACGACTATTATCTTATGTACGGCTACACAGCCTGCTTATGATTCTACTGCTATTAAACATAAACTTTCTTATGGTGGGAAATATGCTGAAGCTACTGATATAGTCGAGTTAACTAATGAAGAAAAAGAAGTCTTTTCAAGAACAGAACTTAGAAAATTTGATGAAAACAATCAACATTCCAATCTGTCAGATTTAGTAGATTTTGTACTGGAAAATGACGAGTCTATTCTTGCGATTTTTAACACCAAGAAGACAGTTGATAAATTTTATATGATGCTTGAAAGATTGACTGATAGACCTATTTATCAACTTTCGACTAATATGTGTGCTCAGCACAGATTAGACATTATATCGGAAATTAAACAGTATCTAAAAAAAGGAATACCTATTATCTGTATTAGTACGCAACTAATTGAAGCTGGCGTTGACATTGATTTTAATCGCGTCATCAGATCTTATGCAGGAGTTGATTCAATTGTGCAAGCTAGTGGACGATGCAATCGTGAAGGTAAACGTGATAAAGGTCAAGTTACCTTGGTCAATCTTACCGCTGAAGAGGAAAATCTATCACGCTTGAAAGAAATAAAAGCTAAGAAAGACGCCACAGAGCATATTATCCATAAGATCTCATCGCCTATTGAAATGTCACTTTTAAATCGGGATTTTTTTGAATATTATTATGCTAATAATCAAGGTTCAATGGATTATCCTTTATCGCATGGTGAATCAGTTTATGATTATTTAAGCATAAATTCATATCAAGACAGAAATGATTTTAAAGGAAAGTTAAAACAAGCCTTTAAAACTGCTGGTTTGAGGATGAATTTAATAAACAATGACACAATAGGGGTGTTGGTTCCGTATGGAGAAGCTATTGAAAAGTTGTTGGTTTTAGAAGAATTGTGTGAATATGATTGCCCATCTGTCGAAGACTATCAAACAATAAAAGCACTTTTAAAGGAATTGCAGCCCTATACGGTAAATGTTCGTCAGCACGATCAAATACTTGAAGCGACAAAATCATATTTGAATGGGCAAATTCAGATATTGTCAGATGGTTATTATGATGAGAAAAAGGGGATCACCCTAGAGTCAGGAAGTTTCCTGATGTAAAAATTAAAAGAAAACAGGTCGACGAGAGTCAGTAGAGGACTTCGTTGACCTGTAATTCAGTATAAATAAGCACTAAATATAATTTCAATCCACATAGATAGCACTATGATGGCTAGATTATATCAAAATTGATTCATATAATCAACAGATATTTTATAAACACTAAATATAGAAAGAAAATAATTGACTTTTGAAGTTTCAAGTGCTAAGATAGGTTTATAGAATCACAGAAGGAGGTTTTAACCTTGTACAGATCAAGAAATTTCTATGCGAGGGTGCGTGGGGATCAGGCTATCTTTACAAATCCTGCAACTAAAGGCGGAAGCGAAAGGAGCTCTTATAGTACCCCTACTCGACAAGCTCTCCAAGGCATAATTGATGCTGTGTACTACAAGCCGACATTCACAAATGTTGTGACTGAAGTTAAGGTCATGAATCAAATTCAGACAGAGCTACATGGTGTTCGTGCTTTGTTACATGATTACAGTGCGGATTTGAGTTATGTTTCATACTTGAGTGATGTGGAATATCTAGTGAAATTCCATTTCATTTGGAATGAGAATCGTGAAGATTTGATGCAAGATCGGCTACCTAAAAAGCATGAAGCCATTATGGAACGTTCTATTCGAAAAGGTGGCCGGAGACATATTTTTCTTGGCACAACGGAATGCTTTGGCCTAGTCGATGAAATTAGTCAGGAAGAGTATGAGAACACCCCTTCTTATTATGATGGCGTTACTATTGATTTAGGTATTATGTTCCATTCTTTTGCTTATCCAAAAGACGAAACGACACCATTAAAATCTTATTTTACAAAAACAGTGATGGAGAATGGGTTGATTAAGTTTAAGCCTCAGTCTGAGTGTGAAATTGTAAATACTTTATCTAGTTATACCTTTAAGACACTTGGCCAGATTAAGTCCGTTGATGATGAACTTAAGGAATATGACGCTATGGAGAAAGGAGAAGAATAATGGATTTTTTTACTTCTCTCTTAAAAGCTTATGAAAAAGCAGAAGAAATTGGCTTAGTTGACCAACAAAGTGGGGACAATCCTGTTTTGCTTCCGATTTATCATACTAGTTTGAAGTCAAATGGTAAAAATATTATTGCAGTTAAGTTGGATCAGGATGGCAGTTTCTATAAGGCAGAATTCATGTATGATAATCAAACGATTATATTTCCTGTGACTGCAAATTCTGTAGCAAGATCTGGTAGCAATCCTGCTCCACATCCTCTTGTAGACAAGTTTTCTTATTATATACCAGAGGTGAGTCAATTACAATATGATGATTTTCATAAACAATTAGCTAGTTGGATTGCTTACTGTGAGGAAGGTAAAGTCAAGGATTTTTTGATGAAAATTCAGCATTTTATTCTCCAAACAGATTTTCTAAGTAGCATTCTTCAGTCTTTATATGGTGAGCATTACCAAAGAGAGGGATTGAAAATCACCTATTCTGACTCTGATGGAAAAAACAAGACTGTTGATTTATCCGCTTATTTCCTAGAGTTTTCAATTGTACGATTTAATGGCTTTAAAGATGAATCAGTGACTAGCTACAAGGAATTACATCAATCATATATTTCATTTGTAAGAGCTAATCAGTATAATTTGGGAATATGTAATATTAGCGGACGAACGGAGCAAATTACCAATAAGCATCGAGGACTGATGGGGAATGCTAAAATTATTTCGGTTAGTAATAAAGGAGAGGCCTATAAAGGGCGCTTTAAGGAGCGAGAAGATGTTTTTAGTGTTGGCTATGAAACTTCAGAAAAAATTCATTTAATGATTAAGTATCTGCTAGAAAATAAAAACAGTAGTACTTGGCTAGGATCGTCACAATATCTGATCAATTGGTTTAGTGATGATTTAGCGAATGAGAGTCAATTGGATATTGTTAAGCCGGTTTTTAATGAATTATTTGAAGATGATATAGACCAAAAAGACAGTTCGGTTTTCCTCAAACCGAACCAAGTAAATAAAAAAATAAGGTCTTCGTTTATCAAAGGAAGAAAATTATTTGGCAATGATGCAACCTACTACGTTGCAATACTAAATAAAACAAGCAATGGTCGTATTGCTTTAAAATATTTCCGTCAGCTCCAGGTCTCACAATTATTGAAAAATCTGGAATCATGGCAGGAAAATTACTCTTGGGAACCAAAAACTAAAGTAGAAGATTATAAATTTAGAACGCCTACTTTTAGTGAGATTATTAATGCTGCTTACGGTGTTGATAGAGAACGATATTTAGAATTGGACAATGACAGTTTTAAGAGCGATCAATATCAGCAATTAGTAACAGCTTTGATTGATGGGAATCCAGTGCCTAGTACTATCGTTAAGAAGTTAGAAACGAATATTAAACAGCGACAAAAGTACCCTAATCACTGGTCTCAGGTGCAGCAAATAAGTTTAGCGATTTTACACAAACAATATGGAAGGGAGTTTAAACCAATGTTAGATCACGAAAATACTAATCGTTCCTATCTCTTCGGAAGATTATTAGCTATTTTTGAATTGATGGAATTGAAAAAATATGAAATTGAGAATCCAAATAAGGACAAGAAAGAATCTAATAGGATAACAAATGCCGAGAGATACTGGAATGCCTATACCAGCCAGCCAGCCAAGTTAATGATGAATTTGACAAATAAAATCAAGCCTTATGAAGAGGCTGTGAAATTAAACGCTCATGGAATCTTTCATAAATTAGACAAAGAGCGAGCAGAAATTGTCCAATTACTCAGCCCCCTAATGGCAAAGAAGGATATCAATGATCCCTTGGATTATCAATTTATTTTTGGTTACTATGCTGAAAAGCAGTTCTTTTATACAAAACAAGAAAAAAAATGAAAGTGAGGAATAGTAGATGTTGGAACACAAGATTGATTTTATGGTAACGGTTGAAGTGAGGGAAGCTAATGCAAATGGAGATCCCTTGTCAGGAAATATGCCAAGAACAAATGCAGCTAATCAAGGTTTAATCAGTGATGTAGCCATCAAGCGCAAAATCCGCAATCGGATGCAGGATTTGGGTCATACCATCTTTGTACAAGCAAATGATCGTATTGAGGATGGGCTTAATTCACTCGAGAAACGGTTCAAGACTCAATTTACAGGAAAAGAATCAGATGAAGAAATTAATGAAAAAGCCAATCAATTATGGATCGATGTCCGTTCATTCGGTCAAGTTTTCACTTATCTAAAAGATCGTTCTTTTGCTATTCGTGGACCGGTTTCTGTCAGCATGGCTAAATCTTTGGATCCAATCATCATCTCTAGTTTACAGATTACTCGAAGCACAAATGGTGTCGAACCTAAAAAAGCAGGTGGACGTTCATCTGATACGATGGGGACCAAGCATTTTGTGGACTATGGTGTCTATGTCATCAAAGGTTCGATTAATCCAAATTTTGCTGAAAAAACAGGATTCTCTAACGAAGATGCTGAAGTTATTAAGGAAGTGCTCGTTAGTCTTTTTGAAAACGATTCTTCTTCTGCTCGTCCAGAAGGTTCTATGCGCGTGAGGGAAGTCTTCTGGTTTACTCATTCTAATAAGTTGGGAAATGTTTCCAGTGCGCGTGTTTTTGATTTGATTGAATTTGACAAAGAAAAACAGGATAAAGATAGTTACGATGATTACCGCATTCATCTTAATCAAGAAAAATTAGCAGAGTATGAAGCTAAAGGATTGAAAGTTGATATCTTAGAAGGACTGTAAAATGGTTTATGCTGAAAGTGACTATTTGATGTTATCTGGTATTCAGCATTTCCAATTCTGCAAGCGCCAATGGAGTTTGATTCATATTGAGCAGCAGTGGGCTGAAAACGAAGCGACAGCTCATGGACAGATTTTGCATCAAAAGGCGGATAATCCTTATATTAAAGAAAAGCGAAAGGATGTCATTACCTCACGAGCTATGCATGTCTCATCAAAAGAGCTTGGTCTCTATGGGATATTGGATGTGGTTGAATTCCATAAGGATGAAAATGGAGTTCCATTAAAAGGAAAACGTGGCAAATGGCTTCCTGTCATTATTGAATATAAGCGTGGAAAACCAAAAAGAGATACCCGGGATATTGTTCAGCTGGTTGCTCAAACGATTTGTCTTGAAGAAACTCTTGGGTGCGCAATCGAGTATGGCTATCTTTATTACCATAGTGTGAATCAAAAGAAGCGAATAGAAATCACTTCTGATTTACGAAAAGAAGTAGCCGAGTTAGCTTGCCAAATGCATGAATATTATGACAAAAAGCTTATTCCAAAAGCTGAATATTTTAAAAACTGTCAGTTATGCTCCTTAGTTGATATTTGCATGCCGCGTTTGAGTAAAAAGGCGCGCAATATTGACAATTACATTTTCCAAGCATTAAAAAGTGAGGATAGCTTATGAAAAAGCTACTTAATACTCTATATTTGACTCAAGATAATTTTTATTTAACCCGTGAAAGAGATAATATCGTTATCAAGCAAGAAGGTAAAGTTATCAGTCGTTTCCCGTATCGAATTATTGACGGCATTGTTTGTTTTTCTTATTTGGGAGCGTCTCCTTCTTTGATTGAACTCTGTGCTGAGAATCAGATTAATTTGTCCTTCCATACCCCGCAAGGACGCTTTTGCGGTCGATTTGTTGGGCAAACAAATGGGAATGTTTTGCTAAGAAGGCAGCATTATCGTTTGGCTGATGAAGAACAATCTCTAGAATATGCAAAACATTTTATTCTTGCTAAAATTTCAAATTCTAGAAAATATTTACTACGTTTTAAGCGTGATCATCGCGATCGGATTGATAGCCAACTATTTGAAGAAGTGAATACGGAATTGACTTGGGCCTTGGAACAGGTTCAAGCAGCTGAAAACAAGGATTCTCTTTTAGGAATAGAGGGTCAGGCAGCAAACCAATATTTTCGTATTTTTAATGATTTAGTATTAACTGATAAGGAGACTTTTCAGTTTAATGGGCGAACTAGACGCCCTCCATTAGATTGTGTCAATGCTTTGTTATCATTTGGCTATAGTTTATTAACATATGAATGCCAATCTGCTTTGGAAGCAGTAGGGCTGGATAGTTATGTTGGCTTCTTTCATACGGATAGGCCAGGTCGTGCTAGCTTGGCATTGGATTTAGTCGAAGAATTTCGTGCTTATATAGTTGACAGATTTGTGTTTTCTTTGATAAATAAAGCTCAGTTAAGCAAAAAACATTTTGACTTTAAGGAAAATGGAAGTGTCATATTAACTGAAAAAGGGCGTGCAATTTTTATTGAAGCCTGGCAAAAGCGGAAACATCAGGAAGTAGAACATCCTTTCACTAAAGAAAAAGTGAAATTGATGTTACTGCCCTATATCCAAGCACAGTTATTGGCCAAGACAATCCGTGGAGAATTGGAATCCTATCCACCGTTTTTAATATAGGAGCCGGTTTATGATGGTATTAGTAACATATGATGTGAATACTGAAACTGCGCAAGGCAGGAAAAGATTACGTCATGTGGCAAAATTATGCGTTGATTATGGGCAACGCGTTCAGAATTCAGTTTTTGAATGCTCAGTAACTCCTGCAGAATTTGTAGAAATAAAAGCTAAGCTTTTGAGTATAATTGACACTGAGTCCGACAGTATTCGTTTTTATTTGCTAGGAAAAAACTGGCAAAATCGTCTAGAAACGATTGGACGTGATACAAGTTATGATCCTGATATAGGGGTATTACTCCTTTAAATAGTCTAGTGCGAATGGATGTTACTCAGAAAAAAGCAGGACTTTCGCGCAAAAAATAAACAAAAATAAGGCAAAAATTCGAAATTCTAGAAGAGTTTACTTTCCTCGAAAGATAATTTTTGCCTAAAACAGTGCAACTACGCGCTGTCGCTCCCTTCACGGGGGCGTGGATTGAAATAGGGTATTTAGAAAGCCTAATTAGTCAATATGGAGTCGCTCCCTTCACGGGGGCGTGGATTGAAATCTATTTTATACTGTGACAGAAAGTGGAGGGGCTGGGTCGCTCCCTTCACGGGGGCGTGGATTGAAATTACACGATTGACAATTATGTGAAGACAAACGCTAGTCGCTCCCTTCACGGGGGCGTGGATTGAAATATTGGATAATATTTAACTATCATCTTCCGAATGAGTCGCTCCCTTCACGGGGGCGTGGATTGAAATATCAAGGTAATAAGATTGAGTTTGGATGTAGTATTGTCGCTCCCTTCACGGGGGCGTGGATTGAAATATAGCATTTACATTGTCATTCCGCCTAAGTTCCAGTCGCTCCCTTCACGGGGGCGTGGATTGAAATCTAATTTTACTACTGAACATTTCCAAGCTAACAAGTCGCTCCCTTCACGGGGGCGTGGATTGAAATACAAGCTGAGATAATTTCAGGGTTTGTGTATTTCGTCGCTCCCTTCACGGGGGCGTGGATTGAAATGTAAGCGCAAGTCATTATTTTCAAAAGGGGCGGACGTCGCTCCCTTCACGGGGGCGTGGATTGAAATGGATTTAGAAAGGAATTAAAAATGAAAAATGAAAGTCGCTCCCTTCACGGGGGCGTGGATTGAAATTGATCGCTTAGTTTTTCAACATTTTTCGTATAAAGTCGCTCCCTTCACGGGGGCGTGGATTGAAATAGGAATATCACCTGTGATGCGCGTAATACGAGAAGTCGCTCCCTTCACGGGGGCGTGGATTGAAATACACTCCAGGTAAACCACAACCCAACAAACCAAGTCGCTCCCTTCACGGGGGCGTGGATTGAAATGCTAAAGATAACTACACAATGCTCGACAACCTAAAGTCGCTCCCTTCACGGGGGCGTGGATTGAAATTGGTCGAAAATTACCCGTAAATGAAAAAGTACTCGTCGCTCCCTTCACGGGGGCGTGGATTGAAATTTCCCAAAAACCAACTAAGATGCTGACAAATGTCTGTCGCTCCCTTCACGGGGGCGTGGATTGAAATTCGAAGCCGTGTCGAGTATCAGAATTGATTTTATGTCGCTCCCTTCACGGGGGCGTGGATTGAAATGTGGTTATTTCGGTAGGCTTCGGCAGAATGATCCAGTCGCTCCCTTCACGGGGGCGTGGATTGAAATAAATAATCAGGGATTTCATCCCCTACATTTAAACGTCGCTCCCTTCACGGGGACGTGGATTAAGCATTGGCTGACAGACTTGTTGTCTGTCGCTCCCTCCCAGAATGTGTTTTTTCATGAAGCCACTGTAATTAACAAAGAGCTAACCTCTCCTTTTGGTTGAAAGGTTATTTGTCAGTTTTAGAGCTGTGTTGTTTCGAATGGTTCCAAAACGACACGAAGCTCCCCATAGTCAAATAAATCCGATTCTTGAAAGGAGAGTCGGATTTTAGTTATGTTTGATTTCGATTTTCTTACTATAACTTTTTTGTAATTTCTGGTTGTATTTTTTTAAAATTCTGCTATAATGGTATAATATTTATTTAGGAGGAAGAGAATGAGCTATATTTTGGAAATTTTACCTAGTCTTCTAAGTGGAGCGGCAACTACCTTGCAGGTGTTTGCTTTGGTCTTGGTTTTTTCGATTCCTTTGGGAATTATGCTGGCATTTTCAATGCAAATTCGCTTGAAGCCCCTGCAATGGCTGCTCCATATTTACATTTGGATTATGCGTGGGACGCCGCTTTTATTGCAGTTAATCTTTATTTACTATGTTTTGCCAAGTATCGGCGTTCGGCTGGATCGGATTCCTGCAGCGATTATTGCCTTTACATTAAACTATGCAGCTTATTTTGCGGAGATCTTCCGCGGCGGCATTTCTTCCATTCCGACTGGACAGTATGAAGCTGCGAAGGTTTTGAAATTTACTCCTGTTCAGACGATTCGCCTGATTATTTTGCCGCAGGTCGTAAAAATTGTGCTACCAAGCGTATTTAATGAAGTCATGACTTTGGTGAAAGATACCTCTTTGGTTTATGCTTTAGGCATTTCAGACTTAATTTTGGCTAGTCGTACAGCGGCCAACCGAGATGCCAGTCTGGCACCGATGTTTGTTGCAGGCTTGATTTATTTACTCTTAATCGGTCTGGCTACCTTGATTGCCAAGCAGGTCGAAAAGAAATTTAGTTATTATAAGTAGGTGCTATTATGTTAGAATTACGAAATATTAGTAAAAAATTTGGTGATAAGCAGATTCTAAAGGATTTTAATTTGATTGTGCCTGAAAAGCAAGTATTGGCCATTGTTGGACCTTCTGGCGGAGGGAAGACGACCCTTCTGCGAATGCTGGCAGGTTTGGAGACAATTGATTCGGGGCAAGTGATTTACAATGGAGAGACTTTGGATGTCACTGAACTTGAAAAGCGCAATCTTCTAGGCTTCGTCTTTCAAGATTTTCAACTCTTTCCTCATTTGTCTGTCTTGGAAAATTTGACCTTATCACCAATATATACAATGAACATTTCCAAAGAAGAAGCTGAAGAGAAGGCGCAGGGCTTATTGGCTCGCTTAGGCTTGTCCGAGCATGCCAAGGCCTATCCTTATTCGCTGTCAGGCGGGCAAAAACAGCGGGTCGCTTTGGCTCGTGCTATGATGATCAACCCAGAAATTATCGGATATGATGAGCCGACTTCTGCCTTGGACCCTGCCTTACGCTTGGAAGTAGAAAAACTCATCCTCCAAAATCGGGAAATGGGGATGACACAAATTGTGGTCACACATGATTTGCAGTTTGCGGAAAACATTGCGGATTCTATTCTCAAAGTCACACCAAAATAAGGGAGGTCCGAATGAAACTAAAGAATATTCTTTTGGCCTGTTTGACCTTGCTCCTAACTTTTCTGCTCGGTGCTTGTAGTTCCAATGTCAGTGACCCCAGCTTAGACAACTGGAGCAAGTACGAGGAGAAAAAACAGATTACAATCGGCTTTGATAATACCTTTGTCCCTATGGGATTTGAGCAAAAAGATGGCACTTATGCAGGATTTGACATTGATTTGGCCAACGCTGTTTTTGAGGAATATGGAATTAAGGTGAAATGGCAGCCGATTGATTGGGATATGAAAGAAACAGAGTTGACCAACGGCACAATTGACCTCATCTGGAATGGCTATTCCGCGACGGATGAGAGAAGGGAAAAGGTAGAATTTACCAATCCTTATATGAAAAATGAACAGGTTTTGGTCAGCAAAAAATCCTCTCATATCTCACAGGCCAGTGATATGGCAGGAAAAGTATTGGGTGCTCAAGCAGGATCTTCTGGCTACATCGCTTTTGAAAGCAATCCTGAAATTTTGAAAACCATTGTCAAAAATCATACAGCGACTCAGTACCAGAGCTTTAACGAGGCGTTGATTGACTTGCAAAACGACCGGATTGATGGTCTCTTGATTGACCGTGTTTATGCCAATTATTATCTGACAGAAGAAGGCATTTTAGATCAGTATTCAGTCTTTTCAGTTGGATTTGAGAGCGAGGACTTTGCGGTCGGAGCTAGAAAGGCGGACCGTACTTTAGTTGAAAAAGTAAATGCTGCTTTTGGAAAATTATACCATGAAGGAAAATTCCAGAAAATCGCTGAGAAGTGGTTTGGAGAGGATATTGCGACAGACCAAGTGAAAGCATATAAAAACAACTAGCAGAAAACTAGTTGTTTTTTCGTGTTTCTTGGTGAAAGATATTTTGCCAGACTTCGTGTCGGCGCCAGAGGCTAGTATGGATGACATCGCCGATTTGATAGCGAATCAGCTTGGTCTTTTGGCTGACGGATGTAATTTCTAAATTTTTGATAGGAGAAGTTTGGGCTCTCTCTAGTTGAAATTCCTCTTTGTTTAGCTGGCGACCATCTTGGGAAATGTAGACAAAATCAGAGGAAAGAAGCGCCTCCAATTGACTACCTTGGTCGACTAATTGCTCACGCATCAGGAGCTTTTGATAAACATTATCCAAAATCTCATCTTCAGGAATCGGAGCTGGCTCAATATGAATATCAATGTCGAAGACGCCAAAGTCTTCCTTGAGCATATCCTCTACCTGGTCAGCAATTTCGTGGCTTTCAAAGACGGAGAGGTCAGGATTCATTTGCAGTATGATATCCAGATAGATATTACTACCATAGGTCCGACCACGCTGGGATTTGACGCGTGTGATTTTAGGAATTTCCAAAATGGCACGCTTGTAATCGTCTAAAAGGTCCTGATCAAAGCCATCTGACAGGCTGAAAGAAGACTCTATAAAGATATCATAGGCTGTTTTTAGAATGAAAAACGTAATAACGATGGCTGCTAGCTTATCAACGATAGGGAATTTCAGGGAGCTGGCAATAATGGCAACGGATGTGCCCAGAGAAGTGATAGCGTCCGATAGATTGTCCTTGGCAGCCGCATCCAGAGCTTTGGATTTTACTCTTTTGGCTAGATTTTTATTGTAAAGATAGACACCAAACATGATGATGGCCGATACAATTCCGACAACAGCACCCACAGGATCAATCAAGGTTTCTTCCTTGTTAATGATTTTTTGAGCTGTATCAATGAGGACATTGAAGCCGACAAAAAACATGATGAAAGAGGTAATCAGACTGGCCAGATCTTCAATCTTCCAATGGCCGAAGCGGTGGTCCTTATCCGCTGGTTTTCGCGCCATGCGCAGGCCAATTAGGACTGCTAGATTGGCAACGATATCGGAGACGTTGTTGAAACCATCCGCCGTCAAACTGGAGGATGTCAGTGCTGCACCTGCAATGATTTTTGTAACGGATAGGCCAATGTAGGTGGCAATTGCTAGGAGGGCGCCTCGTTCGGCAAGTTTGAGATTGTCGCTTGGATGATTGTTCATGGTTGCCCCTTTCTAAACTATTATTATAACTTTTTCACACTTGGATTTCAAATGAGGTAGTTGCCTTTTCGATAACAAATTCGCTCGAATTTTGATATAATGGAAGCATTGATTTTCAGTTTGATGTTATATTGAAAGGATAGAAGATGAATCCCTTATTAAACGGTATGAATGACCGTCAGGCAGAAGCGGTCCAGACGACAGAAGGCCCCTTGTTGATTATGGCGGGGGCTGGTTCAGGAAAGACTCGTGTCTTGACTCACCGCATCGCCTATTTGATTGATGAGAAGATGGTCAATCCTTGGAATATCCTAGCCATTACCTTTACCAATAAGGCAGCGCGGGAGATGAAGGAACGAGCAGCTACACTCAATCCAGCCACCCAAGATTGCTTAATCGCTACCTTCCACTCCATGTGTGTACGTATCCTGCGGCGAGAAGCAGATCATATTGGCTACAACCGCAACTTCACCATTGTTGATCCGGGTGAGCAGCGAACTTTGATGAAAAGGATTCTCAAAAATCTCAATCTGGATCCTAAAAAGTGGAATGAGCGCGCCATTCTGGGGACCATTTCAAATGCCAAGAACGACCTGATTGACGAGGTGGCCTATGCAAATATGGCTGGTGATATGTACACAGAGATTGTAGCCAAGTGCTACACGGCCTATCAAAAGGAATTGCGCCAGTCTGAGGCCATGGATTTTGACGATTTGATTATGCTGACTCTGCGCCTTTTTGACCAAAATCCTGACGTCCTGACCTACTACCAGCAACGTTACCAGTACATCCATGTAGACGAGTATCAGGATACCAACCATGCCCAGTACCAGCTGGTCAAGCTCTTAGCTTCTCGCTTTAAGAATATCTGCGTTGTCGGAGATGCTGACCAGTCTATCTATGGCTGGCGGGGAGCCGATATGCAGAATATCCTTGACTTTGAAAAGGATTATCCAGAAGCTAAGGTAGCTCTGCTAGAGGAAAACTATCGCTCGACTAAAATTATCCTTCAGGCGGCTAATGAAGTCATCCGAAACAACCGCAACCGCCGTCCTAAAAATCTCTGGACTCAAAACGAAGACGGTGAGGAAATTGTCTACTATCGGGCTAATGACGAGCAGGACGAGGCTCTTTTTGTCGCTCGAACTATTGATCAGTTGAGTCGAGAAGGTTACAGTCATAGGGATTTTGCAGTCCTGTATCGGACCAATGCCCAGTCACGTACGGTGGAGGAAGCCCTGCTCAAGGCCAATATTCCCTACACCATGGTCGGTGGCACCAAGTTCTATAGCCGTAAAGAAATCCGTGATGTTATTTCTTATCTCAACCTTATTGCCAATCCTAGCGATAATATCAGCTATGAGCGCGTGGTCAATGAACCCAAGCGGGGTGTCGGTCCAGGAACGGTAGACAAGATTCGGAATTTTGCGGCTAGTCAGGAAATCTCTTTGCTAGAGGCGTCAGCCAATATCATGCTTTCGCCAGTCAAGGGTAAGGCGGCTCAGGCGGTCTATGATTTTGCCAATATGCTTCTAGATTTGCGGGAGCGCTTGGACGACTATACAGTGACGGAGCTGGTAGAAGCTGTGTTGGAAAAGACAGGTTATGCTGCGGCCTTAGCTGCGCAGGCAACTTTGGAAAGCCAGGCACGGATTGAAAATATCGAAGAATTCCTGTCTGTAACCAAGAATTTTGACGAAAGTCCAGACAATCCTACTGATGAGTCTGGTCTTGATAAGCTCAGCCGATTTCTCAATGACTTAGCCTTGATCGCAGACACAGACGACGGAGATCAGGAGAGTTCTGAAGTAACTCTGATGACCCTCCACGCAGCCAAGGGATTGGAATTTCCAGTCGTTTTTCTGGTTGGTATGGAGGAAAATGTCTTCCCTCTGAGCCGAGCATCTGAAGATGAGGATGAGCTGGAAGAGGAGCGCCGTCTGGCCTATGTCGGTATCACCCGAGCAGAAAAAATTCTCTATCTGACCAATGCCAATTCCCGTCTGCTTTATGGTCGTACCAACTACAATCAGCCGACTCGCTTCTTGAGAGAAATCAGTTCAGACTTGCTAAACTATCAGGGACTGGCTCGACCAGCCAACAGCTCCTTTAAGGTTAGTTATACCAACAGCGATACTAGCAAATTCGGTCAGGGCATGAGTCTGGCCCAGGCTCTACAAGAGCGGAAACGTCAGGCAGCACCAAGTTCGATTTCTACAGGCAGCCTGCCTTTTGGCAAGAGCGTTCAGAACCAGCTATCTAAGCCGGAAGTTGCTTGGGCTATTGGAGATATTGCCCACCACAAGAAATGGGGCGATGGGACTGTTCTGGCAGTCTCTGGTAGCGGAAACAGTCAAGAGCTCAAGATTAATTTCCCAGAAGTTGGTCTGAAGAAAGTGCTGGCCAGCATAGCACCGATTGAGAAAAAATCATGATGAGGCGGTCGATTGAAGCCTGGATCTACCATCCAGAGGAACGAGAAATCTTGCTCTTGAAAGTTGAGGATGAGACAGTTTCCTTTTGGCAGCCCATTACTGGTGGGATTGAGAGTGGTGAGAGTCCAGAAGAAGCCTGTCTTCGTGAAATAAAGGAAGAGACCGGCTTGCTCTTAGATTGTTCAAATCTGACAGGTCTTGGAAATTTCACAGTAAAGATTGATGAAGATCTGTCCATCCATAAAAATCTCTTTCTAGTTCTGACAGAGCAGAAGGAAATTCAGATTTCTGATGAGCATGTGGGAGCTCAGTGGATAGCGTTAGACAAAGTTTCGTCGCAGCTGTACTGGCCTAGCAATCAAGCGACTTTTGAGATTATAACCGAGAAGCTATAAGATATAGCTTCTCTTTATTTCTTTTGATAAAGAAATTCTATTAGTCAAGCGGGGCTTTTAGTGGTAGACTTATCACATAACTATAGTGAGGTGACCTTATGACACGTGAATTTAAATTTGAAACCATGCAGCTCCATGCCGGACAGACAGTTGACCCGACAACTAAGTCGCGGGCTCTGCCTATTTACCAGACAACTTCCTATGTGTTTGATGATACTCAGGAGGGAGAAGATCTTTTTGCCCTACGCAAACCGGGCAATATCTACACTCGGATTACCAATCCGACCCTGTCTGCTTTTGAGGAGCGGATTGCGGCTTTAGAGGGAGGAGTCGGAGCTCTAGCGACAGCCTCTGGTATGGCGGCCCTTACCTATACCATTTTAGCTTTGGCGCATGCTGGCGACCATGTAGTGGCAGCCTCTACCATCTACGGCGGCACCTTTAATTTGCTCAAGGAAACCCTGCCTCGCTATGGCATTACCACGACTTTTGTCGATATTGAAAATTTGGCTGAAGTAGAAGCAGCCATTCAGGACAATACCAAGCTGGTTCTGATTGAAAGCTTGGGCAATCCTTTGATTAATATTCCTGACTTTGAAGCTTTGGCAGATCTGGTTCATGCTCATAAGATCCCGTTGATTTCCGACAATACCTTTGCTACACCTTATCTGATCAATGTTTTTTCTCATGGTGTGGATATTGCAGTCCATTCTGCAACTAAGTTTATCGGCGGTCACGGAACTAGTATCGGTGGTGTGATTGTGGACAGCGGTCGCTTCGACTGGGAAGCTTCTGGCAAGTTTCCACAGTTTGTTGACCCGGACCCGAGCTACCACGATATCAGCTATACGCGCGATGTTGGAGCGGCAGCCTTTGTCACTGCTGTGCGGACCCAGCTCTTGCGCGATACGGGCGCAGCTATGTCTCCCTTCAATGCCTTTCTCTTCCTGCAAGGGTTGGAAACTCTCTCTTTGCGCGTAGAGCGCCATGTGTCCAACGCAGAGAAGATTGTAGATTTCCTAGCAGGGCACCCTAAGGTCGAGCAGGTCAATTATCCCAAGCTTGCTGACAGTCCTTATCATGCTTTGGCAGAAAAATATTTCCCTAAAGGCGTAGGCTCAATTTTCACTTTTAATGTCAAAGGTGGGGAGAAAGAAGCTCGTAAGGTTATTGACAGCCTGGAGATTTTCTCTGACTTGGCCAATGTAGCAGATGCTAAGTCTCTGGTTGTCCATCCAGCTACAACGACTCATGGTCAGATGTCACCAGAGGCTCAGCTGGCAGCAGGCATTACACCAAATCAAATCCGTCTCTCTATCGGCTTGGAAAATGTGGATGACTTGATAGAGGATCTGAGAATAGCTTTGGAAACTATCTAATTTTCAGGGCCTCTAGACAGAGCAAATAAGAATAAAACTAGGTTTTCGCCTAGTTTTTTGGTACAATGAAAGATATTAAAAAATAGTAGGTGATCAAAATGACAATTTCAGTGATTGTTCCGTGCTTCAATGAAGAAGAGTCTATTCCTTTGTTTCATGAAGCCATGGAAGCGGTCAAATATCAAATCTGTGACCAGTTCGAATATATTTTTGTCAATGACGGATCGACGGATCGGACCTTGGCTGTTTTGCGTGAGCTCAGCAGTCGCTGTCCAGACGTGCACTATCTGTCCTTTTCTCGTAATTTTGGAAAAGAAGCAGCGCTTTACGCTGGTTTGCAAGAGGCGAGTGGGGATTTTGTGACGGTTATGGATGTGGATTTGCAGGATCCGCCCGAGCTTCTGATTGAGATGAAGGCCATGCTCGACTCGAATCCCGAGCTAGACTGCGTAGGAACCCGTCGAACCACTCGCGAGGGAGAGCCGCCAATTCGAAGCTTTTTTGCCAATTTGTTCTATAAGCTGATTAACAAGATTAGTCAGGTACAGATGGTAGATGGTGCGCGTGACTTCCGACTGATGCGCCGCCCGATGGTAGAAGCCATTCTGGAGGTTTCAGAGTACAATCGCTTCTCCAAGGGAATTTTTGCCTGGGTTGGCTTCAATACTGAGTACTTGGAATACAAAAATGTTGAACGAGTGGCTGGCAAGACCTCTTGGAATTTCTGGTCTCTTTTCAACTATTCTTTGGAAGGCATCGTCAATTTCTCTGATGCGCCTCTCAACATCGCCTTTTTAGGGGGCATCCTGTCCTGGATTTTAGCTTTTATCCTGATGGCAGTAATTATTATCCGTACCTTGGTTTTTGGTGATCCGACATCGGGTTGGCCGTCCCTTATGACTGTCATTCTTCTTATCGGAGGCTTCCAGCTGTTGACCATCGGTATATTGGGCAAGTACATCGGCAAAATCTTCATGGAAACAAAGAAACGCCCTGTTTATGTGATTAAGGAGAAGAGTAAGTGATTTTCAAAAACCGTTTTTCAGATTTTAAAAATTATTTTCTTTTAAATAAATTTTCTGCACTTTTAATTTTTATTATTTATTCAATTGTCAATATAAATATTGGTTTGGCTGAATATCCTTACATTGATGATATTGGAAGACAATTACAAGGTTATTCAGGATTTTCTGAGCATTATTCAAGATATTTAAGTGAGTATTCTGCTCGTTTAATACAGGGTGGGAAGCATCTGACAGATTTAGGATTAACTACTCATATTCTGTCAGCTTGTTTTCTATCTCTTGCTAGCTTGGTTTTATTATTTGTCTTATATCCTAAAAATAAGATAACTTTTGTAACTGCATGTGCTTCAACCATTATAGGAATTAACCCATGGTTTTTAGAACCATTAAGTTTTAGGTTTGATAATCCTTTTATGACTTTAAGTATATTAGTTTCAATCATTCCGTTTATTTTCTGGGATAATAAAAAAATATTTGGAATCATGTCAGTTGTTGGTATATTCTTAATGTGCAATTCCTACCAAGCTTCTTCAGGAGTGTACATTATGGTAACCATGACGCTAATATTTTTAGAATTATTGCAAGGAAGTCAGTTTAAAGAAGAAATTTCTAAAATTGTTATTTCAATCTTGTCTTATGTAGTTGGATTGGTTTTATATCGTATACAAATTTTTATAAAGCCTCCTATTTTTGTCGATCAAGCTAATATTCCAAAGGGATTAGGAATTCTTAAAATAATAATTTTGAATGCCAAGGGATATTTGAAAAATATATTTTTACAAAGTTCAACTATTTGGATCTTACTAAGTATAATTGCTATACTTCTCTTGACTATTAGTGTGGTTCGCTTATCAAAAACAAAGTCTGTTTTAAACTTTATTTATATGCTGATTTGGTTAAGCTTAGGAAGTGTATTTAGCTATGGAACCTATTTGATTTTGTCTAATCCTTATTATCTTATGAGGCCAAGATATGAATATGGTTACGGAATTTTTTTAGCGATTATCTTAATTGTTAGCTTAGAGTGTATTGAAAAGAGTAAGATTCTACGTGGGATTAAGTCCCTCGTTTCTGGATTATTAGTTTTCTATTTCCTATCTTTCTCTTTTGTTTACGTGAGCAGTCTAAAACAACAAAATGATATGTTCAAATCGCAGAGCATATTGCTAGCTTCCTCCCTAAATAAGTATGTTGAACCAGAAAAAACAGTTATTAATGTGAATCGATTTCTTTCTGATTCTCCAGTATTTAGTAATACAGCTTCTGTTTATCCAATATTAAAAAGTTTGATTATGCCAAATACGAATGTGTCTTGGGATATGACGATGAGATTTAATAGTATAACTAACTTAAATGTCGACTTCAAATTAATTGATACTTCTAATTTGGATTTTAGTAGTGAAAAGTATACATTACTTGAGGAAACAAAGTTATATAATATCTATCTTAAAAACAATGAATTATTTGTTATCATGAAATAGAATATTTCCTGTCTTATAGGAGAATGAAGAAAACTTTAATTTTATATTGTATACTGTAGATTTCTCTATACTCTATTGCATTTGATGATAAGTCTATTCATTATTACTTGCAGATTGTTGTATAACTTATATACGGAGTATCAAAGGGAATAAGAAACTATTCTTTAGTGTTCCAACTGAAGAGATTTTCCGATAATGATTTGATCGAGCAGATTTTTTCTGCTTTTTTTGGTATAATAAATTCATCGAATTTTTATGATATGAAAGGACAAACATATGATTTTAATTACAGGTGCGAATGGACAGCTGGGTACAGAGCTCCGCTATCTTTTGGATGAGCGCAATGAGGAGTATGTGGCTGTTGATGTGGCAGAAATGGATATTACCAATGCCCAAATGGTAGACAAGGTCTTTGCGGAAGTCAAGCCAAGCTTGGTTTATCACTGCGCAGCTTATACTGCAGTTGATGCGGCTGAGGACGAAGGAAAAGAGCTGGACTATGCCATCAATGTGACCGGAACCGAAAATGTAGCAAAAGCAGCAGAAGCGCACGGGGCGACCATGGTCTACATCTCAACAGACTATGTCTTTGACGGACAAAAGCCTGTCGGAGAGGAATGGGAAGTAGACGATAGGCCTGATCCACAGACCGAGTATGGCCGTACCAAGCGCATGGGTGAGGAGCTGGTTGAGAAATATTCCAGCCGTTTCTACATTATCCGTACTGCTTGGGTCTTTGGGAACTACGGTAAAAACTTTGTCTTTACCATGCAAAATCTTGCTAAGACACATAAAACTCTGACAGTAGTTAATGACCAGCATGGCCGTCCGACCTGGACTCGTACGCTGGCTGAGTTTATGACCTATCTGGCTGAAAATCAAAAGGAATTTGGTTATTACCATCTGTCTAATGACGCGGCAGAGGATACAACTTGGTATGACTTTGCAGTGGAAATTCTCAAAGATACGGATGTGGAAGTCCAACCGGTGGATTCTAGCAAGTTCCCAGCTAAGGCTAAGCGACCTTTCAACTCAACTATGAGTCTGGCCAAGGCCAAGGCTACAGGCTTTGTCATTCCAACTTGGCAGGATGCTTTGAAAGAGTTTTACAAGCAGGATAAAAAACACTGATATCTATCAAAAGGACCTTTGAGTCCTTTTTTGATGGCTATTTAACAGTGGCTTTTCACATTTAATGGAAAGTATAGTATAATAAGAACTAGAACATAATTGGAGAAGATAGAATGTCCCAGAAATCAGAAATTTCACTACCGTCAGTTAAGAGCAATTATATATGGAATATGCTGGGGACAGTCTCATCATCATTGATATCAGTCGTCTTGCTTCTACTAGCTTCTAGATTTCTAGATTCAAGAGATTCTGATATTTTTAGTATTGCTTATGCTCTTGGTCAGCAGTTCTTTGTTCTAGGTTATTTTCAAGTTAGAAATCTGCAATCTACGGATGTAAAAGAAAGGTACCAATTTGCTTCTTATCACAACACGAGACTTTTCACGGTCTTTTTGATGATTTTAACATCGTTTATCTATACTCTATGGCAAGGGTATGATGTTTACAAATCTAGTATTATTTTATTGCTTGTTCTTTATCGGGCTATAGATGCGTATTCAGATGTTTTTCAAGGATTATTTCAGCAAAAAAATAGATCAGACTTAGCCGGAAAGGTGCAATTCTATAGGAGCTGGATTTGTATGTTAATATTTGCGATAGTCCTGTTGCTTACAAAATCATTGATGGTAGCTAGTATTGTTATTTGCTGTGCGAATTTCATTCTGACCTTCCCTTTAGATTTCAGAAACTGTAGATTGTATTTTTCTCAGGAAATGTTTTCGCCTAAACTCCATGATGACAGAAAAAATGTTTATTCTATTTTAAAAAATAGTTTTCCCTTGTTTTTAAATGGATTTTTGATAACGTATATCTATAACGAGCCAAAAATTGATATTGATTACCTTTTGACAAATGGCTATTTTTCATCTGGGGTTCAAAGAGACTTTAATGTTCTATTCATGCCTGTCTTTGTCCTATCCCTTTTATTCTTCGTCCTGAGACCGTTGACTACACAGCTTTCTATTTATTGGAATGAGAAGAAATTTACACTATTTTTCAAACAGGTCAATACGCTATATCTAGTAATGACTGTTTTAGGA
Organism: Streptococcus cristatus; assembly: GCF_003943535.1. Lineage (GTDB taxonomy): Bacteria > Bacillota > Bacilli > Lactobacillales > Streptococcaceae > Streptococcus > Streptococcus cristatus_L. The sequence continues at coordinate 193,314 of NZ_RJPU01000002.1, forward strand.
GTTGTTATTGTTGTTTTGGGTTATCTAATTGGTACAGAAGTGCTTGGAGCTGTTTATGGTATCCGATTACAGGAGTATAAGCTTCCTTTCACTATACTACTTATAGGTGGCATTTTGAATGTTTTTGCTCTAGTAGTTGATATCATTATGACCATCTTTAGAAAACAGCATTATCTGATGATAGCCTATTTATTGACATTTGCTGTTTCAAAATCTATTACCTTACCATTTATCCGTGACCAAAAATTGCTCGGAGCTGCTAATTCCTTTTTAATCTCCATGTGCGTCTTTTATGCAACAAGTCTGATTATTTATGGCGTTGTTAAAAATCAGGAAAAAAGAAAGAAGTAGGATTCTATGAATATCTTATTTACATTAAATGATGCGTTTGTACCTCAAGTTGCAACCTGTATGTGTTCTCTATTTGAGAATAATAAATCTGCTGAGAATATTACAGTATATTTAATTGGCGAGAGGATAAGCGAAGAGAATCAAAATAAATTAAAAGGATTCGCTAAAAGTTACGATAGAAAAGTTTGTATTATTTCTATAAATAATATCGCAGACTATATTGACTTTGATTTTGATACAAACGGTTGGTCTTCAATTATTTTAGCACGTCTTTTTTTAGATAAGCTTCTTCCACAAGAAGTTGATAGGATCTTATATCTCGATGGAGATACACTAGTTCTAAAAGATTTAGGTTCATTGTTTTATAGCGACTTAGGAGATAAGGTAATAGGTATGTGTCCTGAACCAACTGTCGATAAGTCAAGAAAGGAATTTCTAGCTTTGAAAGAGCATCCCTATCATAATTCGGGTGTCCTATTGATCGATCTAAAAAAATGGCGTAGGGAAGAGATTGGTAAAAAAGTCATAGAATTTTATCAATTTCATGAAGGGAAGCTATTCGCACCAGACCAAGATGCCTTAAATGGAGCCTTGAAAGAGCAAATTTTTACCTTGCCAATTTCCTTTAATTATTTTAATATTTATGATGTCTATCCTTATAAAACGTTGAGTGAATTAAGTAAGCCAACTAAGTTTGTGTCTCAGGAAGATTTTAATCATTTTCGGAAAGCACCTACAATTATTCATTATCTAGGTGAAGAGAGACCTTGGCGGAAGGGGAATACACATAGATTTAAAAAGGAGTACCTCTATTATCTACACAAAACTCCATGGAAGGATACACCAATGGAAGAAGGTTGGCAGCTGTATTTTGTTTGTTTTAGAATCTTTAATATTGTTATGAAGCCTTTTCCAATGCTAAGATATAAGATTATCAATTCCCTAATTCCGAGCTTTATGAAATATAGAAAAAAACAGTTGCAGAAAAACAAAAAATAATGTGATGACATGTTATAGAAAGAATAGATTAAATTAATGAAAGTTTTAATGATAATTCCTGCTTATAATGAGGAAGAAAGTATTTTAAATACGGTTATGAGCATTGTAGAATATCGGAAGAAAGTTGATTTTGACTTAGACTACGTAGTTATCAATGATGGGTCAGTTGACAGAACTAAGGAGATTTTGGACAGCCATCATCTGAATGCTATTCATTTGGTTATGAATTTAGGGATTGGTGGAGCTGTTCAGACGGGCTATAAGTATGCTCTTGAGAAGAATTATGATGTGGCCGTACAGTTTGATGGAGACGGCCAGCATGATATCGAGTCGCTGGATGCTTTGCTGGAGCCTATTCGTCGTCAGCAGGCTGATTTGGTTGTTGGTTCTCGTTTTATCGGTGACAAGGCCTCAGAATTTCAGACGACTTTTATGCGTCGTTTTGGCATTACTATTATCTCAGCCTTTATTAAATCAACAACTGGTAAAAGGATTCTAGATACCACATCAGGCTATCGTTTGGCCAATCGAGACATTATTCGACAATTCGCTGCGCGCTATCCTATAAAATATCCTGAGCCAGAATCAATCGTCCATATCTTGAAGCGGAAATATAAAGTGGTGGAAGCACCAGCCAATATGTTTGAACGTGCAGGAGGAGTCTCTTCGATTACTCCGATTAAATCCATTCGCTATATGATTGAAGTTTGCTCTTCAATCTTGATTGCTGCTTTTATGAAAGAGAGTGAATAATGTCTATTTTGTCTATTGTCATGCTGGTGGCGTCAGTTTTATTCTTGTATTTTGTCTTTCGGAATATCAATCAAAACAATATTTTATTTGAGCAAGCCTTTATGTGGATTGTTATTGGCTTCGTGCTGATTATTATCTCTGCTTTTGATCGGATTCCAGTTTCTATCGCTAAATTGTTGGGTTTTGAGCTGACATCAAACTTTGTGATGTCTTTGGCTATTTTTTTCCTGTTGATTATTGTTTTTTTGCATACTATTGCTATTTCAAGGCAAAAGGAACAAATCAAGCAGCTGGTGCAAGAACTGTCCATCATGAAGCAAAAAATGTCTAAGTTAGAGAGTGAAAAAGATGAAAAATAACCATACTTGGGTGATTTGTGCCTATGGCGAAAGTGAATTCTTAGAAGCTTGCATCCTGTCTCTGCAAGCTCAAACCTTGTCATCAAAGATTATCTGTTATAGTTCAACACCGCTGGATTCAATCAAGCAGCTGTGCCAGAAGTATGAAATTCCTTTTTATACGAAAGAAGGCGGCGGTATCGGTAAGGACTGGAATAATGCACTCTCTTTTGCTGAGACTTCTTATGCTACCATTGCCCACCAAGACGACTATTATGAACCTACTTATCTAGAAGCAGTGATGCAAAAAATAGAGCAGTCTAAAGACATTCTCATTGCTTATACAGACTATTTTGAAGAGAAAAATGGAGTCAAAATTCCAGCTAATACCAATTTGAAAATCAAGACTCTCATGCTTAAAACCTTGAATCTAATGCCATCCAGTCGTTTTTGGAGAAATCGGGTGTTGGCTTTTGGCAATCCCATTTCCTGTCCAGCGGTGACTTACAACCTAGAGTTATTAAGAGATTTTCGATTTGATGAGGAAATGCGCGTGAGTCTGGATTGGTACGCTTGGTACAAGATTAGCGCCTATAAGGGTCGCTTTGCTTATATTTCTGAGAAGCTTATGTGCCACCGGATTCATGGAGAATCTGAAACAACCAAGACCATTTCAGATAATACTCGGACTAAAGAAGATTTGTTCATGTATCAGCTTTTCTGGCCAAAGTGGGTGGCTAATCTGATAAATAAAGCATACATGAAAAGTCAAGATGCTAACTCAAACTAATAGAGTTATTTACAAGGAAAGTATATGAAAGATTTAATATCTGTTGTTGTAACATGTTACAACCATCAAGACTACATTGAACAGTGTTTGCGCAGTATTTTTGCTCAGACCTATCGAAATATTGAGTTGTTGGTATTGGATGATGGGTCCACAGACAAGTCCGCCCAGATTATCCAAGAAACTTTGGTAGATTCCCCTTTCCCGACGCGGTTTGAAAGCCATGAAAATATGGGGGTTGTTAAGACAAGAAACAAGGCTTTGCAGCAAATTCAAGGCACTTATTTTATTTTTGTGGATAGTGACGATTTTCTGGATTCAGACTACATTGAGAGCTTCTATACAACCATGCTGCAAGGGGAGGCAGATATTGTCTATGGGGATCTGTATGACCCCGATAAAAAGGAGTTTTACCTTAAATCACGGCCATTTGACAAGGTAGCTTTCTTAACGGAGAATTTTATTTCCAACTGTTCCCTCATTCGTCGCTCAATTGCTGATGGTATTTATTACGATGAAGCGCTGAATCGTGAAAAACTGGAGGACTATGATTTTCTTTTAAGCTTAATTATTAATCAAGGTGCGAAACCTGTTTATGATACAAAAACGAAGCTGAATTACCGGGTCTTTGACAAAGAGTCAATCTCTAAACGTGATTCTACTCGATATCATTACGAAATCTATCTAAAAATCCTGCGTAAGTATGTGAAACAGTTGCCAGATGAGATTTATCAAGCTTTGTCTACAAATATTTATACTTTAGATGGCAGACTGAATGATTTAATTCAGCATATGAATCAGGTATCCGATTATATCCATGAGCTAAAGAAAGGCTGGGAACGTGATAGTGAATTAATTTATCAATATCAGGATGACATTGATGAATTACGTAACTCACTCTCTTATCGTGTTGGGAATGCTATCGTCACTCCAATTAAGCAAGTAGGTCAGATTGTCAAAAATCCGCGGAATATTAGAATTGTCCTATCTCAATTGAAGCGTCAGTGTATTACCATAAAACGAAATATCAAATCGCCAAAAAGCTATTATTATCGAGTTTTACGAAATTCTCAGCGAAAACAGCTTCAACAAGTGACTGGCAAAAAGTGCCTAATCTACGTCATTTTTGAGGCAGAAGAGAGTCTTCAGCGCTACAAAGTTCTATTTTTAGAGAAATTAGCAGCTTTGGTAGATGAAACGTTGATTGTGGTAAATGGAGGATTGAAATCAGAGGATTTATCTGTCTTGGAACAATATGGCCAAGTTCTGGTAAGGGATAATACAGGTTACGATGCTGCAGCATTTAGGGAAGGTATTTTAACCATTGGTAAGGAAAAGTTGCAAACGTCTTCTCAGCTTCTGTTAGTCAATGATACGAATATTGGTCCAATGAGAGATTTGAATGAGGTCTTCCAAACAATGGCGGATAGAAATCTTGATTTCTGGGGAATTTCCTTTGGTGAAGTACAAGAAGATGCCACGAATTTCAATCAATATGGCTATATTCCAGAACATCTGCAATCCTATTTTCTTGTCATTGAGCCTTTATTGCTTCGATCAGAGGAGTTTTTCGACTATTGGAATAACCTAACCGATACGGATTCGCGTGATAAGGCTATTGGGAAACACGAAACAACTTTTACTAAGTATTTTGCGGATTTGGGTTATCGATATGATGCTTTGGTGTCTGAAAACAAAGACAGTGCTATGTATATTCATCCTTTGAGAATGCTCAGGGCTGGTAGTCCTTTGGTTAAGTACACCTCATTACAAAATTATAATGCGCAACAATTCCGTTGGCAGGGGCTGGAAAGACGAACGGAAATACCTGATTTGCTTAATTATGTACAAATGGAAACAGATTATCCAGTTGAAATATTGGAAAACATTGTACAAAAATTCAAATCAATCTCCAGAGAACAGTATATCTTGATTATAGATGGGGTTGAAAACATCATTCCGCAATGTACACGTTACCGAGTGCTGAACAAAGCAGAACAGTTGCGAAAAAACGGCTTCACGGTCAAAGTAGTAAATGTATCAGAATTTGAGATTTCTCAGGCTCGATATGCAAGTCATATTATCATCTATCGGGCTCCATGGTCTTATCAACTTCAATTCTTGTGCGATACAGCTAAAAGAGATAAAAAACCAGTTTATTTTGACATTGATGATTTGGTTTTTGATACAGTTTATACAGATCAGCTGAGCTATACTCAAGGCTTGTCAGAAAAGGACAAGGGCAACTATGATGCTGGTGTCAAAAATTATGGCAAGATGCTAGTTGCCTGTGATGGAGCGATTACTTCGACTTTCCAACTGAAGGAAGAGCTGCTCAAATATAAAGATAAGGTATTGCTGAACAGAAATCGAGCTTCCAGTGACTTGATTGAAATCAGTTCTCACTTTATCAAAGATTATGGTCAGCAGGATTCAAAAGTCAAGATTGGCTATTTTTCAGGTTCAATCAGCCACAATGAAAATTTTGAATTGATAAAACCAGCCATCCAATCCTTGCTTGAAGTCTACAAGAATGTGGAGCTTCATATCGTCGGACATCTGGATATTCCAGAGGATATGAAGCCGTATCAACAGCAGATCGTTGTACATGACTATGTTGACTGGAAGGATTTACCTCAGCTGATTAGTAGGGTAGACATCAATTTAGCGCCACTAGTTGACTCGGTCTTTAACCGGGCTAAGTCTGAAATCAAATGGATGGAGGCTGCCTTAGTAAAAGTTCCTACAGTTGCTAGTCACATTGGGGCCTTCTCTGATATGGTGAAAGATGGGGAGACTGGATTTTTGGCTAAAGACGGGGAGTGGAAAGAAAAGTTAGAGCGTTTGATTCTTTCGTCTGACCTACGTCAGGAATTAGCAGAAAATGCCTATAATTTTGTTCTTGAAAACTGCAGTTTAGATAGTAAAGATGAAATGGTGAATGATTTTGAAAAGAAGTAAGACGATAAAAATAGAAAATATCTTTTTGGTCTTGGCGACAGTCTTTGTCTTGACATTTATGGTGGTTCAACCGATCAACCGTGTTCCGGATGAAACGAATCACGCCCGCATGACTTGGGAGATTTTCCATAAACCGACAGAGAAAACCTACAATTGGATGGAAAATATTTCTTCGGAACCGCATGTTTCTCCAAGAGAGTACAAGAAGCTTTTTACGGAAAAATTGGATTTATCTCAGGAAGAGTCTACTTTGGGGATTAATCTCAAGACTCTTTCCTTTTTACCGCAGCTAATTGGCATGACCTTGGGATCGTTTATCTATCCATCAGTGGGAGTTATTATCATGATGGGGCGATTTTTTAACGGCCTAGCCTATATTTTGGGTGTTTACTTCCTGATTAAGTATTTTAAGTACGGCAAGAAAGCTCTCTTTTTCATTTCACTTCTGCCAATTATGGTTCAACAGGCAGCTTCTCTCTCCTACGATGTAATGAACTACTTGGAGCTTATGCTAGTTATTGGTTTTTTCACTAATATTGCTTCCAGCAAGAAATTTACCAATAAGAATTTTATCCAGCTTTTGATTATATCTGTTGGACTCTTTGCAACCAAATTAAACAATGTTCTGTTATTGGGCTTGTTGCCTTTCATTGATTTTGAAATGGAAGGATTCTTAGCTGTTTTGAACAAGCCTTTTCTTGCGACCAAGGAATTTATCGGTCGTCATCGTTATGTTTTTTACAGTTTGGCTCTTGTCGCAGTTTTATTGGCCTTGCATCTGGTTGTCCGCCATCAAGGAGGGATTTTCCGCTACAGTAGGGTTCTGCTCAACACTTTGTTTAAACAGCGCATGAACGGTGACCTCAATAACATATTGACTATTGGTCTCTTTGGATTTTTGGGTAATTTCACCATTCAGTTGCCTCTATGGCTAATCTTTCTTGATGTAGCGGTACTGACTATCATTTTCTTGCAGTCTAAGAAAGATTTTATGACGAAGTCCTATGCAACTGTCTCTGCGTATCTTTTCCTTTTGCAGGTCATTGCTGTTGTCACTATCATGTACCTAGAGTGGACTCCAATTGTTTTAGGAAAAGGTGCTCAGATATCCGTTGGAACTCAGGGCCGCTATTTCACGCCTTTCCTAATTCTATTCTTACCTGTACTTGCGAATATGGGCAAGCTGGAGATTCAGGAGCGGACCGTTAAAAACTTGCTTATAGGCACTTTGTCAGCTAACTTTTTAATTTCAATCTATTTAATGATTCCATTCTATTGGAATTGGTAAGGATAAGCTATGAAGAAAAATATTTTATTCATTTCGCCGACTGGAACCTTGGATAATGGGGCAGAGATTTCTATTTTCCATCTGATGAAGTATTTGGTTCAAGATGGCTATCACGTTATCAATGCGATACCAGATTATCATGTCCAAGTCCAGCAAGACTATATTTCTACTCTTTCAAAAGAAGGAATTAGGACCATTGCTCTGCCATCGGTTAAATGGTGGTGGGAGGATGCACCAGGTGGTCTTCCTGGAACTCATGAAGAGAGGGTAAATTCTTACCAAGAAAATATTGCTGCGCTGAGAAAGTTAATGGCAGATAGCCATATTGACTTGGTCATTACAAATACAGTTAATATGTTTCAAGGAGCAGTAGCAGCAGCTTGTGAGGATATTCCGCATTTCTGGCTGATTCATGAATTTCCTGAGGGAGAATTTGGTTATTATAAAGAGAAAATTGATTTTGTGGATGAATATTCTAAGGAGATTTTTGCGGTAACAGGTTCTCTGCAAAAAAGACTAGCCCAGCATCTCCCTTATAGAGAAATTCAGTCCTTTGCCCCGTTTACTGAGATTGAAGTTAAAAAGGAGCACAAACTTGCTGGAACTGAGTGTCGTATTCTGTCGGTTGGTCGTCTAACAGAGAGAAAAAATCAACTAGAACTCCTTCAAGCTTATGCACAACTCCCTCAGCCAAGACCAGAACTAGTCTTTATTGGGGCTTGGGACAATGAATATAAGAATAAGTGTGACTCCTATATAGCTGAACATCAGTTAGAAGATGTCCAGTTTTTAGGATATCGTGATAATCCTTGGGCTGAGGCAACAACGACCGATGTGGCAGTTTTTCCATCCGCTATGGAGACCTTTGGTCTAGTCTATATAGAATCCATTATGAATGGCCTGCCAACTATCCTATCAGATAATCCTGGCCATCTATCAGCTTATGAAATGTTCGAGGAGGGACAACTCTATCCTACGGGAAATGTAGATGAATTAACAAATCAAATCCAGCAATGTTTAGAGAATTTCGAATACTTGAAGCAACGCTCTTTAGATAGCATAGAAAGAGTAAAGAATCTTTACAAGGTTTCCAGTGTTTATCGTGACATATTAGAGGCAATCGCTCATTCGGATATAAATAGTGGACATTCTTTGCGACATATAAAATTTTTATTTGAACCGCGCCCTTCCCTTTCGTCAATAAGTACTCTCTTGAACAAAGTAAAGAGAAAAATAAGTTTTTTAAAAAATTAAAGAATGCTTTTAAGTGATAGTAGTTACTACGGATGCTATAAAAGTCGAATCAAACGATAATTTTGCTTAGGCGATATTATGCTTTGTTCGACTTTTTTCTCTGTAGCCCACAAATCACCAAGAAAATGATATAATAGAATAGATTGTAAATCTTTGAATAGAGGAAAAGCATGAGACATGTCTTCATCATCGGGAGTCGCGGACTTCCTGCTAAATATGGCGGCTTTGAAACTTTTGTTGAAAAAATAGTAGAAAATAAGGTTTCTTCCCAAATTCAGTATCATGTAGCTTGTTTGTCGGATGATGAAGCTTTTCATCATTTTGATTACAAGGGAGTGGATTGCTTCACCATTAAGGCTCCTAAATTAGGGCCGGCTCGGGTGATTGCCTATGATATGATGGCCATCAATTATTCTTTAAAGCTAGTACAAGAGCAGCAGATTGAGCGTCCAATTTTTTATATTTTGGGCAATACGATCGGAGCCTTTGTGGCACCTTTTGCACATAAAATTCATAAAGCAGGTGGGACTTTCTTTATTAATCCAGATGGTCTGGAATGGAAGCGAGCTAAGTGGCCTAAGCCGGTTCAAGCCTATCTTAAATATTCTGAGAAGGTGATGACCAAGCATGCTGATCTGGTCATTGCGGACAACCAAGGCATTGAAAGTTATATAAAACAGTCCTATCCTTGGTCTAAGACGGCTTTCATTGCTTATGGGACAGATCTCCAGCTATCTTCTCTTGATTCTCAGGATGCTCGCGTGCGTGATTTTTTTGAGAAATGGCAGAGCAGAGAAAAGGAATATTATTTGATTGTTGGACGTTTTGTGCCAGAAAACAACTATGAAACCATTATCCAAGAATTTATGAGGTCCCAGACCCAACGTGACTTGCTGATTATCTGCAATCATGAGGGAAATCCTTATTTTGAAGAGCTCAAGCAAAAAACGGGTTTTGATAAGGATTCTCGGATTAAGTTTGTCGGGACAGTCTATGATCAGGAACTGCTCAAATACATCCGTAATCAAGCCTTTGCCTATTTGCATGGACACGAAGTCGGTGGAACTAATCCCGGGCTTCTGGAAGCTCTGGCTCAGACTGATGCCAATCTGGTGCTGGATGTGGACTTCAACCATCAAGTAGCTAAAGAAGCCGCTCTTTACTGGAAAAAAGAAGAGGGGCAGTTGGCCCGGCTGATTGACCGAGTAGATGCTCAAACAGCCTTTTCTGAGCTAGGTCAGGCGGCCAAAGAAAATATGAAAGAAAACTACACCTGGGAAAAAATTGTAGGTGAATACGAGGATCTATTTTTATCATGAAAGTGACTATTCTTCTGTCTACCTATAATGGTGAGCAGTTTCTAGCAGAGCAGATTGAAAGTATTCAAGCCCAAACCTATAGGGATTGGCAGCTCTTGATTCGAGATGATGGCTCTAGTGATGGGACGCGAGCGATTATTGAGGATTTTTGCCAACAGGACGACCGGATCTTCTTTATCAATCCGGAAGAAGCTCAAAATTTGGGTGTCATTAAGAGTTTTTATAGCCTGCTTAAATATCAGGATTCGGATGTCTACTTTTTTAGTGATCAGGATGATGTCTGGTTGCCGGATAAGTTGGCGATTCAGTTGGCGGCAGCAGAAAACTATGATGCTTCCGTACCTTTGTTGGTTTATATGGATTTAAAAGTGGTGGATCAGGAGCTAAATATTGTTCATGAAAGTATGATTCGAACGCAGTCTGATCATGCCAATACAAAATTAATTCAGGAACTGACGGAAAATACGGTGACAGGTGGCGTTTCGATGATCAACCGCGCTCTGGCTGATTTGTGGACAGGGCAGGAGGAGCATGAACTGCTTATGCACGATTGGTATCTTGGCTTGTTGGCTTCGGCCTTTGGGCAACTCGTTTATCTAGATCAGCCAGGGGAACTCTACCGCCAACATTCCAATAATGTGTTAGGAGCCCGAACTTTACGCAAGCGGATGAAGAACTGGATTCATCCTAGCCGTCTATTTACTAAATATTGGAAATTGATAAAAGACAGTCAGACTCAGGCTCGCAACCTTCTCAGCCAGCCTTTGACAACTGAAAATAGAGAAATTATTGAAAATTTTGTGACAATCATGGAAGCCCCTTTTGCAGAGCGACTGCGACGGATTCGAAAGTATGGTTACAGAAAAAATCGTGCCTTTCATACTTTGGTTTTCACGACGCTCATTCTCACAAAATTTGCTTATAAGGAGTAATATGCATGCTAGATTATTTTAGCCAAAAAAACTGGATTCTCTTGAGGGAACTGGTTAAAACAGACTTCAAATTGCGTTATCAAGGCAGTTTCATTGGGCATTTGTGGTCGATTTTAAAACCCCTAATGCTTTTTACCATTATGTATCTTGTTTTCGTTCGTTTTCTGCGTTTTGATGATGGGACGCCTCATTATGCAGTGTCGCTTCTTCTAGGGATGGTGACGTGGAACTTTTTCTCGGAAGCGACCAATATGGGCATGATGTCCATTGTTGCGCGAGGGGACTTACTACGAAAACTGAATTTTTCTAAATCAATTATCGTTTTTTCAGCTATTACTGGTGCAGCGATTAACTATGCGATCAATTTGTTGGTTGTTTTTGTTTTTGCTCTGATTAATGGCGTATCAATCACGCTAGGATGGCTGGTTATTATCCCGCTGTTTCTGGAATTAGTTTTGATTTCAGCTGGCTTTGCCTTTATGTTGGCGACACTTTTTGTTAAATATCGTGATATTGGCCCCATTTGGGAAGTGGTTTTGCAGGCAGGCCTGTATGCGACACCGATTATTTATTCACTGACTTATATACTGAAGGGTGGGCATGTTTTGGTCGCTAAGCTGATGATGCTTAATCCAATGGCTCAGATTATTCAAGATCTTCGTCATTTTATCGTTTTCTCAGGCAGTACTCGAGGCTGGGACTTGATGGACTATTACTGGATTGCTCTGATTCCTTATTTATTGCCAGTAGTGATATTTGGGCTTGGATATTATATCTTTAATAAAAATGCTAAGAGATTTGCGGAGATTTTATAATGTCAAATAATATTGCAGTAAAAGTTGACCATGTCAGTAAGTTTTTTAAACTGCCAACAGAGTCAACACAAAGTTTAAGAACAAGCCTAGTCAACCGTTTTCGAGGCATCAAAGGTTACAAAGAGCAGAACGTTCTTAAGGATATTTCCTTTGAAGTGGAAAAGGGAGATTTTTATGGAATTGTCGGCCGTAATGGTTCAGGAAAATCAACCCTTTTGAAAATCATTTCAGAGATTTATATTCCCGAAAAGGGAACAGTGACCATTGATGGCAAGCTAGTTTCCTTTATCGAGCTAGGTGTCGGCTTCAATCCAGAGCTGACCGGCCGCGAAAATGTCTATATGAATGGTGCCATGCTGGGCTTCTCAACTGAAGAAGTAGATGCCATGTATGATGACATCGTTGAATTTGCTGAGCTGGGTGAGTTTATGAATCAAAAACTCAAAAATTATTCTAGCGGGATGCAGGTTCGCTTGGCTTTCTCTGTGGCAATCAAGGCTCAAGGGGACATTCTGATTTTGGATGAGGTTCTGGCTGTTGGGGATGAAGCCTTTCAGCGCAAGTGTAATGATTATTTCATGGAACGGAAGCATTCGGGAAAGACAACTATTTTAGTAACTCACGACATGAATGCTGTTAAAAAGTATTGTAATAAAGCTGTTTTGATTGAAAATGGTTTAGTCAAAGTTGTCGGAAATCCAGATGATGTAGCTAACCAATACAGCTTAGACAATGCAACTGACACCAAAGCCATGAATGAAGATTATGTCGCTGAAACGGAATCTGTTGCAGTTTCTGATTTAGAGGTTCGTCTACTAAGCTCTCCTCAGATAGCACCGACTGAAGAAATTGAATTTGAGATTAGCTATCAAGTCAATCAAGATATGCCAACCTACATAGCCTTTTCACTGACTGATATTGACCGCACGATTTGGTTATATAATGATAATTCAATGGATAATTTGACAGAAGGAACAGGCAAGAAGACATTTAAATACAAATGCCATCTTTCCCAAATTAATCATGCAAAATTGAAATTGCAGGTTTCTGTACGTGATGAAGAGAATCAGATTTTAGCCTTTGCAGATTCTAAGAATACTCCGGTCATTATTATCAGCCGACGGGATATTGAAGATGACGATATCTCTGCAAAAGACTCAGCAACGGGCTTGATTCAGCGTAATGGGGTCTGGGAAATCTCTCAATAAAATGATAAGGTGTTTTCATGGAACGAATATTACTCTATGTTCATTTTAATAAATACAAGCGCGTGAGTAATCATGTCTTCTACCAATTAGAACAGCTCAAGCCCCTGTTTTCCAAAATCCTTTTTATTTCAAATAGTCATATCGAAGAAGTAACTAAGAAAAAGTTGCACGACGAATTTGGGATAAGCAATTTGCTGGAACGGGACAATCAAGGCTATGATTTCGCGGCTTGGCGGGATGGAATGAGCGCCGTAGGTTTTGAAGAGCTCAAAAACTACGACTCTCTGACTCTGATGAATGATACTTGTTTTGGTCCACTCTGGGATTTGGAGCCTATTTATAAGCATTTTGAGGCGGATACTCAGGTTGATTTTTGGGGTATGACCAACTTTCGAAAAACAAAGTATTTTGAAGAACATTTGCAGAGCTATTTTGTTACCTTTAAGCAGCAGATATTGAGGGCAATTTCTTTTCAAGAATTTTGGACAAAAGTAAAAGATTTTACTGATGTTCAAGATGTGATTGACCACTACGAGACGAAATTCACCCAATATTTTACAGAGGCAGGCTTTAGCTATCAAGCTTTATTTGATACTCGTCTAGAAGAAGCAACAGATTTAATCCATCCAGATTTTACTTATTATAAGCCTTTTACTATTCTTGAGAAAAAGGTTCCCTTTTTGAAAGTAAAAGCTATCACTGGCAATCCTTTTTCTGCGAGGTATCTGCTGGAAGAAATTAAAGGGAGAACTTCTTATCCGGTTTCCTTAATTTCTGAGCATATATTTGAATATATTTGTCCAGATATGCCCTGCCTGTTGCAGGATAAGCAGCTTTCGAAAGATGATAAGAATGACTCTCCAGAAAAGCCAGTGGCGCTTCATATTCATGTGACAGACCTTCAAGTCTTCGAGCAATTTAAAGAAAAATGGGAAGATCTTTCTCTACAATACCGATTTATGGTGACGACAGCTGACGAAGAAATCTTTGATCAGATTTTGGAAACTGTATCAGACCGTTATCAAGTTCTTCTAGGCAAAGAAGAAAATTCTATGCAGGCGATGCTTGAACAGAGCGACTTATTACAGAAATTTGCTTTCGTTGGGCATATTTCTACTGTAAATTTAGTAGATAGAATACCTCAGCTTGATAATGTTATGCGTAGAGAACTGATGGAGATGATGTTTGAAAATGCCAATGCTAGTATTAAAGCATTGGAACGAGATGATAAGCTTGGTCTCGTTATACCAGATCTTCCAAGTTTAGTCAGATATGGCTTGTTTGAGCAAAAAACATATCGGAAAGAAATGGCTACAATTTGGCAAGAGCTCCATTGCCAGAAAAATTTTGATTTTGAACAATATCCTGTTTTTACTAGGGGGTATGGTGGCTTTCTTTGGTTTAAGCCTTCTGCTCTGATTAGACTTTTTCAAAACGACTACCAGTTATCAGCTCAAACTGAACCTCAAGTTTTAGAAAGTTTGTTGGTTTATTTGGCTTGGGAACAGGATTATGATTTTAAAATCATGTCTGGAACTCCATTGCCTGCTCTATTAGACTTACAAAGAGAAGCAGAGCGATTAAACCAACAGAAAGGAAAACTGGCTCACAAGAGCCTAGCAAAAAAAGTTAGAAGGTATTTATCGAATCTTTTTAAAAGTTAGATAATAGTTTCTGTAGAAAGAATAATGAAATTTTTAGTCAATTATTATAAGCAGATTTCCTATTTGCTTATTAGTTTTTTAGTTTTGGATACCATAGCTGTTGCGACGTTATTCTTATTTCAAGTAAATAAGAGGTTAGACAATTATGTCAGCCTCGGTTTGGTTTTTCTCATTTTAATAGCGGTTTTATTTGGTGTAGGTCAGATTGTTGCCAAACTGCTAAATCGAAAATTATTAGTTTGGTCTTTTCTCATTTATGGAATCTACGCCCTGTTTTCTTATTTGCTGACGGTGACGCAGCATGTGAATGATTTTGATTTTAAAGCAGAGAATCTTTTCAGTAATCACTTTGTAGAAGTTAACGGTTTACCTTACTTATTGCTGATATTTTTATTTGCTTATCTCATAAACCGCTTTTCTTCTCTGCAAAAATATCATTCCCAAAGCTTTCTAACTGTTGATGAATTTAATATTGGTTTTCTAGAGATACTTTTCTTGTCCCAATCTTTTCTTCTCTTATCGCTAACAGATAGTAAGATGACCGCTATTTTTCAGCAACAGAGTTTGTTGATGAATTATCTTTCAGATAGCGGCTTTGCAATTTCTCAGGATTCGATTTTTAAGTTAATTGGTTTTATTATTTTACTCTTTTTCTTATTTTCGATTCCTAGCTTTTTAGCGGTAAAGGGTTTGATAGATATTTCGAGAAATAAAGGAAGCCTTTCAGTCGCAGTCTTAAGTAGCGCAGCTTTTTCTGTTATCTTTAACTACACTATCCAAAATAGTATTCGAGCGGATGTTTCTGTGTTAGAACTTCATTTATTTACTGGGGCAAGTCTCTTTCAGATAGCAGTCTTTTTTGCACTATTTATTTTTATCTATCTTGCTTTTAATCAAATTTTTCTACCTACAATTATCATATTGGTGATAGGTGTTAGTTCAACAATTGCCAGCAGCTTGAAATTTCAATATCGACAAGAGCCAATTTTGCCAAGTGATATCAGCTGGCTAAAAGATCCTAAGCTTTTATTTGATTTTCTTGGTGGTAACTATGGAATCTACGCGATTGCTAGTGTGGTAGCTATTGGTCTTTTCTATTGGTTTTTCCGTAGGAAAATTTTACCTGGAAAAATAATCACCATGGTAAAAATTCAACTTATTTCACTGATTTTTCCTATTATTTTTTTCTTAGGTGTTTTACAGATATTCTCTTCGAAAGAGAATGGTAAAGTTGCTGACAATATTCCAGTTGTGTCCATTTTGAATAATTATCATGATTTGACTTGGTTTGGTAATACAGTTAATTCGCAAATGCGGTCGGTTTCTTTTGTTTGGTTTACTCAATTATCTGATAAGCCTATGATTCAGCCAGCGGGATATTCTAAAGAAAAAATTCAAGAATTAGAAAAGAAATATGGGGCACTAGCTGATTCTATCAATCAGGAACGTAAGCAGAAAATAGAAGAACAGACGGTCATTTATGTTCTTAGTGAGAGCTTTTCTGATCCAGCACGGATTTCTGGTGTATCTATGTCACAAAATCCGATTCCAAATATTCAGGAAATCATGTCTAAGACTACCAGTGGGTTGATGCAATCAGATGGCTATGGTGGTGGAACTGCAAATATGGAGTTCCAAACGCTGACTGGTTTACCGTTTTATAATCTATCACCCTCTGTCTCTGTCATTTATACAGAAGTTGTACCAAAGATGAACAAGCTTCCGGCAATCAGTGATTCCTATTCTTCTCAAAATCGTACAGTGATTCATTTAGCTTCACCAAGTAATTATTCCAGAAATATCATTTACAAAGATCTGGGATACGATACCTTTATTCATTATGGAACTCAAGGATTACAGGGAGATCATATTGGTGGAAACTATAGTGATAAAACAACCTATACTCAAGTCTTAGACCGTCTAAAAACAGACCAAAGTCAATTTTTCTCAGTTATGACGATGCAAAACCACATGCCTTGGACGGAAGTTAATCCGATTTACATGTCTGCTAGTTACTCAGGTTTCACGGAGGCAGGAAATAAATCCTTATCCAGCTATGTAAGGATGCTCTACCACACAGACAATGCGACCAAGGAGTTTCTAGATAAGCTTTCTAAAATTGATAAAAAGATAACAGTAGTTTTTTATGGTGATCACTTGCCAGGTCTATATCCTCAATCAGCTTTTAAGGATCATCCCGAAAATCAATATTTGACCGATTACTTTATCTGGAGCAATTATGAGACACCTAAGTTGAACTATCCTTTGGTTAATTCTAGTGATTTTTCAGCCCTACTACTTGAGCAGACCAATTCGAAAGTATCTCCTTACTACGCTTTATTGACTGAGGTTCTCCATAAAGCCAGTGTGGACAAGAAAGCACTGGATTCATCAGCTCAGGAAATTGCAGATGATTTGAAATTGATCGAGTATGATATGGTTGGTGGAAAAGGATATCTTTCGAAGGATTTCTTTGCTGTACCAGCAAAATAAAAAATAGAATAGGTTTACCAATTCTATTTTTTATTATTTTATGCTAAACTAGTAGTAAGGGGGTGAAGATATGATAAAGATTTTTGGGAAAGTCCGCTATCATTGGCAACCAGAAATGTCGGTGTTGGTGATTTATTGGTCTTTGTCAGTCATTCCGATTTTTATAGGACTGGCCTTGATGTACGAAAGTTCCAGCGTTCCGACTCTTGTCCTCTTTTCATTCTTTTTGTTCATGGTCTTACTGGCTATCGGTGTGCATAGATATTTCACGATTTATGATGACGGTATTTTGCGCATTATTACGGCAAATCCTTTCACGCCAATCAAGATTGACATTTCAACGATTGAGAAGCTAGAAGTAACAAAAACGTCTATCACCCTTCATTTTACAGGGAAGAGTCGTAGCAGGACCTTCTGTATGCGGAAGTGGCCAAAAAAATATTTTGTCAACGCCCTAGCTTTAAATGAGCATTTTAAAGGCGAAGTGGAATTAGTAGACAATCTGACTCTTCTAGATTATTTCGAGGTCTACTATGGTGACCAATCTAAGAAAAATTAGTCTTTTAGCAGAGCTCGGGTTGGACAGTTTTTAATAGCCTCGAGAATCTCAGGCTGACTATCAACCTCTTTTTCTAAGAGATGGTCGTCTTGATAAAATTTGACAATGCCATTATCGTGATAATCAAAGAGATCTGAGTAGGTCTGGCAGAGTCCGCAAGCAATGCAACGTTCGGGAATGAGTGTAACTTTCATACTCATATTGTAATAAGATTTTTAGAAAAACTCAAGGAGGAAGTCATGGAAAAAGAACCATGGGAAGCAGATGTATATGATAATGGAGCAGAGAAATTGAATCGCAGAAAGAAAAGTCAGGCGAGTAAAGTTGATCGCTGGCTGACAATATTAGCAGCTATTTTTCTAGTGATGGTTATTGCTATGGCACTCTTTTTCGCCTACCTATCTACTGGCGGAAGTAATAAAAAGACCGTTATGGATGGATTTTATGGCACTTCTAATGCAGCTGCATCTTCAAGTAGCAGCGCGGAACAACCAGCTCCATCAGAGCAACCAAGTGAATCAGAAGAAAAGCCAACTCAGTCTTCAGAAGGTACCTTGACTGTTCAGCCTGGTGAAGGAGAAGCTGCAATTGCAGCGCGTGCAGGTATCTCTATTGCAAAATTGGAGCAATTAAATCCGTCGCACATGTCTACTGGTTCTTGGTATGCCAACCCAGGTGACATTGTTAAGATTCAGTAGGAGCGGGTTATGAAACAGATTCAGATTGCGATTGATGGACCTGCTTCAAGTGGAAAATCCACTGTTGCAAAGATTATTGCCAAAGATTTTAATTATACCTATTTGGATACGGGTGCCATGTACCGTGCAGCCACTTATCTGGCTCTGCGAAATCATCTGACTGAAAATGATGCAGATGAGATCGTAACCTTGCTCGAGACTTATTCGATTAGTTTTGGTCGTTCGGAGAATGGTGAGCAGTTAGTGTTTGTAGGAGATGTCGATGTTACTCATCCGATTCGAGAAAATGAAGTAACCAATAATGTGTCGTGGGTAGCAGCTATCCCGGAAGTGCGTGAAAAATTGGTTCATTTGCAGCAGTTGATTGCCGAACAAGGTGGTATCGTCATGGATGGACGTGATATTGGAACGGTCGTTTTGCCAGATGCAGAATTGAAGATTTTTCTAGTTGCTTCAGTTGAGGAAAGAGCAGAACGCCGCTACAAAGAAAATCTTGAAAAAGGGATTCCGGCTGATTTGGAAACTCTTAAAAAAGAAATAGCGGAGCGGGACTACAAGGACAGTCATCGTGAAGTATCACCTTTGAAACCAGCGGCTGACTCCATTCATTTTGATACGACAGGCATTGGAATCACAGAAGTTGTCAAATTTATTGAAGAAAAAGCAAAAAAAATTATTGACAAATAAAAAGAAACTTGATATGATAGTGGAGTTGAGAAAAGCAGAAGTGAGAACTTCTCGCCTTGCGACTAACGTTGTCTGGCTCTACAGGATTCAGTTTCAGTGATGAAATACTATCATGTAGTGCGGGTTTGCGTTAGCAGGTCCGCACTTGTTTTTCTCTAAAAATAAAAAAAGAGGTGAAAACCATAGCAAAACAAGACTTATTCATCAATGATGAAATTCGTGTGCGTGAAGTTCGGTTGATCGGTCTTGACGGCGAACAATTAGGTATTAAACCGCTTAGCGAAGCGCAATCTCTTGCGGATGAAGCAAATGTCGATTTAGTCCTGATTCAGCCACAAGCTAAACCACCTGTTGCGAAAATTATGGACTATGGTAAGTTCAAGTTTGAGTACCAGAAAAAGCAGAAAGAACAACGTAAAAAACAAAGCGTTGTTACTGTGAAAGAAGTACGTCTCAGTCCTACCATTGATAAGGGGGATTTTGATACAAAACTTCGTAACGCACGCAAGTTCCTTGAAAAAGGAAATAAAGTTAAGGTATCCATTCGCTTTAAAGGCCGGATGATTACCCACAAAGAAATCGGGGCTAAGGTCTTGGCAGACTTTGCTGAAGCAACTCAAGATGTTGCAATCATTGAGCAAAAGCCTAAGATGGATGGGCGTCAAATGTTCATGCAAATGGCACCGATTAGTGACAAAAAATAAACTGTCAAAAAGTTAGAAAAAGGAGATTTTATCATGCCAAAACAAAAAACACACCGCGCATCAGCTAAACGTTTCAAACGTACAGGTTCTGGTGGCTTGAAGCGTTTCCGTGCTTACACTTCTCACCGTTTCCACGGAAAAACTAAGAAACAACGTCGTCATCTTCGTAAAGCATCTATGGTGCATGCTGGAGATTTCAAACGTATCAAAGCAATGCTTACAGGTCTTAAATAAGAGATTTTGTAACAATTATCTAGGAAATATTGGAGGAAATAAAACATGGCACGTGTTAAAGGTGGCGTTGTATCACGCAAACGTCGTAAACGTATTTTAAAATTAGCTAAAGGTTACTATGGAGCAAAACACATCTTGTTCCGTACTGCAAAAGAGCAAGTAATGAACTCTTACTACTATGCATACCGTGACCGTCGTCAGAAAAAACGTGACTTCCGTAAATTGTGGATCACTCGTATCAATGCGGCAGCTCGTTTGAACGGACTTTCATACTCACAATTGATGCATGGTTTGAAATTGGCTGAGATCGAAGTAAACCGTAAAATGCTTGCTGACTTAGCTGTTAACGATGCAGCAGCTTTCACAGCTCTTGCAGATGCAGCTAAAGCTAAACTTGCTAAATAAGAATACAAAGAGTTGAAACATTGTTTCAACTTTTTTCTTGTCAGGATGACAATCGCTAAGTGTTTTAGTATAATATAGTGAGAATGGATGGAGGACTGAATGATGATGTCAAATCGGCTAGCTTGGGATGAATACTTTGCAGCACAGGCACTTTTGATTGCCAATCGTTCGACCTGTAAGCGCGCCAAGGTCGGTGCGGTCTTAGTCAAGGATAATAAGGTCATATCGACCGGCTACAATGGCTCTGTTTCAGGAACAGAGCACTGTATTGATCATGAGTGTTTGGTCATCGATGGTCATTGCGTGCGAACCTTGCATGCAGAGGTCAATGCTATCTTGCAGGGAGCGGAGCGGGGCGTTCCTAAGGGATTTACGGCTTATGTGACTCATTTCCCTTGTCTCAACTGTACCAAGCAACTGCTTCAAGTCGGCTGCAAGCGGGTGGTTTACATCAACCAATATCGGATAGATGACTATGCTCAGTATCTCTACAAGGAGAAAGAGGTGGAATTAGTTCATCTGCCGCTGGATGATGTCAAGAAGGCTATTGCTCAAACAGATTTGGTTTAGAGGAGAAGTTCTGGAGGTAAAAGGAGAAGGAAGATGAATGAGAAATTGGTAGCTGCTTAGCAGCATTTCTTTGAAGGACAATTAAACAAGGCCGAAGAACTAGAGCAGCAACTTGAAAAAGATTCCTTTAGCCGCTGGAATTTGCGAGCTTATCTTGCTGTAGAAAGGCAAGATTATCAGAATGCTTTTGCAAATTTGGAGCTTTATCTGATTCAGGCTCAGAATGATAGTGATATTGAAAATGAGCATATCGCTTATCATTAGCTAGGCTATGTTGCTAGAGCTGCGGGAGATTTTTATCAAGCTTTAGAATGGATAGAAAAAGAGGCTGCTTTCCTAGCGATGTACTTCCCAGATGATCATTATCGTCAATCAGTTAATCTCTATGAGCTAGGCTATCTAAATCTTAAATTAGGCCGATTGACTCAAGCTCAGGAGTTTATGAGAAAGGCGAATATCTATGCTAAGGAGTCAGATGATGTGATCAATCATGCATGTAGTTACCGAGGCTTGGGTGAAATTGCTCAATCATTGGGAAATCTCCAAGAAGCAAGAATCAACTTCGCGGCTGCTATCAGACTTTTTGACCAAGCCGGTGATGCTATCGGTAAGGTGGAAGTTGAAGAGTTGTTAGCAAGCTGCCCTTAGTTTATCATTGCAATAAAGCTATAGTTTTCGGCTATAACTTTTTCTATTTAAAAAATTCTGAATTTTTTAGCGAAAAGTGGTATAATGGAGAGGTTATATAGTCCCGATAAGATGGTAGGAAACTTCTATCAGTACTTTGTAACTCGCAAACAATGACGGCTCCAAAGTCACTCGGCATTCAACGGTTGCCGCTATATTGCGGTCACCCTATGCGCCTTACTAGCTACAGGAATAAAAAAATATCGTTTTTATTTCTTACGCGTCGTAACTCATGGGCGAGATGATTTGCAATCATTTTGGAGTTTGTTTACTTGTTTAATATTTTTTAAGGGGGGACATTTCTATGTCAGAACGTAAACTTTTCACGTCTGAATCTGTATCGGAGGGACATCCCGATAAGATTGCAGACCAAATTTCCGATGCTATTTTGGATGCTATTTTAGCTCAGGATCCAGAGGCTCATGTTGCAGCTGAAACTGCTGTTTATACAGGCTCCGTCCATGTTTTTGGAGAAATTTCCACTACAGCCTATGTAGATATCAATCGGGTGGTTCGTGATACCATCGCAGAGATTGGCTACACCAATACAGAGTATGGCTTTTCTGCAGAGACAGTTGGCGTCCATCCATCTTTGGTGGAGCAGTCGCCAGATATTGCTCAAGGGGTCAATGAAGCATTTGAGGTTCGAGGAAATGCTCAAAAAGATCCGTTGGATTTGATTGGGGCTGGTGACCAAGGCCTTATGTTTGGTTTTGCGGTGGATGAAACGCCAGAGCTCATGCCATTGCCTATTTCTCTCAGTCATAAACTGGTGCGTCGTTTGGCAGAACTGCGCAAATCAGGTGAATTGTCTTATCTGCGACCAGATGCCAAGTCTCAGGTTACGGTCGAATACGATGAAAATGATCGCCCAATTCGTGTAGATACGGTAGTTATTTCTACTCAGCATGATCCTGAAGTCAACAATGAACAGATTCATCAGGATGTTATCCAAAAGGTTATTGCTCAGGTGATTCCAAGTGAATACTTGGATGGTCAGACCAAGGTCTTTATCAATCCTACTGGCCGCTTTGTTATCGGTGGCCCGCAAGGAGACTCTGGCTTGACAGGACGTAAGATTATTGTGGATACCTATGGTGGCTATTCTCGCCACGGCGGTGGTGCCTTCTCTGGTAAGGATGCAACTAAGGTCGATCGCTCTGCGTCTTACGCGGCTCGTTATATCGCTAAAAATATCGTAGCTGCTGGTTTGGCTAAAAAAGTAGAAGTGCAGTTGGCCTATGCTATTGGGGTAGCTCAGCCTGTTTCAGTCCGCATTGATACTTTTGGAACTGGCTTGGTTTCTGAAAGCAGACTTCAGAACGCTGTCCGCCAAATCTTTGATTTGCGTCCAGCAGGTATTATCCAAATGTTGGATTTGAAGCGCCCAATCTATCGCCAAACGGCTGCTTACGGTCATATGGGTCGAACAGACATCGATCTTCCTTGGGAACGTACAGACAAGGTAGCTGCGCTCCAAGCAGCTTTGCAATAAAATAGTAGCTCTCGGTTTAAACTGAGGGCTTTTTTGTCTAGGAAAATGGATAAAACTATGATATAATAAAGAGTAATACCGTGAAAGTGCTAATTTTAAAACATGAAAAAAATTGTAATTAATGGTGGTCGCCCTTTAAAAGGAGAGGTGACCATTAATGGTGCCAAAAATAGTGTTGTGGCCCTTATCCCAGCTATTATTTTAGCTGATAATGTTGTTACTTTAGATGGTGTGCCGGCGATTTCGGATGTTGATAGCCTCATCGAAATCATGGAAATCATGGGAGCGACTGTCAAGCGGTCTGGCGATTGCTTGGAGGTTGATCCTAGAAACATCAAGAATATGCCAATGCCATCTGGTAAAATCAATAGTTTACGAGCGTCTTACTATTTCTATGGAAGTTTACTAGGCCGCTTTGGAGAAGCGACAGTTGGTCTTCCTGGGGGCTGTGACCTTGGTCCGCGTCCGATTGATCTCCATCTCAAAGCTTTTGAAGCGATGGGCGCTCATATGACCATGGAAGGCAATTATATGAAATTGTCAACGGGTGGTAAGCGCTTGGCTGGAGCTAGTATTTACATGGATACCGTTAGTGTCGGTGCCACGATTAATACGATGTTGGCAGCAGTCAAGGCTGAGGGGCGTACGGTGATTGAAAATGCGGCACGTGAGCCAGAAATCATCGATGTAGCTACGCTGCTTAATAATATGGGGGCTCATATTCGTGGGGCTGGGACTGATATTATCACGATTGAAGGTGTAGACAGCCTTCATGGAACGCGTCATCAAGTGATTCCGGATCGGATTGAGGCTGGGACCTATATTTCCTTGGCGGCAGCAATTGGACAAGGTGTCCAGATTAATAATGTTCTTTATGAACATTTAGAAAGTTTCATTGCTAAGCTAGAGGAAATGGGTGTGCGCATGACCATTTCAGAAGACAGCATCTTTGTAGAAGGGCAGAAGGATTTAAAGGCTATTAACATCAAGACTTCGCCTTATCCTGGCTTTGCTACGGATTTGCAGCAGCCAATCACTCCGCTTTTGCTGACAGCTCATGGCCATGGAAAAATCGTTGATACCATTTATGAGAAACGGGTCAACCATGTCGCTGAATTGGCAAAAATGACTGGTAGAATCTCAACCGCTAGCAATCAAATCGTCTATGAAGGACCAAATCAGCTGAAAGGTGCTTCTGTGAAGGCAACGGATTTGCGTGCGGGTGCAGCCTTGGTGATTGCTGGTCTGATGGCCCAAGGCCGAACAGAAATTACCAATATTGAATTTATTTTACGCGGTTATTCCAATATTATTGACAAATTAAGAAGTTTGGGTGCGGACATCCAGCTCATCGAAGAATAAGCGTTCATCGCTTATTTTTTATAGAGGAAGCCTATGAATTTGTGGACACAGTTAGCAGCTTTTTCTTTTATTGAAACGGAGCATTCTTTTTTACGCCCGATTCTTTTTGGAGATGCAGAATCCCTTTATAAAATTGCTTCCAATCCGGATAATACCGAGTTTATTTTTCCGACTGAAAGTAGCTTGCAAGAAAGTGAATATGTTATCGCCAATTATTTTATGAAAAATCCCTTGGGAATCTGGGCAATTTGTGATAAGGAAACGAATGAAATGATTGGTTCCATTAAATTTGAAAAAATGGACGAAATAAAAAAAGAAGCTGAACTAGGATATTTTTTGAGGAAGGACTATTGGGGACAGGGCTTGATGACCGAAGTTGTCCGTGAATTGGTTTTTCTTTCCTTTACGAAATTCGATTTTAAGCGTCTGACCATCATCGCGCATGAAGAGAATATTGCTAGTCAGAGAGTTGCACTGAAAGCTGGTTTTAAGCTCTTCCGTCAGTTTAAGGGGAGCGACCGCTATACGAGAAAGATGAGAGATTACACCGAATATCGCTACGAAAAAGGAGATTTCAATGAGTAAACACCAGGAAATTTTGGCTTATCTTGAAAATCTTCCAATTGGCAAGCGAGTCAGCGTTCGGAGTATTTCAAATTACTTGGGGGTCAGCGACGGAACTGCCTACCGAGCGATCAAGGAAGCTGAAAATAGAGGAATTGTCGAAACCAGACCCAGAAGTGGGACTATCCGCGTGAAGTCGAAGAAAGTTGTTTTAGAGCATCTGACCTACAAGGAAATTGCTGATATTACTGGATCAGAGGTGCTTGCCGGCGAAAAGGGACTGGAAAAAGAATTTAACAAGTTCTCCATCGGAGCTATGACCGAGCAAAATATCCTACGTTACTTAAACGAAGGCGGCCTTCTTATTGTCGGGGATCGGACGCAGATTCAGATCTTGGCTCTTGAAAATGAGAATGCCGTACTAGTAACTGGAGGCTTTGAAGTCGATCCAGAGGTTTTAAAACTGGCCAATCGTATTGACATTCCTGTCCTAAGAACCAAGCACGATACCTATACCGTGGCAACCATGATTAACCGCGCCCTGTCCAATATCCAGATTAAAACAGATATTTTGACGGTAGAGCAGGTTTATAGAGCCAGTCACGAATATGGTTTCTTGCATGACACAGATACCGTTCGTGACTATCTGGATTTGGTTCGTCGTAACCGCACCAGTCGTTTTCCAGTCGTCAATCAGCATCAAATGCTGGTTGGGGTCGTGACGATGCGGGATGCGGGAGATAAGTCTCCTTTGACTACCTTGGATAAGGTTATGACCCGAAAAATCTTCATGACTGGATTGTCGGCAAATATTGCCAATATCAGTCAGCGCATGATTGCAGAAGATTTTGAGATGATTCCGGTGGTACGTAGTAATCAGACTCTCCTTGGGGTGATTACTCGTCGGGATATTATGGAGAAAATGAGTCGCTCTCAGATTTCCAGTTTACCGACTTTCAGCGAGCAGGTGAGCCAGAAGATTCATCGCCAAGAGGATGTTTTTTCTTTCACTGTCGAGCCTTTCATGCTGGAGCAAAATAGAGTCTTGGCTAATGGCGTCTTGACGGAAATTATCACTCGGATTACGCAGCAGTTGATGACGACGAATAGTCAGAGCTTAATCGTCGATCAGATGATGATTCATTTCTTTCAGGCTGTTCAGATTGATGATGTCCTGCAGATTCGGCCTCGGATTATTCATCAAACGCGGAGAACAGCAGTGATTGACTATGATATCTACTTAGATTTGCTATTCGTTGCCAAAGCAACGATTACTGTAAAAATTACTTAGTAAAGAGGTAAATAATGATTACTATAAAATCACAACGTGAAATTGATTTAATGGACAAGAGCGGAGATTTTCTAGCTTCTGTTCATATCGGTCTGAGAGACTTGATCAAGCCAGGTATTGACATGTGGGACATTGAAGAATATGTCCGCAAGCGCTGTAAAGAAGACAATGCTTTGCCCCTTCAGATTGGCGTAGAGGGCAGCGTTATGGATTATCCTTATGCGACTTGTTGTTCTCTCAATGATGAGGTGGCCCATGCTTTTCCTCGCCATCAAAAGTTAGTCGAGGGTGATATCATCTGTGTGGACATGGTTGTCGGTTTAGTCGACAAGGCTGAGCTGGATGTCTCTAAGTTGGACTTTGACAATGTTGAGCAGATGAAGCAATACACAGAAAACTTCCGTGGCGGTGTTGCAGATTCATGCTGGGCTTATGCAGTTGGTCAGGTTAGTCCAGAAGCGCAGCAGCTCATGGATGTGACCAAGGAATGTCTCTACCGAGGAATTGCAGCTGCAAAAGTTGGTAATCGCATTGGAGACATTGGCGCAGCCATTCAAGAATATGCTGAAAGCCATGGATATGGAGTGGTGCGTGATTTGGTTGGTCACGGAGTTGGCCCAACCATGCATGAGGAGCCAATGGTGCCGCATTACGGTCGTGCAGGACGCGGTTTGCGTTTACGGGAGGGAATGGTTCTGACTGTCGAGCCAATGATCAATACAGGTACATGGGAGATTGACACGGACTTTGAAACCGGTTGGGCGCATAAAACCCTAGATGGCGGTCTTTCTTGCCAATATGAGCACCAATTTGTCATTACCAAAGATGGTCCTGTGATTCTAACTAGCCAGGGCGAAGAAGGGACTTATTAAGCATAGAGGGCTGGGCTTGTCCCAGCCTTTTTGAATAGGAGAGAGATGTGACAGGATTCATCAAAAAGATAAGAGAAAATGAATTTCTCAGAGCTTTTTTCCATTTTTATCAGGCGTCGGAGGCAGATATTACCAGCATTGCTGTGGCCTACTATTTTCTGATTTCGATTTTCCCCTTGTTATTGATTGCGGCAAATATTCTGCCTTATTTTCAGATTCGGCCAGATGAGCTATTGGTTGCGCTGAGAGACATACTGCCAGAGTCATTGTATCTGACGATCGCCAAGGTTGTCCGTGATGTGCTGACCAAGCCATCGACAGGTTTGCTGAGTATTTCTATCCTATCTGCCCTGTGGACTTTTTCCCAGAGTATGACTTTTCTGCAAAAGGCTTTTAATAAATGCTATGGTACGAAGCAGGGGCGGGGCCTTATCTGGGAGCGGATCTTTGCTTTTATCATGAGTCTAGGCTTGCAATTCTTATTGGGCTTGTCGCTCGTTTTGACCCTATTCGGTCGAATGCTGGTTGGGATTCTTTATAATTTCTGGCAGTTTGACCGTGGCCTCTACCAGCAGTTGCTGACCATGACAGAGCCTACGATTTATCTGATGCTCTTTCTTTCGCTGATTCTGCTTTATTTTTCTTTACCCAATGTGAAGATTCCTAAAATCCGCTATGTGCTACCCGGTGCGACCTTGGTTCTTGTTATCATTTATAGCCTCATGAACCTTTTTACTGTTTATATCGAAGCTTATCTAGATCGCTTTTTAGATGTGCGTTTTGTTGGCTCAGTGGTGGTTGTGATTATCATGTTTTGGTTTATCCTGATTGCCAAGGTGCTAATCGTCGGTGCTGTCCTCAATGCGAGCATCCAAAGTCGTTTCGTATCGCACTTTGAAAGCCGTAGTGGTGAGCTTATTCTGAGATTTGATGACGAAGGACAAGCAGAAAAGGATACAAATGTATAATAGGTAAAATATGAAACAAACAATTTTTAATGCCTCGTTAGAGGAAAGTATGAACTTAGTGACAGATCAGTATATCAAAACTTCATTTGAGGATTTCAATGAAAAAGGTTATGAGGGAAAGCTTTTAGGATTTATTACAATGCAGTTTATCCTATTTCTAATCTTTCTTTTGAGTATTTGGATTGATTCTCAAAATTTGCAGTTTTTATTTATGTAAGTAAGCCTCATAAATGGTGCTCTATTTGGATTAGGATTTGTAGGGTTTGTTGGTTATTTAATTGATCTAACCAAAATAAAAAATCAGTCAATACTATCCTACTATTACTATAAAAAATGGATTCATTTTGTGATCTTTCTTCTTTGTTTGCAGTGTATAGTAGTAGGTATAGCCGGAGCAGGAACGATAATTGGAGAGATTTTATCTGGCACGTTATATACGGTTGCTTTTATTTTGTACTTTATTAGACTATTTCAAAATTTTCAGAAGAACACGTTCGAAATTTTGTATCAAGAGTCTACTTACTCAAATAGAGGAGCGGATTTTCTCGATCGTTTTGTTGTATTTGCAAAAGGGTACGGAGGGCTTATCCTATTCCTAATACTTATTTTCGTATTTTTTTCTCAAACTCGGATTTTATTCAGCAAAATGGTACCCTTCGTTCAATTTTTATAGCCATTAATCCAATATTATTTGTCCCCTTCCTTTACTTTCTGTATGCTTTAAGTGTGAACAATTTTCAAGGCTACTATCTCAAAAAATATTTGGAAGATTACCGCCAGTTATCTGACTACTCCATAGAAGACTGGTATGGGAAAGAATCGAAAAGATACAAAGAGTCGCTGGATCAGGAAGTTTAGTCAATGTTGGTTTACCCATTCGATTTTTATGGCGATGGTGCCTCCTTTTACAATGTAACCTGAACAAAATAGGAGAAAATAAATGTATAAGATACAAAAAGATATTAATGATGCACTTGAGACAACGCGAGGATGGAATATATTAGTAATGATTTTCGTAATGTCTCTATATTCGTTTTTGATTACTTGGGCCTCATACTTTCCAATGGGAGTTCTTCGATTGGCTAGTGAAGATGGACATGAACTAGTTACACAATTGACATCAGTAGAAAATAGCCTTATTCCTCCAGCTAGTTTTTTTGTTTTCCTATTTTTATTTTGTTGGATCAGTTTTATTAGTTTTTATATAATTTCTAAAAGAAACCGTATTAAAGCCTATTTATTGACTCAGATTTTTCAATTATTTGTGCTTGTAATTTTTTATTATGGTTGGTTTAGAGCCATTTTATATTTAATCCCTCTAGTGGCAATTCGTATCGTCTACTGGATTGGATTTGTCTTATCACTGATTTATCTTATTTATATCCTTGTAACAAAGCAGCGTGCTAGAAAGGATTATTTCTCCTCAGAATATTATAAAAAGTTTTTGAATGTTATTTTATTCTTATGGTTGTTGATGTATGGAATCAACCTCTTTACCCATGGTCTTAATCATTTCCTAGCGTATCTCTTGCTTGCTTTGTTGCCGGTTTCACCTATTTTCTTAGGCCTATTTTTGGTATCATTTTTCAAGTCCAATGTAGTAACGCTAGAGAACTTGAATACAGTCAATAAAAACCAAGAGACATACCGTGAGGAATATGGCTATACCATTGAAGAATGGTATGGAAAAAAGTCAAAAATGTATAAAGAATATGTTAAGAAGCAACGAGGCATTAGTAAATAAATGTCTATCCTAAGCTTTCCACCTGGGTTGACTTCAGGTGGTTTTTCTATGCTCTTCTCAAGCTGATTTGATATTGTAGTATTATATGATGTGACTAATAAGGTTGCACTAATGGATTTTAAAGGTGAAGATTATACTCGAGAGAATCTAGCTAGTGATTGTACTGACCTTTATCAAAACATATCAAGAGGTTGCTTAACAATCAATCAGCTAACCTTCCCAGTATCTATTTCTAATAAAAAAAGAGGCTAAGACTTTTTCCTAGCCTCTTTTTTGATGGTGCAGATAAGGGAAAGGCAGAAATAGTTCTATATAGAATTTTTTTAAGGTAAGTATTTCTAAATAATTTTTGTTGCATTTGCAACAAAAATCTGCTATACTATCTTCAGAAGGAGGAGGTATGTCAATTTTACGTGAGATTGGAATCATTGCTCGGGCTTTGGATTCCATCGCTAATATTGAGTTTCGTGACATAGATTTGGCGCGGGGGCAGTATCTCTATCTGGTGCGGATTGCGGAGAATCCTGGGATTATTCAGGAGGAGCTGTCAGACTTGCTCAAGGTGGATCGCTCAACGGTGGCTCGTTCAGTCAAGAAGCTAGAAAGTAAAGGCTTAGTGGAACAGCGGCCAGCAGCCAATAACCGCAAGAACAAGGAATGGTTCGTCACTGAGAAGGGGGTAACACTTTATCCTTTTATCATAGCGGAAAACGAATATTCGGAGCAGGTTTCGTTGGAAAAATTTTCAGAAAACGAGCGGAAAGAGTTAGAGAAGTTGCTGGTTCGCGTCCGAGAGAATATTACCAAGGACTGGGAGCTGGTCAAAAAAGGCCAGAAAAGAAATTATTGAGGTAGAACATGAAAGTTACAGTTGAAAATGAATTTTGGGCTTTGTTTCCAGAAGCTCAGATTAGTGTTTTAGTGGTCAAGGGACTGGATAATAGTGTGGATGAAAGTAAGGATCCTTATTTCAAATCCCTGCTGGATAAGGGAGCGAAGCGAGCAGCAGACTTTATTCCAGATGAGAACTTCACTCAGAATGATGTCATTCAGGAGTGGCGGCAGGCTTTCAGCCAATTCAAGACTAAAAAAGGAGCGCGTTCCTCTATCGAAGCCCTACTCAAGCGGGTCAGTCAAGGACGGGAATTTAACCCCATCAATCCTTTAGTAGATATTTATAATAGTGTTTCCCTTTCTTATGCTGTTCCTTGTGGCGGTGAGGATTTGGACAAGATTGTCGGTGGTCTTTATCTAGGAAAAGCCAAGGGTGGCGAAGCATTTTTCCCGCTGGGAGCTGAGACTGACGCGCCGGCTTTACCGGAAGAAATCATCTACTATGATGAAGAGGGAGCGGTCTGCCGTTGTCTTAACTGGAGAGAAGCGCAGCGAACCATGCTGACAGAAGAGACCAAGGACGCCATCTTGGTTATCGAGGCCATCAATGGAGAGCAGGCGGCGCGTGCCCAAGCAGCTATGACAGAACTTCAGACTCTGATTGAGGAGTATTTTGGGGTTAAGGGTGATATTACCCACCTGACAGCTGAAAATCCCAGCTTGGAAGTCTAAAAATAAAAATATCTGGATCAGAAATATCTGGTCCAGATGTTTTTGTTTAGGGGAAAATGGGCTGATCTATTCCTATTTTGCCTTGTTTTTAAAGACAAAAATCTTGCTGAAGACATAGTTGAGAACGATAATCAGCACTTGAGCAATCAAGGTTTCAATGGTGTTGACCATCTTAATATCGTTGTGGACGAATTGACCGATAATCTGCGGGAAGCTAGTGACAAAGATAAAGGTTAACAGCAAGTTCAAGGCCATAGTTGCCAGGCGGGCTGTGAAAAATTTGACCAATCGCACTGGCCAGCCCTGTCTCTTTTGCTTGAAAACGATAGTATCGTTGGTCACAAAGGCAAAGAGAATACCCAGAATATCACCAATAATTGTAGCCAGTAGTTCGTTTCCTGTCAGTTCATAGCAGAGCATCCGACTGACAACGGATACGACAGTGGTTGCCATACCAAAGAAGAGGTAGGATAGGACTTCATTGTCAAAGAATTTTTTAATCAAAGTTTTCATAAGCATAGTCTATCACATTTCTAGGATTTATGCTATACTAGTGAGGTTGTCGATTTGAAGGAGATAGCTTTTCCGTCTGAGGCGACCCTTGGCGCTTAACTTCTTTCGCCAAGCATATTACACGCGCTCATGCGCTAAAGGAGAAAACATGAAACAAGAAAACTTATCAGTTCGTGATTTGACACACATTGCCATTGTTGCCGCCATTTATGTAGCCCTTACGATTACGCCCCCTTTAAATGCTATAAGCTACGGCGCTTACCAGTTCAGAATTTCTGAAATGATGAACTTTATGGCCTTTTACAATCGTAAATACATTCTGGGAGTGACTATTGGCTGTATGATTGCCAATCTCTATAGCTTTGGAATCATTGATGTCTTTGTCGGTGGTTGGTCAACTTTAGTCTTCCTGTCATTAGGTGTCTACCTCTTTAGTCGCTATAAGAATCAGTATCTGATTAAAGATTTGCTTCGTTTAGATCATTTCTATTTTGCCCTTTTCTTCTCTATTTCGATGGTGACGATTGCGGCAGAGTTGTATTTCTTACAGGGCTTGCCATTCTTCCTGACTTGGTTTACAACAGCCATTGGAGAATTTGCTTCCTTGATAGTTGGAGCTATGATTATTAACCTTATTGCTAGACAACTTGATTTGACAAGATAAGACAGTCAGAGAGCGGCATTTCCGCTCTTTTTATGTCCTTTTGCTTTTTAGGAAGAATTCGGAACAAATAGAGGAAGATTTTGTGTATTTGTGATAAAATAGAAGTATGAAAAAAAGAATGTCAGAATTAGTAGAATTGCTCAACCGATATGCCCATGAGTATTATACGGCAGACAGGCCAAGTGTATCGGACAGCGAGTATGACAGACTCTATCGCGAGTTAGTGGAGTTAGAAGAAAAGTACCCAACTGATATCCTACCTGATAGCCCGACCCATCGGGTGGGTGGGAAGATTTTAGAAGGATTTGAAAAATATCCACACCAGTATCCTCTCTTTAGTTTGCAGGATGCTTTTTCACGTGAAGAATTAATGGCTTTTGACCAGCGAATCCGCAAGGAATTTCCCCAGGTTTCCTATATTTGTGAGCTCAAGATTGATGGGCTCTCTATTTCCCTGACCTATGAAAAGGGAATCTTGGTAGCAGGAGCGACTCGGGGGGACGGTTCTATCGGTGAAAATATCACGGAAAACCTCAAGCGAGTCAAGGATATTCCGCTGACCTTGAAAGAACCGTTGGACATTACCGTTCGCGGAGAGTGCTACATGCCCAAGGCTTCTTTTGATGCGGTCAATCAGCTGCGGCAGGAGAATGGTGAACCTGAATTTGCTAATCCTCGAAATGCGGCAGCAGGAACCTTGCGGCAGCTGGACACAGCAGTTGTGGCCAAGCGCAATCTAGCAACCTTCCTCTATCAGGAAGCCAGTCCGACTCAGGCTGGAAGCCAGGAAGCAGTTTTGCATAAGCTAGCATCTTTGGACTTCTCAGTCAATCCGATTCATTTTCTAGCGGATTCGATTGATGGCGTTTGGGAATTTATTGAAAAGATTGCTCAGGAGCGGGACAGTCTGCCTTATGAGATTGACGGTATTGTCATCAAGGTTAATGACTTGGCTGTGCAAGAGGAGCTTGGATTTACTGTCAAGGCTCCCAAGTGGGCCATTGCCTATAAGTTTCCTGCTGAGGAAAAGGAAGCCCAGCTTCTGTCTGTTGACTGGACAGTCGGTCGGACAGGAGTTGTGACTCCGACAGCCAATCTGACACCAGTTCAGCTAGCGGGAACGACCGTTAGCCGAGCAACCTTGCACAATGTGGATTATATTGCGGAGAAAGATATTCGTCAGAAAGACACCGTTATCGTCTATAAGGCGGGGGATATTATTCCTGCTGTCTTGCGAGTGGTTGAGTCCAAGCGTGTCTCGGAGGAGACTCTGGAAATACCAAGTCACTGTCCGAGCTGTGAGAGTGAGCTGGTGCATTTCGAGGACGAAGTGGCTCTGCGCTGCATCAATCCCCTCTGTCCAGCCCAGATCAAGGAGGGCTTGATTCACTTTGCCAGCCGAGATGCCATGAATATTACTGGCCTTGGTCCAGCAGTGGTCGAAAAGGTCTTTGATAAGGCCTTGGTCAAGGATGTGGCTGGAATTTACCGACTTTCTGTAGAAGATTTGCTGACCTTGGACGGCTTTAAGGAAAAATCAGCAAATAAATTGTATAATGCCATTCAAGCTTCTAAGGAAAACTCAGCAGAGAAATTGCTCTTTGGTCTGGGAATCCGTCACGTGGGAAGCAAGGCTAGTCGGATTTTGATGGAGAAATTCCACGATATGATCAAGCTTTCTCAGGCTAGTCAAGAGGAAATTTCTTCTATTGATAGCTTGGGGACAGTTATCGCTCAGAGTCTACATTCTTACTTTGATCAAGAAGGCAGTCAGCTTCTGCTGCAAGAATTACAAGAAGCTGGCGTCAACCTAGACTATCTGGGGGAGAAAGTAGCAGCTGATGCCGCTCTCGCTGGTAAAACAGTCGTATTGACCGGAAAATTACAAAAATTAACACGGAATCAAGCTAAAGAAAAATTGCTGAGCTTGGGTGCAAATGTCGCTGGAAGTGTGTCTAAAAAGACAGATTTGGTGGTGGCAGGTAGCGATGCAGGCGGCAAATTGACCAAAGCCCAAGAACTTGGAATCGAGATTCGGGACGAGGACTGGCTAGATAGCTTGTGAGGCTGAGAATGGAAAATAAGATAAAAAAAGCAAGATTGATTTATAACCCAACTTCTGGGCAGGAAATTATCAAAAAAAATATTGCCGAAGTCTTGGATGTTTTGGAAGATGTTGGCTATGAAACCAGTGCCTACCAGACCACTCCAGAGCCTTTCTCTGCTCGGCGAGAAGCTGAAAGGGCAGCCAAGGCTGGTTTTGATTTGGTCATAGCAGCTGGTGGAGACGGTACGATCAATGAAGTAGTGAATGGGGTTGCAGGTCTAGAAGTGCGCCCCAAGCTGGCTTTCATCCCAACTGGTACGACCAATGATTATGCGCGTGCCTTGAAAATTCCGATGGGAGATCCAGTGGCTGCAGCTCGAATTATCGAGAAAAATCAGACGATTCAGATGGATATCGGCCGGGCTTATGGCAGCAAATACTTTATCAACATTGCTGCGGCGGGCACTCTGACTGAGCTGACTTACAGTGTCCCTAGTGAAGTCAAGACCCGTCTAGGCTATCTGGCTTATGTAGCCGAAGGAGCCAAAATGCTGCCACGCTCCAAATCCCGTAAGGTACGGATTGAGCATGACCATGGTGTTTTTGAGGGCAAGATTTCGCTTGTCTTTGCAGCCTTGACCAATTCTATCGGAGGTTTTGAAAAACTAGCGCCAGATACAAAACTGGACGATGGAAATTTCACCTTGATTCTTGTAAAAACGGCCAAGTTGTTTGATATGCTTAGTCTCATCATACAGGCAATTAATGGTGGCCAACATGTGACGGATGCCAATGTTGAATATCTGAAAACTAGCAAATTGAAGCTAGAAGTATTGGATAAAAAAGCCCCCTTTATGTTGAATCTGGACGGTGAGTACGGAGGAGATACACCAGTAGAATTGGAAGTTTTGCACAATCATCTGGAGTTTTTCGCCAATATAGATGAAATCGATGAGAGCGCTCTTTCCTTAGAAAAATTAGAATGAAGAGATAAATGAAAATGCTAGACTATAAGGTCATTGTCCATTACCACAATCCTAAGGGGGATTACTTTTCTTATGATTTGTGGCAGTGGCAGACGGATCAGTGGGGAAAAGAAGCACCTTTTTCTAAACTAGATTATTTTGGTATCCAGGGAGAACTATCTTTTAAAAGTTGGGAGCCCCTTAGTCAGGCTCATGTGATTGTCAAGCGTTCAGACTGGTCCAGCCAATCTTGTGATTATCACATTGATTTATTGCCAGTTCATTTGCCCACAGAGGTTTGGTTGATTGAAGGAGATCATCAGGTCTACTATTCCTTGCAAGCGGCGACGACGAGCCACCAATATTCGCGGCGACGTCCTCATAATTTCGATGTGGCCATGCGGTCGGATTATTTTGACGAATGCTGGGGCTACCAAGGTTGGCTTGGGCATCGTCTGCGGGGGCAAGTAAATGAGTTTAAAGTTTGGGCTCCGACAGCCAAAAAAGTTGAATTGGTAGTTTATAAAACTTCCGATAATCAAGCAGCTGTTTATAAAGAATTCCCTATGGAAAAGGGCGAGATTTACTCGCACGATCATGCTAAAAATACAATCGGAGTTTGGTCAGTAGAAGTGCCAGAAGATTTAGCTGGTAAGGCCTACCAGTATCATGTTCATTTTGAAAACCAGCATTTTTTGACGCGAGATCCTTATACAATCGCTACCAGTCCAGATGGCAAGCGTTCAGCTATTGTTGCCGAACAGGACAAGACTGTTGCTGGTTTTAAGGTATGTCAAGGCAAGGAGGCAACTTGGCGTTTAGATAACCCAAATCAGGCGGTCATCTATGAGATGCATATCCGAGATATTAGCAAATCGCCTAGTTCCGGTGTCGCAGAGCATTTGCGAGGGACTTTTTTAGGTGCTTGTCAACGTGGCACTAGAAATAGTCAGGGAGACCAGACCACTTTTGATTACATTCGTAATCTAGGTATCAATGTGGTGCAGCTCCAGCCGGTTTCTGACCGACATAAGGACTATGATGAAAATGGCCAAGTTACTTATAACTGGGGCTATGATCCGCAGAACTACAATGCACCAGAAACCAGTTTTTCTTCTAATCCAGATGATCCAGGTCAGGCTATCCGAGATTTGAAAACCATGATTCAGGCTTATCATGATGCAGGGATTTCTGTGACCTTAGATGTGGTTTACAATCATATTTATTCCACCTTTGACTCCGCTTTTCAATCAACAGTTCCCGATTATTACTACCGAATGAATCCCAACGGTTCTTTCCAAAATGGTACAGGTGTCGGCAGTGAGACGGCCAGTGAGCATGAAATGTTCCGCAAATTCATGATTGATTCCCTTCGCTACTGGGTAGAAGAATTCAATGTGGATGGCTTCCGTTTTGATCTGATGGGAATCCATGATGTCACCACCATGAATATCATCCGAGAAGAAATGGACAAAATTGATCCACGGATTTTGCTTTATGGTGAAGGTTGGGATATGGGAACAGGCCTGATGCCAGAGGACAAGGCTAAGAAAGACAATGCATATCAACTGCCACGAATTGGCTTTTTCAATGATACTCAGCGCGATGCGATAAAGGGTGCTGAAGTCTACGGTGGTCTGAAAGCTGGTTATGTGAGCGGACAAGCGACTGAAGATATCATAGCCAAGGCTATTCTGGGCAGCAGTGAGTTGGGCTCCTATTTGACACCGGGCCAAGTTCTTAATTATGTGGAGGCGCATGATAATTTCAATCTGCATGACTTGCTGGTTGACTTGCACCCAGAAGATGATGAGGTCACTCGGACCAAAAGAATTGAGCTGGCAACAGCTATGAACTTGCTTATGCAGGGGATGGCATTCATGGAATTGGGTCAAGAATTTTCTCGCACAAAACTAGTAGGTACAGGCGAAGAGGGCCAAGTCCTACCTAGCGACCGTGACAGGGCCATGAATAGCTATAATGCTCCCGATGCAGTCAACCAAGTGAATTGGGAATTGATTAGCCAACATCAGGAAAGTATTGATTATATTAAGCAAATCATTCACCTAAAGACAAGTCAGAAGGAATTTTCTTATCAAACCTATGAAGAGATTTACAAACATGTCTTTGTAAGAGAAGCCTTTGCTGGCAGCGGTATCGTCATTTTTGAGATTAAAGATGAAAAACATTATGAAATCATTTTTAATGCAAGTGGCCTGCCCTATTATCTTGAGAATGCGGATCGCCTACGTTTGTTGGTCGGCAATAGCCGTCATAAGAGACCTTTCTATGTTGAAAATCTGACCGCTTCCGTTTTTGAAGTGATTGTATAATATGAGTAAAGTTAAGAAAAGATTGAAGACGGCTTTGCAGCTTAAGTTTTCAATCTTTTTTGTGCTTCAAAAATAAAAACTCTCCCCAAAACATTTTTCAATGTTTTAGGAAGAGTTGAGTAGCCTCATAGATTAGGGACTGGCACTTGAACTGGAGGAGCTAGAAGAGCTGGAGGACTCTCCGCTAGTTCCCTCTTCGCTGCTAGTGCTAGAGTGAAATTGTTCTGGGTGAAGTGCTCGATAACTTGGTGAATTAAAGAGATCCACAGAAGATACACCGCCACGTTTTGAATATAGACTGGTTGATTGATCACCTTTTTCTTTCTCAATGGCCTTGAGGGCTTTCAAAGAGTTGATGTAGTTGTAATCATCAGGGTTGACTTTTCCTAGGTTATTGCCTGTGTAAAAGCGGAATAAATCCCCCGTCTGAATAGCATCGCTCATCTTCAGCTGTGTATTTGCGGCTGTTCGTATAGCTTCTAGTTCAGCTGTTGTTGACTCGTCTGGCAGAGTGATCTCCTCACCAGTTTGTGTGTTGTAAATGCGGCCGCTATAACTTGTGTATTTTGGTGTTACAAAGTTATTGGTTGAGCGGAAGGTCACGATTTGCTGGTGCTGAGGTGAGAGGAGGTCTTGGCCGACTTGAAGGTAATTTTTGGAGTCAATTCCCAATAAATGCTCCAAAGTTGGCAGCATATCGATTTGTCCGCCAAAGGTATCGATGATTTTTCCTTTTTCCATCCCAGGTATCACGACCATGTATGGCACTCTCTGCAACATGGCATTGTCATAACTAGACCAAGTCTCAGAATTTTTATTGATCAAAGGTGCCAGAGCAGGATTGCGGGAATTGGAAATTCCATAGTGGTCTCCGTAAAGAACAATAATTGAATTTTCATACAGCCCAGCTTCTTTAAGATAGTCAAAGAAGGCTTTGACAGCTGAGTCGAGGTAGTTCGCTGTTGCAAAGTAGCCATTGATGGTTTCGTCTTTGGTATCTGCCAGTGGGAAACCGATCTCGTCGCCAATCAGACTGGTCGTATAAGGATAGTGATTGGAGACGGTGATGTATTTCGCATAGAAAGGCTGCTGCAAATGTTCCAGATACTTGATGGAATCTTTGAACATAATCTTATCGTTCAAGCCATACTGGAAGGAGTTGGTCTCGTCTTGCTTGGTAAAGTAAGACGCATCGAAGAAATAATTATAACCCCATTGCTTATAGGCAGTGTTGCGGTTCCAGAAACTACCTGTATTTCCATGGAAAACAGCAGATGTATAATCTCCATTTTTCGATAGGATAAAAGGTGCTGCCTGTTGGGTATTGGTACCGCCGTAGTTGACCATGAAGGAGCCTTGGTTGAGACCGAAGAGACCAGTTTCAATCATGGTTTCAGCATCAGAAGTCTTACCAGCCTTGACCTGGTTGAAGACATTAGAGAAAGCCAGAGTTGAGTTGGAGTGGTAAAGGGAGTTGAGGAAAGGCGTAACTTCGTATTCCTTGCCCTCCATCTGCAGTTTATAATCAATCAGAAACTGCTGGAAGCTCTCTAGATGGACATAGATAACATTGCGACCTTTGGCAATGCCGTAGTATTCAGAGTTTGGCTCGGCATAGTGGGATTGGATATATTGTTGAACGGGTTCTAGATCCTTGGCAGAGGCTTTGGAACGCTCTTTATTAGCAGCATAGGTTTGATTAGCACTGTAGCCGAGAAAGGCGGGAAGACCAAGGGCGCGAACGACATAGTAATTTGAAAATCCGCGTGTCAGGAGCTCTGGACGATCAATTTCTGCTAGGAAAAGATTGGCCGAAAAGAGCATCGCTGATAGGGACGTTACAGCAAAGCTAGCGCGGAAATTAAACCTACGATGATCCAAGCGGATATACTTTTTATAAAAAAGCCAGCCCAGAATTGGGAAATCAATGATATAGATAGCATCCCAAGGGCGGAAGAGCTCCATGGCTGCTGCCCCGAGGCCTGCAGACACCTTGCTAGAGGCCAACATGGTATTGACTGTCACAAAGTCGGTAAACTCACGGTAGTAGATGGAGTTTGATACCAACCATACAAAGAGCATGATGTAGATAGCCGTGCTGACACAATAAAAAAGCTTGGTCGGCTTGATATAAAGAGCGAGTCCAATCAGCAAAAGTCCAATTGGGAAAGGGTTAATCAGAGCCAGAAAAATTTGATAGGCTCCTTGAATATCTAAATTAAAATCAACGGTATAAGCCCACATGGTTTTTAACCAATAAATCGTGAGCAAGCTCAAGACGAAACCGAGCCTTGTACTCATAAAATTGAGTAAATTCTTGGTTATTTTTTTCACAGAAAGATACTTCCTTGTCTTATTTCCTAAAAATTCTCTTCTTCTAAGTATATCACAATTTTTCAAGTTGAGGAAAAATTGAGGTGATTTAGTGTGTAGTTTATTTTATTTGTAAAGTAATTTAATAAGGGCAATCATTTCCTAGCTTCAGGATTGTTCGCAAGAATATCTAAAATTAAACAGGCCTTGCTTCATGATAGATAGTGGAAAGTGGTAGTAGGGAAGCTTACTTGAAAGTCCACCTGATAAAATAAATATTTAATATATAAAATGTTGAAAATTTCTTCTACTAAAACAAGATTATGTGAAAATAATAAATATGCTTTGAGAATTTTCACAATATTTGGTATAATAATGCTTATGAAGAAACTTACTGTTAATAAACAGACAGAGGAAAAGTTGAGAAAAGGAATTTTAGTTCTAGATAAGAATGATTTTCCAACTCTTTCATTCACCGATCAATGTGTGGAATTGCATAGTCAGCAGGGGAAGTTCTTGGGAACGGCTTATCTCTCCTTACAAAATAAGGGACTTGGTTGGCTGATTTCCTATGCTAAGGTAGAGCTGAACTCAGCTTTCTTTCAGCATTTGTTTGAAAAAGCTAAAGACAAGCGTTTCTATTACCGTCATGCGGAGGATACGACAGCCTATCGCTTGTTTAACCAAGAAGGTGACGGTTTTGGCGGTTTTACGGTTGATATCTATGAGAAATATGCCGTTTTCTCTTGGTACAATTCCTTTGTTTTTTCAATCAAGGACCAGATAGTGGCTGCTTTCCAGCAGGTCTTTCCTGAGGTCGCTGGAGCTTACGAGAAGATTCGCTTCAAGGGCTTGGACTATGAGTCTGCCCATCTCTACGGAGCAGAAGCGCCAGCCTATTTTACGGTTTTGGAAAATGGCGTGCGCTATCAAGTCTTCATGAATGATGGCCTGATGACTGGGATTTTTCTGGACCAGCACGAGGTGCGGGGAAGTTTGGTTGACGGCTTAGCTAGCGGAAAAAGTCTGCTCAATATGTTTTCTTATACAGCAGCTTTCTCGGTGGCAGCTGCCATGGGCGGTGCCAGTCAAACAACTTCGGTGGATTTGGCCAAACGTAGCCGTGAGCTTTCTCAGGCGCATTTTGAAGCCAATGGTTTGGATTTAGAGCCACATCGTTTCGTGGTCATGGATGTTTTTGATTATTTCAAATACGCCAAGCGTCACGAGTTGAGGTATGATGTAATTGTCCTAGATCCGCCGAGCTTTGCTCGCAATAAAAAGCAGACCTTCTCTGTTGCGAAAGATTACCATCGTTTGGTAGCTCAGGCCTTGGAAATCTTGAGTCCGAATGGAATATTGATTCTTTCGACCAACGCAGCTAATGTTCCTAAAAGTAAGTTTAAAAAAGAAATTGAAAAAGGATTTGCAGGAGTCCCTCACCGCTATCTAGCGGAATATGGTCTACCAGCAGACTTTGTATACAATAAGAAAGATGAGAATAGTAACTACCTCAAGGTATTTACAATTAAGGTGGACAAATGAAATTAGTCGTTTCAATCATGCCCAGAAGTTTAGAAGAGGCTAAAGCAATTGATGTGAGTCGTTATGATGATGCTGACATTATCGAATGGCGCGCGGACTTTTTGCCTAAAGAGAGCATTCTCAATGTTGCTCCTGCTATTTTCGAGAAATTTGCTGGACGTGAATTGCTCTTCACGCTGCGAAGTCGCGGAGAAGGTGGCGAAATTGATCTGTCAGATGATGAATATGTTGCTCTTATCAAAGAAGTAGCCAATTTTTATTCGCCAGACTATGTTGATTTTGAATACTATTCGCATAAAGATAAATTTGAAGAAATGCTCGAGTTTCCTAATTTAGTTCTCAGTTATCATAATTTTGAGGAAACGCCTGAAAATATGATGGAAATTTTGTCAGAATTGACAAGTTTGGCACCAAAAGTGGTCAAAGTTTCTGTCATGGCGCATAATGAGCAGGATGTCTTGGACCTGATGAACTACACTCGTGGATTTAAGATTTTGAATCCTGAGCAAGAGTATGTGACGATTTCTATGGGGAAAGTCGGAAAGATTTCTCGCTTAGCTGCAGATTTGACAGGTTCGAGCTGGTCTTTTGCCAGTGTTGAACAGCCGAGTGCACCAGGCCAGGTTTCCCTCGCAAACATGAAGGTTGTTCGGGAGATTTTAAATGAAAATTGATGGCCATACTCGTCTAGCAGTAGTGGTTGCTAAGCCGATTAAGCATAGCATTTCACCATTTATTCATAATACTGCCTTTGAGAAGACTGCTGTCAATGGTGTCTACCTTGCTTGGGAAATTGGAGCAGAGGATTTAGAAGCGACCGTTGCTAATATCCGAAGGTATAATATGTTTGGGATAAATTTGTCAATGCCCTACAAGCAGGAAGTCATCCAATATCTTGATGAATTGGCTCCCAGTGCCCGTCTTATCGGGGCTGTGAATACAGTGGTGAATGAAAATGGTACATTGATAGGATATAATACGGATGGCAAGGGATTTTTTAAGAGCTTGCCGTCTTTTGCTATTCAGGGCAGAAAAATGACCATTTTAGGTGCTGGAGGAGCCGCGACAGCTATTATCGCTCAAGCTGCTTTGGATCAGGCAGAGGAAATCTTTGTCTTTACTCGGCAGACTTCCTATGAGAAAACTGTCAGCAAGATGGCAGCTATCAGCCGCCAGACTAAGAGTAGGATTCAAGTGTTGAACTTAGAAGACTCGGCTACCTTGCAGGATAAAATTAACCAATCAGACCTTCTGGTCAATGGAACAAGTGTGGGTATGGATGGAAAAACTTTGCCATTAGCTGAAAGTATTCAGCTGCCGAGCCAGATTTTAGTCGCGGATGTGATTTATAAACCTTTTGAAACACCTTTTTTAAAGTGGGCTCGAAGTCAGAAGGTAGTGGCAGTGAATGGTCTGGGTATGTTGCTTTATCAGGCAGCAGAAGCTTTTGAGCTTTGGACAAGTCAATCCATGCCCTGTCAGGAAATTTGGCAGCAGCTGGAAGCTCTGTATAAATAGTTACTCGTACTCAACTGCTCTATGGTTGGAGCAGGAAAAACAAGGAGGCGCTTATGAAATTGAATGTAAATCTCCCCCATCATCCCTATGATATTACCATCGAAAAAGGAGACTTATCTCAGGCTGGAAACTGGCTGAGTCAGCTTTGGCAGCCTCAGAAAGTGGTCATCATCACGGACAATCGAGTGGCTCGACTCTACGCGGAAAAGGTCAAGCTGAGCTTAGAAGCGGCTGGGTTTGAGACTTTTGTCTTTGACTTTTTGGAGGGCGAAGCCAGTAAGAACCTAAAGACAGTCAACAAAGCTTATGAATTCCTGGTCAAGGTTGGCCTGACCCGCAGTGACGGCATTGTAGCCTTGGGTGGTGGTGTTGTCGGTGATTTGGCAGGCTTTGTTGCTTCGACCTATATGCGAGGCATTCATTTCGTGCAGATTCCGACCAGTCTGACAGCTCAAGTTGACTCCTCAATTGGTGGTAAGACAGGTGTCAATACGCCTTGGGCCAAGAATATGGTCGGGACTTTTACCCAGCCTGACGGAGTTCTGATTGACCCAGAAGTCTTGCATACTTTGGGTCAGCGGGAACTAATCGAAGGTATGGGCGAGGTGGTCAAGTACGGCTTGATTGAGGATAAGGAACTCTGGGATGAGCTGTCAGAAATGAACGGCAGTCCAGAGTCGATTTTGGAGCATGCTGAAAGCATCATTTACCATTCCTGCGATGTCAAACGTAAGATTGTGGTCGAGGACGAGCTGGATAATGGCGTCCGCCTCTATCTGAATTTCGGCCATACCATTGGGCACGCTATCGAAGCGACAGCGGGCTATGGAAAAGTCATGCACGGTGAAGCGGTGGCGATTGGCATGGTACAAATTTCTCGAGTCGCTGAAAAGAAAGGTCTCATGCCAGCTGGGATTACAGAAGACATCATCCGTATGTGTCAGAAGTTTGGCTTGCCGGTGGATTATCAGCCTTGGAATGAGAATGCT
The DNA here is from genome assembly GCF_003943535.1 of Streptococcus cristatus. GTDB lineage: Bacteria > Bacillota > Bacilli > Lactobacillales > Streptococcaceae > Streptococcus > Streptococcus cristatus_L. The sequence continues at coordinate 237,769 of NZ_RJPU01000002.1, forward strand.
CTTTATCAGGCCCTGACCCATGATAAGAAGGCTCGAGGGAATTCTATCAAACTAGTACTGGTGCCTGAGCTGGGTTCGGCTAGCATTCACCAGATTCCGCTGGAAGAGATGAAAGAATTTCTGAAGAAATAAGTGCTAGATGGAGTTTAAGACGATTGGATAGCTTGGATAAAAATAGACAGGTCGTCCATATCTTTCCATCCCAGAAATAGGAGAAAATGTATGAGATATTTAACAGCAGGAGAATCCCACGGACCACGTCTGACAGCTATTATTGAGGGAGTGCCGGCTGGTCTTCCTCTGACCGCTGATTATATCAATGCTGAGCTCAAGCGACGCCAGGGTGGGTATGGTCGCGGTGCCCGCATGAAGATTGAGAGCGATCAAGTCGAGATTACGTCTGGGGTTCGGCATGGCTTGACCATGGGCGGCCCGATTACCCTCAATGTCACGAATCTGGATCATCAGAAGTGGCTGGAGATTATGAGCGTGGCAGATGTGGATGAAAAGAAAAAAGGGCTGCGTAAGATTACCAAACCACGCCCTGGCCATGCGGATTTGGTCGGTGGTATGAAATACCGCTTTGACGATTTGCGAAATTCACTTGAGCGTTCTTCTGCCCGCGAAACGACCATGCGTGTAGCAGTCGGAGCGGTAGCCAAGCGTTTGCTGGAAGAAATCGGTGTAGGGGTGGCTAGCCATATCGTAACTTTTGGTGGCATTGATATTGATGTGCCGGACGACCTGACTGTAGCAGAAATCAAGGAAAGAGCTGCCCAGTCGGAGGTTTCCATTGTCAATCCCGAGCGCGAAGAAGAGATCAAGGCCTACATTGATCAGATTAAGAAAGATGGCGATACCATCGGAGGTGTCATTGAGACTGTCGTTGGAGGTGTTCCGGTCGGTTTGGGTTCCTATGTCCAATGGGACAAGAAGTTGGACGCCAAGATTGCTCAGGGAGTCGTTTCCATCAATGCTTTCAAGGGAGTTGAGTTTGGTGTGGGCTTTGAAGCAGGCCGTCTCAAGGGCAGTCAAGTCATGGATGAAATCCTTTGGTCTGAGGAAGATGGCTTCACTCGCAAGACTAATAATCTAGGCGGCTTTGAGGGGGGTATGACCAATGGTCAGCTAATCGTGGTGCGAGGTGTTATGAAGCCCATTCCAACCCTTTACAAGCCACTGATGAGCGTGGATATTGAGACCCACGAGCCCTACAAGGCGACAGTGGAGCGGAGCGATCCTACGGCTCTGCCAGCGGCGGGTGTTGTCATGGAAAGCGTGGTGGCAACAGTTTTAGCTACCGAAGTCTTGGAGAAATTCTCTTCGGACAATCTGGAAGAACTGAAGGATGCGGTAGCCCGCCATCGGGAATTTGTCAAGAACTTTTAGAAGAGAGGAGTTGGCATGGAGAGAAAAACGGTCTATATCGCAGGTCTGGGACTGATTGGAGCTTCCTTGGCTCTGGGCATCAGGCGAGCTCATCCTGAGATAGAGATTCTTGGCTATAATCGAAGTGAAGAATCAAGACGGATTGCCTTAGAGCGGGGAATGGTCGACCGGGTAACGGATGATTTTGCCGCCCTTGCTCCATTGGCTGATGTGATTATTCTGGCTGTGCCTATCAAGCAAACCATAGCATTTATCAAGGATCTAGCGGAGCTGGACCTGAAGGAAAATGCCATCATCTCAGATGCTGGATCAACCAAGGCTAAGATTGTGGCTGCAGCAGAAAAGTATCTGCAGAATAAGCCCATCCGCTTTGTCGGTGCTCATCCTATGGCTGGAAGTCACAAGACCGGAGCCAAGGCTGCCCATGTCAACCTCTTTGAAAATGCCTATTATATCTTCACCCCTTCTAGTCTGACCAAGCCTGGTACGCTTGAGGAAATGAAAGACTTGCTGAGTGGTCTTCATGCCCGCTTTATCCAAGTGGACGCAGCCGAGCATGATCGAGTGACCAGTCAAATCAGTCATTTTCCGCATATCCTAGCCTCCAGCCTGATGGAGCAAGCGGCAGCATATAGCCAAGAGCATGAGCTGACCCAGTCTTTTGCAGCCGGTGGTTTTCGAGATATGACACGGATTGCGGAGAGCGAGCCGGGTATGTGGACCTCTATTCTCTTGACAAATCATCAAGCCATTTTGGAGCGGCTGGAAGATTTTAAAGCCCAGTTAGATAAGGTGGCTGCAGCGATTGAGGCTAAGGACGAGACAGCTATTTGGGAATTTTTCGACCGAGGACGGCAAAGCCGCAAACAAATGGAAATTCATAAGCGTGCAGGTGTGGACAGCTTTTATGACCTCTTTATTGAGGTGCCCGACGAAGAAGATGCGATATTGGGTATTTTGGAGCTTCTGCGCGGAATTTCGGTCGTCAATATTCGGATCAACGAGGAAAACCGAGAAGATATCAACGGTATTCTGCAAATCACCTTTAAAAATCGCCAAGATTTGGAAAAATCTGCTAAAATAGTAAGTGAAAATACGGATTACCAAGTGTCCGTAGATTAATATAGAATGGAGAACTCTATGTCAAATATTTATGATTTAGCCAATGAACTCAGCCGTGGACTTCGCGAAATGCCAGAGTACAAAGCTGTGGTAGAAAGCAAGCAGGCTATCAATGCGGATAGTGAAGCCAAGGCTATTTTTGATGACTATCTAGCTTTCCAGAAAGAGCTGCAGCAACTGGCTCAAACAGGTCAAATGCCGACTCCAGACATTCAAGAAAAGATGCAGAGTTTTGGAGATAAAATCCAAGGCAATGATTTATTATCAGCCTTCTTTAATAAGCAACAACAACTCTCTATCTACTTGTCTGATATTGAACGGATTATTTTTGAACCAATTCAGGAACTATTCTAATAGAGAAATTTATAAGATTTTATGAAACCAAGAAGCCAGATCGGGCCTTCTTGGTTTTTCTATGCTTTAGAAAGGCTATTCAGGCTGAAAATAAGCGTCTTTAATTCAAGAAAGAGGTAGAAAACTTAGGTGCTTTTTATAAAATCAGATTATAGCAACAATTAAAATATATTGACTCTACTTTCTATTTACTATTGCCCCAAAGGCTGATATACTAATCAAAAAACGCTTACAATCTGATTTTTGAAAGGAACTGCTATGACTTTAGAAACAAGAAAGATTGCGATTCAAGATACATATGGCGACCGATTTCAACATTGCTGGGGCTGCGGTCCGAAGAATGAGCTAGGTCTACATTTAAAGACTTATCCTAGCTTGGATGGGAAGGAATGTATTACTAGAATACGACCAGAATCTCACTACACTGGTGGTGTGCCGGCCAATGTTTTTGGTGGCATGATTGCTATGATTTTTGATTGCCATGGAACGGCTTCAGCAGCTTGGTTTGCCCATCAAGAAAAAGGCTTGGACTTGACCCAAGATACAGTCATTGGTCGCTTTATCACAGCCCGTTTAGAAGTTGATTATAAAAGCCCGACGCCTATTGATCAGGAAATCATCGTCACTTCGCAGCTTGAGGAGTTGGGAGCAAGGAAGGCTATTATCGTGATGGAGATGTCAGTAGCAGGACAGCCAAGAGCCAAGGCTAGAATGGTGGCAGTTGCAGTAAAAGATCATATGTAGTCAAATCCCCTTGGTGCCTTATATCAAGGGAATTTTAGCATCTTTGGAGTAATTTTATCTTGATTTTTGCAATTAGGACATTATTTTGGTATAATAGTTACTTGTCTTGGGGTCGTTACGGATTCGACAGGCATTATGCGGCACATTTTGCGACTCATCTAGCGGATGTAAAACGCCAGTTAAATATAACTGCAAAAAATAACAATTCTTACGCTTTAGCTGCTTAAAAACCAGCCAGCGTGACCTGATTCGGATTGCTTGTGTCTGATGACCGGTCTTATTATGAGCAAGCTACGGTAAAATCAAGTCTAGGGATTTTACAAGAGATTGATAGACTCGCTTAGCTTGGGCTTGAGCCATGTGTCAAAGCTGAGTTAAATGAAGACATGGCCTATGGTCGTAGACAAATGTGTTAGCAGGTGTTTGGACGTGGGTTCGACTCCCACCGGCTCCATAGGGATATGTAAATGAGGTTTTTGATGATATGAGTTTTTTTGGAAAAATCTTAGGGAAAAGTCAAGATAGTCATCTACCCATTGAGGAGGTTTCTGTTGATTTAGAGAATCTTCCGAATGAATGGGGCTCTTTTTCGACCCTTATTGATGACCGAATGGCTAGTATCCGTCTAAATTTAGCGTTGAATTCTATCGCTCCCTATCCATCCTATACTTATGCACTACGGTTGAGAATTGCCATTTTGAATGTTGATCCAGAAACAGGGTTTCCAGATTATGACGAATTTTCTAATTTGAATCTTATCGAAGATCGTCTTTCAGAAGCGATGAAGCGCATTGCGGCTATCTATGTCGGAGTAGTCATCACAGATGGTCATATAGAATTTTATTACTATTTGAAAGATAGAGAGCGACACATGCCGATTATTGCTCAGGTAATGGAGCAATTTTCGAAATATCAATATAGTTCAGCTACTCTGGTGGATCCTGAATGGAAACAATACTTTGACTTCTTGTATCCAAATGAATATGAGTACCAATCTATCTTAAACCAGCGTATCTGGTATCGCTTAGAAAAAGACGGGGATGACCACAGTCAACTAAGGGAAATCACTCATCAGTTTAGTTTTGAGACTTACGATGATCGTGTTTCCTTTATGGGGGATGCCTCTGCTCTTGATTATAATATTTCTTCTAAGAAAAAAGAAGAAGGCGATCCTCGACCTTACAAACTAGAAATATCCCGATTTGATACCACAGAGCTCCCTAGCATCAACCAACATGTTTGGGAATTAATAGAAATTTCAAAAAAATATAACGGAAAGTATAGCGGCTGGAGCTGCAATGTGGTATAATGGATAAAGTTTTGAGAAAGCAAGTCTTTCTCTTTTATGGAAGATTACTCAAGAGGCTTAAGAGGCTGTGTTGGAAACGCAGTAGGCGTGTAAAAGCGTGCGTGGGTTCGAATCCCATGTCTTCCGTTGTATTTCAAGAAGCGCCTAAAGGCGCTTTTTTGATAGCAGGACGAAGAACGATAATCACTTTGTTTAATGCTAGACCCGCAGAATATAGAAGTAAGGATAGTATGTAAGAAATCAGATGGATTCGTTTCCATCTTTTTTATTTGAGAAAAACCTTGAAATTTTTCTGAAAAGGAGTAAACTGTACATAGAAAGTTTCGGAGGTTCTGCATGAAGTTATATGTCCAGTTGATGATTATTTTCTCGATTTCCATCATTGGAGAGGGGATATCAAGTGTCTTCCATCTTCCCATTCCAGGTAGTATTATCGGCTTAATCTTGCTATTTCTTGCTTTGCAGTTTAAGTTATTGCGGCTCCGCCACGTCAGTATGGTCGGAAACTTCCTGTTAGCCAATATGACCATTCTTTTTCTGCCGCCGGCGGTTGGTATTATGGATAAATTCCATGTGATTGCTCCTTATCTGCTACCGATTATCTTGATTATTCTTGGTGCCATTGTTTTAAATGTGATCGTCATTGCCCTTGTCGTACAATTCATCAAGCAGCATTTTGAAGGCGATTATGAGGAAGGAGGGGTAGACCATGTCTAATCTATGGAGTAACCCGCTATTTGGCCTCGCTTTGTCCATTTTGGCCTACCTCATTGGGATGCTGATTTTCCGTAGATTTCCTCATCCTTTGACAACGCCTCTCCTTTTAGCAGCGATTTTGGTCATTGCCTTTTTGAAATTAACGGGAATTTCTTATAAGGACTACTATGTCGGTGGGGCTTATTTGAACAATTTAATCGTACCGTCAACGGTTGCTTTGGGGATTCCGCTTTATAAGACCTTCCACTTGATGAAGCACCACGCTCGCAGTATCCTGCTAGGAACCTTTGTGGCTGTAGTGGTCAATACGACTTTCACGGCTCTGCTTGCAAAATTCTTTGGGATGGATTTCTTTTTAGCGATTTCCCTATTCCCAAAATCTGTCACAACAGCGATGGCGGTAGGAATTACTGATAAAATGCAGGGCTTGACAACTGTTACCTTGGTGGTTGTTGTGGCGACAGGTATTTTGACAAGTGTCATGGGACCCACTATTCTTAAACTGCTGAAAATTAAGGATCCAGTAGCAGTTGGCTTGGCCTTAGGTGGCACGGGGCATGCAGTTGGTACCGGAACGGCTTTCAAATATGGACATGTTGCTGGAGCCATGGCAGGTCTTGCAATCGGAGTGACAGGGATCATGTATGTAATTGTCAGTCCAATCGTCGCAGCCATTATCTTAAAATAAAAAAACATGAAGCAGTATTTCTCGGAAATTTTGCTTCATGTTTTTATTTTATCTTAGTTGATAGCTGCTAGGAGGGCATCTGCTTGGGCAGAAAGCTCAGCAAGCTTGTCTTCTGAAAGGACTAATTGACCAGTTCCCCAAGCTTCTGGGTTGATACCGACACCAGTAAATTGATCAACCACATTCATGCGAATAAATGGAAGGAGGCTACGGTAGTGCTTGAAGACCTCGTCAGGTGAAGTGCCGTTAGCAACAGATGAAACAGTTACCACTTTGGCATTGAGGGCAGAAGGGCCGCTTGGATCTGACAAATCAAGTGCGCGTGAAGTCCAGTCGAGCAAGTTTTTCACCACGCCTGGGATGGCCCAGTTGTAGACAGGTGAGAAGATCCAGATAACATCAGCTGCAAGGATTTCTTCACGAACCTTGGCAACAGCAGCTGGAGCTGGACTTTCGAGGTCTTGGTTGAAGAATGGTACATCCTTGTAGTCCAGATAGGAAACCTCAGCTTTGCCAGCTAGAGCCTTTTCTGCTTGTGCTGCCAACTGATGATTGAATGAACCTTGACGAAGTGAGCCGACAATAAATAGTACTTTAGACATAAATGTGTCCTCCATTTTATCCTTATTTTAAGAGGTCTCCCCCTTGTTACTATTTATGTTACAACAATTGTCACTAATTAGCAATAATTTAGCTCAGCTTTTTGAAAGTTTTTAAAATCCGCACCAAATCTTCTTTGTCGTTTTGGGAGAGGTGGGCAGTCATGTGGCGGATATTGGCCATGTGCTCTGGCAAGACAGCCTCGATCTTTTTCTGGCCTTGGTCGGTTAGTTGGATGAGAAAGGAGCGGCGGTCATTGGGATTGCAGCTGCGACTTATCCAGCCATCTCTCTCCATGTTTTTGATAACGACCGTCATATTTCCCGAAGTAGCTAGCATGCTATCAATCAAATCTTGAATCCGCAACTCTCCTTTGCTATACAAGGTTTCCAAAACGGAAAATTGGGTAGGCGTCAAATTGTGCTTTTTAAAAATTTGAGCTTCGAGATTTCGAATAGTGCGCTCCGCCTTATGAAGAACGATAATTGTCTTGAGGTCAAGTAGAGTCTCGTTATCTAGGTTTTCAGTTATTTTCATAGCAACATTTTAACAATAAGTAGTAATAAATGCAAATGTAATAAAAGTCCTAGAAAAATCAGGCTATTTGTAGTATAATGATTCAGTGAAACCTAAAATTAAAGAAAGGGCTAAATTTCCTATAAGGCACTATGCCATCGGGCTTTTCCTAGTCCTCACGGCGCTTGTTTTTTCATTTTTTACGATCTTGCACTTTGCTATCGAGCCTTGGCAGTCAGCCAAGGAAGGTTCTCAACAAATCGCTAAGGAATATGCAGATTTGGAAAGTCTGACAAGCTTTGCGATTTATAATGGCAAAGAGTCCTACTATAGCTTGATTGGGACAAATAGTAAAAAAGAGGAAGAAGCTGTTCTGATTTCCAAAAATTCCAATAAAATCCATGTCTATCACTTGCAAGATGGGATGAGTCAGGCAGAGGCAGAGCAGGTGGCCAAGGAAAATGGAGCGACCTCTATTGATAAGACCACTTTTGGTTACTTAGACGGTCAGCCTGTTTGGGAAATTAAGTCTGGAAGCACTTATTACAATATCGGATTTGAAAGCAAAACATTGCTCAGCAAGGAGGGGCTATGAAATTATCCAATCGTGTTTTAAATATGGAAGAAAGTGTGACTCTGGCAGCGGCAGCCAGAGCGAAAGCTTTGAAGGCTGAAGGCAGGGATATCCTTTCTTTGACCTTGGGAGAACCGGATTTTCCGACGCCTAAGAATATTCAGCAAGCGGCGATTGCAGCGATTGAAGATGGCAGAGCCAGTTTTTATACGGTAACAAGTGGCCTGCCTGAGCTGAAAGCAGCGGTTGTAGACTATTTTGCCAAGTATTATGGCTATGAGATTCAGCCTAATCAAGTGATAGTGGCAACGGGTGCTAAGTTCTCTCTTTACACCTTCTTTATGAGCGTGATTGATCCAGGAGATGAAGTCATTATTCCGACGCCTTATTGGGTCAGCTATGCCGATCAGATCTTGATGGCTGAAGGAAAGCCTGTTTTTGCTCAAGCGACAGAGGAAAATAACTTTAAGGTGACGGTGGCCCAGTTGGAGGCTGCCCGTACTAAGAAGACCAAGGTCTTAGTTCTAAACTCTCCGTCCAATCCGACTGGTATGATTTATACAGCAGAAGAGCTGCTAGCTATCGGAAACTGGGCTGTTGAGCATGATATCCTGATCTTGGCTGACGATATTTATGGTCGTTTGGTCTATAATGGCAATAAGTTTACGCCGATTTCCAGTCTGTCAGAGGAAATTCGCAAGCAAACAGTCGTCATCAATGGTGTTTCCAAGAGCTACTCTATGACGGGCTGGCGGATTGGCTATGCAGTAGGTGAGCCTGAAATTATCTCAGCCATGAGCAAGGTTGCAGGGCAAACGACTTCTAATCCAACAGCAGTGGCGCAATATGCGGCCATTGAAGCCTTGACGGGCAGTCAGGATACGGTCGAAAATATGAGATTGGCCTTTGAAGAACGCCTGAATACTATTTATCCTTTGCTGGCTCAAGTGCCTGGCTTTGAGGTTGTCAAACCTCAGGGAGCCTTCTATCTCTTCCCAAATGTTAAAAAAGCGATGGAAATGAAAGGCTATACCGATGTGACCGCCTTTACCACAGCGATTTTAGAAGAAGTAGGAGTTGCTTTGGTGACAGGGGACGGATTTGGTGCGCCAGAAAATGTCCGCCTCAGCTATGCGACTGACATGGATACACTAAAAGAAGCGATTCAACGCCTCAAGGATTTCATGGAGAAGTAAGAATGATTGATCATTTTGAGATTAAAGTAAAGAATTTGGAAGCTAGCAAGCTATTTTATCAGAAAACCTTAGCTCCTTTGGGATATAAAATAGCCTTTGAGATACCTCAAGCAGTGAGTTTTGCAGAGCCACGAACAGCGGCAGCTGGTGATTTCTGGCTAGGTCAAGGAGAATCGGATCCAACTCATTTTGCTTTTAATGCTGAGACGCGGGAGCAGGTGGATGCTTTTTATCAAGCAGGTCTAGTAGGGGCGGTCAAGATAATGGTGCTCCAGGCATTCGTCCCCAATATCACCAGCCTTATTATGCAGCTTTTATCCTAGACCCAGATGGAAATAATGTCGAAGTAGTCTGCCACAAAGAATAAAAATAGAAAAGAGAAAAAACGTGTCGAAGAAAAATGTAACAATTATTGATGTAAAAAATCATGTCGGTGAAGAAGTAACGATTGGTGCTTGGGTAGCCAACAAGTCAGGAAAAGGGAAAATCGCTTTCTTGCAGTTGCGTGATGGTTCTGCCTTTTTCCAAGGTGTAGCCTTCAAACCTAACTTTATTGAGAAATTTGGCGAAGAAGTAGGACTTGAGAAGTTTGATACTATTAAACGCTTGAGCCAAGAAACGTCTGTATATGTGACAGGGATTGTCAAGGAAGATGAGCGTTCAAAATTTGGCTATGAGCTGGACATTACAGATATCGAAATCATCGGCGAGTCTAACGACTATCCAATTACGCCAAAAGAACATGGGACTGACTTCCTCATGGACAACCGTCACTTGTGGCTGCGTTCTCGTAAGCAAGTGGCAATGATGCAAATCCGTAATGCTATTATCTATGCTACCTATGAATTCTTTGACAAGAATGGCTTTATGAAGTTTGACAGCCCGATCTTGTCAGGAAATGCGGCAGAGGATTCGACTGAGCTCTTTGAAACCGACTACTTTGGAACTCCAGCTTACTTGAGCCAATCTGGTCAGCTTTACCTCGAAGCGGGAGCTATGGCTCTGGGCCGTGTTTATGACTTTGGACCTGTATTCCGTGCAGAGAAATCAAAAACTCGCCGTCACTTGACAGAGTTCTGGATGATGGATGCGGAGTATAATTTTGTTACTCATGATGAGTCACTCGACTTGCAGGAAGCTTATGTTAAAGCCTTGATTCAAGGTGTTCTTGACCGTGCTCCTCAAGCTTTGGAAACATTGGAACGTGATGTAGAACTCTTGAAGCGCTACGTTGCTGAGCCTTTCAAGCGTGTTACTTATGATGAAGCGATTGATCTTTTGCAAGCTCATGAAAATGATGAAGATGCAGATTATGAGCATTTGGAACATGGCGATGACTTTGGGTCACCACATGAAACATGGATTTCAAACTACTTTGGTGTACCAACATTCGTCGTGAATTACCCAGCAGCTATCAAAGCTTTCTACATGAAGCCAGTTCCTGGAAATTCAGACCGTGTCCTCTGTGCAGACTTGCTTGCTCCAGAAGGCTACGGAGAAATCATCGGTGGCTCTATGCGTGAGGAAGACTACGATGCTCTTGTCGCTAAAATGAATGAGCTTGGTATGGATACTTCAGAATATGAATTCTACTTGGATCTTCGTAAGTATGGATCTGTTCCACACGGTGGATTTGGTATCGGTATCGAGCGTATGGTAACCTTTGTCGCAGGTACCAAGCATATCCGTGAAGCCATTCCATTCCCACGTATGCTGCACCGTATTAAACCTTAAAATCAATAAAAACGCCCGTGTGGCGTTTTTTCAACAATGAACTATGAAATAATCCAAATATAGAATTTTAGAGAAAGAAGAGGTAGGAGTCATGTAACCAGCAGATTAACAAGTGACAAAGGATAGAAATTGGGAAACACTTGTTAAAGGAGAAAATATGTTTAAAAGAAGTTATCGGAAAAATATCGGCCTTATGGCCGGAGTAGAATTTTTTGCCTTTCTAGGCATTACTAGTTTTTGGATTTTATTTCTAAGTCAAAATGGTATGTCTCTTTGGCAAATTGGGCTTTTGGAAAGTATTTTTCATGCGACCAGCGTCATTTGTGAAATTCCTTCTGGGATGTTGGCGGATCGCTTTTCCTATAAAACTAATCTGTATCTGAGCCGGATAGCTGGGATTGTGTCTTCGATTCTTATGTTGGCCGGGCAGGGGAACTTTTGGGTCTATGCACTGGCTATGATGATCAGTGCTTGGTCCTATAATTTTGATTCGGGGACAAGCGCAGCTATGGTCTATGATTCGTCCGTAGAGGCGGGACTCAAGGAACGTTACCTATCCATCTCCAGCTTCATGTCTGGAGTGGCCGAGGCGACCCGATCTTTGGGAACGGTCTGGGCTGGATTTTTTGTCCACGGACAATTGCATCTGACCTACTATATCATGATTAGCACCTCTGTCATCGTTCTTTTCTTGACTTGGATGCTGAAGGAGCCGAGTGTCAAAGCAGAGAAAGCGGAACGTCTGACTATGAAAAAGATTATCTGGGCTGTCAAAGAGGAGTTGCAGAGAAATCCCAGCCTTTTTATCTGGATGATTCTGTCCCAAATCATCGGAACTCTGATGTGTATGTTTTATTTTTATTATCAAAATCAATTGCCTGACTTAAAAGCTTGGCAAATTTCGACGGTCATGTTGTTTGGCAGTGCTTTGAATATCTTAGCGGTCTATCTGGCGAGTGTGATTGGAAAGAAGCATTCAGCCTTGAAACTCTTTCCTTCAGTGGTTTTTCTAACTGGAGTGACCTACCTATTGTCCTACTTTGGAACGCCGATCATCTATATTTTGATTTATCTAATCAGCAACGCCTTGTACGCTCTTTTCCAGCCGATTTTTGACAATGATTTACAAAAGCAGTTTCCAAGTGAAGTGCGGGCGACCATGCTTAGTGTCTATTCTATGATGTTCAGCCTGAGTATGATTGTCATTTTCCCTCTGACGGGCTGGCTGATTGATAATCTTGGCTTCGACTGGACTTTTATAGCTTTGGGCAGCTTTTTATTAGCTGTAACACCATTTTTGTATATAGGTCTAAAGAAAATAAGCCAGAACTTACAAGAAGTCTAATATCAATGTTCTCTTTCTGCTGGTCAGAAGGAGAATATTTTTTTCCCTTTGAAAATTATGGTAAAATAAATACAGTTTAATGGAGAAGTAGACAGCATGAAAGATTTATTGAAATATTTCAAGGGCTACATCAGGGAGTCTTTGCTAGGGCCCTTGTTCAAGCTTTTGGAGGCCAGTTTTGAACTGTTAGTTCCGATTTTGATTGCGGGGATTGTGGACGAGACCATTCCTAGACACGACAGCTCCCATCTCTACTGGATGGTTTTTCTTTTGATGGGCTTGGCAGCTCTGGGCGTGGTGGTAGCGGTGGTGGCCCAATATTATTCGTCAAAGGCGGCAGTGGGCTTTACTCGTCAGATGACAAGCGACCTCTATCAAAAGATTCTGCGCCTGCCCAAGGCTAGTCGGGATGAGTTGACGACTTCTAGCTTGGTGACTCGGCTGACGAGCGACACCTATCAGATTCAGACGGGCATCAATCAATTCCTTCGTCTCTTTCTGCGGGCGCCTATCATCGTTTTTGGCTCCATCATCATGGCCTTTACTATCAGTCCGGTCATTACCTTGTGGTTCTTGCTCATGGTGGCAATTTTAACGGCTATTATCGTCCTCATGTCTCGTCTGATGAATCCTCTATATGCTAAGATTCGTCAACTGACAGACCAACTAGTCAATTTGACGCGTGAGCAACTGCAGGGCATGCGGGTCATACGAGCTTTCGGTCAGACCCAGCGCGAGGTTCAGACCTTTCGCAATCGCAATGAGCTCTATAAAACCTGGCAAATCAGGACGGGAGCTCTGGCTAGTCTGATTAGCCCCCTGACCTTTCTCACAGTCAATGGTACCCTGATTGCTGTGATTTGGCAGGGGAATAACTTTATCGGCAAGGGCTTACTGACTCAGGGGATGCTAGTGGCCTTGGTTAATTATTTATTGCAGATTTTGGTGGAATTGCTCAAGCTGGCTATGCTGGTCAACTCACTCAATCAAAGCTACATCAGTGCAGGCCGCATTAGTCAGGTCTTCGAGCAAGCAGAAGAAGATGTCCTGCAGGAATTAGTGCAGGAAACAGCTCTGCCGGATCAAGCCATTAAAGTCCAGCAGGTCAGCTTTTCCTATCCCAAAGCGGCTAGTCCTGCTTTGACTGGTCTGACTTTTGATTTGAAAAGAGGTCAGACTTTAGGTGTTATTGGTGGGACAGGTTCAGGGAAGTCTACTCTGGTTCAGCTGCTGGCTCATCTTTATCCTGTGGCTGCTGGTCAGTTGACCATCTTTTCCCAAGGACGCAGTCCTAAAAATCTCAGAGAATGGCGGTCCTGGATCAGTCTGGTGCCTCAGAAGGCGGAGCTTTTCCAAGGAACTGTTCGCTCCAATCTGACTTTAGGATTGTCAACTAAGCCAACAGATGCAGACTTGTGGCAGGCTTTAGAGATTGCTCAGGCGGCGGACTTTGTCTCCCAGAAGGAAGGTGGTTTGGATGCGACTGTAGAGGCCTTTGGTCGGAATCTTTCTGGCGGTCAGCGTCAGCGTTTAACCATCGCCAGAGCTGTCTTGCGGAGGGCGCCTTTCTTGGTTTTAGATGATGCAACCTCTGCTCTGGACTATTTGACAGAGGCAAGACTCCTGCAGGCTATTAAGAATGAATTGACAGAGACCAGTCTGGTCTTGATCTCTCAGCGGACCAATAGCTTGCGCTCAGCGGATCAAATTTTAGTCCTAGATAAGGGAGAACAGGTGGCTCTTGGTCGCCATGAGGAACTCTTAATCAGCTCTGCCATTTACCGAGAAATCCATCACTCACAGCATAGTCAAGGAGAGGAGGACAAGCATGAAGCATAAGACATCACCTAGCAGCTTGAGACGTTTGACTCGAGATTTGCTGCAGGCGCGCTGGCTCTTTCTCTTAGCTAGTCTGGGAACGGTGGCTCAAGTGGCTCTAACTGTTCTTCTTCCAGTTTTAATCGGGAATGCGGTTGATAGCGTTCTTCTTACTCAAGTAGAGCAGCATTTGATGCCGATTTTGGGGCAGATGCTGTTGGTAATCTTAGCCAATACGCTGATTCAATGGCTCAATCCCTTACTCTATAATCAGTTGGTTTATCGCTACAGCCAGCAGCTCCGTCAAGGCGTTATCAAGAAAGTACACTATCTGCCATTGGCCTATCTGGATCGGCAGGGAACTGGCGATTTGGTTAGTCGGGTGACGACAGACTTGGAGCAGCTCAGCAATGGCCTACTTATGGTTTTCAATCAATTTTTTGTGGGTTTGCTGACAATTTTAGTGACCATCATTAGCATGGCTAGATTGGACTTTTTCCTCCTGCTTTTGGTTCTGCTTTTGACGCCCCTTTCTCTCTTTTTAGCGCGCTTTATTGCCAGAAAAAGTTTTAGCTTTTTCCAACGTCAGACGCAGGCAAGAGGAGCGCAGACCCAGCTGATTGAGGAAAGTTTGACCCAGGAAAGTTTGATTCAGGCATTTAATGCTCAGGATCAGTTTGATACAGCTTTTACTCGCAGTAATCAAACCTATGCTGACTATTCGCAGGCGGCTATTTTCTATTCTTCGACAGTCAATCCTTCGACTCGTTTTATCAATGCCTTGATCTATGCTTTGATTGTAGGCTTTGGGGCTGTCCGAATCATTCAGGGAACAGGTTTTACGGTTGGGCAGCTGGTAACTTTTCTCAACTACGTCAACCAGTACACCAAGCCTTTCAATGATATATCGTCGGTCATGTCGGAATTGCAGAGCGCTTTAGCTTGTGCAGAGCGGATTTACAGCGTTTTGGACCAAGAAGAAATAGCTGAGCCCGGTCAGGAAATTCTTCATCCTGAAAATGTCAAAGGACAGATTAGCTTTGAGCATGTGGCTTTTGGCTATAATCTTGGAAAAGAGCTGATTCAGGATTTGAATATAAGGATTCCAGCAGCTAGCAAGGTGGCTATTGTCGGGCCAACTGGTGCTGGTAAGTCAACCCTGATCAATCTCCTCATGCGCTTTTACAATGTTGATAGTGGTCTTATTTCGCTAGACGATGTTCCCATCAGTCATTACACTAGAGCCTCTTATCGTCAGCAGTTTGGTATGGTACTGCAGGAGACTTGGCTCAAGACGGCGACCATTCATGATAACATAGCTTTTGGTCGGCCAGATGCTAGCCGAGAAGAGGTCATTGCAGCTGCCAAGGCGGCCAATGCGCATTTCTTTATCCAGCAGCTTCCTCAGGGCTATGATACCTATCTGGCGGATGCTGGGGACTCCCTGTCTCAAGGTCAGCGGCAGCTCTTGACTATTGCGCGCGTCTTCCTTTCGGTTCCTAAAATCCTAATCTTAGATGAGGCGACTTCCTCCATTGATACCCGGACAGAAGTCTTGATTCAGGAGGCTTTCAGCAAGCTCATGGTAGGACGGACTAGCTTCATCATTGCCCATCGCCTATCCACTATTCAAAATGCGGACATCATCCTCGTCATGGTAGATGGCAATATTGTCGAACATGGGAATCACCAGGAGCTCATGGCAGCCAGAGGTGTTTATTACCAAATGCAGACGGCGCAGGAGTAGAAGGAGAGCTTTATTAAATCTCACAGATTGATGCTAAACAAAGCAAAAAGAGTTGGAAATTCCAACTCTTTTTGCTTATAATTTAACTTCTTTCAACCCTGTTTCTGTCAGTTTATAAATCTTCTGGCAGACTTCTTTGAGAAAGATTCGGTCGTGGGAGACAGCGATGATGGCGCCAGGATAGGTCGCCAAAAGCTGGCGAACCTGAGGCTGAGAGGTGGGAGAGAAGTTGCGGGTTGGCTCGTCCAGAAGGAGGACATTGGGACGGTCTAAGACTAGTTTAAGCAGGAGGAGCTTGGCTTTTTGGCCACCGGAAAGCTGCCCAATCGGGTGACGGGCTTCGTCACGCGTGAACTGGAGACTGGCTAGATGCGTCAGGATTTTCTCTTCCTGAGCCTTGTCGCCAGAGGGAGCTAGAAAGTCCAAAGGACTGCTCTCATCAGTCAGCAAGTCGCCATAATGCTGGGGCATATAACCGACCCGCATGTCTGTCCGCTCACGCAGGATCTTCCATATTTCCTTAAGCAAAGTTGATTTGCCTGCACCATTAGCACCAATCAGTCCTATTTTTTCCTGACCGCAGACCTCCAGAGTTAGGTTCTCCGCTAGTTGTCGTCCATCTGCTTCTAGTTTCATTCCTTCTAATTTTAGGATTCTTTTGGTCAATGGCAGAGCTTCTATGTCTGAGAAGTGAAGGCTGATGGCATCTTCCTGTGTCGGAATTTCTGTCATTTCAGAACCTGCCTTTTCAAATCGTTTGCCCTGTGAGAGGACGTTTTTCATCTTCTTGGCTAGTAGGCGGCCTTGGACATCATTTTTGGTATTTCTCAAGGCATTCTCAACATTTTGCTTAACTTGTCGGTGTTTTTCCATGGTCTTGGCGTGTTCTTCCCGTTCTTTCCGTGCCAGTTGACCTTGTTTTTCAAAGGCCTCCTGACGCTGATGTCGGTAATTTTCATAATCCAGACTCTTGACGCTGGTTCTAGCCTCCTGCTTCTTTTTGATTCGCTCCAGATGAACAATCTTGGTCGCGGCTTGAGCGAGAAAGTGCTCGTCGTGAGAGACGAAAAGGACCGTTCTCTGGCTGTGGCTGATAAAGTTTTCCAGCCATGTCAGAGTTTCGAGATCGAGGTCATTAGAGGGCTCGTCAAGAAAGAGAATGTCCCAATCACTAGCTAATTTCTTGATGAGCTGGACCTTGAGTTTTTCTCCTCCAGATAGGCTAGAGAGCTGCTGCTGACTGGCAAAGCGCTGGCTGTCAAAGTTGAGCTCCCCAGCATAGCGGTAGAGCTTAGCATAGTCCAGCTCTGTATCAAAATCAGCAAAGAAATAGTCATTGAGCGTCAGTTGGGCATCCTCTGAAGGCAGTTGCTGGGGCAGGTAAACAGCAGCAGTATAGGACTTATCAATCTGTCCGCTGTAACTGACATAGGAACTGACCAGTCGCTCGTCTAGCAGGAGCTTGAGTAGGGTAGACTTGCCATTGCCCTCCTCACCGATAATACCGACCTTGTCTCCTTGATTGATGGTCAGTGTCAGATCTTTGACCAGCTCCTTCAGGTCTTTTAGGTGGGTAATAGTTAGATTTCTTATTTGCAGCATAGATATCTCCTTTGTTTTATAACACAAAATACAGCCCTGCTTTATTTAGCAGAGCTGTTTAGATTGCACAAAGAAGACACTGGAGTGTCCAAGTAGGATCATTCGTTTCTAGGCTTTCATCTTGCCCTGTCATAGGAGTGTCAGGATTAGTCTAAAGATAAGGCATAGATGCTTGAAAGCACAAAAAAACGAAAGTCCCGCGGATATGCAGAAACATGACAAAATCTACTAAATAAAGTTTCCTTTAAAAAATAGACTTAATTTTTCATGTCTCCGTGTACCTCCGAAATCATTCTACCCTTAGTCTAGCAAAAAGGCCAGCATAAGTCAATAAAAATCCTGAAAGATTACTTTCAGGATTCGTCATATTTATACGTTGAGCACCTTGTCCAAGAAGTCCTTGAGACGTGGATGCTGAGGGTTATCGAAGATTTGGTCTGGTTTGCCGTCTTCTAGGAATTCGCCGTCAGCAGTGAAGATGACGCGATTAGCAACCTGACGAGCAAAGCCCATTTCGTGAGTCACGATCAGCATGGTCATGCCCTGCTGAGCCAGATCCTTCATAACGTTGAGAACGTCACCAACCATTTCAGGGTCGAGAGCAGAAGTCGGCTCGTCAAAGAGCATGATGTCTGGGTTCATAGCTAATCCTCGAGCGATGGCCACCCGTTGTTTTTGACCTCCTGACAGGCTGTCTGGTTTGGCATCAGCCTTGTCTGCCAGCCCAACCTTTTCCAAGAGCTCCATACCAAGCTTGTCTGCATCAGCTTGGCTCATTCGCTTGTGCTCAACAGGAGCGAAGGTGATATTTTGCAGGACAGTCATGTGTGGGAAGAGGTTGAAGTGCTGGAAGACCATTCCGATATCTTCACGAACATGGTCCACATTGGTAGCCTTGTCTGTCAAATCATAGCCGTTGACAGTAATGGTCCCACTGGTTACTTCTTCAAGCAGGTTCAGGCTGCGTAGGAAAGTTGATTTACCTGATCCAGAAGGACCAATGATACAAACAACATCTCCTTCATAAAACTTAGCACTAATCCCTTTTAGGACTTCATTTTCCCCATAGTATTTATGTAAATCATTAACATCAATTTTTAATTTAGCCATTAGTGAATCCTCTTTTCTAAGCGTTTAGCCAATCTTGTTAAGAGTGTGATGATGACCAAGTAAAGCACTGCTAGGATAGCATACATCTTGAAGCTCTGATAGTTACGGGCGATGATGATTTTACCTGTTTGGAAGAGCTCAACAAGTCCGATAGCTGATACGATAGTTGTATCCTTGAGAGCGATGACGAACTGGTTGACAAAGTTTGGTAGCATGATCTTGGTTGCTTGAGGCAGGATAATCTTGCGCATGGTCTTTCCATACGAGATCCCCAGACTTCGGCTAGCTTCCATCTGTCCGACCGGAACGGCTTGAATCCCTCCGCGAACAATCTCAGCGATATATGCACCAGCATTGAGTGACAGAGCAATTGTTCCTGCAACGAAGTCGTTAATCGGACTTTGCTGACCAGTCATAGATTCAATGAGGTTTGGAATTCCCCAGAAGATGAAGGCAGCCAGAATCATAAGTGGAATACCACGAATAACGTCAACAAAAATTTCTGAAATGATGCGAAGCGCTTTGATTGGGCTGACGCTGAACATCCCAAAGATAATCCCGATCACCATGGCAATCGCAAAGGAGATCAGTGCTAAAGCAATGGTAATTCCAAGTCCGCTTAACAGCTGTTTGTAGTTGTTTTGGAGAAGTCCCCAGATAGTTGTTTCATCAACGGTTGTGGAATTATCCTTCTCAGCTGAAAGATATTTATCAAGAATTTCTTGATATTTACCATTCGCTTTTAGATTAGCCAGACCGTTATTGAACATCTCGATGAGTTCAGGGTTGGTGCCTGCTTTTACTGCAAAAGCAACTTCACCACTAGGGGTTCCTTCGATTGGCGTTTTCATTTTCTTGCCTTGATTGATGGCATATTTGACAACGGGCTCATCGTCCATAATAGCAGCGACAGAGCCAGAGTTCAGACTATCATACATAGAAGAACCGTCTGAAAAAGTTTTGATTTTGTAGCCGTATTTGCTTTGATTTTCGACGAGGAAGGTTTGAGAGGCCGTACCGTTCTTGACTCCGACGGTCTTTCCTTTCAAGTCTTCATAGGAGCTAATAGTGCTCGATTCTGTCACCGCAAGGATAGAGTTAGCAGTGTAGTATGGTTCAGAGAAATTAAAGGTTTCTTTGCGGGCCTCTGTCACAGACATCCCCGCAATCATCCCGTCAGCTTGACCAGATTGAACAGCATTGATGGCAGCGTCAAAACCAGGGTTAGAGATTTCCAGTGTAAAACCTTGGTCTTCGGCAATGGCTTTGATCAAGTCCATGTCAATACCAGTATATTGGTTGCTATCATTTTGGAAAACGAAAGGAGCAAAGGATGAGTCGCTGGCAATCGTATATTTAGCTTTGACTGGGGTGGCTTTTTGTCCAGACTTGGTTGTCGTCTCTGGTACTGCTGAGTTGGTTGAAGTGCCAGAAGCGGCAGTCCACTTAGTGATGATGTCCTTCAAGGTGCCATCTTTTTTCATCTGCGCCAAGGCTTCGTTAAACTCCGTCACCAGATATTCGTATTTGCTGCCTTTTTTGACACCAAATGCGAAGCTACCAACGGCCTCACCTTTCATTGAGATTTTCAAATCTTGTCCTTGGCTGATTGCGTACTCAATAACAGGTTGGTCATCCATAGCTGCATCAACGGCTCCAGCTGTTAGGCTGTTATACATAAGGTCGCCTGTATCAAACGTTTTGATAGTAAAGCCGTATTTGTCCTTGATTTTTTCAAGGAAACGTTGTGCGGCTGTACCGTTTTTAACTCCGACAGTCTTTCCTTTAAGTTGATCGTAAGATTTTACTGTATTAGCCTTGGTCGTTGCGATGACAACTTTTGTGTCATAATATGTATCAGACATGGTAAAGACTTTTTCGCGTTCAGCAGTCTTGGTCATACCTGCCATAATGGCATCGGCCTGTCCTGCTTGAACGGCATTGACAGCAGCGTCAAAGCCAGGGAAGGACATTTCATATGCCCAGCCTTTGATTTCAGCAACTTTATTGATAATATCTACATCAATTCCTTTATATGTCTGGTCTACATCTTTAAATTCAAATGGGGCATAAGCCGTGTCAGATACGATTTTGATGGTATCTGCGTGAGTGGTTGTCCCTAGTGCAAAGATAGGGAATAACGCTAGCAGAAAAGCTATGATCTTTTTCTTCATATTTTCTCTCCTTTAGTTGAATATTTTTTGATTATATCAGAAAAATTTAAGAAAGGCAAGAGTTATGTAAGAAAATATAACATAGATAATTATTTGTTTTGGAGGATTTCATCTTGTTTTTATGATATAATGGTACAAATATTATCGTGGAGAATAGCTTTATGGGGATGAATATTTTACAATTATCGGATTTACATATTGGAAAAGAACTAGGTGAACAGAGATGCTTGGATATATTAAAAAGAAATTTGGAAACCTTGCTTCACTCTATTATTGACGCCTTAGATAAAGAAAGTTTAAATTCTAAAATAGATAAAATTACTGTTACAGGTGATATTTTTGATTGTAAAGTTTTTGAAGAAAGACAAGGTATCTCTAATTATCTTAATACTTTTAATATGGCAGTATGTTTTTTTGAGAATCTTATTGAAAATGTCAACAGTAAAGGGAATAATAATCTTTCCATTGAAGATTTGATTGTAATCCCTGGAAATCATGAATTAAATAGACCTAACATAGAGAGTGGAGAAGCTTATTCAAAACCAGATGTTCATTTTCAAAAATATAGAGAATTTTTGAGGATGCTTTATAAAGGAATGTTTGATAGACTATATCCTGAACCTGATAGTAATAAACATATTGTTAGAATTGTTTTGGATGAGAATAAAAATACTATTATTATTGGATTTAACTCTGTTAACTTTTATTGGAGTTTTCAGAAGCCTAGCAAAGAAATAAAGCACGAGTATTTTTCGGAAAATGATTTTGGAGCTATTTCGTTTGAACAAATAACATATGTACGAAATTTTTTAAAGAATGTTAAAAATTTAGAAAAATATTCTATTGTTGCATTAACTCATCATCATTTCTCTCAATACGAAGAACGAACATTGGATTATCATGATAATAGTGCTATTCGAAATGAAGAAACTTTTTTAAAGTTTCTTTCAGATTTTAATGTAAAATTAATTTTACATGGTCATAAACATCAAACTATTGATAGATTAATCAGTACAACTTTTGACTTAAGTAAACCTATACGTGTTATTCCAGCAATAGGCTGTGGTTCGACAACAGCAGCAGGAGCAGATAAAAAACAGTTTAATGTTATTACTATATACGATTATAAGAATAAGCAAGTAGATTTTGAATATAAAGAATTTTCTACAGAAAACCAAGGATTTGAATTGTCTAGATCTTTTTGCTACCCCCCCTTAGCAGATGATAAAAATCAACAAGATTTTGAAAATCTTTTGAGGAATATAGAGAAAACATCAATAAAAGAAACTTTTTTTAATATTAAAAAAAAAATCAAAAAAGATAATTTCGATTTTTTTGAGGAAATCTTAAAAAATGTAATCATACCATTACCTAGATGTGTGGAATACTTACAATCAAATTCTAATTCTTTTTTGACTCTACTAATAGCTATTTTAGCAAGAAAAAATTTAAAAAATAAGGTAATTGAAGAATTTTTGGAGGATAAACTTAATTCTTTACTAGGTGACAAAGATGAATGTGATAAAATATTAAAATGGCTACTCTCATCAGAGTTAAGAATCATTGAACATTACCAAAATATTGATTTCATCTCAGCTGATAATTCTAAGGAAATAATATTTATTATTTTAGGGGCATTCTTAGCTGATTTGTATATATCTATTAACGATGATTATGTGAATTTTTATAGAAATAATATTCAAAATAAAGTTAATATCTATATTGATATGAATGGGATTAGCTTTAATGGTGGGAATTTAGAGATTGTCACAGATCTTGAACGGCGTTCTTTAGATATAAAAATTATTGTTGAAAATGCTGACTCCCACAAAGTTATGAAATTAATTGCAACTGAGTTTAGTCTTCTGTTATCTCAACTTGAAGAAGTTTTTTCATATATTGGATTCAAAATTTATCACATTACTTCTATAGTTAGAGATGAGGAATCCAATCAGTTAGAAAGTTATAATTTTGAAGCTTACACTCCAACTCTTATCCCACTGTTAGCAGGAAAAAATATTTATCTTGATAATCAGCATGCTTTTCTTCGTGAATTAATTCAAAATTCAATTGATGCAATTGAAGTTAGAAGAAAGATGGATAGAAATATTCCATATGCAAGAATCAATATCCATTTAGATGAGAAGCGATTTTTTGTAAGGGATACAGGAACAGGTATGAGCAGATACCTTCTCGAAAGATTTTTTACAAGTATCGGAAGAAGCTATTATACCAGTAAAGATTTTCGTAGACTATATATAAGAGACTACTCCCCTGTTAGTCAATTTGGTATAGGCTTTCTTTCGGTATTTTTGGTTACAAATCATGTAGAGATATTTACCAAACATTATCAAGAAAGGAAATATTTCCACCTTGATATTCCAAATAATGATGGCTGTTTTTTTATTAATGAACTCTCTCAGCAACCAAACCTTTTAGCAGAATCCAATACAATATATAATACGGCTGTCTGTTTAAATTTTGAAGAGAAGCAAATTCATGATAAACGTCTTAAACTGTGCCAAAAAATGGAAAAAATTTTTTTAAACCCCCCAGTAAAAATCCTTATGCTAATAGGAAGATCTGAGAAAGTAAATCATAAGGAGGAGAAAAAAGACGGCTCATCTCCACAGTATAGGGAAATTAAGAGTAATAGTCTTTTTAGAGAAATTGATACAGCAACAGATAGAAATGGATTATTTTTCTTTTTTCCATTTAAAAGTAGTGATGAGGGTTACAGCAATGAAGTTATGATTGACGAAAGCGTTGTACAAGATAAAGTTAATTGCGTGGGGAACGATAGCTTCTTTAATCAGAGTAATTATGGAATTTTACTTTATAAGCCAGATAAAGAGTTATCTACTATATCTAAAGTTCAACAATTATCTGCAGGAATGTTTATAGGGGAAGATGATAAGTACGCTTGGAGTAATAGACTAGTTAAGGCATCTAAATTTCAGGAGAGTTCACAATGGACGGATAATTTTTTTGATGTGGTGATTAACTATCCTCCAAGCTTATTAAAACTTAATGTTTCGAGAGATACTGTAAAAAATGCTAATGATTTTATTGATATTTTGGATAATCAAAAAATAAGAAGAATCACAGATATAAAGGTTTCTAATGTGAGAGCTATTATTGAAGTAGTTAAAGCAAAAATCATTTGTTCTGATAAAAGGAATTTTTGCTATTTTGATCTTTGTCGCATTTTCCCTGATAATTATGGCCTTCATGAGCTACACCTTGATGTAACCGAAACAGGTTTATATGTTTGCAGACGATTTGATAATTCGTCTGGTAAGGATGAATCTATTACAAAAATTTGTGATCAATTATCTATGTCTTTGTCGAACTTTTCTAACAATGATTTAATACTAAGTTTAAAAAGTAATTTTGAAAAAATGGATCACGTTAAGTTAGATGAGTCATGTTTAGCTTCGATTTTTGTATTAACATATAGAGTTGCTCAATGGTCAACATTTTTTGCAAATAACAGTTATAAAGCAAGAGGATTTCAAAAGATTTTATATGATTTTTTAAATATAGATATACTATCAGATTTGTCAGTATTGAAAGAAGATGCAAATAATGCCTTAAGAGATATTTCAGGATTACAAGAATACTTTGGCCTGAAAAAGAAAGATGGAAAAATAGTATTTGAGAAAGATGAGGAAAGACAATTTTTTGATTTTCCAGATAAATCAAGTAATAAAGATGATAACAATATCGATCAGAGAAAAGGTAAACCCAAAAAGAAACCTTCATTGGTACCAGCACAATCTATCATAACTTATATCACTAATAATATTTTATCCGATATTGAAAAAAACGATTTTTTTGTACAAATATTAGCAGTTATGCTTACAATAATGGAGAAAAAATTACAAAATGAAAGTAAAGATGAAATAATTGCCTTATCTATTTATCATTTTTATCCAATATATATTTCAATGTTTATTAATAAAAATGATTTAGACCAGGGAATTAATATCAAATTATTTTAATTATGTAAGAAAGGAACATATTTATGTTTAAATCACGCATGTTAGATAATGTGAAGCTGTCGCGCTATATTCCGCCGATTTGGTTAGCAATTCTGATCTCTATTGGCTTTATCCAGATAGGAGAAATCCTTGCAGTCATTGGAATGATTCCGATTGGGATCGTCATTGGAACTGTGCTTGCCATGGTAAATCCGACAGCTGACCGAGCAACAGTTATGGAAGTGTTCGGGCATTATGGTATCTTTTTTCAGCTGGGTAGTTTTTTCTTTATGGCCTTACTTGTTTTTCTGTGGGTCAAGTTTCGAGAAAAGAGACCTTTCTCCAGTCTGGGCTTCTTTAAGGAAGGATGGCTGAAAGAACTGGGTAAAGGATTTCTGATTGGTTCGATACAGTTTTCGCTTATCGTTGCCCTGCTCTTGCTGACCGGATCTGGTAGACTGGAATTAGCAGAGCTTAGTTTAGAGCCAGTTCTTTTTATTCTTTCCCTGATACCTTTTTGGATTCTGCAAGGTGGGACAGAGGAGCTAGTGACGCGTGGTTGGCTCTTTCCAGCGGTTAGTGCCAAATCAAATATCCTTGTCGGTGTCTTGGTTTCCAGCACTCTATTTGGGGCGATGCACCTGCTCAATGCTGGTGTGACTGTTCTTTCCATTGTTACTATTATCTTGGATGGGATTTTTGCCTGCCTACTCATGATCAAGTATGATAATATGTGGGTCTTGGCTGGTATGCATGGCGCTTGGAATTTCGTCCAAGGAAATGTCTACGGCATCCAGGTTAGCGGGCAAGGAGCTAATGCCTCTGTCTTTAATTACACGTCTCAGACTTCTATTGATTGGCTTTCAGGAGGAGCTTTCGGTGCTGAAGGATCTATTTTTGCCAGTATCGTCCTGATTGGCTGCATTGCCTATCTTTACTGGTCACTCAAGAAAGAAAATCGCCTGCCTCAAGCACTGATCTTTAAGAAATAAAGACATCGCTCAGCTTAGCTGGGCGATTTTTGATGCTAATGAATGATCAGAATGCAAGACTAGCCGTTCTTAGAGATGTAGCTACTAAATCAGAGCCAAAGGCAGAGAAAATGAGGCAAATATGGTAAAATGATAGAAGCACAATTTAAGGAATAAAAGATGATTAACAGAATTACAGATAATAAATTTGAATTGGTGTCTAAGTATGAGCCTTCAGGTGACCAGCCTCAAGCTATTGAACAGCTGGTGGATAATATTGAGGGAGGCGAGAAAGCCCAGATTCTCATGGGAGCGACGGGTACTGGTAAGACCTATACCATGAGTCAGGTTATCGCTCGGGTCAACAAGCCGACTCTAGTGATCGCCCATAATAAAACGCTAGCCGGCCAGCTTTATGGTGAGTTCAAGGAATTCTTCCCCAATAACGCTGTGGAATACTTCGTTTCCTACTATGATTACTACCAGCCTGAGGCCTATGTGCCTTCCAGTGATACTTATATCGAAAAGGATAGTTCGGTCAATGACGAGATTGATAAGCTCCGTCACTCAGCGACATCAGCTCTCTTGGAGCGCAACGATGTGATTGTCGTGGCTTCGGTCTCTTGTATCTACGGTCTGGGATCGCCTAAGGAATACTCCGACAGCGTGGTAAGTCTGCGTCCAGGCCTTGAAATTTCCCGTGATAAGTTGCTCAATGACTTGGTTGATATCCAGTTTGAGCGCAATGACATTGACTTTCAGCGGGGGAAATTCCGGGTTCGTGGTGATGTAGTGGAGATTTTCCCTGCTTCTCGGGATGAGCATGCCTTTCGGGTGGAGTTTTTCGGAGATGAGATTGACCAGATTCGTGAGGTCGAAGCCTTGACAGGACGAGTCTTGGGTGAGGTGGACCATTTGGCTATTTTCCCAGCTACTCACTTCGTCACCAATGAAGACCACATGGAAGTAGCCATTGCCAAGATTCAGGCGGAGCTGGAGGAGCAGCTAGCTATCTTTGAGAAGGAAGGCAAGCTTCTGGAAGCCCAGCGCTTGAAGCAGCGTACGGAGTACGATATCGAAATGCTGCGTGAAATGGGCTATACAAATGGTGTTGAAAACTATTCTCGCCATATGGATGGTCGAAGCGAAGGAGAGCCTCCTTATACCCTTCTGGACTTTTTCCCTGATGATTTCTTGATTATGATTGATGAGAGTCACATGACCATGGGACAGATTCGGGGTATGTACAATGGCGACCGCTCTCGTAAGGAGATGCTGGTTAATTATGGTTTCCGCTTGCCGTCTGCCTTGGACAACCGTCCGCTGCGCCGAGAAGAATTTGAAAGCCATGTTCACCAGATTGTCTATGTATCGGCTACGCCGGGTGACTATGAAAATGAACAGACGGACACTGTTATTGAGCAGATTATCCGACCGACAGGGCTTCTGGATCCAGAAGTGGAAGTCCGCCCAACTATGGGGCAGATTGATGACCTTTTGGGTGAAATCAATGCCCGTGTTGAAAAGAATGAGCGAACCTTTATCACAACCCTGACCAAGAAGATGGCGGAAGATTTGACGGACTACTTCAAGGAAATGGGTGTCAAGGTCAAGTACATGCACTCAGATATCAAGACCTTGGAGCGGACTGAGATTATCCGAGACCTGCGCTTAGGTGTCTTTGACGTTCTGGTTGGGATTAACCTTTTGCGCGAGGGAATTGACGTGCCTGAGGTTAGTCTGGTAGCCATTCTTGATGCGGATAAGGAAGGTTTCCTCCGCAACGAACGTGGCCTGATCCAGACTATTGGACGGGCAGCCCGCAATAGCGAGGGGCATGTGATTATGTATGCGGATACTATGACCCAGTCCATGCAGCGCGCTATCGATGAAACTGCCCGCCGTCGGACAATCCAGATGGCATATAATGAAGAGCATGGCATTGTACCGCAGACTATCAAGAAAGAAATCCGCGACCTAATCAGTGTGACCAAGGCTGCCCTGCCAGACAAGGAAGAAACAGTCGAAATCGAAAGCCTCAACAAGCAGGAGCGCAAGGATATGATCAAGAAACTAGAAGGTCAAATGCAAGAAGCTGCCGGACTTCTGGACTTCGAACTGGCCGCACAGATTCGCGATATGATTCTGGAAATAAAGGCGATGGATTAAAAAATATGGTTAGTGCCAAAGTTGCAAACTAAGCTCTTAATTACATCTCTAGTCAATGAGTCACTATGTGAAAAATAAGTTAGAGAAGTTTAAGTGGGGGAATTGAAGTGAAAAGGAATCTAATTAAACTAATATTTATTTTCTTTATTCCAATTTTTGTCATAGGCATGATGCCGATAGTTCAATTGCTTTGGGC
Organism: Streptococcus cristatus; assembly: GCF_003943535.1. Classification (GTDB taxonomy): domain Bacteria; phylum Bacillota; class Bacilli; order Lactobacillales; family Streptococcaceae; genus Streptococcus; species Streptococcus cristatus_L. Next base: position 265,827 of record NZ_RJPU01000002.1, read on the forward strand.
ATTTTTGCCGACAAAACTTGTTACGAAAGAGGAAAAGCAGCATATTGAATATGTTGTGAACACAGCTTTTGAAGATAATTTAGGATTGAAGGTTAAGAAAATAGAGATTCCAACGTGGGTCGGTCATTTTTCTTATCAATATGAAGTAAAAGTTCAATTGACTGAAGAGGCGGACAAAATTTTAACAGATGAGTTAGAAGAAAGAACTTATTACTATTACTCTAATAGTGATGATGAGCCATCTTCCATATTAACAGATCTTACCTTTTCTTCTGTCTTAGATACAAATTCCCATCCTATGTTGAATACCTTATATTTTGATAAAGAGTCTGTTCTAAAGCCAATGAAATTTAAGGAGCTGAGAACAGATTTAGATTACGATGTAACTGACAACCAAAAAGGGTTTTATCGTGATTTGGTTCAAATTAAAAAAGAACTAAAGTATAATCCCAAGACAGAGAAGTATGAAGCGTCAGCAGAGGACATAAAGAAATTGAGAAAGGATATGATCCGATTATCAGAAAAGTATGGAGCTCAATTGAATCTGTATCTCTTTCTGGAAGGCGAGGTTCCTGAAGGTGCGAGTTTAAGTGACTATATTGATTTTACTACCTTACCCAAAAATGTTTATGTAGTTGTTCGGGGAGAAAATGGAAAATTAGATAGCAATGGTTTTCAGGCGAAATAATTGAGATAGATTTATTCAAGGAGAAAAATAAATGGTCATCACTATCAAAACAATGGAAACAGCTGAGGAGATAGAAAGTAAATCCAGAGTTCATTGGCAGACATGGCGAGAAGCTTATGATGAGATTTTGCCTGCGGAATTTCAAGAGCAGATAACCTTGGATAAGTGCCGATTTTATAGTCAAAAGTATCCTGAAAATACCTTGATCGCTTTGGATGATGCTAAAGTGGTTGGCTTTGTTAGCTACGGTGATTTTCGAGATTCAGCTACGATAGCGGGTGAAATTATTGCCCTGTATGTCTTAAAAGATTATTATGGCAAGGGTGTAGGACATCAGCTCATGCAGGCTGCATTTGCTGCCTTGGATAGTTATCAAAAGATTTTATTATGGGTGTTAGAAGATAACAAACGTGCTATCGCCTTTTATGAAAAAATGGGTTTTGTTTTTGACGGCGAGGAAAAGGTCATTGACCTAGGAAAAGCCGTGAAAGAAAAACGGATGATTTACATGAGAAACTCGAACAGTTAGTCTGAAAATAATAGATATATTTTTAAGGAGCACTACATGCGTTATGCACTTTTACTCCGCGGCATTAATGTCGGCGGGAAAAACAAGGTCGTCATGGCTGATTTGAAGAAAGATTTGGCTGGGTTGGGTTTTGAAAATCCGGTTTCCTACATTAATAGCGGCAATCTTTTCTTTGATAGCGAGGAGCAGGAGGAAAGGATTCGGGAGAGCTTGACTGCTTATTTCAGTCGGTCTTATGATTTTCCTCTGCCTTTCGTCCTTGTCAGCTCTGCTATGCTTCAAAAAGAAATAGCCAATCTTCCTGCTTGGTGGCAGGATGAAACAGCCTTTCGGCGCGATGTTCTCTTTTATCTGCCAGAGACAGATAGGGAGAGTGTTCAAGAACTGGCAGGCAGTTGGGCGAATGACAAGGAGCAGCTGCATTTTGGACAGACGGCTTTCTTTTATAGCAATGCTGATCAAGCGGACTATCTCAAGTCCAACTACCATAAGAAACTGCTCAAGTCTAGTTTCTACAAGCAACTGACTATCCGAAATGGCAAGACTTTCCAGAAGATTGTGGAGTTGGTTGGAAATGAGTGAGCTAAATTTGGAAGATACAAGGGAAGAAAAAGCGAAGCGCTGGAAGTTTTCTAAAGTTATTTGGCTAGCGCTCTATCTCTTGTTGTTTATCTTTGTCTTGCTGCATTTTAGTTTGAGTCCCTTTGACTTGGCCTTTACGCCCCTGCTGTGGAACAATTGGCTTTTTCTTCTGTCAGTGGTCGTATTTTGTCACCTATGGTTTCTCTTTTTGAAAAAGAGAGAGTTTCGCTGGTTCCATCTCATCTGGGGGATCCTGAGTATACCTCTTGCATTGTTTATATGGTTTGTAATTTTCTTTCATTTCTCTATAGTCAAATCAGAAAATTCTGTCCCAATCAATATGGATTACGGGATAGAGGGGAGAGAAGTTGTTTTACGAAAAGGCTATTTATTAGATGAATATGATGAATACCATGATTTAGTCAATCCCTATATCATGAAAACCAAGGTCAATCGTGTTCGTTATATTGATTGATGCAGCTCTTGTCAATGGAATCTGGTTTCAAAACTCGTCTTAAAAGCTAAGAGAGGGGTGTGAATGTGAATAGGAATAGGAATAGGAATGAGTGGATGTGGCTAGATAAAGTGAATACATGGCTCAAGCGCCATGGTTTTCTAGCTTGGTTATTGGATTTCTCCGTCCTTATGCTTTTTGTAATGATTACGGGTATCCTAGTTTTTCAAATTCCCTTCCTCCCTACATATTTAAAGAGTAATTATGTTTTTCCTTTGTTTATAAATATTCTTGTTTTACTGTACTATGCCTATGGTTCTATCCTACGTGAAAATAGTGTAAAGAGGGTCACTTCTTTGAAAGACTTAGTCAATCCTCTCCTTTATATAAATCCTATGGTTCTTTTGCTACATTACTTTGGAGTGAGGAGCCGCCGTCATAGACCTTTGCTACCACTGCCTACTTTGGACCATCGCTATGTCTGGTTCCCAATTGCCACTTATATTATTTTCTTTCTGATAGTAGTAGTCATCACGATTGCAAGCAAAGGAAGTAAGAAAAAATAGAAAAGCCGCTTTATGTACTAAAGTGGCTTTTGTGCTTGTTCTGATAAATCTAAGGGCATAAAGGCAGCCATGACACGGCCGATGACCTTGGGTTCTTCTTGATGCGGGATAAATTTATCGCTGTATTTTTTATTGAGAGAGATGAGGCGGATGCCAGTTGGGTCATTGAAAACTCTTTTCAGAATCGTCTGACCGTCGTAATCGATGGCATAGATAGCGCCAGCAAACTCAAAATGTGTATTCTTGATGAGTGCCACAGAACCTTCCGGATACTTGGGTTCCAGCGAATCGGTCCGAATCCAGAGGGCAATATCATAGTCAAGCTCTTTGTCTAACCAGACGATGTCAGCTTGTTCAGGCTTGTTCAAGAAAGTCTGGTAGCTTTCATAGACCTTGTAAGGAAAATAGTCATCTTTTAATCTTTCCTCAGTCGTTTGATTTTCCAGCTCTTTTTTGGCAAAGTCTGTCACAGCTTGCTTGCGGCTTTGGTCTAGGGATTGGAAAATATCCGTGAACTCTAGCGAAAATGGTGTAGGGCTATGAACAGATAAATAGCGAGGATCCAGCTCTTGAACATCCATATCAAAGAAGTCTGCAATTTTCTGCATATTTTCGAGGACAGGTAGGGAATTTCCTTTGATATAGCCAGTAAGAGTGCTGGCTGGGATTCCTGTTCCTCGGGAAAGTTCGATTTGTTTGATTTGCTTTTGCTTCAATAAAGTTTTGATTTTTTTAGAAATGAGCCGCATTGCCTCCTTATCCTGGGGGCTAGCGACACCGCGTCCTCTGGCCATGATATTCACTCCTTTTCTTTCTTCTATTTTAACGAATTAAATCGAAAAAGTAAAGAGCTGAATACGGATATTCAGCTCAAAAGGAGAGGATTAAATTTCGTAGCCCATCAAGAGGCCGCCTTCTTCTGCGTAAAAGCTGCAAAGTCCAGAAGTTGGTAGGAATGAAATGTCGGCAGCTGGGAATTTTTCCTTGATAACTTCCGAAAATTGCTGGCAAAATTTCTCGTTATTGCGGTGAGCAATGATAATGCGGCCGCCCTTATATCCAGCTTTCAGAACTTCATCCACTGCAGCAGTCAGAGCCTTTTTAGCCCCTCTAGCTTTTTGGAGAAGCTCCAGAGTACCAGTATCGCTGGCTTCGCCGACCATGCGAATATTGAGGAGGCCGACAACCGCACCGATTAGCTTGCTGAGACGACCATTTTTGACCAGATTATCTACCTTAGCCAGGACAAAGAGAAGCTTTGTGTTTTTTTGGTAGTGGGTAATGGCTTCCACGACTTGCTCGAAAGAAAGTCCTTCTTTGATGAGGTCGTTCAATTTTCTAACAATCAGATCAACCTCGCCACCAGCCGAAAGACTGTCAATAACATGGATATTTGCTGTTGGGTTTTCTTCTAAGAAGAGCTTTTTGGCTAGCTGGGCGCTATTGTGGCTACCAGAAAGGGAGCCTGTAATCGTCACGACAAAGATATTTTCAGCCCCTTCAAAGCTTCTGAGGTAGTCATCAGGGCTTGGGCAGGCTGATTTTGAAGCACTTGAAGTAGCATACATTTTTTCCATCATGTCATCAATATTGAGATGAGCGTTATCCACAAAAATCTCATTATCAATCTGAATGGTCAGTGGCACACTCTCAAACCTTGTCTGGTTAGCCAAATCAGCAATCTCACGGTAGTCACAGCCAGAATCGGCAACAATTTTCCAAGTCATTTGGGTTCTCCTGCTCTATCAGTTCTATACATTGACAAAAAACTTGTCTTTTCTTACAATTATAACATGAAGATGCTTTGATATAAAGCCTTAATTCTCAGCTGATACAGGAAGAAAGAAATTGTTATGGCGGAAAAGAAAATATCAGAAAAATCCCTTGCAAATTTAAAAACTTATAATCAAGAATCCAATCGAATTACAAAGGAATCCTTGGAAATTTCTCTGATGCAACTGCTAGAGAAGAAGGATTTGAAAAAGATTACCATCTCTGAGTTAGTCGAACGGGCTGGGGTTTCGCGCGCAGCCTTTTATCGAAACTATAGCTCCAAAGAAGAAATTCTAGAGGGGATTTTCAAAAATACGGTTCAAGGAATTGTCGACAAGCTGGAGCAGTTTAATTTCAAAACAGAAATGTACCAGATTTGGCTTTTTCTTTTTAAGGAAGCCAAGAAGGAGGCGCGTGTCATTAGTCTGGCTATTGACTATAATTTTGAAAAGTTGCTGACGCAGGCGGTCTTTGATTTCCTTGAAAAGCGCAGCAAAGGTGGGAAAAAGACAGCTAATTCCTATATGAATTCATTCTGGAGTTCTGCGGTTGTCTCCGTGCTTTCCAAATGGATCAAAGAAGGCATGAAGGTTCCAGCTGAAAAGATTGCTGCATTGGGCATGCCCCTTTTCCCACAGAAAAAGAAAAAGTAAGAGTTTATACAACTGTTTGGCACCAATATATCAGACTGAAATAATAGATCGTAAAAACTTACCTAACAAGTAAGTTTTTACTTAGTGCTTCTGAGACCATTTAAGACTTCTCAGCTACCATTTAGGATTTGGGAGTCATTTGTGATGCTACCTGTGCTATGCTAGAGCAACGGAGGTAGACAAATGGCTACTATTATAATCAAAGATGGCAGCACTCTTCGAAAGCTGGATCTTTCGACAATTTACTATATCCAGTCCCATCCTCAAAAGCCTCACATCGTTCTTATCGTCACTGGACAAGACAACTACAGCCTTAGGGCTTCTCTGACTGAGTTGGCTAAGCTCTATCCTGATGCGCTGGTTCACTGTAATCGTCAAACACTGGTCAATTTAGGCAAGGTCCAAGGATTGGACAGGGAGCGTAAAAGATTGTTTTTTGAGCAGTCTGACTTGGGAGATATTGTCTGCTCAAGGCGTCATTTAACCAGTCTCATCAAGCGCTGGTCTCAGGAAGGAAGAAAATAAGATGAAAATTTTTGTATTAGAAGACGATCTTAAGCAACAAGCCTATATGGAGTCAACCATTCAGAGAATTTTGGAAAAGAACGGCTGGGAATGCCAGTTTTTAGAAATCTACGGCAAGCCGGACATGCTAATTGATGCAGTAAGGGAACGGGGGAGCCATCAGATTTTCTTTTTGGATATTGAGATTAAGCAAGAGACGCAGAAGGGGCTAGAGGTTGCAGGAAAGATTCGCAAGTTGGACCCCTATGCTCTGATTGTATTTGTGACGACTCACTCAGAATTTCTGCCCTTGACTTTTCGCTATCAGGTATCAGCTTTTGACTTTATTGACAAAGGTTTACCTGAGGAGGATTTTATCAAGCAGATTGAGCAGGACTTGGCCTATCTTTACGAGAGAAAGGACAGTTTTCAAGCTGAGGAAACTTTTCTCTTTGAAAATTCCAAATCAGATTTTCAGGTGCCTTTTAATGAAATCTATTATTTTGAGACATCAGAAGTGCCTCATAGACTAGTTCTCTATACCAAGAAAGAGCGCATCGAATTTTACGGACAGCTTTCTGAGATTACAAAGCAGGACAAGCGTCTCTATCGGTGTCATCGCTCTTATGTGCTCAATCCAGCGAATATCTCACAGCTAGATAAGATAGAAAACATAGCCTATTTTCCTAATGGCGCTAGTTGCTATGTATCACGCCTCAAGATGAAAGGATTACGGACAGCTTTAAGGCAGTAGGGAAGTAATATGATAGAAGTGGGAGAGGAATTATGCCAAGAATAATACAAGTTGTTTTACTTGTTTTCGAAATGATAGCTCTGTCTTTCTTATTTTCACATATCAGTGGAATTAAGTTGACATGGATTAAGTACGTCTTAATACCTTTTGTTTATATATTTTTTAATATTCTACTTTTTATCTTATTTAGTGAAACTTTTTTAACTTACTTAGATCTTCCAGTTTATTTTTTAATTTTTTCTTTATTATTAACTAGACAGAGTTCTATTCCTATAACGTTATCTATCTTTTATGGTCTTTTCCCAGTTGTTCTTTGGAATCTTCTATATCGTATATTAACTTTTTTTGTTATTCCTATTTTCGGTTTGGAATATAACCAACTAATAAATGAAGAACAGCTTATTTTAAATATTACGGCTTTTGTAGCTAGTTTACTATCGTTATGGATTCCAAGTTTACTACATTATAAATTTAAGCGGTTAAGAGAATTTAGATTAAATGAGGCTGATAAACACCTAGTCATTTTCCTTAATATATCCATGATTTTTTATATTGTATTTGTACAATTTTTCTCTTATTTAGAAATAACTCATAATGTGGTTAATTTGCCATATAGAAAATTAATTGTGATAATTTATATTATTCTCTTTCTAAGTTCGGTAAATATCCTAGACCGTAATTTGCGAGAGCGAATTCAACAGCAGTTAAGTGAACAAAGAGAGTTACAATTGAGAAATATGTCCGATTACAGTCAGCATATTGAAGAACTTTATAATGAGTTGCGAAGTTTTCGGCATGATTACATCAATATTTTAAGGAGTCTGAAGTTGGGAATTGATACGCATGATTTACCAGCCATCGAGCAGATTTATAACCAAGTTCTTAAAGACTCAGGTCAAGCGCTCAACCAATCTAAATATGATTTGGGTCGTCTGTCCAATATCCACAATGATGCTCTCAAGAGCGTCTTGTCAGCAAAATTTTTAGAAGCTCAGAGCAAGGGAATAGAAATTGGCTTGGAAGTTCCTCAAGAAATCAAACCTCAAGGAATGGAGTTGCTCGATTTTATCACGATTGTTTCCATATTGGCTGATAATGCTATGGAAGCAGCAGTGGAGACTAGTCATCCAGTGGTTTCTTTTGCCTTTTTGGAGCAGGAAAATAGACAGATTTTTATTGTTGAGAATACAATAAAAGAGTTTTCTATCTATTCCGATACTATTTTTAAAAAGGGATTTAGCACTAAAGGAGAAAATAGAGGGCTTGGTCTCTCCAATGTTCAAAATATTATTAGCCACTATCCCAATGTTTCTCTGCGTACCACTAGTCATGATTACTCTTTTAGACAAGAGTTGGAGATAAAATGAATTTATTAGATTGCGAATGATTAGATTTTCCACTTGATTTAACTCAATGAGAGTAACAAGAACTGTTTATGAGTAAAAAAAGACAATTTAAGGTTTTTAGTGCCACACCTGTTTAAAAGTGCTATAATTAATATAGGGTTTAAGAATACGAAGGCACTAAGAGAAATGCCTTGTTTAGAGACAAATATAACTTAATTCAAACTGTTGTCTGGTTATTTGTTATTTAATTGTTAGGAGTGACAAGAAATGAAGAAATTATATAGCAATACATACCTAATGCGATTTTTAACTGCCCAGCTTCCTAGTCTGGCTGTATTCGTTATGATTTTAAGTAACCAGATTTTTAAAACATCGCTTCTAGTCCAGATTTGTTTTTATTTGATACTTGTGAGCAATCTTGTGTTGAATCTTTATTTTATGGACCAAATAAAAAAAGAAAGTAGTTCCGACATCTTATCAAACCAAATTTTCTTTACTATTTTGACTTTGGCTCTGTTTATATTTAGTTCTTACAGACTGATAACGATTAGTGATGAATTTCAAAAATTAATTGCTCTGATATCCACTATTCTATTATTTATCTTACTTATTCTACTTATTTGGGGAATAAAATATGCCAAGATGGTTAATAGAAAACATAAAACAAATTAGATTTGCTAAATTGAACAGTCTATCGCTATACTCTCTCTGTCTTACTTTTTTGTGATGTTTTCTAAGAATATTTCTTACAACATTTTTCCAAGAAGACGATACGGAATATCCTGCTGGTCAATTCTTTCTTATGCTCTTTGTAATTTAAATTTTATTATTTTAGTAAAATCAGCATTTGCTTCCAGCAAGTGCTGTGTTTTTTTCTTCAAATGACCATTTAGGATGAAATACAGACTGTTTATGATTTTCGGCTTGTTATTTGAAGAAAGTGCGCTATAATCTAAGCAGGTTAAGATTGACTTTGCAAATGGTTGAAGTCTGTTAAGACAAAAAACTTTTAATCAAAAATTTATGTTATAATAACAGTATAATCGTCGTTTGTAATTTTGGGAAAAAGGTGATTTGCTATCTCTAATGGCACTTTTTTGGAATGGAGGGCATCTATGAAATTAGAAATGATAGGCATTAGCAAGAACTATGGCTCTAAGTCTGTGCTCAAAGGTATTTCCTGCGAATTTACTGAGGGAGTTTATGGTTTGCTTGGGGCAAATGGTACGGGTAAGACGACCCTGATGAATATCATTTGTGATCTCATAAAGCCGAGCCAAGGAAGGATAAAGTGTGATGGGGCATCACATACAGAAGAGTATATCCAGTATCTTGGATTCTTGCCACAAGATTTTTCTTATTATCATAACTTTACTGGGCTCGATTTCCTTTTATATATGGCCGCTCTTAAGGGAATGACGAAGAAACAAGCCAGAGTAGAGAGCGATAAGTTTTTGAAACTTACTGGTTTATACGATGTTCGGAAAAAGAAGATTGCTTCCTATTCGGGTGGTATGAAGCAAAGACTTGGCATTGCGCAGGCACTTCTCAATCATCCCAAAATATTGATTTTAGATGAGCCAACCGTGGGATTGGATCCCAAGGAAAGGGTGAAATTCAGAAATATTATCAGTGAGCTATCGGCTGATAAAATCTTTCTCTTATCTACCCATATCGTATCGGATGTAGAAGCGATAGCCAAGGAAATCCTAATCCTAAAAGATGGAAATTTTGTGGAGAGAGGTAGTGCTAAGGAACTTCTTTCACTTATCGAGGGGCAAGTTTGGGAATTTCGTGTTTCCGAGCGTGAGTGGCAGCGTTTTGCAAAGGATTATGTAATTGTGAATGAGCGGATAGAACCAGACGGTATCGTCTTGCGGGTTATTAGCGATGAGAGTCCTGTCGAAGGAGCGCAAGGGGTGATTCCAAGTTTGGAAGATTTGTATATTTATTACTTTAGAGAGGAGGTAAATGGATGATAGCATTAGTTCCTTTTGAATTGAAGAAATTATTAAAAAAGAAGTCAGTTTTAGGTGCAGTACTGGCTATTATATTGGTTTTAGCTGGATTGTTTTATGCAAATTTTTTTAATGATGGACAAATTAGCGGATCTTCAGCTGATCGAATACATGGGAAACAAGCAGTTGTGATCAAACAAAAGATTGCTGAAGAGCATACTGGTTATTTATCTGATGATTTAATGGATAAAATCGTTAATGACTATGCAGCCAATATGCCCTATTTCAAACAGAATGACTTGTATGATATGTTTTCCTGGTATGCCATTGATCGTCTCGTCTCAAATTCTCAAGAAATTTTAACAGATACCTATAAATCTGATGATGTCTTACATTATGACCGGATTAGCCTCAAGTCGCAAGAAGAGCTGCAGTCTCATTTCCCTTTAAAAACGTTAAAGCTGGGAAATTTTGCTCCTTGGCATAAGTTGTTTAATACCTTAAATGCTGCTTTTAGTTTAATGGTGGTATTTGTAATCTATATTTGCTGCTCTGTTTTCTCAGGTGATCGAGCAAGAAAGATGGATTCATTACTTTTGACAACTAAATATGGTCGCAATCAGTTAACGATTGCAAAAATCGTATCTGTTTTTGGAATTGCTACTTTAACATTTGTCCTTGTTAATAGTCTTGTTTTACTGGTGTTTGGGACCTACTTCGGTTGGAGTGGGTGGGATACCAGCGTCCAGATGAACTTGGAGTGGATTTCGACCATTTATAATATTTTGCAATTTCCTGTCCATATGAATCTCTTAGAATTGTTGATTCGCCTTATTCTATTCCAGTTTGTTGGTTTACTCTTTATTCTTGGGGTGATGGTTCTCATATCTAGTTTGACAAAGTCGCCGCTAGCAACATTTGCAAGTTCTGTAGGGATGTTCTTGGCGCCAGACTTTTTGATGAATATCTTCAGAGATGGTCTGATGAATAAGATACTAACTATTTTTTCAATTTCAACTGATGGAACGGAAGGAATCTTATTGAAACTTTCCAATAGCAAAGGATTTTTCTTCAATGATTTTACTGCAAATGGTGTCAGCGTGATCATGATCCGGCTCTCTCTCATGCTCCTCTGCTGTCTGATGACTTATCGGATCATCCGAAAAAGAGGACTTTAAACTAACTGTTGTCTATTTTAGAAAAGCAGTTCCGCTTTTCTAATGGAATATACAAGGAAAAAAGAGGTCACTAATATGGAAAAGAAATTGTTTTTAAAAATTTCTCTGCTTATATCTTTTATGCTAACGGCAGGAGGTCTATTATTAACACTCTTTAATTATTTATTTTTTAATTATCCGTTTTTAAACCAAACTACGGTAGGCCTAATTGTCTCGTTTTTAATGGTTTTGCTTATATTTTTTAGTTCTCATCATAGAGATAAGGATTGATTTTTTGATTACTTGAGAATAAAAAGAAAAAAACTGTTAAAGACATTCTTTGAATTTATCCTTTAAAGGAGTTGATTTTATGACTAATACTAGGCGAGCAGTAGTTGCTACGAGCTTAGGTTTCATCTTATTATTAGCAGTGGGAATTCTACTGCGGATTCGCTTTGGGAGCATGGTCTTTTTGCTAAGTCTATTCTGTTATGCGGAAGCCTTTATCATTTGGTACGCGAAAAGTAAGTCTAAGTCGCAGATCAGTGGCAGTCGGAGCATTGAACTCTTCTGGCTTTATATCAAGCAGTTGAAAATCTTTTATGTCACAATTTTGTGTCTTGCAATTCCCTTCGTGTCCCTGTCTTCTGACCCCACTTATGATTTGTTTTTTGTGCTTGGCTTGTTAGTATTTTCGCTCTTAAGCAATTATATCTTTAGCTCTCATGGTGTTCAGCCATCTAAGAAAGAGAGAAATGTAAAAGATTAATTGTTTTAGCTGTAGCAGTTATTCAGCTTGCTGTTTTCTACAAAAGAAAAGAGGCTGGGACAAAAGTCCTAGCCTCTCAATTGTCTTTGGAATGTTGAGCAAGACGCAGTGGTTGAGTGGGCTCTACTACGCTGATTTCATCAGCTTTTACAGCCCTACTCAACTGTGCGGAGGTGGGACGACGAAATCGAATTCTAACGAATTACCGATTTCTGTCCCACTCTCTTTTGTAAAATGTGCAGGCTTAGTGTGCTACACGTTTGCGAGCGGCTTTCTTACGGTTTTCTTCGATGAAAGCTGCTTTTTGTTCCTCAGGTTCGATGACTTTTTTCTTAAAGGCATAGACTGCACCAGCAAGGGCAGCGACAGTACCTGCTACACCTGTAAGAACGCCTTTTCCAAATCCTTTAGCCATGTGATTTCTCCTTTTCTGAACTTTTATTATTTATGTTATAATTAATAGTAACGAAAAATCAAAATTTTTTCAAGGAAAAAAGATGAAAACCAAAATAATTGTGATAGTGGGGCCGACGGCGGTCGGAAAAACGGCTCTGAGTATCGAGGTAGCCAAGCGCTTCAATGGCCAAATCATCAGCGGAGATAGCCAGCAGGTCTATCGCGGCTTGGATATTGGCACGGCTAAGATTCGTCCTGAGGAGCAGGAGGGCATTCCACACCATCTGCTGGATGTGCGGGAGGTCGGCGAGAGCTATTCGGCCTATGATTTTGTGACTGAGGCGGCTCAGGCTATTCGTGAGATTGCGGCTCAAGGTCAGCTTCCCATCATATGCGGCGGTACGGGGCTCTACATCCAGAGCTTGCTCGAGGGCTACCATCTGGGCGGATCCGCCTCTCATGAGGAGATTCTGGCCTATCGGGCGCAGCTGGACAGTTGGTCGGATGAGGCTTTGTTTGGGAAAATAGCAGAGCTGGGTATCGAGATTCCACAGATAAATCGACGCAGAGCTATGAGGGCGCTGGAAATTGCCCATCTGGGCGGTTCGTTAGAAAACAATCAACCAGACTATGAAGCCCTACTAATTTGCCTAGATGATGAACGAGAAAAACTTTATGAGCGAATCAATCAGCGAGTGGATCTGATGATAGAAGCCGGACTTTTAGAAGAAGCTCGCTGGCTGTATGAGCAGGCTCCAACCTGTCAAGCTAGCAAGGGCATCGGCTACAAGGAACTTTTTCCCTACTTTGAAGGCCAGATAAGCCTAGAGGAAGCGGTGGATAAGCTCAAGCAGAACACCCGCCGTTTTGCCAAGCGCCAGCTGACTTGGTTTCGAAATCGGATGTCCGTGACCTTCTATCAGGTGGGAAATCCAGACTACAAAGAGCAGGTTATGGAAGACATCAAGAATTTTTTGGACAAATAGCTGGCTGACCAAGTTTTAATAAGGATATGAAATGATAGAAACAGAGAAAAAAATAGAGCGTGTCTTTCTGGTCGGTGTGGAACTAGCAGACACGGAAAATTTTGACCTATCCATGGAGGAGCTGCAAAGTCTAGCTGAGACTGCTGGAGCTGAGGTAGTCGGCTCCTATAGCCAGAAGCGGGAAAAGTATGATAGCAAGACCTTTGTCGGTTCTGGTAAGTTAGAAGAGATCCGGCAGATGGTTGATGCTGAAGAGATTTCGACCGTTATTGTCAATAACCGTCTGACACCTCGGCAAAATGTCAATCTGGAGGAAAGCTTGGGAGTTAAGGTCATTGACCGTATGCAGCTGATTTTGGATATTTTTGCCATGAGGGCTAGGAGTCATGAGGGAAAACTTCAGGTGCATCTGGCCCAGCTCAAATACCTGCTACCTCGCTTGGTTGGGCAGGGTATTATGCTTAGCCGTCAGGCTGGTGGAATTGGCTCTCGCGGACCTGGTGAAAGTCAGCTGGAGCTCAATCGACGTAGTGTCCGCAATCAGATTCATGATATTGAGCGCCAGCTCAAGGCAGTGGAGAAAAATCGGGCAACCGTTCGTGAAAAACGGCTGGAATCTAGTATTTTCAAAATCGGCCTCATCGGTTATACCAATGCTGGCAAGTCTACGATCATGAACTGCTTGACCAGCAAGAGCCAGTATGAGGCGGACGAACTCTTTGCGACGCTAGACGCCACTACTAAGAACATCAACCTCAGTGGCCAGCTCAATGTCACTCTGACGGACACAGTTGGCTTCATTCAGGATTTGCCGACAGAGCTGGTATCTAGCTTTAAATCCACACTGGAAGAGAGTAAAAATGTCGATTTGCTGGTCCATGTCATTGATGCCAGCGACCCTCACCATGAGGAGCATGAAAAGACTGTCCTCGACATCATGAAAGAGCTAGACATGCTGGATATTCCTCGGCTGACTCTTTATAACAAAGCAGACAAGGCAGAGGATTTCACTCCGACCCTGACTCCTTATTCTTTGATTTCGGCTAAGGCTGACAATAGCAGAGCTCTTTTGCAGCAAGTCCTGCTGGAGCGGATGAAAGAGCTCTTTGTGCCTTTTACCATCAAGGTAGCTCCGGCTAAGGCCTACAAGATTCATGATTTAGAAAAAGTCGCAATTATCGGAAATCGAGAATACATAGACGATGTCGAAGCTATTTCAGGCTGGATTGCCGAGAAAAATAAATGGAAACTGGAAGAATTTTATGACTGATTATATTGACTTAGCCCTCCAATACGGCGGTTTTACTAGCCTAGACAGGGTCTACTTAGAGCAAGTGTTGGATGGCCTGACAGAGGAGCAGAAGCGGAACTTCATCACACCGCCGCCCAGCGTTATCAATGCTTACTTCGCTGAGCTTTATCAAAAGAAAAGTCCGGAAGCCGCAACAGCTTATTTTCTAGAAATTACGCAAGCGCTGGACTTATGGAATGCGGAGCCTAGCTTTGTAGAAAACAAGCCTTTTGTCCGGCTTAATCTTTCTGGTAAGTCCTATGGATTTTGCTTTGAGAGCGAGGAAGTCGGCTTGGTCTTCCCTGAAAAGCCAGAGTCGGTAACAGCTGACCTGCTCTTTGAAATCGCGCAAGTCTTCCCACAGTACTTGGTCTACGAAGAGGCTGGGAGAATAAAAATGGTACCTCTCAAAGCTGAATCTCAAGTCGTGGACAGTCAGGCGCTGACTGCCTTGACTGATTGGCAGCAGCTGGCGGATGGCAGCCAGAGAGTTCTGGGCTACAATCAAGATGAAGTCAGTCAGCTGGCCCAGTCCTATGCTGGCAAAAAATACTATCACTCGCAGAATCGCTCTGCCATGATTTATATCATTTAGGAAGAAAAATATGCAATTACAATTTTTAGGAACCGGAGCCGGTCAGCCGTCCAAGGCCCGCAATGTGTCTAGTCTTGTCCTCAAGCTTTTGGAGGAAATCAATGAAGTCTGGATGTTTGACTGTGGAGAAGGCACCCAGAATCAAATTTTGGAAACCACCATCAAACCTCGTAAGATTTCAAAGATTTTCATCACGCATCTGCATGGTGACCATATTTTTGGCTTGCCGGGTTTCCTCTCTAGTCGAGCTTTTCAGGCCAATGAAGAGCAGACGGATTTGGAAATTTATGGACCAGTCGGTATCAAAAGCTTTGTGATGACAAGCTTGCGCGTGTCTGGTTCTCGCCTGCCTTATCGGATTGATTTTCATGAGTTTGATGAAAACAGTCTGGGTAAGATTTTAGAAACGGACAAGTTTACTGTTTATGCGGATAAGCTAGACCACACGATTTTCTGCGTGGGTTATCGGGTGATGCAGAAAGATTTGGAAGGAACGCTGGATGCCGACAAGCTGCGCGAGGCGGGCGTTCCTTTTGGTCCTCTCTTTGGAAAAGTCAAGAATGGTCAGGACATCGTCCTAGAAGATGGTACCAAAATCATCGCAGCCGATTATATCTCAGCTCCTCGCCCGGGTAAGACCATTACCATTTTGGGTGACACCAGAAAGACCGATTCAAGTGTTCGCTTGGCTGTGGCGGCAGATGTACTGGTCCATGAAGCAACCTATGGCAAGGGAGATGAAAAACTTGCCCGCAATCACGGTCATTCTACCAATATGCAAGCCGCAGAAGTAGCCAAGGAGGCCGGCGCTAAGCGCCTCCTCCTCAATCATATCAGTGCTCGCTTTCTAGCCAAGGACATCAGCCAAATGCGGCGCGATGCCAGTGCTGTCTTTGACAATGTCCACGTGGTCAAGGATTTGGAAGAAGTTGAGTTATAATTTTACAGTCTCGGATAGTTTCGTTGAGAGGAAAATAAAATGGCAGTTGAAAATCGTTTATTAGATAAAGCTGATTGGTATTTTGAGGATGCATTAACCAACTATCTTTACAGCTACCAATTACAAAATGAGGAATTGACACAAGATGATTACCGAGAGATTCACCGTTGGGCTGCGAATCATATTGGCTTTTTCGTTACTTGGCTCATCCAGCATGATGCAAAAGAAATGATGACTCCTGATGAAGAAGCACCACTCCAAAGTGTCAAAGACGAGCAAACTTTGGGTGTGGATTATGTTCTAGACTGGTGTGACGGAAAATTAGGAACAATGGATGTCAAAAAGGACTTTCAGGCTTTTGTGAACAATTATTATGAACATCAGTACATGAAGGATTATTCCGAATTTGTAGTCAATGACTTGTACGACCTACCTTTGGAATTTTTAGGTGGCTGGGAGGATTATCATCTTTTTGCTCCGGTCATTGATCAAGCTTATGCTGACTATTTAGCTGGAAAAAGATTTCATTAAATTAACAACACGAAAGGCAGAACAATGCGTACCATCATCATCACAGGAGCTAGCGGTGGGCTGGCTCAGGAAATGGTTCAGCTCTTGCCCCATGACCGACTGATTTTGGTTGGACGGAGCAAGGCTAAGCTGGAAAAACTATATGGAGAAAAAGACAATCTTGACCTAGTGGAGCTGGATATTACAGACAGCTCGGCTTTGGAAAGTTTTGCTGAGCGGATTGACAGTCAGTACGGACGCGTAGATGTCCTAGTCAATAACGCTGGCTATGGAATTTTTGAAGAATTTGACAAAATCAGCTCCAGTGATATTGAGGCCATGTTTGAGGTCAATACCTTTGCCCTGATGAACCTGTCTCGTATCTTTGGAGCTCGCATGAAGCAGGCAGGTCAAGGACATATCATCAATATCGTTAGTATGGCCGGCCTCATTGCAAGTAGCAAGTCCAGTCTTTACTCAGCGACCAAGTTTGCTGCTATTGGTTTTTCCAATGCCCTGCGTTTGGAGCTTCTGCCTTTTGGGGTCTATGTCACGACGGTAAATCCCGGTCCTATCAAAACAGCCTTTTTCGATCAGGCAGATCCTGACGGTTCCTATGTGAAAGCAGTAGACAAATATATGCTTGAGCCAGACTTTGTAGCAGGCAAAATTGTCAGCTCCTTTGGCAAAAAGAAGCGGGAAATTAATTTACCTGGCATTCTCAATCTAGCCCACAAGCTTTATACACTTTTTCCAAGAATGGCCGACAAGATGGCAGCCAATATGTTTAACTATAAGTGAGGTTTCATGACAGCTAATCTACAAGCCTACAAGGCTCATCTGCAAGCACCTTGGGGCAAACTGCAGTATGATATTGTTTTTGCCTTTCTTAAATTGCTGAAGGGACAGAAAATTCTGGATTTCGGTAGCGGTTTTGGGATTGTGGCTGATTTTCTAGCGGAAAAGAACCAAGTAACTGCCATCGAGCCGAACTCAGAAATGATTGCTGAGCGCAAGGAGGACTTTTCCTATGAGCAATTGCAAGGTAGCCTAGAAGTTCTGCAAACATTGCCAGACCAGTCTTTTGATGTCATCGTCTGTCATAATGTCTTAGAGTATGTGTCCGATCCAGCCCTCTATTTAGCAGAATTTTCTCGCCTCTTAAAAAAGGACGGCAAAATTTCTCTGGTCAAGCATCACGAGGTTGGGCGGATTATGCATACGGTGGTTTTTGAAAATGACCCAGAAAAGGCTCAGCAGCTTTTAGCGGGTCTGGAATATCAAACCCACAGCATGGGAGCTGCAAAGGTCTATCAGGTTCAAGATGTGATTTCAGGTCTTCCGTTAGAAGTTGAGGATTATCAAGGAGTACGGATTTTTTACGGGCTGCAATCCAATGACTATAAAACGGCCCCTGACTGGGCTGAAAAGATGCTTGAAATGGAGCTGGCTGTCTGCAATCAATCACCTTATCGAGACATCGCTGCCTTTCAGCATGTTTGGCTGAGCAAGCACTAAATCTATTTATTAAACATAATCTTCCTAGGGAGAATATTTATGGCAGAAAGAAATGTCAGAGAGACGGAGCAGTCGGTCAACTACGCCATGCTCAGTTTATTTCAGTACATGGCTTCAATTTTGGTAATCTTGGTGCATTGCCAGAGGCTTTTTGAGAATGAAATCCTGCATTTTACTCAGAAAAGTATGTTTGGTCGTATGGCAGTGCCCTTTTTCCTGATTTCATCAGCTTTTATGGTTAAATCCAGCTTGGCTAAGAAGCAGGAAATGAAGCTGTATATTAAGCGTGTTTTGAAGCAGTATCTTTTGTGGAGCGGGATTTATGTCCCTTATGCCTTGGCGTATTTTTGGACCTTGCCACTTCCGAAACATTATGCTCCATTAGCCTTATTGGCTGGGCTTTTGTATATCGGCTTATGTTATCAGCTTTGGTATATTCCTGCCTTTCTCTTGGGCCTTTTACTTGTTCACTATTTTTATAGAAAATGGGGTGCTAGAAAGACGGGGATTTTTTTGCTCCTGCTTTATGTAATGGGCTCGATCGAGACATACTACGCTTATTTCTCAAATAGCTGGCTTACCCAGTCATTTGATGCCTATGCTAAAGTTTTCTTTACTACCCGAAATGGCTTTTTCTATACTCCCATTTTTGTTTACTTGGGCTATCTCCTTTATGATTATCGGCATTTCAGCCTTTTCAGGGACAATGTTGGGAAAAAGCTATTCTTGTCTGGCCTTCTTTTGTTGCTAGATGGGTGGATTGTCTTTATTCACCAAGGGATTGACAAGAACTTCTTTTTGGCTTTGCCTCTCTTTGCTTTATTTCTGGTGAATTGGGTTTTGCGTACAAAAATTGGTCAAAAATGGCGTCTTTATCACCTTAAAGAATTGAGCGTTTTATATTTCTTTTTGCATCCGATTTTTATAGAATCCTCTTTTTATCTGCTCCAAAAGACCGATTTTGCCAAATGGCAGCAGGGAAGGATTGTCTTTTTGCTAACCTTGCTCTTGACTCATCTAAGTGCAGAAGTCATTTTATTGGCTCGGAAGCGCTTGTTCTTGAAGCAAAGACTTACAAAGGAAATAGGATAGCGAAAGAAAGCTAGTGAGTCGGATCTGCCGATTGGAGAAGTTCTAGCTGGTAAGCGAAAATCCAGAAAAGTTATCCTTACTCAAATTTTAATCGAGTGAGAAAGTAAAACACAAAGTGATAGAACACAAGAAATATTCCGTGCCTTTTTCTTCTGTTCTGTCGCTTTTTCATGTTATAATATTCAGACAAGATTGAACGGAGAGAGTGTTTCACTTATCATGATTAGCTCAAAATATGACTGGCAGTTTGCCACTAATTTTACAGACGAAAAATTTTTAAAAAAGGCTAAGAAAGCTGGATTAGAGCCTGCCGCTGCCAGTCTTCTTTATCAAAGAGGTGTGCAGACTGAAGAGGCCTTACAGGAATTTTTGGAGCCTAGTTTAGACCAGCTTCATGACCCTTATGACCTGCATGATATGGATCGGGCAGTGGAGCGCATTCGTGCAGCGATTGAGAATTACGAGCAGATTTTGATCTATGGCGATTACGATGCTGATGGGATGACCTCGGCATCTATTGTCAAGGAAGCCTTGGAGCAGTTGGGGGCTGAGTGTCAGGTCTATCTGCCCAATCGCTTTACGGATGGCTATGGACCTAATAGCAGTGTTTACAAATATTTTATTGAAAATCATGGGATCTCGCTCATTATTACAGTAGATAATGGAGTGGCGGGACTTGAAGCGATCGAGCTAGCCCAGTCTCTGGGCGTGGATGTTATCGTGACGGATCACCACTCCATGCCTGAGGAGCTGCCAAATGCCTATGCGATTGTCCATCCGGAACATAGCGGAGCGGATTATCCTTTCAAGCATCTGGCTGGTTGCGGGGTGGCATTTAAGCTGGCAACAGCCTTGTTGGAAGAAGTCCAAGTCGAACTTTTGGACTTAGTTGCCATTGGCACTATTGCCGATATGGTCAGTCTGACGGGGGAAAATCGGATCTTAGTCAAATATGGCCTTTCCGTCCTCAAAAATACCCAGCGAGTAGGACTTCAGGAACTCTTCAAAATCGCAGGTATTCAGCCAGATGAACTGGATGAAGAAATGGTTGGCTTTCAGCTTGCTCCCCGACTCAACGCCTTGGGACGGCTGGATGATCCTAATCCAGCGATTGAGCTTTTGACAGATTTTGACGACGAAGAAGCTCGCGACATTGCGCTCATGATCAACCAGAAAAATGACGAGCGCAAGGAAATCGTCCAGCAGATTTATGAAGAGGCACAAACCATGCTGGACCCTAAGAGACCAGTGCAGGTGTTGGCCAAGGAAGGCTGGAATCCCGGTGTGCTAGGGATTGTCGCTGGGCGCATGCTGGAAGAGCTGCACCAGCCAGTCATAGTGCTTAATATCGAGGATGGCATCGCTAAGGGCAGCGCCCGCAGTATTGAAGTGGTCAATATTTTTGAGGCCTTGGACAGCCATCGTGATCTCTTTATAGCTTTTGGTGGACACGCTGGAGCAGCTGGAATGACTCTCGAAGCAGATAAGTTGGCGGAGCTTGCTGATATTTTGGCGGCCTATATCTTAGATAATGCTTTGGATTTGACTGGCAAAACAGCTCTGTATTTAGATGAGGAGCTGCACTTGCCAGAACTGACTTTGGATACACTCAAAAGCTTTGAAAAACTTGCTCCTTTTGGTATGGACAATAAAAAGCCGCTTTTTTACCTCAAGGACTTTAAAGTGGACAATGCACGGACTATGGGGGCTGGCAATAGCCATCTCAAGCTGAAAATTTCTCAGGAAGATGCATCTTTTGAAGTAGTAGCTTTTGGGCAAGGAAACCTGGCGACAGAGTTTGCCCAAACCAAGAATCTGGAGCTAGCTGTCAGCCTCTCTGTCAATAAATGGAATGGACAGACCAGTCTCCAGCTCATGCTGGTAGATGCCCGTGTGGACGGTGTTCAGCTTTTCAATATCCGCAGCAAAAATGCGACGCTGCCTGACAAGGTTCCTGTCTTGCGTTTCACAGAGGAATTGCCGGATTTGGCAAATAGCAGAGCTGTTGTGGTTTATGACCTACCTGAGGATTTGCAGGACCTGAAGAAGATTCTTCAATCTCAGGATTTCGAAGCAATTTACTTTAAGAATGAGATTGCTAAACCTTACTATCTGACAGGTTACGGTTCCCGTGAGCAGTTTGCTAAACTCTACAAGACTATATACCAGTTCCCCGAGTTTGATGTTCGCTATAAGCTCAAGGATCTAGCAGCTTATCTGAAAATAGACCCGATTCTCTTGGTCAAAATGATTCAGATTTTTGAAGAACTGGGCTTTGTCAGCATCACGGAAGGCGTCATGAAGGTCAATAAAGAAGCTGAAAAGAAAGAAATTGACAGCAGTCGTATTTATCAAGATCTCAAGCGCCTGGTCAAAGAGCAAGAACTCATGGCACTGGGCAATGTGCAGGAGATTTATGATTATTTGAAAGGATAAAAATGAGTTGTTTCAAGAATTTCAAAAAATGGGTTGTTAAAAACAGAGGGATTACAAAAATCTCCTTGATTTTCGTAGGTATCTCCTTTTTACCGGTATTGTATGTGTTGGTAAAAAAATTTTTTAAAGAATATATAGTTCAATGTGAAAGAAAGCAAGACCCAGAATATTATGTAAAGTTAGGAGAGGAGAGAGTTTATTTAGCCAATTTGTCTAGCGCATACTTTGAAAATTATTTTCCAAAATTCTTAGGTAAAGTGAAAGAATCAAACCAATAAAGAACAGGAACTCATGGCACTGGGCACCGTGCAGGAGATTTACGACTATCTCATGGATTGCTAGGGGAAAGGCCTCCTTGTTTTACAAATCTTTCATATCTAAAAATATTTGAAAGTCTGCTAGAGCCTTTTTGAATAAAACATGGTATAATAGAGAGTAAAAAATTTTTTGAAAGAAAGAACATTATGAATTTAAAAGATTACATTGCAACCATTGAAAACTACCCAACGGAAGGGATTCTCTTCCGTGATATTAGCCCTTTGATGGCTGATGGGAATGCCTATAGCTACGCTGTACGTGAAATTGTACAGTATGCGACTGACAAGGAAATCGACATGATCGTCGGTCCAGAAGCGCGTGGCTTTATCGTAGGATGTCCAGTTGCCTTTGAATTAGGAGTTGGTTTTGCTCCTGTCCGTAAGCCTGGCAAACTTCCTCGTGAAGTTATCTCAGCTGACTATGAAAAAGAGTATGGTGTAGATACTCTGACTATGCATGCGGATGCAATCAAACCTGGTCAACGAGTTCTGATTGTTGATGATCTTCTTGCAACTGGTGGAACTGTTAAGGCAACCATTGAGATGATTGAGCGCCTTGGTGGCGTAGTGGCTGGCTGTGCCTTCCTCATCGAGTTGGATGAGCTCAAAGGTCGCGAAGCAATCGGCGATTATGACTATAAAGTATTGATGCACTACTAAAGATATAGCTTATTACTATATCTAGTTAGAGAAAAAGTATAATTGAAAACTATATCTCCTTTGAGTATAATAGGTATATTAAACAAAAGGAGATATTTTCATGCCTATCAAGATTGATAAGAAGCTTCCCGCAGTTGAAATTTTAAGCTCTGAGAATATCTTTGTCATGGATGATGACCGGGCAGATCATCAGGATATCCGCCCCTTGAATATCTTGATACTCAATCTTATGCCCCAGAAAATGGTGACGGAAACTCAGATTTTACGTCATTTGGCCAATACGCCCTTGCAGCTGACCATTGAGTTTCTTTATATGACTTCTCATACGTCAAAGACCACCCAAGTGGAGCATATGCAGACCTTTTACAAGACTTTTGATGAGGTCAAGCATCGTTTCTTTGATGGCTTGATTATCACAGGAGCGCCAGTAGAACATCTTCCTTTTGAGGCGGTGGACTATTGGGAGGAATTCCAGCAGGTGATTGAATGGTCCAAGACTCATGTCTTTTCGACTTTACATATCTGTTGGGGAGCACAGGCTGGCCTTTATGCCCGCTATGGCGTAGATAAGCACCAGATGGAAGAGAAACTTTCGGGTGTTTACGAGCAGTCAACTCCAAGCAATAATCTGCTTTTTAGAGGTTTTGATGATGAATTTATCACGCCTCATTCAAGGCATACAGAAGTGCTGAAGGAAGACATTCTGAATCTGACCAATCTAGAGATTCTATCCGAGGGAGAAGACACGGGCTTGTCTGTTTTGGCGAGCCGTGACTTGCGAGAGGTGTATAGCTTCGGTCATATGGAGTACGACCGTGATACCCTTGCCAAGGAGTATTTCCGTGACTTGGAAGCGGGAAAGGATCCTCATATTCCTGAGAATTACTTCAAGAATGATGATGTGAATACGACTCCTTGTCTGCGCTGGAGTTTGGCAGCAGCTCTCTTTTTCAGTAATTGGGTCAATTATGCAGTCTATCAAGAAACACCATTTGATTGGCAAAGTCCAGAGAATGATGCATCCTTCTTTGCTTATTTATAAAGAGGTACTATGACTTATTTAGCAGCTTACAAAAATGGCAACTTGGTTCTTCCAAGTGCCCTCTTTTTGCATTTTAAAGACATTTTTGATTCCAGTGATGATTTTTTGGTCTGGCAGTTTTTCTATTTGCAAAATACTACCTCATTGGAGGAATTTGCGCCCAGTCAGATTGCGGAGT
This sequence comes from Streptococcus cristatus, assembly GCF_003943535.1. Taxonomy (GTDB): domain Bacteria; phylum Bacillota; class Bacilli; order Lactobacillales; family Streptococcaceae; genus Streptococcus; species Streptococcus cristatus_L. The sequence continues at coordinate 289,521 of NZ_RJPU01000002.1, forward strand.
ATATTGGCAAGACCTTATCCGAGGTCAATCGCTCCATGTCCCATCTGACGGAAAAAGGCTTGCTCCAGTACAGAACCATTGAACTGAATGGGGAAATCGAGGCGATTTTTGATGCTTCGCCAGCCTTAGAAAAACTAGACGAGATTCTAGGCACTTCCAGTCCTACAGGGTCAAGGCCAGCGTCTGATGGCAATCTTCTCAAGGAACTGGTTGAAACCTTCCAGCAAGAGCTGGGTCGTCTTTTGACTCCATTTGAAATTGAGGATTTGACCAAGACCATTAAGGACGATCAAACCAATCCAGACCTGGTCAAAGCTGCCTTACGCGAAGCGGTTTTCAATGGCAAGCCTAATTGGAAATATATCCAGGCGATCTTGCGTAATTGGCGGCGGGAAGGTATTACAACCCAAGCTCAAGTAGAAGCCAAACGGGCGGAGCGTGAAGCAAGTAATCCACAGAATGTAACGGTTTCGGATGATTTCCTCAATGCCATGAATTTGTGGAAGGACTAGTTACAAGTAAGTATGGTGGGGTTGTGCGAAATGTTTGAAGATTTTGCTTTTCTTTCTACTATCTAGTTTCAGATTTAAAGATCTTCAAGTCATTATAAATAGTTCCAACTCCGAGTGATTGCTCAGCAACCGCTGGTCATTGATCAATTATCAACCATATCAATAGTTTCTGAACATAATAAGGCGAGACTAAAACATTTTTGTTTCAGTCTCTTTTTTGTTTTAGAGCCTATGATTTTGAGGAATTATGATATAATGAAAAGGTATGTTGATAATTCCATAAACAAAAGGAGAAGCGAAGATGGGACAAATTAAATCAAGCACTATTTCAGCTAGGTCTGCTATCAGCGAGCTAGTTGGAGTTGATACCAGCAATGCACAAAATAAACAAGTTGACTTTTCCTATACAGCGGAAATTTCTGGGATGGAAGCTGGCCGTCAAGCTTGCAATCAAATGTTACAGGCTATCAGTGACTTCAGTTCGGCCGTCCTAACTCAGGCCAATAAATTTCCAGAAATTGCTGCAAAAATTGAGAAACGCGATATAGAGCAGGCTAAGCGCTGGGAGAATTAAAATGAAGGTAGATAAAAGCGAAAAAGAACGCCAAGCACTTTACGAAAAAATTCTCAAAGTTGACGAAAAAGAAGATAAATTTATGGCTCTCAAACATCAATACGAAGATTCTCTGATAAATTTTGCGATGGATTTCCAATATTTGACGACTCGAATGGAAAATCTACTTTATGAGTATCCGCAAAATACTGCTTCCCTCAGTCGTGATTTAGCAGAGACTCAGCATCTTAACCAACAGGTTAAGAACTATGTGGGGGTGCAGATGGATGAACTAGAAAAGCTCGGTCGTCAAACAAGAAAGACTCTGGAAGAGGAGCGAGAGAAACTGACCAAAGAAAGGAATAGTCTGCCATGGGAGTGAGATATAGTGCAGCAGATTCGGCCCAGCTTATCCAAGCGATGACCAGCAACCTGCAGGTAGCTAATCAGGTGACCGATCGTCTATCTAGTGGCTGCGATCACCTGATTGCCTCTTTGGAGTCGGGTGAGCTGCAGGGAGCGGCTTATACAGCGGGAAAGGGCTTATTTACAGAAATTATAATCCCTGCTATCAAAAAGCTACAAGCTGCTATTGATGATATTCAGGAGGAGCTGAATTCTTATAAATATGCTGACTCCACCGTATCTGAGTATGGGATACTGGATCTTGACTTGCTGAAAGAACAGTTGGAAACAAAACAGGAGATGCTAGAGAAAACTCAAGCTCAGCTGGCAGAGTATCAATTTCTATTTCGCCGGATTATTGATGGACTTGCAGGGGAATTAGCTGACAATCTGTCCAAGACGAATGCTCTGACAGTGCTGGAAAACCAGCTAAATATCGGCATTCGAGAAATTCAGGAAAAAATTGACAAACTTGAATGGTTTGTGGCTCAGGTATCCCAGTATTTCACAGATAGTCTGCAGGTTTTGGCCCTAGCTATTCAGGGAGCGACGCAGCTTAGTCAGGTATTGGTAGACAGTGAGGGTAATTACTCTACTGATGGAATAGATATGAGTTGGTCTGCTAAGATGAAGGCTCAGAAGATTCAGACTGTTTCAAAGAGTGATTATCGGACACCCCAAGAACAGGCTATAGACAAGGCTGTCAAAGATATGAAGTTATCCGGTGCTGCTGAAATCTATTACCGAGGTAAGCTTGCAGAGAAGCTGCAGGGAAAACCACGTTCTGAATGGAAGAAGATTATTTCAAACTTTAATAAAGATCTTAAGACAGATAAAGGGGATAATCTACTGGATGTTTTCAATATGACCCGAGCTGAGCTTGAGGAAAAGTATGGTGGCAAGATTCAGGCCTATGAACGTTTTTTAACCACGGGATATGGTGATGCATCTATTGCTACTATGAGTCAGGATGCTCTTCAATTGATTATGGCGAGATATGACCAAGTAAAAAATGATCATCGAGGCTTGAGTCCCACAGAATTAGCTAAGGTTGATCCAGCTTTCAAGAAAAAAATAGATGGTATGAGCCAAGAGGAGATAGAAAAAGAATTTCCTGAGCTCAAAAATGCCATTTCCCAAGCTCATGTGAAACCATTTGGCAGTTTAGGCATGTCAGAGACTGAATGGGCCAATCATCGCTATGTGACAGACCGTTATTTTTTAATGGACAGTCAGAAATTACTTAGTTGGCGTGATCCTAATTACACGGCGAAGTTTAATCATTACATCCTTGAAGAAGGGATCAATCCAATTACACTTGAGCCAGCTACAGCCGAAGAAATCCAAACAGCTGAATGGTATAATCGCATCCATCCTATCACTGAAACACTTAGCTGGGGAACTGCCTTGTATTCTGCTTATGTGGGGTATAACCAGTATTACAATAAGCCTTATACAACAATCCCCGAAGCTTTTGGTAAAGGGAAAGACTGGATTAAAGGGAAGATTCCGAGTATGGGGAGTCAGCCGGTGGTTGAGGTTAAAACCTACACTATGGATGACTTAGCGAATCTTAAGCATACAGAGAACTTTACAGATAAGTCTAAGATTCACATTTTTGAAGGTGATATAAATAAAAAAGGTCGAGCAGGAGGCTATCACTATGATATGGTAGAGGGGACTTCTGGAAATATTATCGAGGGTACGAAAGGGCCGGCCTTAAATGATGCTGGGATTTATGAGGCAAAAGTTGAAGTAAATGGAACTCTTAAGAAAGCTAATGGAGGGAAATCAACATTCTTCCCTGACCATATGAGTCCGCAGGAGGTTGTAGATGCCATTAATGAGGCATATTCCAACAAGGTATTGATGGAAGGTAGTCGTTATATAGGAACAAGTCAAAATGGAATAAGCATTGAAATAATTTTAAATTCTGAGGGGAAAATTATTACTGCTTATCCGCTAAAATAGAATAATTTTAAAGGTGCATATAAATGAGACGAAACTATATTGTAAAAGTAAATAAAAATAATGATAGTCAGAAATTTTTGTTAGTAGAATTTGATAGTCCCAATTGTCACTCCTTATCAAATTTTTTAAATTCGGAGGTCCATAATTTTTATCTGGATGTTCGAGAAGCTTTGGAGAGTGTAATTTCTGGGAGTATGGAAGAATATGCTTTTGATGGTAATCTCTTAGGGATTGAAATTGGCAAAGAAATAACGGAAGTATACTTCCAATTTGAGGAAGAAATATTAGGTAGCCCTTGCTTTATTCCTACAAATGAGCTTTATAAATTGGTTTTAGAGTGGAAAGAAATGGAAGAAAAAATGTACAGAGGGGAAGATATTTTTCCTGTGATTTTAGAAGATTAAACTAGTATAAAGAATCCAATATAGATTCATAAAACTATTACACGGCTTGGGTTTACTCAGGTCGTGTAATTATTCAAAAGAAATCTCTGTCTCAAAAAATATCTAAGGTTAATCCAGCTTTTAAGAAAAAATAGATGGAATGAGCCAAGAGGAGATAGAAAAAGAATTTCCTGAGCTCAAAAATGCCATTTCCCAAGCTCATGTGAAACCATTTGGCAGTTTAGGCATGTCAGAGACTGAGAGGACTAATCATAGCTATGCAATTGACCGTTACTTCCTGACGGACAGCCATAACAGAAATGCCGGATGCTCGTAATATAAATATCAAAGGAGAAAAGTAATGAGTCGACTTCAAGAAGTAAAAAAAGTGACTAAAGAGTGGCTATCAGAAAACATTAATATTCTAAAACAAGAAAATATTAGTCTAGAAGTTTTAATTGATAATGAAAATTGCTTGAGAATATTATTAGAAACAAAAGATAAAATGGGAGAAATACTAGTTGAAGAGCCAAGCTTTGCTCCTTATAAAAATTTCAAATTTCAAATTTGAAATTGCTCAAATAATTGATAATCAAGCTCAGATAGTAAATGCATGGTACGACAATGAAAATACAAATATTGAAGACTATAAAGTTATATTAGATACTGGAATGGTTCTTATGTAAAACTATTACACGGCTTGGGATTACTCAGGTCGTGTAATTATTTAAAAGAGATTTTAGTCTCAAAGAATTAGCAAAGGTTAATTCAGTTTTCAAGAAAAAAGTCAAGAGGAGATAGAAAAAATTCTATACTGGACAGGGATAAGTCCTTTTCTATCATTTGTCAAGTATATCAAGGTATTTGATGAAAAATAGTTTGAGTTCCATAGTCAAACTAAGGAAATTGTCTTTTTCTGAACTAAAGTTTAGTGTAAAAAGTGTACACTAAACCAACACCTCATCTGGTGATTTTTTTGATAAGGCGTTACAATAATATGGCATAAACAATTTTACCGATTTTGGGTAGAAGTATAATCGTAAAGTTTGTTATGCGTTATAAGGTAATACATTGTTCTAATGAGACGATGTATAGAGGCAATCGTGTGTGGTTTGGTTGAAGTCACTTGCGATTGTCTTTTCCGTTTTATTTAATTTCAATTCGTTTGTTGTAATAATCAATCTAATTAATTTATCGAAAAGCTGATTTTTGTTCCGCTGCTTTTTTTATACCCTTAAAAATGATATACTGAATAGAAGAATGTTTAGAAAAGAGTAAGCAATGCAAAAAAAGACTATTTCCCAACGCTTGGAGCGAGTGGCTGCTTTTGTTCCAGATGGGGCGAAGCTGCTGGATGTTGGGAGCGATCACGCCTATCTGCCTATTTACCTGATTCAGCAGGGACGGATTGAGAAGGCTCTGGCCGGAGAAGTGGTAGAGGGGCCATTTCAGTCTGCTCAGAAAAATGTGGCAGAGCATGGGCTGACGGAGCAGATTGAGGTTCGCTTGGCCAATGGTCTGGCAGCTTTTGAAGTAGAAGATCAGATTGACACCATCGTTATCGCTGGCATGGGTGGTCGCTTGATTTCAGAGATTTTGGAAAATGGCAGAGCTAAGCTTGCGTCTATTTCCCGCTTGATTTTGCAGCCCAATAACCGAGAGGATGAGCTCCGCAGCTGGCTGGTATCTAACGGCTTTCGTTTGCTGGCTGAGGATATCTTAGAAGAGGCTGGTAAGTTTTACGAAATCCTAGTGGCTGAGGCAGGCCAGCAAACTTTGACGGAGCAAGAAAAACGCTTTGGTCCTTTCCTGTTAGAACAGCAATCTCCAGTTTTTCGGAAAAAATGGCAGAAAGAACTGAAGAAATTCGAAGGAGCTTTAGCCCATATCCCAGAAAAAAATGAGCTAGAACGCTCTGCTATGTCTCAAAAAATCGAAAGTATCAAGGAGGTACTCCATGCTAGCAAGTGAAATTATCGCTCGTTATGAAGCCTACTGCCCGCAAGAACTGTCCATGGAGGGTGACATTTCAGGCCTGCAAATCGGAACTCTGAACAAAGAAGTGGACAAGGTCCTAGTAGCACTGGATATTCGCGAGCAGACGGTGGCGGAAGCTATTGAAGCAGGTGCTGGACTGATTATCGTTAAACATGCGCCTATTTTTCGCCCGCTCAAGAACCTAGTGGGAGATAAGGCGCAAAATCAAATGATCTTAGATCTCATCAAGCATGATATTGCTGTCTATGTTAGCCATACCAATATTGATATTGTGGAGGACGGGCTCAACGACTGGTTCTGCCAGCTTCTTGAGATTGAGGAGACAAGTTTTCTCAGTCAGACGGGGCCAGAAAACGGGATTGGCCGCGTGGGGAATATTGCTCCTCAGACTTTTGGGGATTTTGCGGTTAAGGTCAAGGCAACTTTTGGACTAGATAGTTTGCGTCTCGTCGCTTATGAAGAAACGGATCTAGAACGTGTGGTTGAGCGTGTAGCTATTTGTGGTGGCAGCGGTCAGTCCTTTTATCCGGAGGCCATTGCTAAGGGAGCGCAGGTCTACATCACTGGTGATATTTACTATCATACAGCTCAGGAAATGCTGACAGAAGGGCTTTTGGCACTGGATCCTGGACACCATATCGAGGTTCTGTTTACGGAAAAATTAAAAGAAAAGCTTGATACTTGGAAGGCAGAAGAGGGATGGGAGATTGAGATTCTGGCTAGTCAGGCTTCGACCAATCCTTTCCGACATATTTGAGAGGGAGCGACATGAAAAAAGTAGCAGTGATTGGAGCAGGGATTGTTGGCTCAACAGTGGCTTACTATCTGTCCAAATCCCCAGATGTTGAAGTGACTGTCTTTGATGACGGCAAGGGGCAGGCAACCAAAGCAGCCGCTGGCATTATCAGTCCTTGGTTTTCCAAGCGTCGCAATAAGGCTTGGTATAGGATGGCGCGTCTGGGAGCTGATTTTTATCAGGAATTGATTGCAGAACTGAAATCGGCTGGAATCCAGACAGACTTTTACCAACAGACAGGTGTTTATCTGTTGAAAAAGGATGAGAGCAAGCTGCAGGAACTTTATGATTTGGCTGCTAATCGTCGTGAAGAGTCGCCGCTGATTGGGGACTTGAGTCTTCTCAGCCGTCAGGAAGCCCAGGAGAAATTTCCAGACTTGCAAGGCTTTGAGCAACTTCTCTATGCTTCCGGTGGCGCCCGTGTGGAGGGAGCACTCTTGACGGAGACGCTTCTGAAAGCCAGCAAGGCAGAGTTAGTTGAGAAAAAGGTAATCTTGACAGTAGATAGAGAGCAACTTCTGGTGGATGGTCGGAGCTTTGACTGTGTTATCTTAGCTGTGGGGGCTTGGCTAGGAGAAATCTTGCAGCCTCTAGGCTATAAGACAGATGTTCGGCCGCAAAAAGGTCAGCTGCGTGATTTTAAGCTGGCTGAAAAGACGGATGACTACCCTGTTGTCATGCCTGAGGGCGAGCTGGATATCATTCCTTTTCTAGCAGGAAAGGTCAGCGTCGGTGCCAGTCATGAAAATGATCAGGGCTTTGATTTGACAGTTGATAATACGGTATTGAATCAGTTGCAGCAAGAAGCGGAAACTTATTTGCCGAGGTTGGCTACTGCAGAGATTCTAGGCGAGCGTGTGGGAACGCGGGCTTATACCAGCGACTTTTCTCCTTTCTTTGGCGCTGTGCCAGACTTGCCGCATGTTTATGCTGCCAGTGGATTAGGCTCTTCTGGTCTGACAACTGGTCCGCTCATCGGACGCCAATTAGCTCAGATGGCTCTAGGAGAAGCGGGGCTGCTGAATCCAGCTGACTATCCTATTGAGCGGTACGTGGAGAAGAAGATACTTAAGGAGAATAAATGTTTTTAATATTTCTCATTTTACTTTTACTAGTAATATCAATCTTAATCTCAATCTCACTTATTCTATTTACTAGACACAAAAGTCGTTCTCAACATCCTCTTATTGCTCAAAATAATGGAGGAAATCAGGAACTAGCAAAGAATACAAAAAATAAAGTAGGTTTTGGTGTTTTGGGCTGTTTCTTATCTGGTGTGGTGCTCATTTTTTTCATGGCTCTTGTTTCTATGTTTCTGAGTTTCATAGATATGTGGGGAGTTTTTGTACGAGTGCCGAAATATGAAATGGTACAGGCTGTTCAGCGCTCTTATAAGCAGAGTGGTTTTGAAGGAACGGTCAGAGTTTTAGATGCCAATAAAAACTATACCTCTTTCGCTGGTTATTTAATCAGAGCTGAATATTCTGAGGAAATTGAGGGGCAAACGGTTAAGATCGGTGACCGAATTGAGTATTACACCTCTCGGGATGAGAAATATGGAAAAACAGATATTGACCTACAGCTTGAAAAGGGAGACGCAATTTATCAAGTTTTTCCTAGTATCGCTTATAGGGGACTTGAGCTGAGTCCAGATTATAGTGAAACTTTAGAGACTGTAAAAGATAGTTTTACAAAGGCAGATAAGAAGAAACTATATCTTGAATCCCTTGATTTTATGATAGATAAGGATGCGCCACATATTGATGCATACGAGGCCCTTATAAAAAAGAATCGGGCAGAAGGCCAGCCTTTGCAGGGCTTATATCCAATCCCTATTTCTGACATGTTGGAAAAAGAGGCTCTTGCCATTGAAATGAAGGTAATTTTGAACGTGGAGCAAGACGATGGATCTATCATTGGTATTGGCCAAGACCAGAAGAACGATGATAAAATCAAGCAGATTTTACAAGAGCAGCTAGATTTAACGAAGCTACCAAATGCACGTTATCTTATGGACATTGGTGTCGGGAAACATAGTAAGTATTCTGGATTTGGTAAATACGAAGTCATTGTTCAAAATCATCAGATCGTTCGATTTTCTATCCAAAATAAAGAATATTAAGTTGGAATAAGGTTTTTGGGAGCTTGTGTTCAATTACAGCTTGTGGTTGTGTAGGCATCTGAACGCGGTTTTCCTAGAGATACTAGTTCCATGTAAAGAAGGTTTGATATGACAGAACATATTTTGAATTGGGTCAATATTTGTGTTAAAAAAGGTGATGAAATTTTACTGCTTAATCGCCAGCATGATAATTTTAAAGGGTGGATACAACCAGGAGGGAAGGTGGAGTTTCCAGAATCTTTTTTTGAAGCTGCAAGGCGCGAATTAAAAGAAGAAACAGGGTTGACTGCTCTAAACTTGGAATTGAAAGGAATTTCAGGCTTCACTAATCCGAGTAAAAAAGAACGGTATGTGTATTACGATTTTCTTTGTACTGCCTTTGAGGGGCAAGTTAGGGGAAACGATCATGAAGGGGAGCCCAAATGGTGGAAGATTTCGGAACTTGACCAAATAGATATGCAGAACGACATACATGAACGTTTGCCTCTCTACTGGAGGAAAGGCTCTTTCGAGCGGATTCATTACTGGAATGAGGAAAAACACTGTATCGGGGAAACCAAGACGATTTTGTATGATTGATTTCAGAGAATAAGGAGAAGTTATGGACTGGTTACGATCGCAGCCTGTGGTTATGCAGGCGTTCTTGGCTGGGCTTTTTACATGGGGTTGCACTATTATTTAAAGAGAGTGAAAAGGATGACATCCGCTTTCAAAAATGGTAAAATAAAGGGAATACATTAAGAGAGGAAACTCATATGAAAGGTATTATTCTTGCAGGTGGTTCTGGTACACGTTTGTACCCATTGACCCGCGCTGCGTCAAAACAGCTCATGCCGGTTTATGACAAACCCATGATCTATTATCCATTGTCAACTCTTATGCTGGCTGGTATCAAGGACATCTTGATTATCTCCACTCCGACAGATCTTCCTCGTTTTGAGGATCTGCTGGGTGATGGCTCTGAGTTTGGCATCAAGCTCTCTTATGCTGAGCAGCCAAGTCCAGACGGACTGGCACAAGCCTTTATCATTGGGGCTGATTTTATTGGAGATGACAATGTAGCGCTGATTCTTGGGGATAATATTTACCATGGACCAGGTCTGAGTAAAATGCTCCAAAATGCTGCTGCTAAGGAAAAAGGGGCAACAGTTTTTGGCTACCATGTCAAGGACCCAGAACGTTTTGGTGTTGTAGAATTTGATGAGAAAATGAATGCTATCTCCATCGAAGAAAAACCGGAACAGCCGCGCTCTAACTATGCGGTTACTGGCCTGTATTTCTACGATAATGATGTTGTAGAAATTGCCAAGAACATCAAGCCAAGTCCTCGCGGAGAATTGGAAATCACTGATGTTAACAAGGCTTACTTGGATCGTGGTGACTTGTCTGTTGAGCTCATGGGACGTGGTTTTGCTTGGTTGGATACAGGAACCCACGAAAGTCTCTTAGAAGCCGCTCAATATATCGAAACAGTTCAGCGTATGCAGAATGTTCAGGTGGCAAATCTGGAAGAAATTGCCTATCGTATGGGCTATATCACTAAAGAGCAAGTGCATGAATTGGCGCAACCATTGAAAAAGAATGAATATGGTCACTATCTCTTACGCTTGATTGGAGAAGAATAAGAAGATGACGGAACAATTTTTTGATAAGGAATTAGCAGCGCGTGAGGTTCCCGGAATTCCTGGAATGCTAGAATTTGATATTCCTGTTCGCGGGGACAACCGAGGCTGGTTTAAGGAAAATTTCCAAAAGGAAAAAATGCTGCCACTAGGCTTCCCTGAAAGCTTCTTTGTAGAAGGAAAACTGCAAAATAATGTCAGCTTTTCTCGCAAAAATGTCCTGCGTGGTCTTCATGCTGAACCATGGGACAAGTACATCTCTGTTGCAGATGACGGGAAGGTGCTGGGATCTTGGGTAGACCTGCGTGAGGGTGAGACCTTTGGTAATACCTACCAGACAGTAATCGATGCCAGCAAGGGAGTTTTTGTGCCACGTGGTGTAGCCAACGGCTTCCAAGTCCTTTCTGACACCGTTTCCTATAGCTATCTGGTGAATGACTACTGGGCTTTGGAACTCAAACCTAAGTATGCCTTTGTCAACTATGCAGACCCAGCTCTAGGCATCCAGTGGGAAAACCTAGAAGCAGCAGAAGTCTCAGAAGCAGACAAGAACCATCCACTACTTAAGGATGTCAAACCACTAAGAAAAGAAGATTTGTAAGAGAAAATTTATAGATGAAGGAAAAAGAATATACCGAATCTTATGAGTGGAAAACTATAATGCTAGAATTTTTGTTATCCATACTTTTACTATCTTTGGTTTCTACAATTACAACTTTGACAAAAGAAGGAAATATTTTTCAATGGACAGAGTGTCTATCTATAGGCGTTTCTGCCTTCTTAATAGTTTTTATTGGACTACACGAGAATAGAAAAGTTTTTCAAAATACTGTCAAGGAATATGAAGAAATTAATCTTCTTAAAAAAATATCTTTAGTATTACTAATTCCAATTATCACATATATATTATACGTTATTCCATTGTCAAATTCTTTTCTATTTGGACAACTGAATGATTGTATCTTCGATTTTGCTTTTAATTTCATTAGATACTTTTGTTTTAGCGGCATTGTATCATATGAATTATATATGTGTGGTTTACTTTTTTATAATGAGATTACAGAATTCTTATCTGTACAAAATATTAAGAAATGAGGAAACAATGTGACTGAATACAAAAAAATTATCGTGACAGGTGGAGCTGGTTTTATCGGTTCTAACTTTGTCCACTATGTTTATAATAACTTTCCAGATGTTCATGTGACAGTGCTGGACAAGCTGACTTACGCGGGTAATCGTGCTAATATTGAAGAAATTTTAGGCGACCGCGTTGAGTTGGTTGTTGGAGATATTGCTGATGCAGCCTTGGTAGATAAGCTGGCAGCTGAAGCTGATGCTATCGTTCACTATGCGGCAGAAAGCCACAATGATAACTCGCTCAATGACCCGAGTCCGTTTATCCACACCAACTTCATCGGAACTTACACACTCTTGGAAGCAGCTCGTAAATATAACATTCGTTTCCACCATGTGTCAACTGACGAAGTCTATGGGGACCTGCCTTTGCGTGAAGATTTACCAGGTCATGGAGAAGGTCCAGGTGAGAAATTTACCGCTGAAACCAAGTACAACCCAAGTTCGCCTTACTCATCAACCAAGGCAGCTTCAGACTTGATTGTTAAAGCTTGGGTGCGCTCATTTGGCGTCAAAGCGACTATTTCTAACTGCTCAAACAACTATGGTCCTTACCAGCACATTGAGAAATTTATTCCGCGCCAGATTACTAATATCCTGAGTGGTATCAAGCCAAAACTCTACGGTGAAGGTAAAAACGTTCGTGACTGGATTCATACCAATGACCATTCATCAGGCGTTTGGACGATTCTGACCAAGGGTCAAATCGGTGAAACTTACTTGATCGGTGCTGACGGTGAGAAGAATAATAAGGAAGTGCTGGAGCTGATTCTCAAGGAAATGGGACAGCCAGCTGACGCTTATGACCATGTGACAGACCGTGCCGGCCATGACCTCCGCTATGCCATTGATGCCAGCAAGCTCCGCGATGAGCTAGGATGGAAGCCAGAGTTTACCAACTTTGAAGCGGGTCTCAAAGAGACCATCAAGTGGTACACAGACAATCAAGACTGGTGGAAATCTGAAAAAGAAGCAGTCGAAGCCAACTATGCTAAGACGCAACAAGTGATTAAGTAGAATAGGCTAGCTATGCTAAGCCTTGTTACACAGGCAATATACGACTTAGAGGCTGGGATCATCTGTCCCAGCCTTTTTCATAGGATTGTTAGTCTTTTAATCTCTTTGTTACAGAAAATGATGAAAAAATAGTGTAAAATGAGATAAATCCTTTCTGTGTTTTCAGCTAAGGAGATTTCTCAAGGCAAAGGAAGACAAAAATGAAATTGATCAAAAGATTGGTAGGAATTGTCTTGGTGCTGTTGCTTGCAGCAGTGCTATTTCTGGTTCCTTCTTCTATCAATCCGAATGAACAACTAAAAAATGTTCAAGCTAATACTTCGTGGGAAAATATTATTGGGCCGACTTTGAGTAATGCTAATGTGACAGCTCAGGGAGTCAGCACGGAGGTCTCTCTCAATAGCGTCCAGCTCAATCAGGTGCTCAAGTCTTCGCTGACTGATAGCGAGAATCAGGAACTGCTGAACAGTGCTTACAGTATTGAAGGCAATAAGCTGCGCATTCAGTATCCGGTTAAACTGCTCTTTATTGATAGTAAGCTGGATCTGGAGGTGGATGTGACGGTGAAGGGGAGTGCCTTATACATCACAATCGATAGTGCCAAGCTAGGCATCCTTCCTATCCCTAAATCTTGGGTGACTGGCATGCTCAAGCAGCGACTGCAGGCCTTTAATTCGACTATCACGACGGAGGGAGATAGTTTCCTTCTATCTCTGCCGCAGAGTCCGTTCAGCATTGACAAAATCAGCCTGCAGAATGGAGTTGCTAAAATCCAGATCAGTATGGCTTATGGAATTCAATGATTTTGAAATCTAATTCATAACAAATTTCTAGATTGAAGAAAAGATCTATTTTAGATGACGTTCTTCAATCTTTTTTATATTTAAGAAAATTAATCGAATAGAGCATGATAAAAATACCATATTTTGTAACTTTGTAGGTATCAATTAGGAATATTAAAAAATTCTGACAATTCTTCGGAATTATGCTAAAATGAAGAAAAGGAGGGAAGACGATGAAATTTTACTCAATAGATCCAAATGTTGATGTGGTTGAAACTCCGGTCGAAGAGCAAGGACGTCTCATCCGCCATTTGCACCTTGCTAAAGGAAAACAAATCCCTGAACATAGTGCAGATGCTCTTGTTACAGTTGTCTGTCTAGAAGGGAAGGTGGATTTTACTGCCTTGGGAGAAACTGTACAATTAGTACCGGGAAGTTTTCTGACTATGGAGCCGAATGAACTTCATAGTTTATATGGCGTAGAAGAGAGCCATGTTTTAGTGATTCAGCAGTTGCTTTATCCGTGATCTACTCGAACAGATGCTCTTTCAACATTAACTCAAGGAATTTTTCTATTTCTTGAGTTTTTTTATTCTATTTTCCAAGGGGGCTTTGTCGCTAATTTTATGCTATAATAAATACTATGCAAACTAAACCAACTTCTGCCTATGTGCATATTCCTTTTTGTACTCAGATTTGTTATTACTGCGATTTTTCCAAGGTTTTTATCAAAAATCAGCCGGTAGATAGTTATCTGGAGCATTTGATTGAGGAGTATCATTCTTACGACATCAAAAAGCTCCGCACCCTCTATATCGGTGGTGGGACTCCAACGGCTCTATCAGCACCTCAATTGGCCTTTTTACTGGAAAAGCTGACGGACAAGCTAGATTTGTCTTATCTTGAGGAGCTGACCATCGAAGCCAATCCTGGGGACTTGGATGAGGAGAAGATTGCTGTACTTAAAGACTCGCCTGTCAATCGGGTTTCGCTGGGTGTACAGACTTTCAATGATCGCATGCTCAAGCAGATTGGCCGCAGTCACTTGGAAAAGGACATCTACGAGAATATTGCCAATCTCAAAAAAGTAGGTTTTGACAATATCTCGATTGACTTGATTTATGCCCTGCCCAAGCAGACCATGGAAGATGTGAAAACCAATGTTGCCAAGGCCATTGCCCTAGACATTCCTCACATGAGTTTGTACAGCTTGATTTTGGAAAATCATACAGTCTTTATGAATCGGATGCGGCGAGGGAAGCTGCCTCTACCTAAGGAAGACTTGGAAGCGGAGATGTTTGACTACATTATAGCTGAGTTGGGAAAGGCTGGCTTTGAGCATTATGAGATTTCAAACTTTTCCAAGCCAGGCTTTGAGAGCCGCCACAATCTCATGTACTGGGACAATGCGGAGTATTATGGTCTCGGGGCAGGAGCTTCTGGCTATGTCGATGGTGTTCGCTATAAAAACCACGGGCCTATTCGTCATTATCTGCAGGCGGTGGAAGCGGGCAATGCCCGTGTGCGGGAAGAAGTGCTGACGCTGCATGAAAAGATGGAAGAAGAGATGTTTCTAGGACTGCGCAAGAAGTCAGGTGTTTCTAAAAAGCGCTTCGAGGAAAAATTCGGTGTTTCCTTTGAAGACCAGTATGGAGCTGTTGTGTCTGAGCTGACTGAGCTGGGCTTGCTAGTGCCGGACAGAGACATCGTGCGCATGACCAAACAAGGTCTCTTTTTGGGCGATACGGTTGCTGAGAAATTTATATTGGAGTAAATCATGGGCTTAACTTATCAAATGAAAATGAAAATTCCTTTTGATATGGCGGATATGAATGGCCATATCAAGCTGCCTGATGTCATCCTGCTGTCCTTGCAGGTATCCGGGATGCAGTCGATTGAGCTCGGTGTCAGCGACAAGGACATGCTGGAGCAGTATAATCTAGTCTGGATTATTACGGACTACGATATTGATGTGGTTCGTTTGCCTAGATTTGCAGAGGAAATCACCATTGAGACAGAAGCATTGACTTACAATCGGCTTTTTTGCTACCGTCGCTTCACGATTTTTGATGAAGCGGGTGAGGCTATTATCCAGATGATGGCAACCTTTGTCCTCATGGACCGAGATAGCCGTAAGGTTCATGGGGTGGAGCCTGAGATTGTTGCACCTTACCAGTCGGAATTTTCTAAGAAACTGTTGCGTGGGCCCAAGTATCCAGACTTGGAAAATCCTGTCAGCAAGGACTACCATGTGCGCTTTTACGACTTGGATATGAACGGTCATGTCAACAATAGCAAGTATCTGGACTGGATTTTTGAGGTCATGGGCGCAGATTTCCTTACCCAGCATATTCCTCGGAAAATCAACCTGAAGTATGTCAAGGAAGTTCGACCAGGCGGGATGATTGCCTCTAGCTACGACCTAGAAGGCCTGCAGAGCACTCACCAGATTTCTAGTGATGGTGAAGTCAATGCGCAAGCTATAATCACTTGGCAAGAGATTGAAAAAGATTAGAAAGTAATGTATGACATATAAAGGATATTTGATTGATTTAGACGGGACGATTTACAAGGGAAAGAGCCGAATTCCTGCTGGCGAAGATTTTGTGCATGAGTTGCAGAAGCGGAAGATTCCCTATCTTTTCGTGACCAATAATACCACGCGTACGCCAGAAGCTGTTCAGACTATGCTGGCTGAGAATTTCAACATTGAGACGCCACTTGAAACCATTTACACAGCGACTCTGGCTACTATTGACTACATGCAGGAGAAAAATCTGGGCAAGAAAGTCTACGTTATCGGTGATGTCGGACTGAAACAGGCCATTGAAGAAGCTGGATATATAGAGGACGCAGAAAATCCAGACTATGTAGTAGTGGGGCTGGACTGGGAAGTGGACTATGAGAAGCTGACAGTAGCGACTTTGGCTATTCAAAAGGGTGCCCACTTTATCGGGACCAATCCAGATCTCAATATTCCGACCGAGCGAGGTCTGCAGCCGGGAGCGGGTGCTATCAATGCTCTCTTGGAAGCCGCTACTCGTGTTGAGCCGACCTTTATCGGCAAGCCCAATGCCATCATTATGGAAAAAGCCATAGAGCATCTAGGGCTGGCGCGTGAGGATGTGGTTATGGTCGGCGATAACTACCTGACAGATATTCGAGCGGGAATTGATAATGGCATTCCGACTCTCTTGGTTACGACAGGCTTTACCCTGCCAGAAGAAGTGCCAAATCTGCCAATCCAACCGACGCATGTCTTGTCTAGCCTAGCGGAGTGGGACTTTGATGCGTGATAGGTTAAGATTTTTAGCCAGCATCCTATGCTTGCTGGCAGCAGCTATCTTGCTGACCATTTATCTGGCTTGGTTATTTTACCCGCTGGAAATTTCCTATTTCGCTTTGCCCGATAAGGTTCATTTGAAAGCAGAGACCATCCAGTATAATTTCAACATTTTGCTGAATTACTTGACTAATCCTTTTAGTCAGAAGCTGGTAATGCCTGATTTTCGTTCGTCAGCAGCAGGTCTGCATCATTTTCAAGCGGTCAAGTATCTTTTTCACTTGGCGCAAGCTATTTTTCTAGTTACTCTGCCTGCTTTGATTTTCTTTATCAAAAAAGTGGTCAAAAAAGGATTTTTAGCTCTTCACCAAAGAAGCTTATTTATCTTGAGCGTATTGCCCTTTGTCATGATTTGTTTGGCTGGCTTGATTGGTTTTAACAATTTTTTTACGCTCTTTCATCAAGTACTTTTTGTGGGAGATAATACATGGTTATTTGATCCAGCCAAGGATCCAGTCATCTGGATTTTACCAGAAGAATTTTTCATGCACGCCTTTATTCTTTTTGCTCTTCTTTATGAGGGAATCTTTTTAAGTTTGTATGTTTTCAGTAGAAAGACTCGTAGCTAATAATAACAAAGGAGAATTTATGAATACGTTACCTAAGCCTTTAAATCCCAAGAAAGATCTGGGGAGATTTTCAGCAAGCTGCTTCACTTATTCTATCGTGATGCTAGTGGTTGTCATACTTTATACTGTCTTTTCCTATTTCTTTGTTCTTTTTCAGCAGGGCTTTGATATAGGTAAGACTGAGGAATTTGTAAAAAGTTTTATGGATAAAGATGGCGGTTCCTACATTATTGCTTCTTGTGTGGGAGTGCTTATTTTCACGATTTTCAGGGGCAAGCAGCTTTTTACTCGAGATTTGCGCAAGAAAAATAAGAAAATGACAGCCAAAGTCTTCTTCTTCATGATTTGTTTTTTGTTTTTCTCTCAGCTGTTTAGCACTGTGACAAGTCAAATCATGAATGCTATTTTGTCTCTCTTTGGTTTGGATCTTTCTGAGATTTTATCCCAAGATTTTAGCTCTCATTCAATCACCATGTTTATCTATACAACAATCATGGCACCGATTACGGAGGAGATTATTTTTCGAGGAGCAGGATTGCGGGCTTTGGAAAAGCACGGAAAAGTATTTGCCATTGTCATGACGGCTCTCCTTTTTGGACTGTTTCATGAAAATCTCTATCAGCTTTATTTTGCTGCTATGATTGGTCTGGGATTTGGTTACATCGCTTTTGAATATTCCATTTTCTGGGTGATCTTCTTCCATATTTTCAATAATTTGGTCATCGCAGAAGGACTTGATTTTCTGACCAACTATATCCCAGAAAGTATCGTGAATCTCATAAATTATGGATTAATGACTGTAGGAACAACGGTAGTATTGATTGTACTCATCCTAAATAGGTCGAAAATTAAAGCTTATATTACTGAAAATAAATCTCAGCCCGGCACATATAGGCAAGCCTTTAAATCAGTCTGGTTCTGGGTATTTTCAATCTTATGTGTGCTTGCTGCCTTTTTACCGATCCTTCTTGTCTATATCACTACAAGATAATAAAGAAATTCAAAGAAGTCTAACAGGCTTCTTTTTTTCTATATTCAAACAAATGATTTATTTTTGATAGAAAATGACAGAAAATGCTTGACTTTGAAATTTAATCTTGTATAATAGAACTGTAATCGATTGCAGAGGAGGTATTCTATGCTGAAGTCGAAAAGAAAACAGCTGATTCTCGAAAAAGTTACCAAAGATAAATTTGTATCTTTAGAGTATCTAGTACAAGCTTTAAACACTTCAGAATCAACTGTTAGAAGAGATTTGGATGAGCTTGAAATCGAGCGGAAGTTGAGGCGTGTGCATGGTGGTGCCGAGAGTCTTCACTTTTTGCAGGAGGAAGAAAGCAATCAAGAAAAATCTATCAAAAACATTCAAGAAAAAACCAGGATCGCTCAAAAAGCAGCCAGCTTGATTCAAGAATACGATGTTATTTTTATTGATGCAGGGACGACCAATGAACTCTTAGTCAATGAATTGCACGATCCGAGCGTGACGGTGGTGACCAACTCTATCCATCATGCGACTAAGTTGGTGGAGCGCAACATTCCCACTGTGATCATTGGTGGTATCGTGAAACGTTCGACAGATGCCAGTATCGGTGGTGTCGCTCTAAATCAAATCGGTCAGCTGAATTTTGACAAGGCTTTTATCGGAATGAATGGAATCGACGATGGATTTTTCACGACTCCGGATATGGAAGAAGGAGCGGTGAAACGCGCTATTCTAGAAAATGCCAAGAGAACCTATGTTTTGGCTGATGCTTCAAAGTTAGGTCAGACATCTTTTGCAAAAGTGGCCCCGATATCGCGCGCAAGGCTTATTACAAACCAAACTGAATCTGAAGTGATTCAAAAGATTAAAGAAAAAACGGAGGTAATAGAAGCATGATTTATACAGTCACACTCAATCCGTCCATTGACTATATCGTGCGCTTGGACCATGTTCAAGTTGGTAGTGTCAATCGTATGGACAGTGATGATAAGTTTGCTGGTGGGAAAGGAATTAATGTCAGTCGTGTCTTGAAACGCTTGGATATTCCTAATACTGCGACTGGATTTATTGGAGGATTTACTGGTAAATTTATCACAGATACTTTGGCAGAAGAGGAAATCGAAACGCGTTTTGTTCAAGTAGCAGAAGATACTCGTATCAATGTCAAGATTAAAGCAGACCAAGAAACAGAAATCAACGGGACTGGTCCTAATGTTGAACCGGCTCAGCTAGAAAAATTGAAAGCTATTTTGTCTAGTCTGACAGCGGATGATACGGTTGTGTTTGCGGGTTCGAGTGCTAAGAATCTAGGCAATGTTATCTATAAGGATTTGATTGCATTGACACGCCAGACTGGTGCGCAAGTCGTTTGTGATTTTGAAGGACAGACCTTGATTGATAGTTTGGCCTACCAGCCCCTTTTGGTTAAACCAAATAATCACGAGCTTGGAGCTATCTTTGGAGTGAAACTCGAAAGTTTAGATGAAATCGAGAACTATGCTCGAGAATTGTTGGCTAAAGGTGCTCAAAACGTTATCATCTCTATGGCTGGAGACGGTGCACTTCTTGTCACATCTGAGGGAGCTTACTTCGCTAAACCAATCAAGGGAACAGTGAAAAATTCAGTGGGAGCTGGTGACTCTATGGTTGCTGGATTTACAGGTGAATTTGTCAAATCCAAGGACGCAGTAGAAGCCTTCAAATGGGGAGTGGCTTGTGGAACGGCAACTACCTTCTCGGATGATTTGGCAACAGCGGAATTTATTAAAGAAACATATGAAAAAGTTGAGGTAGAAAAACGATGAAAATTCAAGACCTATTGAGAAAAGATGTCATGTTGCTGGATTTGCAGGCAACTGAAAAAACAGCAGCTATCGAAGAGATGATTCATAGCTTGGTAGATCATGGTTATGTGACGGATTTTGAAACCTTTAAAGAAGGAATCTTAGCGCGTGAAGCTCTAACTTCCACTGGTTTGGGTGACGGAATCGCTATGCCACACAGCAAAAACTCTGCTGTCAAAGAAGCAACAGTTCTCTTTGCAAAGTCAAACAAGGGTGTTGACTATGAGAGCTTGGATGGGCAACCAACAGACCTCTTCTTCATGATTGCAGCTCCGGAAGGTGCCAATGATACTCACTTAGCAGCCTTGGCAGAATTGTCTCAATACTTGATGAAGGACGGTTTTGCTGACAAACTTCGCCAAGTAACATCAGCTGACCAAGTTATCGAACTATTTAACCAAGCTTCAGAAAAAGCTGAGGAACCTGTTCAAGTACCTGCTAATGAATCTGGCGACTTTATCGTAGCTGTTACAGCTTGTACGACAGGTATTGCCCACACTTACATGGCCCAAGAGGCCCTTCAAAAAGTAGCTGCTGAAATGGGTGTTGGCATCAAGGTTGAAACCAACGGTGCCAGCGGTGTCGGAAACCAACTGACTGCAGAGGATATCCGCAAGGCTAAAGCTGTTATCATCGCAGCAGACAAGGCAGTTGAAATGGATCGTTTTGATGGCAAACCTTTGGTTAACCGTCCAGTTGCAGACGGTATCCGTAAGACTGAAGAATTGATCAACTTGGCTCTTTCTGGCAATGCCGAAGTCTACAAGGCTGCTAACGGTGGCGCTGCAGTAGCTAGCAGCAATGAAAAACTTAGCTTGGGTGGAGCTTTTTACAAGCACTTGATGAGCGGTGTTTCTCAAATGTTGCCATTCGTTATTGGCGGCGGAATCATGATTGCCATTGCCTTCTTGTTGGATCAGATCTTAGGTGTGCCAAAGGATCAGCTTTCTAATCTGGGAAGCTATCATGAAATTGCAGCTCAATTTAAGGCAATTGGTGGTGCAGCCTTTGGCTTCATGTTGCCAGTATTGGCTGGTTATATCGCTTATTCAATCGCTGAAAAGCCTGGTTTGGTTTCTGGTTTCGTAGCCGGTGCAATTGCTAGCAGTGGCGCATCATTTGGTGGTGTTGCCTATGCTGCAGGTGGTGAGAAGACACTCTCTCTAACGGGTGTATCATCTGGTTTCCTTGGAGCTCTGGTCGGTGGATTCTTAGCTGGTGGTGTGATTTTAGTCCTTCGCAAATTACTTACAGGTCTGCCTCGCTCACTTGAAGGTATTCGCTCCATCTTGCTCTTGCCACTTCTTGGTGTTCTTGTGACTGGATTCCTTATGCTGGCAGTCAATATCCCTATGTCGGCAATCAATACAGCCCTCAACGATTTCTTGGCAAGTCTGAGCGGAAGCTCTGCTGTCCTTCTCGGTCTCTTGGTCGGTGGTATGATGGCGGTCGATATGGGTGGACCAGTGAACAAAGCAGCCTATGTATTTGGTACAAGTACGCTGGCAAGCACTGTCTCAACTGGTGGTTCTCCAGTCATGGCAGCGGTTATGGCAGCTGGTATGGTTCCGCCGCTTGCAGTATTCGTGGCAACTCTGCTTTTCAAAGATAAATTTACTACCGAAGAACGTGATTCAGGTTTGACAAATATCGTTATGGGTCTTTCCTTCATCACAGAAGGTGCGATTCCATTTGGAGCTGCTGACCCAGCCCGTGCAATTCCAAGCTTTATCGTCGGTTCAGCTCTTACAGGTGCACTTGTCGGTCTGTCTGGCATCAAACTTATGGCACCACACGGAGGAATCTTCGTCATCGGTTTGACTAACAACCCAATCCTTTACCTTGTGTATGTCTTGATTGGTGCAGTTGTCAGCGGTATTCTTTTCGGATATTTGCGTAAACCATTGGAAAAATAAAACATATGCGAAAGAATCTTGATGGCTTGTCAAGGTTCTTTTTGCGTCTTCTAGAATCTTGATAGGCAGAGGTCTCATTATTAGGTGAAATAAAAGGAAATGAAATCTTGATAAAAACTTTACTTACAGAAATAAAATAAGAAGCGTTCTTTGGATTAATATCTATACCATGTTTTGAAAATAATTTCAAGAATTGAATTTGTTACCAAAGAGAATCTAGAATCTGATTTTAGTAAATATAGCAAGTTGTTCCGAACATTAGATCATATTTGACAAATCCCCTTGATATTGATATGATATAATCAAAATTTATTAAAGGAGAATATTTATGAAAAATAAGAAGCGTTCTTTATTTTGGAAATGCAAATCTGTTTTATTTTCAGTTGCCCTAGCATCTGTTTTTACAGCAGTTACACAAGCTGATGCTGATGAGGTAAATAAGCCAAGTCAAGCTGCTAATGAGCTAGCTCAAGTAAGCTCAAATGAACTTGCTGCTAAAACAACTCAGGCTAATCAACAACTTTCTGAGACAGCCAAAGAGATTCAAGAAAAGGTTAGTACTCCAGTAGTGCCAATCGATAAGGCTAAAACTGGTGATGTAGTGAAAGTATCTACTACTTCTACTGATGTCAAAGTGGATACGAAAGAAAATGAAGCTGGTACAGAAGCTGTTGCTAAAGCAGAGGCTTCTGTGAGTGTTGAGACAACTAGTGTAGCTGCTAAAGGAACTGCTGTTGGAGAAAAAGCGCCAGTTGCTACATCAAAGACAGTTACCGATCATGTTGATACGGATGAGTATGTAGCTGATGTTACTCAGACCATCAAGAAGACAACATTTGAAAAAGTGATGAAAGAAGCAGATGTGACAATTACGAAGCAATCGTCTGGTTCTGCTGACATCGTTTTTACTATTGATAAGTCAGGTTCAATGGGTTCATCTATTCAGAATGTTATGCAAAATATTGAGGTTTTTGTCCGTGATTTGGCTAGTAAAAAGGTTGATGCTCGTCTTGGCTTAATCGCGTATGAGTCTGCTAAGGATGTTCAATATTTCGATTTTAATGGGTCTAAATTCACTAAGAATGTAGAAGAGTATATTAAGGCTCTTAGATCTATTCAAACAGGCGGTGGAACAGAAGAGCCTACAGCCCCTCTTCATCATATTGCAACTTCAAAAGATTACGATTGGTCTACAGCTTCTAATAATCGTCGTTTTGCTTTCTTGATTACTGATGAAAGTATTGATTTCAGTACTCCAGGTATTCCAACAGTAGAAGAAACTCTGAAAGCTCTTAAAGCGGCTGATATTTCCCTATCGGTTGTGGGTGTAACATACGAAAAAACGACTTTTAAACCTCTAGTTGAAGGAACAAAAGGTCTTTACCTTGATATCCGTCAAGAATTTTCTAGTCTTTTAAATCGTGATTTTACAAATCATGTTGTTAAGACTGTCCAAGAAGGACGTGTTTACCGCATTGTGACAGAGAAATATGACTTCTTGGCAGAAGCACATGTCGTACTTAAGCAAAAAGCTCCAGCTCCTACAGTAGCGAAACCTATTGGAAGTACGAAGCCAGTTTATCATACTACATCAATTTCTAATAAGGTGGCTGAATTACCAAAAACTGGGGAGCAAGTTTCTTCAGGTTTGGCTGTAGTTGGAGTAGCATTAGTTGCAGTAGCTTCAGGATTGACTATTAGTGCTAAGAAAAAAGACTAATAGAGTCATGGATAAAGTAAGTTTTACTTGCTTTTCGAAAGTGATATAAGTCATGTGAGAAAAAGTCTTGGTTTTGTACAATACAGAACTAAGGCTTTTTGGTTCTTTGTTAACTTGTAGCTGGGTGATGTTAGTTAACATTGATTTCTTTAGTGATCAATACATAGGAAAGGATGGGCGATAAAAACGTTTATTCCTTAGTTTTTGACTATCTTGTTGGATGAGTTTCCAGCATCGTTTTATTGTCTTGTAATCGCGAGATTTTTGATCAAATTGTTTCATGATTTGGATGTGAAGGCAGTCCATAGTCTGATTTAGGTGTTGTACATGTGAAAGCGATCGAGGACAATTTAAGCAGAAAGAAATCCTTAGCTATGTTGTAGTACACCCATGGCAATAACTATAAGTCCGTTTCGAACCAGTCTGGAATAGCGCCGAAATCAATTACAAGTAGTTACTTGAGCACATCCATCTAAGGTAGTTATAATCTTTCTTGAATTGAAATCTTGCACAATAAAACTTATTTAAAAATGCTAAATTAAAGATTTGCTTACACTTGTGCAATGTTAGGAGAAGTTTTTTATCTATTTGTTGGGTAGGCTCCTTTTTTACATAGAAACTTTCCTTAAATTATGTTATAATGGACTATCGTATATTTTTAGGAGAATAGTAATGGAATTACAACGTGAACAAGAATTTGTCAGCCAGTATCATTTTGATGCACGCAATTTTGAATGGGAAAAAGAAAATGGAACACCTGAAACAAAAGTTGACGTGAATTTTCAGCTGATTGAAAGAAATGAAGAAAAGAATTCAACATCCATGATTGTGATTTTGACTTTCATGATTGTGTTTGATCGTTTTGTAATTAGTGGAACGATTACACAGACAAATCATATTCAAGGACGTTTGGTGCAGGAACCTAGTGAGTTTGAGCATGAAGAAGTGGAAGAATTGGCGCGTCCTTGTTTGACCATGCTCAATCGTTTGACTTATGAAGTGACTGAAATTGCGCTAGATTTGCCAGGTATTAATTTGGAGTTCTAATGATGAAATTAGCGGTTATAACGGATTCGTCCGCTTTTTTACCGGATAGCCTTCGTGGAAATGACCATCTTTTTGTGCTCGATATTCCAGTAGTGATTGCTGGAGAGACTTATGTGGAAGGAAAAAATCTGACGGCCAGTGAGTTTTATGGAAAAATGGCTGCTGCAGATGATTTGCCAAAGACAAGTCAGCCTAGTGTGGCAGAGTTAGAGGAGACGTTGACGCTCCTTGCTGGCGGGGATTACACGCATGTACTGGGGCTCTTTTTATCCAGTGGGATTTCAGGATTTTATCAAAATATCCAGTATCTCAAGGACGAGTTTCCTGATTTGAAAATCGCCTTTCCTGATTCAAAAATCACCAGTGCTCCGCTGGGTCTCATGGTCGAAAATGCTTTGACTTGGGCTGCTGAGGGGCAGGATTTTGAAGAGATTTCGATTAAGATTCAACGACAAATCGATGGAACCAGTGCCTTTATCATGGTTGACGATCTCAATCATCTGGTTAAGGGCGGTCGCTTGTCCAATGGCGCGGCTATTTTGGGAAATCTCCTAAGTATCAAGCCGATCCTGTATTTTAACGATGCAGGTGTCATTGAAGTCTTTGAAAAGATTCGGACAGAAAAGAAAGCGATTAAGAGATTGATTGAAGTAGTGGAGGAAAAAACAGCCTCTGCTTCTTATCAGATCATAGTGATTCATGGGAATGCTGAAGAGAAGGCGGAAAGCTTACGCCAGCAGCTGATAGAGGCTGGCATAGCGGACGATATTCCTCTTGCTACCTTCGGTAGTGTGATTGGAACTCACTTGGGCGAGGGTAGTGTCGCTTTGGCCTACATTCCGCTGGTCTAGAGTTTTCTAGAGTGCTTAGTCAAGAATAAAGAGAGGTTCTAGATGAGTATAAAAGTTATTATTGCTGGTTTCAAGGGAAAGATGGGACAAGCAGCCTATAAAATGGTAATAGAAGATCCTGAGTTGGCATTGGCCGGTCTACTAGATCCCTTTACAGATGAAAAGGAAGTAGCAGGAGTTCCTGTTTTCAATGCTAAGGAAGAACTTGCTGGTCTTCAGGCAGATGTCTGGATTGACTTTACGACTCCCAAAGTGGCTTATGCAAATACTCGCTTCGCTCTTGAGAATGGCTTTGCTCCGGTGGTCGGAACGACTGGTTTTACGCCTGAGCAGATTGAAGACTTGACCCAACTATCGCGTCAAAAGCGTCTGGGCGGTTTGATTGCGCCGAATTTTGCTCTGGGGGCTGTTTTGCTTATGCAGTTTGCAGCCCAAGCAGCCAAGTATTTCCCAGATGTGGAGATTATCGAACTGCATCATGACAACAAAAAAGATGCACCGAGCGGCACGGCTATCAAAACAGCTGAATTAATCAGCAAAGTCCGGACGAGTAAGCAGCAGGGAGCGGCTGATGAAGAAGAATCGTTAGCTGGTGCCCGTGGGGCAGCCTTTGACGGTATGCGGATTCACTCAGTGCGTTTGCCGGGATTGGTGGCCCATCAGGAAGTTATCTTTGGTAGTCAAGGAGAAGGGCTGACTTTGCGGCATGACTCCTATGACCGGGTTTCCTTTATGACTGGGGTAAATCTAGGTATCAAAGAGGTAGTGAAGCGCTCTGAATTGGTCTATGGATTGGAACATTTACTATGAGATTAGAGAAGATGCCTTCTGAGTTTCAGGAGGCTTTGCCAGTATTAGAGAAGATTAAAGAGGCTGGTTTTGAGGCTTATTTTGTCGGCGGTTCTGTACGAGATGCTCTGTTGAATCGGCCGATTCACGATGTGGACATTGCCAGCTCAGCCTATCCCGAGGAAATCAAAACAATCTTTCCTCGGACAGTTGATGTCGGCATTGAGCATGGAACGGTTCTGGTCTTGGAAGGCCAGGGGGAATACGAGATAACGACCTTTCGGACTGAGGATGTCTATGTGGACTACCGCAGGCCTAGTCAGGTCTCTTTTGTGCGCTCTTTGGAAGAAGACCTGAAGCGTAGGGATTTTACAATTAATGCACTTGCTTTAAACCAAGAGGGGGAGATTGTGGACCTCTTTAACGGTTTGGCAGATATGAAAAATCGCACTCTGCGGGCAGTTGGAGTGGCTTCAGAGCGTTTCAATGAAGATGCTCTCCGCATCATGCGGGGCTTCCGTTTTCAGGCTGGTTTAGACTTTGATTTGGAAGAGTTGACCTTTCAGGCTATGGCAGCTTGCGCGCCGCTTTTGGAGAAGATATCGGTAGAGCGGATTTTTATCGAGTTTGACAAGCTCTTGATGGCACCTTTCTGGCGGAAAGGCTTGGAGAGCCTGATCAAAGCTGCTGCCTACGACTTTCTTCCTGATATGAAACATTCAGCAGAAGCTTTGCAGGAATTATTAGACCGTCTAGCAGGAGATTTTCAATTTTCTAGTTCCGAGCAGGCTTGGGCTGCGCTTTTGCTGGCTTTGAAGGTAAAAGATGTTCGTAAGTTCTTGAAACATTGGAAAACGTCCAATGACTTTCAAAAGCGAGTGAATCAGCTGGTAGCTGTTTATAAGATTCGACAGGAACGGAGTCTTTCCAAGCGTGATTGCTATCAGTATGATTTGGATTTGATTTTGCAGGCAGAAAGTTTGAGACAGGCAGCAGGCTTGCCAGTTGAGTTTGAGGCTATTGAGGCGACACATGCTTCTCTGACCATTCATGACAAACATGAGATTGTGGTGACGGGCAGTCATTTGATCCGAGATTATGGCTTTAAACCAGGGCCAGAATTGGGACAAATCCTGACTAAAATTGAATTGGCCATTGTCGACGGAGAATTGGCAAATAGCAAGGAAGAGATTATGAACTTTATGAAGGAGCAAGTTGGATGAGTGAATTTATCGTTGAAAAGCTGACCAAGTCTGTCGGGGATAAGACAGTCTTTCAAGAGATTTCTTTTATCATTCATGACTTGGATCGGATTGGACTGATTGGAGTCAATGGGACAGGAAAAACCACTCTTCTGGATGTCTTGTCTGGCAAATCAGGCTTTGATGGTGATGTATATCCTTTTTCAGCAAAATCTGACTATAAAATCTCTTATTTGACTCAGGAACCAGACTTCGATGAAGAGAAGACAGTCTTGGATACTGTTTTGTCCAGCGATTTGCGAGAAATGCAGCTCATTCGAGAATACGAACTGCTCATGGCAGCTTATGATGAAGCCAAGCAAGCTCGTCTGGACAAGGTCATGGCAGAAATGGACTCGCTGAATGCTTGGGAGATTGAAAGTCAGGTAAAAACCGTCCTATCCAAGCTCGGGATCTCAGATTTGGCAGCAAAAATCAGCCAGCTTTCTGGTGGTTTACGTCGGCGGGTGCAGTTGGCGCAGGTGCTACTTTCAGAAGCAGACTTGCTGCTGTTAGATGAGCCGACTAACCATCTGGATATTGATACGATTGAGTGGCTGACAAATTTCCTGAAAAATTCAAAGAAGACCGTCCTCTTTATCACTCACGACCGCTATTTTTTGGACAACATTTCCACGCGGATTTTTGAATTAGACGGTGGGAACTTGGTTGAGTATCAGGGAAATTATCAGGACTATGTTCGGCTCAAGGCTGAGCAGGATGAGCGCGATGCTGCCTTGCTACACAAGAAACAACAGCTTTACAAGCAGGAACTGTCTTGGATGCGCCGTCAGCCTCAGGCGCGGGCGACCAAGCAGCAGGCACGTATCAATCGTTTCCATGACCTCAAAAGTGATTTGGCGGGTCAGACCAATCAGACGGACCTAGAGATGAACTTTGAAACCAGTCGGATTGGGAAGAAGGTTATCGAGTTTCAGGATGTGGATTTTGCATACGGAGACAAGCAGATTTTGTCGCATTTCAATCTCTTGCTGCAAAACAAAGATCGACTGGGCATTGTTGGAGATAATGGAGTGGGCAAGTCTACTCTCCTCAATCTAATTGCTGGTCAATTGCAGCCCCAGTCTGGTCAGGTTATCATCGGTGAAACAGTCCGAGTGGCTTATTTTTCTCAGCGTATTGACGGGCTAGATGAGTCCAAGCGGGTCATCAATTACTTGCAGGAAGTGGCAGAAGAAGTTAAGACAGGGAGCGGCACAACCTCTATTGCTGAGCTCTTGGAGCAGTTTCTCTTTCCTCGCTCAAGCCACGGCACTTTGATTGAGAAATTGTCTGGCGGAGAGAAGAAGCGGCTTTATCTGCTCAAGCTTTTACTAGAAAAGCCCAATGTCCTGCTTCTGGACGAGCCGACCAATGATTTGGATATTGCAACCTTGACAGTTCTAGAAAATTTCCTGCAGGGCTTTGCAGGGCCGGTGATCACAGTTAGCCATGATCGGTATTTCCTCGATAAGGTAGCCAGCAAGATTTTAGCTTTTGAGGATGGCGAGGTCAGAGAGTTCTTTGGCAACTACACGGACTATCTGGATGAGAAGGCTTTTAGACAATCCAGCGTAGCTATTTCCCAAAAGAAAGAAAAGGAAAAGCCCGTCAAGGCGCGGGAGCAGAAGAAGCGGATGAGCTACTTTGAAAAGCAAGAGTGGGAGACCATCGAGGCGGATATCGAGAAGCTGGAAGCACGCATCGCCACCATTGAGACGGAAATGGAGCAGAACGGTTCGGACTTTACCAAGCTATCGGAACTTCAGAAGGAGCTGGATGACAAGAATGAGCAGCTTCTTGAAAAGTATGAGCGCTATGAGTATCTGAGTGAGTTAGAGTAGGACAGTTACAAATTATATGTATTATTGTTAAAAGTTTGTGAGGGAGAATGATGGAAATACAGATTTATAGCAAGCCTAGTCAGGAAATCAAAGATCAGCTCTTTGAGCTGGTTCAAAACTGCCACGTTATAGATGGGACTTATCGTCTTCCTTATCTGGACAACGCCTATAATTTTGATGGGGATATGCCAGCCTTTTTTCTGGCCAACCTAGATCATCAAACGGTTGGTTTTTTATCGGTTTATGCGGATGAGCCGGGGCAAGCAGAGGTATCTGTCTATGTATTGCCCGACTATCGCGGACAGGGCATAGCGAGCGCTCTTTTGCAGGAATTTTCCAAAATTGCAGAGAAATACGATTTATCCCAAATCGAATACATCAGTGAAGTCAAGTTTTTAGCAGACCATCCGACCTTTGCTGAGAAGTTTGACTATGATTTGAAAGAAACGGAAATCTGGCTGGAGCAGGCAGCGGGGACTTTCCCTGAAGAAGAAAAAGAAGGCGTGGAAGTTTTACTGGGTAGAAAGGAAATGGTTGCGGAGATTGCAGCGTTTCAGTCGCAGATTTTTGAAATGCCGATGGATACTGCGCTTCACTATGCCAGTCAAGCACTGGAGAGCCCAGATAGCCTGCTCTATGTACTGAAAAAAGATGGTCAGATCGTAGCGTCTTGCTCAGTTGATACAAGTTTTGGAAGTAATTATCTGTTTGCCTTAGCTGTGGATCAGGCCTTTCAGGGACAGGGCTTAGGGAGCTACCTAGTCAGATCTATCCTGAATGACCTTTATGGCCGAAATGGACAAGTCTGTCAAATCGTAGTAGAAGCCCAGAATACAGGTGCCCTAAGGCTGTATGAAAGATTAGGCTTTAAACGAAAATCGGAAACAGTTTATTTAAAGAGAAAATAAAAAGATTAGCCTTCAGAGTAAAGGGATATGGAGGTCAGGAGATCTGTTTATGATAAAGAGAAAAGATCCATTCTTAGTTCAGGCGGGCTTGGTACTAGGCTTACTAGCCTTGGGAAATTTAGTCGGTGATGTTAGTCAGCTCTTACGTTATCTTTTAGCAAGTCTGGCACTCTTGTTTTTCCTTCATCTAGTGATGGGAATGCTGACGCATACTAAGCAGGTCAAAGAGCAGCTGGGGCAAGCATTAGTAGCCTCGGTCTTTCCGACCTTTTTCATGCAGGGAATGGTGGCTTCGACCTATCTAGCGAGCTGGACTTTTTTGGGAAATTTGACCCGCATTAGTGCACAAGTTCTGTGGTGGCTAAGCTTTAGCGGGCTGGTTTTCTTGATGGTATACTATATTCTAGCTTTTGTATTTCCTTTCAAGTGGGAGAATGTGTTTCCCGCTTGGACGGTCTTATTTGTCGGAATTGGTGTCGTTCCTCTGACCATTGCGGTTCCCCAGCAGTTAGCTTTGGGCCAGCTAGTCTTTTGGTACGGCCTTTTAGCGACACTCTTGGTCTTGCCAATCGTCCTTTATAAGACCTATAAAATCGGCTTAGTAGAGAATGTTCGCCCGAATACAACAACGATTTGTGCGCCGATTTCCTTGATGACAGCAGCTTATGTGGCTACTTTTTCTCAGCCAAATCCTGTCTTATTAAGTTTGCTCTTGATTTCAGGACAATGCTTTTATGCCTTTATTTTGTGGCAACTTCCTCGTTTAATCAATCGCCCTTTTTCAGCAGGATTTTCGGCTTTTACCTTCCCTTTGGTTATTTCGGCTGTAGCCTTGAAGCAATCTTTAAACGTATTGGATTTCGGTCTAGTCGGGCAAATTTTGCTTGCTTTTGAGGTCTTAATAGCTTTGTTTGTCGTACTTTATGTCACCTTCTTATATGCAAAGGACATTTTAGGCAAATGATGCAGATTTTAGATATGTATTTCTAAGAGGAAAGTAGCTGCCTGCCTTTGAGGAAGGTTGATTTTGTGGTATAATTAGGAGTATTTATAAAAGGAAAAAGATATGAATATTCAACAATTGCGTTATGTAGTGGCTATTGCCAACAGCGGAACTTTCCGCGAAGCAGCAGAAAAGATGTATGTCAGCCAGCCTAGCCTATCTATCGCGGTGCGAGATTTGGAAAAGGAGCTGGGATTTAAGATTTTCCGCCGGACCAGTAGCGGAACCTTTCTGACTCGGCGGGGCATGGAATTTTACGAGAGAGCTCAAGAATTGGTCAAAGGCTTCGATGTTTTTCAAAATCAGTATGCTAATCCTGAAGAGGAAAAGGATGAATTTTCCATTGCCAGTCAGCACTATGACTTTTTACCACCTTTGATAACAGAGTTTTCTCAGCGCTATCCTGACTACAAGAATTTCCGGATTTTCGAGTCGACAACCGTGCAGATTTTGGATGAAGTAGCCCAAGGCCATAGTGAGATTGGGATTATTTATCTCAATAATCAGAATAGTAAGGGCATTATGCAGCGGGTGGAGAAGCTCGGCTTGGAGGTCATTGAGCTAATTCCTTTCCAAACCCACATTTATTTGCGGGAAGATCATCCTCTGGCTCAAAAGGAAGAGTTGGTCATGGAGGACTTGGCAGATTTGCCGACGGTTCGCTTCACACAGGAAAAGGATGAGTACCTCTATTATTCAGAGAATTTTGTTGATACCAGCGCTAGTTCCCAGATGTTTAATGTGACGGATCGAGCTACGCTGAATGGGATTTTGGAGCGGACGGATGCTTACGCGACTGGATCTGGCTTTTTGGATAGCAACAGTGTAAATGGAATCACTGTCATCAAACTACGAGACAATTTAGACAATCACATGGTTTATGTCAAGAGGGAAGATGTGGAGCTGAGTCAGGTCGGAGAAGCCTTTGTAGCCGTTATGAAAGAATATTTTGCACAGAAAAGAGAAGTATGAAACGAAAGATTACCATTCCTTTTTTAGTTGTTCTTTTGATTGCTCTTGATCAGGCAGTCAAGTATTATATTGTTTCCAATTTTTCTTTGGGGCAAGTCAGAAAGTTTATTCCTAAGATTGTCAGTTTGACCTACTTGCGAAATACTGGTGCAGCCTTTTCTATCTTGGAAAATCAGCAGTGGTTTTTCGCTCTGATAACTTGTATCGTGATTGGAGTTGCCGTTTGGTATTTGATTAAAAATATCCAAGCTTCTAAGTGGATGCTGACGGGACTCATTCTAATTATTGCTGGTGGCTTGGGCAATTTCATTGATCGGATCCAGCAAGGATTTGTAGTGGATATGTTCCAGCTAGATTTTGTCAATTTTGCTATTTTTAACGTAGCGGATATGTACCTGACTGTTGGAGTAGCGATTTTATTACTGGTGATGTTGAAGGAAGAAACAAATGGAATTGAAAATTGATGCAGCAGCCGCAGGCCTGCGTTTGGACAAGGCAGTGGCGGACTTGACGGAGCTATCCCGTGGTTTAGCCAATGAACAGATAAAAAATGGCCAGATTTTGGTCAATGGAGAGGCAAAAAAAGCCAAGTATGCCGTCAAAGAAGGTGATGTCATTTCCTATGAAGTGCCTGAGCCAGAGGTGGTTGAGTATGTGGCAGAGGATCTTCCGCTAGAGATTGTCTATCAGGATGAGGATGTTGCCGTCGTCAACAAGCCGCAAGGCATGGTGGTTCACCCGTCAGCTGGACATACCAGCGGTACTCTGGTCAATGCTCTCATGTACCACATCAAAGACCTTTCTGGCATCAATGGTGTGCTGCGCCCGGGAATTGTCCATCGGATTGATAAGGATACTTCTGGTCTATTGATGATTGCCAAGAATGACCAGGCCCATCTAGCACTTGCAGATGAGCTTAAGGATAAGAAATCCTTGCGTAAATACTGGGCGATTGTCCATGGAAATCTCCCTAACGACCGCGGAGTGATTGAGGCGCCGATTGGTCGTAGTGAAAAAGACCGTAAGAAACAGGCGGTTACAGCCAAGGGAAAACCCGCTCTGACACGTTTCCAAGTCTTGGAACGTTTTGGGGACTATACCTTGGTTGAGTTGCAGCTGGAGACTGGGCGGACGCATCAAATACGTGTTCACATGGCTTATATCGGTCATCCAGTCGCTGGCGATGAGGTCTATGGACCACGTAAGACCCTGAAGGGCCATGGTCAATTTTTGCACGCGCGAACACTGGGCTTCACCCATCCTCGGACTGGCGAAGTGTTGGAATTTACGGCTGAAGCGCCAGCTATTTTCCTAGAAACTCTTGAAAAACTCAGAAAAGCCCATGACTAATCATCTCCGAATGTATGAGACTCTAGATAAATGGAAAATTAAGTCGACTGTCTTGGTTACAGTCGTTTTTATTTTCGAAAAATCATGATATAATAAATAGAATACCCTAAAAGGAAGAGAAAAATGAAGTTAGAAGATTTGAAAAAACGTCAGGAGAAAATCCGCAATTTCTCCATCATTGCCCACATTGACCATGGGAAATCAACCTTGGCCGACCGGATTTTGGAGGCGACAGAAACGGTTTCCAGTCGGGAAATGCAGGCTCAACTCTTGGACAGCATGGACTTGGAACGGGAGCGTGGCATCACCATTAAGCTTAATGCCATCGAGCTCAATTATACTGCCAAGGACGGCGAAACCTATATCTTCCACCTCATTGACACGCCGGGACACGTGGACTTTACCTATGAAGTTTCGCGTTCTCTAGCGGCCTGCGAAGGGGCGATTTTGGTCGTGGATGCTGCTCAGGGGATTGAGGCTCAGACCTTGGCCAATGTCTACCTAGCATTGGACAATGACTTGGAGATCTTGCCAGTTCTCAACAAGATTGACTTGCCAGCTGCGGATCCTGAGCGGGTGCGGGCAGAGATTGAAGACGTGATTGGGTTGGATGCTAGCGAAGCAGTACTGGCTTCTGCCAAGGCTGGTATCGGAATTGAAGAAATTTTAGAGCAGATTGTGGAAAAAGTTCCAGCTCCGACTGGAAATGTAGAAGCACCACTCAAGGCCTTAATATTTGACTCAGTCTATGACGCCTATCGTGGGGTAATTCTGCAAGTGCGGGTTATGGACGGTGTGGTCAAGCCGGGAGACACCATTCAGCTCATGAGCAATGGCAAGACCTTTGATGTGACTGAGGTCGGCATCTTTACGCCTAAGGCTATTGGACGTGATTTCCTGGCGACAGGGGATGTTGGCTATATCGCAGCTTCTATCAAAACGGTGCAGGATACTCGGGTAGGGGATACAGTGACCTTGGCCGACAATCCAGCATCTGAGCCCCTGAACGGCTATAAGCAGATGAATCCTATGGTCTTCGCTGGTCTCTATCCGATTGAGTCCAATAAATACAATGACCTACGCGAAGCACTCGAAAAGCTCCAGCTAAACGATGCCAGTCTGCAATTTGAACCAGAAACGTCACAAGCACTAGGATTTGGATTCCGTTGTGGTTTCTTGGGCTTGCTGCATATGGATGTTATTCAGGAGCGCTTGGAGCGTGAGTTTAATATTGATCTGATCATGACAGCGCCGTCTGTTATCTATAAGGTTAATCTGACAGATGGTGAAGCTATTGATGTCTCTAATCCGAGTGAGTTTCCGGATCCGACCAAGATTGATTCCATCGAGGAGCCTTATGTCAAGGCGCAGATTATGGTGCCGCAGGAATTTGTCGGAGCTGTGATGGAGTTGGCTCAGCGCAAGCGGGGTGACTTTGTGACCATGGACTATATTGATGACAATCGTGTCAATGTTATCTATCAAATTCCACTTGCCGAAATTGTCTTTGACTTCTTTGACAAGCTCAAGTCCTCTACTCGTGGCTATGCTAGCTTTGACTACGAAATCTCTGAGTATCTCTCATCCAAGCTGGTTAAGATGGATATTCTCCTCAATGGCGACAAAGTCGATGCTCTTAGCTTTATCGTTCACAAGGAATTCGCCTATGAGCGTGGTAAGCTGATTGTTGATAAGCTCAAGAAAATCATTCCTCGTCAGCAGTTTGAGGTACCAATCCAAGCAGCCATTGGCCACAAGATTGTAGCTCGGACTGACATCAAGGCCTTGCGTAAGAATGTCTTGGCCAAGTGTTATGGTGGTGACGTTTCTCGGAAGCGCAAACTTCTAGAAAAACAAAAAGCCGGTAAAAAACGGATGAAAGCTATCGGATCTGTCGAAGTCCCACAAGAGGCCTTCCTCAGCGTCCTGAGTATGGATGAGGAATAAAGTTGACTTTGAACGCCTGGACTCAGCATTACAAAGCAAATAAAAACAGTGGATCTGTTCCTAAAAATAAGATAGGGAAGCAATCTTGAAAAGTTGATGTTATCTATAATGTTTCGATAGTTGGAAATCTAGATGGTTCGGGCTCATGTAGTCTAAAAAGGAGATTTGTTATGGCAAAAAAGTATTTTCTAAGTTTCTTGGCAGTTTTGGTTGGTCTGTCTCTGGCTTCTTGTGGCCTTATTAAAAATTATGGTAATCGGAAATCGTCTACTTCTAGTAGTACAACTAGTCAAGTTTCTCAAAAAGATAGCAGTAAATCTGATAAAGCTAGTGATAAAGATATTTCCACTACAACCGAGACTAAACGCATTGGCTCGGCTGATTACGGTTATATCGATATTCCAAGTAATTGGATCAAGTTCACCGACCTAGATGGTGGTGACAGCGTTCAGTTCACGGATGGCTCAGCTTATAATATCGTTACCATGAATGGCTATACTAGAGAAAAAGCTCATGTCCAAGATGGAGAAACTTTCAATGCTGAGTTAATTGCCCAGCGACTAGCCTATAGTTGGAATGATAATAAAGATGTAGAAAAAATGTGGGGAGCAAAATCCACTGTTTCTGGCAATGAAGCTTTCCAACTGAATGTAATTATGAAATCAGGGCAGTTAGTGGTTTCTTGGGTTTTCCAAAAAGATGACAAAGTGTATTTGATCTCTTTTGAAGGCGACCGAAAAACTCTGGCTTCTGTCATCTCATATATAGAAGAAACATGGAGCCTTGATGAAAAAGGGCCAGCTAACAATATTTAGTACAAATAAAATGAGGTCTACCTGAAAGTAGGTCTCATTTTTGTAAGATTTATGATATAATGCTAACGAAAATCAACTGATTAGAAAGTAGTTTATGACTCAAGAAATCGACCTTGAAAAATACCATCAGCTAGCCCTACAAAAGCAGAAAGAGCACCGAAAGTTTTTAGCCAGTCTCAAGAAAAAGCCACCAAAAAACCTCGATAAGATTGCCCAACAAATCCATGATGAGGTCTTTGAGGAGATTGACTGTACAGCCTGTGCCAATTGCTGTAAGACGCTGGGACCAGACTTTAAGGAAGCCGATATTGTCCGTATTGCCAAGTATTTTAAGATGAAGCTGCCAGCTTTTGAAGAGGAGTTTCTGCAGGTGGATGAAGACGGTGACAAGGTTTTCAAGGCTATGCCTTGTCCTTTTTTAGGTGGAGACAATCTCTGCTCGATTTACGATGTCCGTCCCAAGGCCTGCCGTGAGTTTCCCCATACAGACCGCAAAAAGATTCATCAGATTAATCATCTGACAATCAAAAATACCCTGACCTGTCCAGCAGCCTATCTCTTTGTGGAGAAGCTGCGGGATAGGTTGTAAAAAGTCCTCCTCTAAATCTTGTACAAAAATTCTAGGGCAGAAGTATCTGAGATCTGTTAGACTATAGTCAAGAGGTGAAAAAGAATATGATGCATCAATTCAATCGAACCATGGAATNTCTGGAAAGTAAGCTGGACGCAGAAGTGGATTTGCAGCAATTCAAGGAGCTATCGGGCTATTCTTATGCTCTCTTTAGCAGGCTCTTTTCTATTCTAGCAGATATGACTTTAGCAGAATACTTGCGCAATCGCAGGCTGTCAGAAGCTGTGACAGACTTGCAGGAAAGCTCTGAGAAAGTCATTGAAATAGCGATGAAATACGGCTATGAGTCTGCGGATGCCTTTAGCGCAGCCTTTAAGAAATTCCATGGGGCAACTCCCTCAGAAGTTCGAAATGGAAAACCTTATCGGGTCTTTCCTAAACTTCAATTATCCTTAAAGATTACAGGAGGAAAGAACATGGATATCAAGATTCAAAAGAAACCTGCTTTTACTGTTGCAGGCGTCCTATTGGAAGCTATTGACAATAGCCAGTGCCCGTCTGTATGGGAACAGCTCTATGCCAATCACAGCTTTGAAAGCCTGGAAAGTCTGGGCAGTGGCCAATCCTTTGGCATCTGCTCGGATGTCAAAGAAGGCGAAGTCATCAACTATATGGCCGCTTATGATGTGACGGATAAAGCTAAAGCAGAAGAACTAGGTCTGTCAATCAAGGAAATCGCAGAAGCTGAATATGCCATCGTACCAGTCAGGGGGGCTATACCAGCCAGCATCCACCATGCTTGGAAATATGTTTTGGAAGTCTTTTTCTCAGAAACAGGTTATCACCACTCAGGAGCACCAGATTTTGAAGTCTACACCGAGGGTGATATGTACTCTCCAGACTACCAAATGGAACTCTGGATTCCAGTAGTGAAATAGATTAGAAATCAGCCGTTCATTTTTGAGGGGCTGGTTTTTTTGTGGCTTGTGGTATAATGTCCGCACTTTACTTAGCAGTACTAATTTTTATATATATAGATTGAGTCTCAGATCGCTCTTTTAAATATCAGCAATACATATGACTTTGAATAACTCGCTTCAACTCATCATTTTATGGGTAATTTTAAAAATATATTTTGCAATGATTGTTTCATGCTTAATTAGGTAAATTAGCCATTCTTCGAGCGGTCGTATTTATATTTTCATCGTTTGAGGGAAGATCTTACCGTTTTCAAATCGATGGTTAAGTCGATATATTTTTCCTTCTCAAATATTTTCCAAATCATTTAATCTTTTTAAAGATAAGAACCACTTTCTAATTAATCAAAGACTACTTCAAATTTTTCAACTCTTGATAACATGAGAAAACCTCCGTAAAATGATTCAATTTATCATAACAAAAAAATACCGGAAAAACACCATATTATATTGGTATGTGTCTGGTGTTGGATGAAATTGACTTTCGAAAACATTAACTATATAATGTCTGTAAACAAGAAATAATGAGGTAACGATATGAATAAAACAGAATTACTGTTACAAAGACTAGATGATATTGGTCAGTCTCTAAAAGATTCTAGACAAGCACTAGCTTTGCTGGCACTTGGTTCTTGCGGAGCAGAAAGAGAACGATTGGATCAGTACTCAGATTTGGACTTCTTTGTTATAGTAAAAGATGGCTACAAGCATGCCTATATCCAGGACCTAACCTGGTTAAGTAAGCTAGAACCAATTGCATTTCACTACCAAAATACAGTGGATGGACATAAAGTTCTATTTGAAGATGATGTTTTTTGTGAATTTGCTGTCTTTGAAGCTCATGAACTAGTAAACATTCCCTTCGCTGAAGGCAAGATTATCTGGAAGGAGGTCTGTTTTGATGGAACAATCTGCCAACCACAAAGATTGCCATCAAAAGAAAATAGAGACCGTGAATGGCTGTTGGGAGAAATTTTATGCAATCTATATATAGGACTAGGTCGCTATCAACGAGGCGAAAAATTAGCTGCTTATGATTTCATCCAAAACAGATCCGTCAAGCTTTGGACTGAATTAATCAATTTGGAAAAAACTTCTAAATCTGATTTTATAGATATTTTTAACAGCAACAGACGATTTGAAAAAGGTTATCCAAATGAGGCCAAACAATTACCCTACTTTTTGCAAGGTTACGAACGAATCTCTGAATCTGCTCAGGCACTCCTAGAATATCTTGATA
Source organism: Streptococcus cristatus (assembly GCF_003943535.1). Classification (GTDB taxonomy): domain Bacteria; phylum Bacillota; class Bacilli; order Lactobacillales; family Streptococcaceae; genus Streptococcus; species Streptococcus cristatus_L. The sequence continues at coordinate 328,748 of NZ_RJPU01000002.1, forward strand.
AACACTATTCTCTTAACGCATTTATAAAAGAAAAAATTCGCAATTTATTATAATAGAGACTTTCCAAAAGATGACCTAAATCCCAAAAGTTAGATATCTTTGTCAACTGTAGTGGATTAATGAAATTTTAAAATCTGTAGAGGATAATTGACGTCCTCTCCTTTTTTATGTTCAGAGTGAGAAAGATTCATTTCTTAAAGTTGCCAAAGTTAAAAAATCCAAAGGTTGGTATTTGATTGGTTTAATTAGAGCCTAAAAAGCGCCTTTGAGGTTACTTTTTTAGTTGAGCTTAGAGGTTACTTTGGTTATTGGACTGCTAGGTACAGTATGATATAATAAACCTACTACAGTTATAGAAAGGATTCCAACCTTGTCATACAAATTTCTACTTTTCGACCTTGACCATACGTTGCTGGATTTTGATACGGCAGAAGATATCGCCCTGACGCAGTTTTTGGAAGAGCAGGGCGTGACGGAGATCCAGACCTACAAAGACTATTATATTCCCATGAATAAGGGGCTTTGGCGGGATTTGGAACAGGGGAAAATCACCAAGCCGGAGCTGGTCAATACGCGCTTTTCTCGTCTTTTTGCTCATTTTGGTATTGAGAAGGATGGCGCCGAGCTGGCCCTTCTCTATCAGCAGCATATTGCTCAGCAAGGACAAACCTACGCTGGTGCTAGCGAGCTTTTGGACAGTCTGACAGCAGCTGACTATGAGATTTACGGGGCGACCAATGGTATCACGGCTATTCAGACTGGCCGCATGGCCCATTCCGACATTTCTCCTTATTTTAATCACATTTTCATCTCGGAAAAGATGGGGACTCAGAAGCCTGAGGCTTTGTTTTATGAAAAAATAGCAGAGCAGATACCGGATTTTGACCTGTCTCAGACTTTGATGATTGGAGATTCCTTGACTGCAGATATTTCAGGCGCTAATAATGCAGGTATGGACTCTCTCTGGTACAATCCCAAGAAGCTGATTAACAATAGCAGTGCGCAGCCGACTTATACGGTATCCTCCTATGAAGAAATTAAAAAATTGCTGCTTTGAAAAAAATTCTTGAGCCTGTCAAGAAAAAAACTTGACAGCTGTTTTTAATCTGCTATAATAGAACATGTGCTAAATAGCTCAGCTATTTCACCGAAATAAAAAATAAGAAAAGAGAGAAATTTTAAAAATGGCAGTAAAAATCCGTTTGACTCGTATGGGTTCTAAGAAAAAACCTTTCTACCGTATCAACGTTGCAGACTCACGTTCACCACGTGACGGACGTTTCATCGAAACAGTTGGAACTTACAACCCACTTGTTGAAGAAAACCAAGTGACTTTGAAAGAAGATCGCGTTCTTGCATGGTTGGCTGATGGAGCTCAACCTTCAGATACAGTTCGCAACATCCTTTCAAAAGCTGGTGTTTTGAAGAAATTCCACGATTCAAAATACTCTAAATAATAGAAGTGCAGGTTGATATATGGACACGATTGAAAATCTCATTATTGCGATAGTGAAACCTTTGATTTCACAGCCAGATGCCTTAACTATCAAGATTGAAGATACACCTGAGTTTTTAGAGTATCATCTTGATCTTGATCCAAGCGATGTTGGACGTGTGATCGGTCGTAAAGGTCGTACTATCTCCGCTATAAGGACGATTGTTTACTCTGTCCCAACCGAGTACAAAAAAGTTCGCATCGTTATTGATGAGAAATAAGAAGCAGCGGGGCCATGTGTCCCGTTTTTCTATGGCCCTTAATGAAACAAGCCGTTAGGCGCAGTTGAATTTAGGGCCATTGATGCAGTTCGAGCTCCGCGAGAACTACGTTCCTCATTTTCCTTACTTGCAACAAGCCGTTAGGCGTAGTTGAATTTAGGGCCATTGATGTAGCTTGAGATCCGCGAGAACTTGACACTTCATTTAAGAGAAGAATGAAATGCAGGGGCGAGTTTAGAGAAATCCGAAATCGGAGGACATATGAAGCCAGAAGAGTATGCTTGGAACGTTCATGAGCGCAAGTGTTATGAGAATGATCAAGTGATTTTACCGAGCTCTTACAAGCTGAAAATTCTAGATGATGGTGAGAAGAGATTGGAATTGGAGCTTGTTTTGGAGCAACTTCCTCAGGGGAAACTGGCTCGATGGCTATGAAAATGGCGTCAAGCTTTATACCGCTGATAGATATGGAAGATGAGTTTGAAAAGCAGAAGATTTTGACTCAAGTAAGAGAGGTTTTTCAGGCTCGACTTGATGGGAGGGCATCTGCCTATGAACTAAGGAAGGCTGGTTTCTTGGCTAATAAACTGTCTCAGCAAGCTCAATCACAAATCGGTAAATATGCTGCGCGTGTCTTTGCCCAGGCAGTCGCAACAGCCCATATGCGGGGACATGCTATTGTCGCAGCGGATTATGCCATCAAAGTCAGAAACTTGCAGAGTCCAGATGATTTACAGCTGGCTATCAAGGAAAGAGGAGGGCAGATAGAGCTAGCCTCTGCATTTATTAGATCAGGAAAGGAAACTTTATGAAGCATTTATTTTCACGCTTGTCACCAGCGCAAAAGATTATCTTGTCTTTTCTTCTGGTGATATTCTGTGGTTCCTTGCTACTCAGTCTGCCTTGGGTGCAGACGGCAAGTTCCCAAGCGGGCTATCTGGATCATCTTTTTACAGCTGTCTCCATGGTCTGTGTGACAGGGCTTTTTACTCGATCGGTTGTAGATACATACAATGTCTGGGGGCAGTTCCTTTGTATGCTGTTGATTCAGATTGGTGGCTTGGGAATCCTGACCTTTATCGGATTTTTCACCATGGAAAGTCGGAAAAAGCTCAGCCTCAAGGATCGCCGCATTCTGCGAGATAGTTTTAGTTATGGGCACAATCGTACCTTAGGTCAATTTGTCCGTTCGATTTTTATCACGACTTTTACTATCGAAGGACTGGGCGCTCTCCTTCTCATGATTCACTTCATTCCTAAGTTTGGCTTGGGAAAAGGGATTTTTAATTCTATCTTTTTAGCCGTTTCTGCATTTTGTAATGCAGGATTTGATAATTTTGGCAATGATAGCCTACTAGGCTTGCAGACAGATGTTTTGGTTAATATCACCTTGGCTCTCCTCATCATTACTGGCGGACTTGGTTTTATGGTCTGGTTTGACTTGGCTACTAAATTAGGAGGAAAACAGAAGGGACTGCACTTTCATACTAAGGTAGTCTTGCTTCTGACTGCTGGTCTCCTCGTTTTTGGGACGGTTGCGAGTCTTTGGACGGAGTATAATAATCCTGGAACGATTGGCAATCTTTCCTTTGGCGATAAGCTATTGGTCAGCTTTTTCCAGACAGTCAGTATGAGGACAGCTGGCTTTGCTTCCATAGATTATACGGCTGCTCGTCCAGTAACCCTGTTTATCTATCTGCTCCAGATGTTTTTAGGAGGAGCTCCGGGTGGTACAGCAGGTGGTCTGAAAATTACGACCTTCTTAGTTCTTTTGCTTTTCGCTCGTAAGGAGATTTTGGGCTTGCCACATACTAATCTCGGTCGGAGAACACTGGCTCCTCAGCTGGTGCAGAAGGCTTTTGGTGTGACAGTGATTTTTCAGCTGACATTTCTGCTTGGTCTTTTGGCTCTTGGGCTAGTGACCGATAGCAGTCATCGTTTTATTTACCTGATATTTGAGACTGTGTCGGCACTGGCTACAGTTGGTGTGACAGCCAATATCACTACCAGCCTCAATACAGCTGGTATGGTTGTGATTATGTTGCTGATGTTTATTGGACGGGTGGGGCCGCTGACTCTTATGGTCAGTCTTAACCATTATCAACCGAAGAAGGCGACTACCTTGCACTACAGCAAGGCGGACATTATGATTGGATAGGAGAAAAGAAATGGCAAATCAAACAGTTGGAATCCTTGGCTTGGGGATTTTTGGACAGAGTATTATTGAGGCCTTGATTTCTCAGGATGTAGAAATCATTGCAATTGATAATCACGAAGAGACAATCAATCAATATGAAGACATGATTGCCGTCGGTGTGATCGGGGACATTACTGATATGGAACTTTTGGAGGCGGCAGACGTTGGTTCCTGTGATACGGTCGTCGTGGCGACTGGAGAAAGTCTGGAATCCAGTGTTCTAGCGGTCATGCACTGTAAGGCATTGGGCGTTAAAAATGTCATTGCCAAAGTCAAGGATGAAGTAACCCAGCAGGTACTGGAAAAGGTGGGAGCTGATTTGGTTATCCTGCCTGAAGTGGAGGCTGGTATTTCATTGGCCAAGACCATTCTCTTTAACCATTCGATTGAGGTTTTCCAGCTGGATGACGATGTAGTGGTGGCTGAGTTTGAACTGCCTGCTAGCTGGGTCGGGAAAACGGTCCGTGAAGTAGATGCTCGTAGGCTGTATCATCTCAATATTATCGGCTATCGTCTGACAAAAAATCAGCCTTTGGAAAGCCAGTTTACTCCAGACTTTGTCTGGTCAGAAGGAGTCAGCATTATGGCTGTGACTGATAACCAGCATTTGGACGATTTACGTGAAATAGTGAAGTAGTAGCTAGGAGTCCAATCGGGACCAACTGTCGGTAGTTCTTAGGAACTCGGCACCTTACTATCATTTCAGAAAAATAAATACATAAGAGCTCTTCTAGGGCTCTTTTTTGAAACCAGTTGCAAAATTTGTTATACTATCACTAGAAAAGGAGTGATTTTATGAGCTTAACCAGCCAGATCATTACAGCAGATTTTCCAGATTTGGATAAGGTAGAAGCCTTGAATAATGAGGCTTTCCCAGAAGAGGAAAGGATACCGCTCAGTGAATTTTTACGATATGAGGAACAGGAAGATGCTAATTTTTTCGCCTTTTATCATGAAAAGGAGTTTGTTGGTTTTGCCTTCGCCATTTCCAACGCGCAAGCCTTTTATGTTAGTTTCTTTGCGATTATGCCTCACCTGCGCAGCCATGGCTATGGCGGTGAAATCATTGAAAAGCTGGTCAATTTCTATCAGCGAACCATGATTTTAGAAATCGAGCGTCTAGATGAGCCATGTGACAATCTTGAACAGCGTCAAGCTCGCTGGGATTTTTATCAGAGCAAGGGATTCCGGTCAGCCAATGCCTTTCTGGAATATGAGGATCTTAGCTTTGAAATCCTTTATCGAGGGGAGTCTTTTGACGAAGAAGCCTATCGGGACATTTTCCACCGACTTCAGGAAGAGAATTATTTCGACTTTGAAATCAAACATAGACGTTTCAGCGATTATTAAAAGGATGTTCTCTGGAGCTCAATGGCGATTTGGAGCAATAAAAGATTGCTTTGTTTTTACTAAAAGGAGGTTAGAATGAGACTCTGGCATCAAGCACTGATTCCCAAGCTTCCCCGTCCGCAACTACTTGGCCAGCATCGGGAATGCTGCGCCCTTCGTGGCAATGGCTGGGGTAAGAAACATGCGACCGTTGACTATGTTTTTGCTCACTCTCCTTACTTGCTTTATCGCTACCATGAGCTGATTATGGAGGAGATGAGCAAGCGAGGTTATCGTGTGTCCCCAGAGTGGCTGGAGCGGGACTATCGTGGCAAGACTTGTCTAGCCTATGTGCATCTGGAAGAAGTGGCTGTGGCGAGTCCTATTTACTCCGAGCATGATGCGGCTTACTATGAGGAATGCCTGCAAAATCTCAAAGAAAAAGGCATTGACTTATAAGCTTTTCCGCTGTCTGAGCCAGCTGCCTGCCTTGAGAAAAAGCCAGCAAAATGATACAATAAAACGAATAGTAAAAAGATTAACTGGAGTAAAAATGAATTATTTTAATGTTGGTAAAATCGTCAATACCCAAGGTTTGCAAGGCGAGATGCGGGTTTTATCAGTGACAGATTTTGCGGAAGAGCGTTTTAAAAAAGGCAATAAATTGGCTCTTTTCGATAAGAAAGACCAGTTTGTTATGGATGTGGAGATTGCCAGCCACCGCAAGGCCAAGAACTTTGATATTATCAAGTTCAAGGGCATGTATCATATCAATGACATCGAGAAATTTCGTGACTTTAGTCTGAAAGTAGCCGAAGAAGACTTGGCTGATTTGGAAGATGGCGAATTTTACTACCATGAGATTATCGACCTTGAAGTCTATGAAAATGATGTTCTGCTAGGTACGATTAAGGAGATTCTCCAGCCAGGAGCCAATGATGTCTGGGTGGTCAAGCGTAAAGGTAAGCGTGATTTGCTGCTGCCTTACATTCCGCCAGTAGTGTTAGGCATTGACATCGAGCAAGGTCGGGTTGATGTAGAGATACCGGAAGGACTGGATGATGAAGATTGATATTTTGACCCTCTTTCCAGAGATGTTTGCGCCTTTGGAGCACTCGATTGTGGGTAAGGCGCGAGAAAAAGGACTCTTGGAAATCAACTACCATAATTTTCGAGAAAATGCGGAAAAATCTCGGCATGTGGATGACGAGCCCTACGGTGGCGGTCAGGGCATGCTGCTGCGGGCTCAGCCAATTTTTGATGCCTATGATGCCATTGAAAAGAAGCAGCCGCGTGTGATTTTGCTGGATCCTGCTGGTCGGACTTTTGACCAAGCCTATGCTGAGGAGCTGGCCAAGGAAGAGGAACTCATCTTCATCTGCGGTCACTATGAGGGGTATGATGAGCGGATCAAGACCTTGGTGACGGACGAGATTTCGCTGGGTGACTATGTGCTGACCGGAGGAGAATTGGCGGCTATGACCATGATTGATGCGACAGTTCGCCTGATTCCAGAGGTTATTGGCAAGGAAGTCAGTCACACGGACGACAGCTTTTCGTCTGGACTCTTGGAATATCCTCAGTACACTCGTCCCTATGACTATCGCGGCATGGTTGTTCCGGAAGTTCTCATGAGTGGGCACCATGAGAATATCCGAAAGTGGCGTCTTTATGAAAGTCTGAAAAAAACCTATGAGCGTCGTCCGGACTTGTTGGAAAACTATGAATGTACAGCCGAAGAAGCCAAAATGTTGGAAGAAATTCGAGCCAATAGTAGGGATAGTGAACACTAGTCCTTTCTATAAAAATAGCAAAATTTAGATATCGATTTCTCAAAGCCACGTTTGTGGCTTTTTTAATTGGATGAAGGGATGGAAAATTTTTGAAAAAATTCAAACATCCTTCTTGACAGAAAAAATAAAAAGGAGTATTATCTTAACTAGTTAATAAACCAGTTAACAAAAGAGACTATTTTTGAAAGCAATTCTTGGCAAAGAATGTTTTGAAAATAGTTCTTTCTTTGAATGATTGCTAAACTGGTTAAGGAGTTAAAATGAAAATCAAAAAAGTTTTGATAGCTTTAAGTCTAGTCTTGCTGGGGCTTGGCCTTGCCGCTTGTAGTAAAAAGGAAGCAAGCGGTGCTGGTAGCAAACGCGGGCTCAATATTGTCACGAGTTTTTACCCGATTTATTCGATGGTCAAAGAAGTCTCAGGAGATTTGAACGATGTACGGATGATTCAGTCAGGCGCAGGAATTCATGAATTTGAGCCATCAGCCAGTGATGTAGCGGCTATTTATGAAGCAGATGCCTTTGTGTATCATTCTCGGACTTTGGAGTCTTGGGCCGGTAGTCTGGATCCTAGTTTACAAAAGTCTAAAGTAGCGGTCGTAGAAGCCAGCAACGGGATGCAGTTGGATAAGGTATCCGGCTTAGAAGAAGTGTCTGCTGAGGAAGGGATTGATGAAAAGACCCTCTATGATCCACATACTTGGCTGGATCCTGAAAAAGTGGCAGAAGAGGCGCAACTCATCGCTCAAGAATTGTCCAAGCTAGATAGTAAAAATGCGGATACCTATCAGAAAAATGCTCAAAAATTTGCAGAGAAGGCAAAGGCCCTGAGCCAAAAATATCAAGGAGTCTTTAGTGGGCTAGATGAAAAAACTTTCGTGACCCAGCATACAGCTTTCTCTTATCTAGCCAAGCGTTTCGGTCTCAAGCAACTAGGGATTTCAGGAATTTCGCCAGACCAAGAGCCTAGTCCAAGGCAGTTGACCGAGATACAAGACTTTATCAAGACCTATAAAGTCAAGACGATTTTTGTCGAGAGCAATGCTTCCTCTAAGTTGGCTGAGACCTTGAAGAAGGCAACAGGAGTCAACCTAAAGGTGCTAAATCCTCTCGAAGCAGATCCTGAAAATGACAAGACCTATCTTGAAAATTTAGAAGATAATTTAGAAATTTTAGCGAAAGAATTAAAACAATGAGGTGATGTATGAAAAAGAAATATATTATTAGTTCAGTTGCGGCACTAGCTACACTAGGTGTGTGCGGTTATGCGATCATGCAGTATCAAGCAGATAAGCCACAAGAACAAGCAACAAATCGAGTGGCTTATGTAGAAAAGAAATCTGCAAATAAGCAGGACAATAAATCTCAAAAAGCCGAGAAATTGACGCCTGAGCAGATTCAGGCCAAAGAAGGCATTACTGCTGAGCAGATCGTTGTCAAGATTACGGATCAAGGCTATGTGACTTCACATGGCGATCACTATCATTACTATAATGGCAAGGTTCCCTTTGATGCAATTCTTAGTGAAGAGTTGATTATGCGGGATCCAAATTATCAATTGCAGGAATCAGATATTGTCAACCAAGTGAAAGATGGCTATATTATCAAGGTTGCAGGCAAATATTACCTATATCTGACCAATGCCAAAGAAACCAGCAATGTCCGTTCAGTTGATGAAATCGCACAGCAAAGACAAATTCATCCTAGCAAGGAAGAAGGCGAAGGCGGGTCAGAAGCTAAATCGAGTCAAACCGTTAGCAGAAAAACGCAAGATTTCAGTCGTCCAAGTGCCGCTTATGCTGCAGGAAAGAGAACCTATCAAGCAGAAGGTACTGCATCGAGTCGGAGCAATGGCGCTTATACAACAGATGACGGCTATGTTTTCAGTCCATCTGATGTGATTTCGGATACAGGAGATGGCTTCCTTGTGCCACATGGCGGTCATATGCATTATATTCCTAAAAGTGATCTGTCGCCAGGTGAGTTAGCGGCTGCCCAAGCCTACTGGGATTCCTTGCAGCGAGGCAAGCAAGCAGCTAGTCCAGCTGAAAATCCTAATACAGGAGGAGAAGCTTCTGCTCCTACAGCTAAAGCATCGGAAAATCAACATGCAGGAACTGCGACTAAGCCAGCGCATCAAGCTGATAAGGGACAGACTGCTAAGCCAGCTCAACCGTCCAAACCTGCCCAATCAGACGCTGGGCACGGAACCAAACCAGCTGAAAAAGCAGAAGATGCACCATCAAGTTACCAAACCTTACTTGAGAAACTCTACCATACACCAAAAGAAAAACGCTATGTTGAAAAAGATGGTCTTGTCTTTGATCCAAGTAAAATCGTTAGACGGACCGCAGAAGGAGTAGCCATTCCGCATGGAAATCACTACCACTTTATCCCTTACAGCAAACTGTCTGCCCTAGAAGAAGAAATAGCTCGGAACATTCCTGTTGCTGGTCAGCAGACTTATCCTAAGGCTGCTGCAAGTACACCAAGTCAGCCAGCCAAACCAGCTGATAAAGACGAGCACGACCATGGTTTCCATGCTGAACATGTCATCTCAAAAGATGAGGAAGGTTACGTTGTCCAACACGGCGGCCATGCACATTATTTCTTTAAAAAAGATTTGACCAAAGATCAGATTGCAGCTGCAGAAGCCAACCTGGCTAAGCACAAAGATTCAAGTCAGTCCAGTCAAGTCAGCACAGAATATGACCGTTTTTCTCGTGACGCAAGTGACGAAGAGAAAATCGCTTATATTTCCAAGACTTATGGCGTACCGCGTGAAGCGATTAAGATTTCAAAAGGCTTCTTTGTCTTTAATAATCCAGATCAAGACTACGATCCGACACATATCCATCCATACGCTGTTCGAAAAGAGCACGTTCGGATTCCTCTAGAAACTGGAAATCCAGAGCTGGACTTCCTGAACGAGCTTTATACAACAGCCCTGCGTTCAGGTCTGTCTCCATACAGTATTCAGGTGGAAAATGGTCAGTTTGTCATTCCGCATGGCGATCACAACCACTACATCCGTGTCCAATCCAAAGGATTGAATCTAGGTTTGAAGAACAAAATCCCAGCTTTGCAATCAGCTTATCAAGCAGGGGCATATGATGAAAAAGCCGTTCTTGAAAAGGTGGATGCCCTCTTGGCAGCTAGCCGAACCATTTATGATAAAGATCTGCTCATGCAGCGTCGAATTGAGCTAGCTCTCGGTAATTTTGTAGAAACCATGAAGCAATTGCCAAGCAACTCAACAGAGGGATATTTGGCAAGCCTAAATCAATTTGATAAGCACTACATTCATGTTGATGAAAAAGCGAAAACGGCAGAGCTGACAGAAGTTGATAAAAAATATCAAGAATTGGTTGACAAGATCAAACGTTTGGAAACAGACAGCTACAATGTGAATAAAACCAGCTTGCTCAGTGAATTGCAGACAGCTAAGGTAGAAAAAAATGAAGCTAAGATGGCTGAGATTGAGCAGCTATTGGCAAGTCTGCAAGATTATCAAGACCGGACAGGAGTGACCTCCGTTGAGTACCTCAAAGCTTTCTATCTCGCAGTTGATGATGCTCGTTTGCAGCCAGAACTTCGTAAGAAAGTTGCTGATTTGACGCTCAAACTTTATAAGTCTCAAGCCTTTATCGAAGCGGTCGATCTGAAAGCTCTTTTCTTGGAACTCTATCAAACTAAGCTCGAAGTTGATAAGGCTCTGGCAAGTGGCGAGGCTGCTTCAGCCAAGGATAAAACGGTTCTGGATACCGAAAAACTGGACGACCACAGTTATAAGACGGCTATCTATGGTTTCTTGAAAGAATTGTATGGAGAATTTGCACCGCAGCCTACAGAGGAAATCTCAGAAGCAACTCTCCAAGCTCTCTTCCAAAAAGGTAAAGAACTTTTGGAAAAAGTAACGGATTCGACTCTGCAAGAAAATTATCAAAAGCAACTCGCAGCACTTGGTACTGATTTGCAAGAAGGTCGCAAAGATAGAGAAACAATCTTAGCAGAAACGAAAACGCTCTTGACTCAAATCGTTGAAACCTTAAAAGAACAGCAGGCATCTGCAGCGCTCAAGGATAAAGAGATCTATCTTAAAATTTACAATTTGCTGATGTCCGCCCACAAGATGCTTGAGGAACAACAGGGGACAGATGAGCAATTTGCCAAGGTAGATGCTCTATTGGATAAATTATCCGATCCGAGTGTGGACAAAGCAGCCTTGCTAGCTGAAGCAGAAGCGTTCTTTAATCAGCTTCAAGCCAACAAGCCTGCTCCGACTGAAGCTAAAACTGAGACGGAGGCCAGTCCGGCTGAGGAGACTAAAAAAGAAACACCTAGCGAGGCTCCTAAAGAGACAGTGGAAGAGTCAAGTTCACCAGCCACTCCTGAAGTAGAAAAATCAAATTCAGCAGCTCCTTCAGAAAAAGAGGCTGAAAATCAAGTGACATCAGAAGCAAATAAGCAGTAAAGAAATTTTTTCTAAATAAATGGAATAAGGAGCGGAAGAGGCGAAAAATGCTTTAAATCCGCTCTATTTCTATATTCTTAGGATGGAGCGTTCGATTTTTGTCATAAAATTGTAATAGAATTTCTATTTAAATGATATGGTTTTGACTGGTTTAACCAGTCATTTTATGTTAGTATTATAGCATAGGACTGATTGTAAATGATACATGTGCTATTAGAAGGAGATGTCTATGGACAAGAAAATTGGTAAATCCGTTGTAGCAACTGGCATTGCAGCGACAACGATTATTTCTGGTGCGCTCAGCCATCAGGTAAAAGCGGATGAACTCGTTGAGTCAACGGCTACGAAACCAAAGGCAACAGCAGTTACCGAGAAACCAATTACGACAGCGGATGTAGCAGAAGCGAAGGAAAAAGCGGATGCTGCCAAGAAAAATGTAAATCAGCAACAAGAGCAAACTAAGAAAGCTGAAGCAGACCTTGAAGGAGCTAAAACTGCAGTTTCAGAGGCTCAAGAGAAAGTGGCTACAGCTACTGAAAATGAAAAAGCAGCAACTGAAGAAAACATTTCTCAAGCAGAGACCAATGTTAAAAAAGCTGAAGAAGAAGTAACAGCAAAATCAGAAACTGTCAAAGAAGCAGAAACTACTGTACAAGAAGCAAGTCAAGCAGTTAAAGACCAAGAAAATACAATAGCTGGTCAACAATCATTGGTAGATGTGGCAGAATCTGAACTAAACAAAGCCAAAGAACCAGTTCATGCAGAAACTGCTGCTGTAGAAACTGCTAAAAATCAGGAAAATCAAGCTCAGACAGCTGTGGAGCATGCTAAAAATGAACTAGCAAAAGCAGACCAAGCAGCAAATGCTGCGCCACAAAATCAAGCAGAAATCCAAAACAAAATCAATCAAACTCAGGCTAAGTTAGAGCAGACCAAGCAATTGATTGCTGCAACAAATACAGAGTTGGTGCATGAACAGAAAAATGCAAGTACAGCACCGGTTGATTTACGAAATACGACCTATTCGCAATTCTTAGAGAATCTTCGAGATAATTCGAATAATGAAGTCGTAAGAAATGCTGCAGTTGATGCTTTGGCTCTTTACAAACGTGGTCAGAATGAATTTAAGATCACGGTTGGTTCAGATTCATCTAGCCCAGCCAGCTTGGAAAATAACTTGCAGGCTTTGGAATTGGTTAAGGCTATCAATGCTTACCGTCGTAATGCGGGTCTCCCAGAGCTTTTGGTGGATCCATATGCTAATGTTGCCAGCCAAATTCAGACCTTGTACTTTGAGAAGGAAAATTGGCACATGGGCAAGCTGATTGGCAATGAAAACGTAGCTATTAGCTTCGATCCTCAAGGTGCGGTTAATTTCTGGCATAGTGAAAAAGCCTTGTATCAGAAGATTGCTGCTCAATACGGCTTGCCAACTGATGAAAGACAACTGGATGCCAATGATATTTATATGAAGGTAGGGCCTAACGTCTTTGCGCAAATCGGTCACTATGTCCAAATGATGGATAACAAGGCCAATGCTATTTCTGCTGCCTATGACACTCATCCAAATCAGTTTGGAACTCCACACGGAACTTCAGAAGTTGGATTCCATAATGTTCGTAATTTCAATCAAAGAGTCAATAATGGCACATTGCTAACAGTTGAAGCGATGGAGAAACTTCTCCGCAGCGGCGGCAGTCGTGGAGCTGCTTCAAGTGCCAATGTGACAGCCTTGAAGAATCGTTTGGCAGAGTTGCAAGCGCAAAAAGTTAGCCAAGAGTCTAGCCTGAATCTTTTAAACAATCAGTTGACAGATTCGTACAAGGCACAGAAAGATCGTGCGGCTGCTGTTGTAAAAGCTAGACAGAATCTTGAAGCTGCTGAGAAAGCCTTAGCTCTGACTCAACAAAACTTGTCAGATAAAAAGGCTGCTTTGAAATCAGCGACAGCAAGAATCGCGTCTGCCCTTTCTCCATATCAAGCCAAATTGCAAAAAGCTCAGGCAACCTTAGTAGAGGCCAAGAATCAGCTCGCAGCTTTGAAGACGGCTGAGGAAAACAAGAATAAGGCACTAGAAGCAGCTAAAGCTGAATTGGTCGCTGCTCAAAATCGTGTAGCAGCGGCTCAGAAGAAAGTTGCAGATCTCAAAACAGCTCCACAACAATTGGAAAGTGCTAAGCAAGATTTGGCTGCAGCAGAGGCTGACCTGAAGGCTAAACAACTTGTTGCTGAAACTGAGAATGCAAAATTAGTTGATTTGCAAACAGTCTACAATGAATTGCTAGCAAATTACAATTATTTGCTAGATCTGCTTCCAAAAGAAGTGCGCCAAGCCCTAGCATCGGCCACTACAACTACTTATCAAGCAAATGGTGGACTTAATTTTGCAGCAGCAGGTGCAGGTAGTCAAACGCTTCTGACTTCGAATGCAAATTCAGCTTCTCAAGATGAGAAGGATGCATCGGTTGAAACATTGGCTAACGTAGCTACTCAAGCTCAGCCAAAAACTGATAATAATACTAATGCTCCAGCGACTCCTAAAGCTTCGCCTAGCCAGTCAGTTGTCCTTCCTAATACAGGAACGGAAGCGGAACAATTAGCCTTCCTTGGAATGACTCTCGGTGCAGCTCTTCTCGCAGGTGCAGTGAAACATCGCCGCAGAAAAGCTTTATAGTATATAACAGTGAAGTGAGTATTACAGCTCACTTCATTTTTTATTGGTGAATTAGTTTGATTGAATTAAATTTAGGAAGAGAAGTTTTTGTGATTCAAATAATTCTTAAATTTGGTTAGAAAACATTCCTTTTATCTGCTTTTCAGGGGATATCATGTTATAATAGCAGAGGATTTTATACAAAAAGAGGGACTTATGACTAAAAAAGCTATTCTAATGATGACCTTTGGATCGCCAGAGGGCTATACTTTTGAGGATATTGCAGAATTTTTCACGAATATCCGTCGTGGCGTGCGACCTACTGATCAGGAGATTCAGCACCTTCATGATAATTATCAGCGTATTGGTGGCAGCCCCCTGCAACGCATCACGCGGGCAGAAGTTGAGCTGGTGAAGGAAGCTTTAAAAGGAGAGTATGCTGTCTATTTTGCTAATAAATTTTCTCGCCCCTTTATTCCAGATGTTATTAGGCAGATGGAGGATGACGGGATTGAGGAATGTATCTGCTTGATTTTAGAACCGCATTATTCTTTTTACTCTGTCATGGGGTATGAAAAATTTATTACGAGCCAGACAATTAAATTCCATATTATCAAAGAATGGTATCAGGCTGAGGACTTGCTTCGTTTTTGGGAGGAAGAAATCAGGAAAATCTTGCAAACGCAAGTCAAAGATGAAAGTTTTAAGGTCATTTTCTCAGCTCACAGTGTGCCAGTTTTAGCCCTTGATTTTGAAGATCCATATATTGATCAGATTATTGAAAACTCACAGTTGATTGCACATCGGCTGGGCCTTGCTCCATATGAGTATACCAATACCTGGCAGAGCGAAAGCGATATTGGATTGCCGTGGATCAAGCCAGATGTTTTAGAATATCTCCGAGATCAAACGAACCATCCGCAACATTATATCTTTGTCCCAATCAGTTTCATCAGCGAACATATCGAGGTACTGTTTGATAATGATGTGGAGTGTCAGGAATTGTGCCAAGAACTCGGTGTGGTTTATCATCGTCCACCAATGCCTAACACAGACTCCCGTTTGATTGCTGCATTATTAGCAACTATTCGTCAGCATGAAACAGAAGAGCTTCGATACATGCATCCAGAAGAAACAACCTTTGACGAATTGGCCCCTTCAGAAGAAAGTAATCAAATCTTAAGCGAAACAGAAGAACTTCAAATGCCTGAATTTGTCAAAAAGTTGATAGAGAAAAAGGGCAGAGAAAATGTCAAAATGCCTTATTTTATAAAGAAAATGTTAGAAAAAAGGGCGCGAGAAACAAAGTAAGTCTAGCCTAGGAATAAACATTTGCAACGAGGAATGATCATGAATTGTTAGGAAAGTGCATGTTCTAGGAAAATGAAAAATTTCTATTGAAAAGATAGGGTTTTGGAAAATATGTCTACAAACAAGCTAATTCAATCCAAGCTGGAACTGTTGCCGACCAGTCCCGGCTGTTACATTCACAAGGACAAAAACGGTACCATTATCTATGTCGGCAAGGCTAAAAATCTGCGCAATCGGGTCCGTTCTTATTTCCGTGGCAGCCACGATACCAAGACGGAGGCTCTGGTTTCAGAGATTGAGGATTTTGAGTTTATTGTCACTGAGTCTAATATCGAGGCTTTACTCCTAGAAATTAATCTAATCAAGGAAAATAAGCCCAAGTACAATATCATGCTCAAGGACGATAAGTCCTATCCTTTTATTAAGATTACCAACGAAGTCTATCCGCGTCTGATTATCACGCGCCAAGTCAAAAAGGATGGCGGTCTTTATTTTGGTCCTTATCCAGATGTCGGTGCAGCCAATGAAATCAAGCGCCTGCTCGATCGCATTTTTACATTCAAAAAATGTACCAATCCACCTGCAAAAGTTTGTTTTTATTATCACTTGGGGCAATGTGAAGCCCATACGATTTGCAAGCGGGATAGCCAGTATTTCAAGAACATGGCTCAGGAAGTGTCGGATTTTCTCAAGGGACAGGACGATAAGATTATCGATGAGCTCCGTGATAAGATGAATAAAACAGCTGCAGCCATGGAGTTTGAGCGAGCGGCTGAATACCGTGACCTGATTCAGGCTATTGGAACCTTACGTACCAAGCAGAGGGTCATGGCTAAGGATTTGCAGAATCGTGATGTTTTTGGCTATTATGTGGACAAGGGTTGGATGTGTGTGCAGGTCTTCTTTGTGCGCCAGGGCAAGTTGATTGAGCGTGATGTCAATCTTTTCCCCTATTATAATGATCCCGACGAGGATTTCCTGACCTATATTGGCCAGTTTTACCAAGAAAAATCTCATCTCAAGCCAAATGAAATCTTGATTCCAGCGGATATTGATGAAGAAGCCGTCCGAGCCGTGGTGGATACCAAAGTAGTCAAGCCTCAGCGAGGCGAAAAGAAACAGCTGGTCAATCTGGCTATTAAGAATGCTCGGGTCAGCCTCCAGCAGAAATTTGACCTTTTGGAGAAATCCGTTGAGAAAACGCAGGGCGCTATAGAAAATCTAGGGAAGCTCCTCAATATTCCGACACCCGTTCGGATTGAGTCTTTCGATAACTCCAACATCATGGGGACCAGTCCCGTCTCAGCTATGGTGGTCTTTGTCAATGGTAAGCCTAGCAAGAAGGATTACCGCAAATATAAGATCAAGACTGTGGTAGGGCCGGACGACTACGCTAGCATGCGAGAGGTCATCAAGCGTCGCTATAGTCGGGTCATTCGTGACGGGCTGACGCCACCAGATCTGATTGTCATTGACGGTGGACAAGGCCAGGTCAATATCGCTAAAGACGTTATCCAGAACCAGTTGGGGCTTGATATTCCTATCGCTGGACTGCAAAAAAATGACAAGCACCAGACCCATGAATTGCTCTTTGGTGATCCTCTGCAAGTCGTCGAATTATCTCGTAATTCTCAGGAATTTTTCCTCCTCCAGCGCATCCAAGATGAGGTGCACCGCTTTGCCATTACCTTCCACCGTCAGCTTCGTTCTAAGAATTCCTTCTCATCGCAACTCGATGGCATCGAAGGTTTGGGGCCAAAACGCAAGCAAAATCTCATGAAGCATTTCAAATCACTGACCAAGATTAAAGAAGCCAGTGTCGATGAAATCGTCGAAGTGGGCGTACCGCGAGCAGTGGCAGAAGCTGTGCAGGCAAAACTCAATCAAACAGAGCCAGCTCGTCCTTTGTTAGAAGTGGCGGAGCCTTTGGTAGGGTTGGATAGTTAATATATAAAGCAAGACCGTGTAAACGGTCTTTTGTGGCATAATTGGAAAGAAGTGAACCAAAATGGAGAGTCAATTATGATTTCTATAGAAAAGTCAAATCAGTCTGAAGTTGAAAAAATTTGCTTTATTGCGTAAAGATTTTACAAATAGGAATGTAATGATGACACAATTTGAAGATAAATTTATGGATGTTCAGGCTAGTATGATTTCATTAGCATTGGAATAGAAAATAAGGATGCACAACTTCATGAAAAACCTCTGCAAGCTCTTTCAATTTGTGGTAAAATAAGAGTAACAGAAATTAGAAAAGGAAACCAATTATGAAATTTCTTGAATTAAACAAAAAGCGTCATGCAACTAAGCATTTCAATGACAAACCGGTAGATCCTAAGGATGTCCGTACAGCTATTGAAATTGCGACCTTGGCACCAAGTGCTCATAATAGTCAGCCTTGGAAGTTTGTAGTGGTGCGTGAGCGAAATGAAGCTTTAGCGGGTATTACCTTTGGCTCTAACCAAGATCAAATCAAGGAAGCTCCAGTGACAATTGCCCTCTTTACAGATACGGATTTGGCTAAGCGGGCGCGCAAGATCGCGCGTGTCGCTGGGGTAAAAAATTTTTCTGATGAGCAGCTTCAATTTTATATGCAAAATTTGCCAGCTGAGTTTGCTCGCTATAATGACCAACAAAAGAGTGATTACTTGGCCCTTAATGCGGGTTTGGTCGCTATGAACCTCGTTTTGGCCTTGACTGACCAAGGTATTGGCTCAAATATCATCCTAGGATTTGATAAATCAAAAGTCAACCAAGTTTTGGAGATTGATGAGCGTTTCCGTCCAGAACTCTTGATTACTGTTGGTTATACAGATGACAAGCTAGAACCTAGCTATCGGTTACCAGTTGATGAGATTATCGAAAAGCGTTAATAAAGTAAAAAACAGAAATCGTAATTTAATTCAAAATATTCATTTTAAATCAAAGTGTTTTATAGAGGTGAGAAAATGACAATTGATTTTAAAGCAGAAGTTGAAAAACGTAGAGAAGCTCTGTTGGCGGACTTGTTCAGCCTTTTAGAAATTAATTCAGAGCGGGATGATTCTAAGGCAGACAAGGAACATCCTTTTGGACCTGGTCCTGTAAAGGCCTTGCATAAATTCTTGGAAATTGCTGAACGTGATGGTTACCCGACTCAAAATGTGGACAATTATGCTGGTCACTTTACTTTTGGGGAAGGAGAAGAAGAACTGGGTATCTTTGCCCATATGGATGTGGTACCTGCTGGAAGTGGTTGGGATACAGACCCTTATACACCGACGATTAAGGATGGCCGTCTCTATGCTCGTGGTTCTAGTGATGACAAGGGACCAACTATGGCATGTTACTACGGTTTGAAAGTCATCAAAGAATTGGGCTTGCCGGTTTCTAAGCGCGTGCGCTTTGTGGTGGGGACAGATGAAGAGTCTGGCTGGAAAGACATGGAGTATTACTTTGCTCATGTAGGCCTGCCTGAGCCTGATTTCGGCTTCTCACCAGATGCTGAGTTTCCAATTATCAATGGTGAAAAAGGAAATATCACAGAGTACCTGCATTTTGCTGGTGAAAATGCTGGCGCAGCACGCCTGCATAGCTTTACTGGTGGCTTGCGGGAGAACATGGTGCCTGAGTCCGGCACAGCTGTCTTGTCAGGTCATTTGCCAAATCTAGTTGATAAATTGGAGCAGTTTGCTAAGGAAAATGGACTAGACTTCACATATGAAGAACTTGCTAATAGCCAAGTCACTGTGACCATTATCGGTAAGTCTGCGCACGGTGCTTCTCCTCAGTCTGGTGTCAATGGTGCAACTTATTTAGCCAAATTCCTAACGCAGTTTGACTTTGCTGGCCCTGCTAAGGATTATCTAGATGTGGCTGGAAATATTCTCCTAAATGACCATGAGGGTGAGAACTTGAAGATTGCTCATGTGGATGAGAAGATGGGAGCTCTGTCAATGAATGCGGGCGTTTTCCGCTTTGACGAAAATAAGGCTGATAATACAATTGCCCTCAATATTCGCTATCCTGAGGGAACTAGTCCAGAAACCATTCAAAATGTTTTAGAGCAGTTGCCAGTAACCAAAGTGACCTTGTCTGAGCATGGACATACTCCTCACTATGTACCGATGGAAGATCCGTTGGTGCAGACCTTGCTGGCTGTTTATGAAAAACAAACTGGACTGAAAGGTCATGAGCAAGTTATCGGTGGTGGTACCTTTGGACGCCTCTTGAAACGTGGTGTTGCTTATGGCGCGATGTTCCCAGACTATATCGACACTATGCACCAAGCCAATGAATTTATCGATGTAGAAGATCTCTTTCGCGCGGCTGCAATTTATGCTGAAGCCATTTACGAATTGATCAAATAAAATAAGAACTCATTTGGCTATGCCAGGTGAGTTTCTTTTCAAGGGAGGAAATATGATGCAGACAATAGAAGATATTACCAAGGCCATTATAGCTGACCCACAGAATAAAGCTTTCACAGAACAGGGTATCAGACCACTTTTTGCGGCGCCTAAGAATGCTCGGATTAATATTGTTGGCCAGGCACCGGGGCTGAAAACCCAGCAGGCGGGGCTTTACTGGAAGGACAAGAGTGGCGACCGACTGAGAGAATGGCTGGGTGTTGATGAGGAAACTTTCTATCAGTCTGGATATTTTGCGGTTCTGCCCATGGATTTTTATTTCCCTGGGCATGGTAAGTCTGGAGATTTACCGCCTCGCAAGGGCTTTGCTGAGAAATGGCATAAGCCGATTTTAGAGCTCTTACCAGATATTGAGTTGACTATCTTGATTGGTCAGTATGCACAGAAATACTATCTGCATCAAAAAGGTACAGTCAAGCTGACCGAGACGGTCCAGCATTATCAAGACTACCTACCCGACTTTTTTCCCTTGGTACATCCATCGCCCCGCAACCAAATTTGGATGGCGAAAAATCCTTGGTTTGAGGCAGAAGTGGTGCCAGAATTGCAAGCATTGGTACAAAAGATTATTCATCAATAAAGGAGGAAATCTATGGATGCTTATCAACAAGTGGCTAACAAGTTGCAAGAGTTGGGGATCCCCTTTGATGTGGTGGAGCACCCACCTGCATTTACCACAGAGCAAGCCGACTCCTATATCGAAGGAATCGAGGGGGTTCGGACTAAGACCATGTTTTTGACCAATAAGAAGAAAACTCAATATTATCTGTTGATTATGGATGATCAAAAGAGTCTAGATATGGACTTGTTTAAAGACTTGGTCTCAGCCAACCGCATTCGCATGGCTTCAGCGGATTCTCTCTTTGAAAAAATGCAGCTACCACCAGGAACGGTATCGCCTTTTGGCCTTCTGAATAATCCTGAGCGGGATATTCAAGTTTATTTTGATAAGGACATTGTATCAGAGGATATCATGACTTTCCATCCCAATACCAATGAAAAGACGATTTTTCTCGCAACCCAAGATCTTTTTAAGTTCTTGACTCATCTGGGCTATGATTATCAAATTTTGGAACTTTGATTTCTGGAAAAGCTGTGGGGCTTCTTGGCCTTGCAGCATTTTTCTTGACACAAAAACGTTAGGAAAATTATTATTCTTCTCAAAGAGCAAGAGAAGGAGAGAAATAGAAAAAAGCCTGAGTAAAATTCAGGCTTTCTTGGATAGATTGAATAAAGTTTTTAGTTGGATGCTTGAGTGCTGGACTCTGTTGTTGTATGCTGGTCTTGGCTTGTCGAACTGCTGTCAGTGGAAGGAGTTGTATGGCTCGTATTTGCTTCTGCGCTTGAGGAGCTTGATGATGTTTCGGTCTCAGTAGCAGCTGAAGTTTCTGTTGGAGTCGAGCTAACAGATGTAGACTCTTTTTCTACCTCTTTGATGATGGTAGTAGTCGTAGTCGAGTTGCCTGTATCAGTTTTTGATTTTGAGTCATTGTTGTTCATAAGGTTCATGATGGTAAAGCAAGCAATGACGATTGAAAGAAGACTGGCAATTGTAGCAATAGTCTTTTGTAGGGCGGAAAAGCCAGTTTTAATATGCTGACTAGCTGGTTTTCGATTTGAAGTGCTGTTATTTTTTTCTTTGCGAGAATAGTTTTTCATGTAAAAGTCGCTCCTTTTCGTTCTTAATTTATTATACGTCTTTTATTTAGAAAAGTCTTCCAAAAATCTGAATTTTTTAAATGAAAACGCACACAATAGAATGAAGAACAACAGCTCCAAAAGGCGGAGAGATAAGCCTCTTAGAGCTGTTGGTTTTATCAAAATGTTAGAGCTACTTTGGAGTTGTTTCAGAGGCAGGGGCAGCTTGGGCTACAGCTAGCCGAGCTGCTGGGACTCGATAAGGGGAGCAGGAGATATAAGTGACTCCGATTTCTTGTAAGAAAGGAATGGAAGCTGGATCACCACCAACTTCGCCACAAACTCCGATGGACAAGGTTGGATCTACTTGGCGAGCTTTTTCAATGGCCAATTTCATCAATTGGCCGACACCTTCCTGGTCAAGGCTTTGGAATGGATCTTGGGTGAGCAACTTTTTCTCTTTATAGTCGTTGAGGAATTTTCCGATATCATCCCTTGAAAAGCCAAAAGTCATCTGGGTCAAGTCATTGGTTCCAAAGCTGAAGAAGTCCGCTTCCTGAGCCAGCTGATCAGCAATGAAGCAGGCTCTCGGCAGTTCGATCATGGTACCAATGTCATATGGGAATGGAGAGCATTGATGCTTTTTGAAAATCCATTCGATATGCTTGATGAGCAGCTCTTTAAGATAGATAAGCTCTGATTTTGTAGCAATCAACGGAATCATAATTTCAGGACGCACTGGATTTCCTTCTTGCTGCAGTCGAATGGCGCTGCTAAAGATAGCTTCTATTTGCATCTTATAGATATCTGGCAAGGTAATTCCCAAGCGACAGCCGCGATGGCCAAGCATAGGATTTGTTTCTTGCAATTGTGTGATTTTTCTTTCTAGTTGACTAGCTTTTTTATTGAGCTTTTCAGCCAGCAGGGCAATTTCCAGATGGTCTTTCGGGAGAAATTCGTGCATAGGGGGATCCAGTAGACGGACAATCATGGGTTTTTCACCAACAGTCTGGAACATCTGATAGAAGTCTTCTGCTTGGTAATCAAGGAGATGGGCAAGTGCCTCCCGTCTTTCTATCTCGTTTTCGGCCAGAATTAATTTCCTCATTTGCAGGATTCTTTCCTCACCGAAAAACATATGCTCGGTTCTTGCCAGTCCGATGCCTTGCGCTCCGAAGCTAATAGCGGTTTGCAAATCTTGAATCGTTTCAGCATTGGCGCGGACTGAGAGCTTAGCTACTTCATCAGCCCAAGTCAGCAAGAGCTGCAGATCCTGATCTTTTTCTACAGAGACAGTCGGGATTTGACCCAGATAAAGAAAACCAGTCCGACCATCTACGGATAGAATATCTCCTTCATTGAGCAAGATATCTCGGCACTGGATGGTTTTGCTGTCCTCTTGGACAAGTAGATCTCCACATCCTGCGACACAGCAGGTTCCCATCCCTCGAGCTACAACTGCTGCGTGTGAGGTCATTCCACCTTGGCTAGTGACGATTGCTTGGCTGACAATCATTCCTTCTATGTCTTCGGGAGAAGTTTCTTGCCGGACCAGCACAACTTTTTCGCCAGCTTCATGTAGTTCTTTGGCTCGCTTGGCAGTGAAGACAATTTTTCCTGTTGCAGCACCGGGACTGGCTGGCAATCCTTGCGCTAAAATTGTCGCTTGCTGGAGCTTATTTTCATCAAAGACGGGGTGAATCAGCTGATTGATATGAGCAGGGCTAATCCGACGAATGGCCTCGCACTTGTCTATCTTGCCTTCTTCTACTAATTGCAGAGCGATTTTCAAAGCAGCCTTGACTGTTCGCTTACCATTACGGGTTTGCAGGATATAGAGCTTGCCCTTTTCGATTGTAAATTCGATATCTTGCATATCTTTATAGTGATCTTCAAGTATGTGGGCATATTCTTGAAAAGCAGCATAGGCTTCTGGCATCTTTTCTTGCAGATGTTGAATGGGATCGGGCGTGCGAATACCGGCCACGACATCCTCTCCTTGGGCATTTAAAAGAAATTCGCCAAAGAGGCCTTTTTGACCTGTTGCTGGATTTCGAGTGAAGACCACTCCAGTCCCACTTTCTTGATCAAAGTTGCCAAAGACCATGACTTGAATATTAACGGCAGTTCCTAAATCTTCTGGAATCTGATTGAGCTTGCGATAGACTTGGGCGCGTGGATTATTCCAAGAGCGAAAAACAGCTTTGATAGCAGCGAAGAGTTGTTCCTTAGGATTTTGAGGAAAAGTCTGATAATGCTCGCGATACAGCTGCTTGTACTGATCAATGAGAGCTTGGTGCTCTTCCAAACTAAAGTCGTTGGCAGTCTTACCAGCATTCTTTTCAAAATAGGAGAGCAACTGATCGAAGTCTTCTTTTGGAATTTGGAAAACGACATCTGCATACATCTGGAGCAGCCTGCGATAGCAATTATAGGCAAAAGCCATATTGGTTTTGGAAGCCAAGGTTTGGGTTCGCAGGTCATTCAATCCTAAGTTTAAAATCGTATCCATCATGCCAGGCATAGAAAACTTAGCACCGCTGCGAACAGAGACTAGCAGTTGCTCCTCTTCGTTCCCTGAGAAGTATTGGCCAGTTTTTTGCTCTAGTTCAGAAATAGCCTGCAAAACATTCTCGCTTAATGTTTCTTCAAAAAAGGAAGGCTTACTTAAAAACTGAATACAGGCTTCCGTCGTAATAGTGAATCCTGGCGGAACTGGCAAACCTAAATTGGTCATTTCAGCCAGATTGGCACCTTTACCACCCAAAAGAGCATTTTGCTCGGCTCGTCCTTCCTCAAAGGAATAAATCCATTTCGTCATATCTTACCTCCAAATAGACAAAAATGTGTCATATATATATCGTTTATATTCTAATATACATCACATATATTTGTCAATGGAAAAGATCGTTATATTTCATTGATATAAGATAAAAATATGATATAATATGACAGAAAAAGATGAAAAATAAAGTATTCTATCTCTAAAAAGGAGACATATTGCATTGGAATTATCAGCACGCCAAAAGCAGATTGTTGACATTGTCAAGAAAGAGCAGCCAGTCAGCGGGGAAAAGATTTCAGAACTGATGGAAATTTCTAGAGCAACCTTGCGCTCGGACCTGTCCTTTTTGACGCTGGTTGGCATTTTAAAAGCGACGCCAAAGGTTGGCTATACTTATTCAGGGAATGATTTAGAGACCTTATTTTTCTTTGACACTTTTCGCAAGAAAGCGGAAGATATTATGGTTTCTCCAGTTTTGGTGCCTCAAGAAACTTTCATCCAGGATGCGGTGATAAGGCTCTTTATGTATGACGCGGATGTTCTTTATGTCATTGATGAAAAGAAGCTACTCTTAGGAATTGTCTCGCGCAAGGATTTGCTACGAGCGGCTTTATCCAGTAGTATCGGAACAACGCCTATTGCAGTTTGTATGACGCGGATGCCTCATCTTAGAACCTGCCATAAGGATATGAATATACTAGAGGTGGCCGCTCTTTTGCAGGATTTTGCCATTGACTCCCTGCCTGTGGTAGAGAAAGATAATGAGCGCAAGATTTTAGGAACGGTGACTAAGACAGCTCTGCTGGACTATATCATTCAGGAAGCGCGCCAAGCGGAAGTAAAGAGACAGGAGTAGTGACAATGAGGAAAGAAATTATTGTATATAGCATTTCAGATTCTTTAGGAGGAACCTCGCAGCGACTCTTGTCTGCTGTAAGTGCGCAGTATCCAGATTTGACATTTAATAATAGCTACCGTTTTCCTTTTATAGACAAGGAGCAAGAATTGCTGGAAATTTTGCAAGATGCTTTAAAAGATGATGCCTTGGTCATCAGTACCTTGGTAAATGGAGAATTAGCTAAGCTGGCTAGAGAATTTAGTCAAAACCACAAGCTGGCCTACATTGATCTCATGCACCCTTTCTTTGAAATCATAGGAGAAAAGACTGGGATTAGCCCGATTGAGATACCAGGAACCTTGCACCGTTTGGATACGGAATATTTTAATAAAATATCAGCGATTGAGTTTGCTGTAAAGCATGATGATGGCAAATCTCCGCAGGGATTTTTGGAGTCGGATCTAGTTCTACTGGGAGTTTCACGGACTTCAAAAACTCCTCTCAGCATTTTTTTGGCTAATAAGGGCTACAAAGTTTCCAATTTACCTTTGATTCCAGAAGTTCCGCTTCCTCAAGTTTTAGACAAGGTGGACAAGCGTAGGATGATCGGTCTGGTCTGTGAGCCAGAAAAATTAGTCAAAATTCGTAGCAACCGCCTCAATTCGTTGGGGCTGTCCCACTCGACCAGCTACACAGATTTGGAGAAGATTTATCAGGAATTAGACTATTCCAAAGAAGTCTTTAGAAAATATCAGATAGAGGTCATCAATATTACAGATAAATCAATTGAAGAGACAGCTTTCCTGATTGAGGATTATTTAAAAAAATTAGATATGATTGGCGAGGCGAAGTAATCGTGTTCAGGGCCGGTTCCTAAATTTATCAGGTAGGGACTGCGCCCTTTTCTTGTTCCTAGGCTCGTTTCGTGTTACAATAGGAGTATTGATTTTTACTGATAAATACAGAGGAAAAAGATGATTTATTTAGATAATTCAGCGACAACCAAGCCCTATCCAGAGGCGCTGGCTACCTATACAGAAGTGGCTTCTAAAATCTGGGGTAATCCTTCTAGTCTGCATAGTTTGGGCAGTCAGGCGACCCGTCTCTTAGAGGCCTCTCGCCGTCAAATAGCAGAGCTTTTAGGTAAGTCTTCGTCGGAGATTTTTTTTACGTCTGGAGGGACAGAAGGGGACAACTGGGTACTTAAAGGAGTCGCCTTTGAAAAGATTCCTTTTGGAAAACACATCATCGTATCCAACATTGAGCATCCCGCGGTTAAAGAATCAGCCCTCTGGTTGCAGAGTCAGGGATTTGAAGTTGATTTTGCGCCAGTAGATAAGGCGGGTTTTGTTGATGTAGACAAACTAGCGGAGTTGATTCGATCAGACACTACTCTGATCTCGATCATGGCTGTCAATAATGAGATCGGTAGTATTCAGCCCATTCAGAAAATATCCGAACTGCTAGCAGACAAACCGACTATTTCCTTTCACGTGGATGCTGTCCAGGCTGTTACGAAGATTCCGACAGCGGCTTATCTGACGGATCGCGTGGATTTCGCGACATTCTCCAGTCATAAATTTCACGGTCTTCGGGGCGTAGGATTTGTCTATATCAAGTCTGGCAAGAAAATTAGTCCGCTTTTGACTGGTGGCGGCCAGGAGTCGGATAAGCGCTCCACAACGGAAAATCTAGCAGGCATTGCAGCCACAGCCAAGGCTCTGCGATTGTCCATGGAAAAGCAAGAAACGTTTGCCCAGCGGACGGCTCAGATGAAGAAGATTATCCTTGAAGAGCTGCAGAAGTATTCCGACGTGGTGGTCTTCTCAGGCTTGGAAGATTTTGCGCCTCATATCCTGACCTTTGGTATCAAGGGAGTACGAGGTGAAGTCGTCGTCCATGCGTTTGAAGACTACGAGATCTATATCTCGACGACCAGCGCTTGCTCTTCTAAGGCTGGTAAGCCAGCGGGAACCCTCATCGCTATGGGGGTCGAAAAGTCTCTCGCTCAAACTGCCGTCCGTATCAGTTTAGATCTGGACAACGATATGAGCCAGATGGAACAGTTTTTAACAACTTTTAAAATCATTTACGAAAAAACCAGAAAAGTAAGGTAAACAATGCAATATTCAGAAATTATGGTGCGCTATGGTGAGCTTTCTACCAAGGGCAAGAACCGCATGCGCTTTATCAACAAACTCAAACGTAATATTCAGGCTGTTTTGTCAGTCTATCAGCAGGTCCATGTCAAGGCTGACCGTGACCGAACTCATGTCTATTTGCATGGAACAGACTATCAGCCTGTCGCTGAGTCACTCAAGCAGATTTTTGGGATTCAGAATTTTTCACCGTCTTATAAAATCGAAAAGTCGGTACCAGCCCTAATCGAAGCTGTCCAAACCATCATGAAGGAAGTTTATCAAGAAGGTATGACTTTTAAGATTTCCAGCAAGCGCAGTGATCACAGCTTTGAATTGGATAGCCGCGAGCTCAATCAGACATTGGGGGATGCTGTTTTTAAGGCCATTCCAAATGTTCAGGTCAAGATGAAAGCGCCAGATATTGACCTGCGCGTTGAGATTCGTGAGGAAGCGGCCTATATCTCTTATGAGACGATTCGTGGTGCTGGGGGACTGCCAGTCGGCACTTCAGGCAAGGGCACGCTCATGCTGTCTGGTGGGATTGACTCACCGGTGGCTGGTTATCTGGCTCTCAAGCGTGGTGTAGACATCGAGGCGGTTCACTTTGCTAGTCCGCCTTATACTAGTCCAGGTGCGTTGAAAAAAGCTCAAGATTTGACGCGAATATTGACCAAGTTTGGCGGCAATATCCAGTTTATCGAAGTGCCTTTTACAGAGATTCAGGAAGAAATCAAGGCAAAGGCTCCAGAAGCCTACCTGATGACACTGACTCGTCGCTTTATGATGCGTATTACAGACCGGATTCGAGAGGAGCGGGGCGGTCAAGTCATTATCAATGGAGAAAGTCTAGGTCAGGTGGCAAGTCAAACCATCGAGAGTATGCAGGCTATTAACGCCGTGACCAATACACCGGTTATCCGTCCTGTCGTGACGATGGATAAGCTGGAAATCATTGAGATTGCAGAAAAAATTGATACTTTCCAAATCTCTATCCAGCCATTTGAAGACTGCTGTACTATTTTTGCGCCTGACCGGCCTAAAACCAATCCAAAAATAAAGAATGCCGAGCAGTACGAAGCTCGTCTAGATGTTGAAGGCTTGGTAGAACGCGCTGTTGCAGGCATCATGATTACAGAAATCAGGCCACAGGTAGAGACTGATGAAGTTGATGAGCTGATTGAGGGGTTGTTGTAGGAGTTTAGAAGTAGCTTTTTACTAAAAGAATCTGGAAATTATATCCATCTATGCTGAAGATAAAAGGGGATATTTATGAACGAGTGGGATTATTTCTTGAGTGGGCTCATGCGAGCATTGTCTTGGAAAGATGGACAAGATAATGCTTTGCTGTTTGGAATTCCCAGTTGGACTTATTTTATTGGTCTCTTAGTTCATTTCCAGATTTTCCTAAGCTTGTATGCTCTCTTATTTTTGGGATATCATAAAGATATTAAGGAAGCTGGCTCTGTCAAGAAGGCCATGAGAAATAAATGGAATACTATACGTCAAAGCCAAAAAAGTAAGGGCAGAGCTATTTTTGTCACAATAATTGGCGTTCTTCTTATGTTTTTTATCTTTCCTGCTTATGAAGGCTATCGAATGACCAATGGTATTTGGCGCTATCATTATTTTACTAATCAGATAACCGAGCTAAAAACGGCTTTAGTGACTGGTGTTGATACCGAGACTGGAGGAAGTAAGTCTACCTATTCTCGTATTACCTTTACTATTAACGTTGATGGAAAAGAGCGAGAGGTTAATGTTTCAGATAGTAATAAAAGTCTTGCCAGATCAGCAAAAAAAAATTTGAAGCCTCCGATAGCTATTGAGGTCTATGTCAATCAAGAAGGGCAGATTGTATATTTTAAATAAATGGAAGTACAGAATGAGGATATTTAGTCGAAAATCCGTTTTCATTAAATAAAATTACTTGCAAAAGGTTAGTAGAAGTGCTATACTAAGAATGTTGACTATGCACGGCCTGTGCAACCGCTCGAACATCGTTGATCACATAGTGAGTATAAAGTGGTTCGTCCCACGATGCTAGGCGAGTCTTCACAAAAATACGGGGAAACCCCAAAAAATCATAGGAGGTGCATAATGAGCACATACGCAATCATTAAAACTGGCGGA
This sequence comes from Streptococcus cristatus, assembly GCF_003943535.1. Taxonomy (GTDB): domain Bacteria; phylum Bacillota; class Bacilli; order Lactobacillales; family Streptococcaceae; genus Streptococcus; species Streptococcus cristatus_L. The sequence continues at coordinate 358,159 of NZ_RJPU01000002.1, forward strand.
AAACAAGTTAAAGTTGAAGTTGGTCAAGCTATCTACGTTGAAAAATTGGATGTTGAAGCTGGTCAAGAAGTGACTTTTAATGAAGTTGTTCTTGTTGGTGGTGATAAAACTGTTGTCGGAACTCCACTTGTTTCTGGAGCTACTGTAGTTGGAACTGTTGAAAAACAAGGAAAACAAAAGAAAGTCGTTACTTTCAAGTACAAACCTAAAAAAGGTAGCCACCGCAAACAAGGTCACCGTCAACCTTACACTAAAGTTGTCATCAACGCAATCAACGCTTAATTTACAGGAGAACACATGATACAAGCAGTCTTTGAGAAAGCCGAAGATGGCGAGCTGAGGAGTGCGGAAATTACTGGACACGCCGGAAGTGGCGAATACGGCTTTGATGTCGTGTGTGCATCGGTTTCTACGCTTGCCATAAATTTCATCAATTCAATTGAAAAATTTGCAGGCTATGAACCAATCCTAGAATTAAACGAAGAAGAAGGCGGATATTTACGAGTAGAAATCCCTATGGATATTCCGCCGCATCAGAGAGAAATGACTCAGCTTTTCTTTGAATCATTTTTCTTGGGAATGGCAAACTTATCGGAGAACTCTTCTGAGTTCGTCCAAACCAGAGTTATCACAGAAAACTAACACGGAGGAAAAACACTATGTTAAAAATGAATCTTGCAAGCTTGCAACTTTTCGCCCACAAAAAAGGTGGAGGTTCAACGTCAAACGGACGTGATTCACAAGCAAAACGTCTTGGAGCTAAAGCAGCTGACGGACAAACTGTAACTGGAGGATCTATCCTTTACCGTCAACGCGGTACACACATCTACCCAGGTGTTAACGTTGGCCGCGGTGGAGACGATACATTGTTCGCAAAAGTTGAAGGTGTAGTACGCTTTGAACGTAAAGGTCGCGATAAGAAACAAGTATCAGTTTACCCAATTGCGAAATAATTCATTCTTTATAGAAATCCCTGTCTTAAGATAGGGATTTCTATTTTTGGAGAAAATGAAATCGTTTCCTTTTGTGAAATCATTTTAAAAGAAATTGTTGCTACATGCAATGTTTTTTTTGTATAATAGAGTTGTTATAAGGATATTCTAAGGAGGGCAATATGGGATTTCTGGGTTTAGCTATTTCAGCTTTGTTAAATAATACGTTGATTCAATTAAAAGATGAATTGGTGGACTTTGGTGTAGATAATTGGGAAAAATTTGAAACTGGATTTAATAAAAGTTTTACTTCCTATTTTGAGGGTTCATTTAAGAGAGTGAAGAATATTCCGTTTGTGTTAAGCGGTACAAATAATATTGATTTGCTTTCTATTTTTCAGCCCACTTATTTAAAATCAGAAATAAGTCATGTGAGATGTTATACTGCTGATTTAGATAATATTTTACAAGAATCGGATAATGCTTGGATTTATGGATATGGTGGCATTGGTAAATCAACCATGCTGAAGTACTTTTTCCTTAAGGAGATTGAAAAAGCTACGAGTAACAATAATCAAAGAATCCCCATTTATATTGAATTGAGGAAATATAATTTTGATTCGAAGAAAAGAAGGGAATTTTTAAATTTTATATATGAAGAAGCTAAAGTATTAGGGTTTGATTTAGAGTTTGAGTATTTTGAATATATGGCAAAAAAAGGGCGTTTTATTTTTCTTTTGGATGCTTTTGATGAAATAGCTTCAAATAATATGGAACAAGCGGCGACAGAGATAGAAGAATTAGCCACTAAATATTCTAATAATCCAATCCTTGTGACTAGCCGAAAATTACTTTTTAATCATATAAATAATGCCTCTTTATTTCATCCCTATCAAACGAATGGCTTAAGTAAAGACGAAGCAATAGCATTAATAAAGCGCATCAGTACATTGCCTGAATCAGAGCCAAGAGAAGAGGTGTTTGAAGGGTTTATCAAGAGTTTGGAAGATCAGTTATATGATGAATATCAATCATTTGCAGAAAATCCTATATTGCTTTTCTTGATGTTACAAATGTTTCAAAGAAATGCAAATTTTCCGACTGAGAAAGCTACTTTTATCAAAGATTCTTATCGACTGCTCTATAAAGAACATGATCATTCAAAATTAGTTGCTATGAAAAGACAATTTAAAACCGACTTATCTGAGTCTACTATGTTGCGAGTGATTTCTTATCTTTGTTTTCTCACTTACTTTGAAAATAATGGAGAGAAATTAGAGTTTACAGAAAGTGAAATTCTTTCTTTGCTAGATAGGGTATTAAATCATGAAGATTCGTCTTCAACAAGAGCAGAAGATTTGCTTGCTGATTTGATAACCCGTCTATGTATCATACATAAAGAGGGACGATCTTACTATTTTGTCCATAATATTTTCCAAGAATTTTACGCGGCAAACTACTTATATGAGTTGTATGATGAAACCCAAGAACAATTTTTTAAAACTGCTTTTCTTGCTGAAGATATGAATGAACGTTTGATTTTGACTACTTTAGAATATTATGATGAATTGGATAAAGAATTTAATAAGAAGAAGTTAAACTACAATATCTTCCTGCCAATTTTAGAAGAATTAAAACGTAGAAATGAAGGAAGAGACTTTGGTGAATTGGATACAAATTTATACGATGTGAGCCTGTCTCCTAAAGGTGAGGGAGATATTAGTTTCGATGATTTGGGTTCTTATTTTTTATATTATTTAATGGAATTTGCTGAAAAAGTTTATTTAGTAGAGCAAGATAAAAAACTGCCTTTGCCTGTAAAATTTCCCAAAATTAAAGAAAAAAAGATATTTTTTATATTTTCCAAATATCATGATAATTTAAAGGATCAAGAGTATTTTCAACTGCATGTTAAAATTTATAATGAACTCCAAAACGTAAAACTAACAAGTGAAGCAATGGAACTTATGGAAAAGTATAAGCTAGACTTGCTTAATTTCTCTATTGACTATAGTACGATTCGTAAAGACGATGCATGGTATGAAGTCTTCAAAAAAAGTAGTGCTTATGAATGTTTAAATTTCATTGAAGCCTGGGTAACAACGACAAGAACCGAAAAAGAAGCGGACAAAAGAAAAATCCCAATTTTGAATTTTNAAAAATAAATCGGCAATATCTGCTAATTTATTTAGTTTTGAAATCGTTTCCTTGACATTTTCTCTTCTTAGTGTTTTAATATACCCTATAGGGGTATAAAGGAGAAAAAATATGTTTCATTTTTTTACAAAAATAGATAGTATTTCAACGGATGAGTTGGAGAAGCGATTGAAGTCCAATATCCAACTAATTGATGTACGGACACCATCCGAATTTCGTAGAGGACATATCAAAGAGGCCCAGAATATTCCTTTGAGCCAAATTGGTCAATTTGCTCCAGCTAAAAAGGAGACGATTTACGTTATTTGCCATTCAGGCGTGCGGAGCAAGATGGCAGCGAAAAAGCTGAAGAAAAAGGGCTATGATGTTGTCAATGTCCGCGGTGGTATGAGCGCTTGGACAGGGAAAACCATTAAGTAGAAGGGGTTAAACAATGAAAATTATTATCGTTGGTGGAGTTGCAGGCGGTATGTCTGCGGCAACACGTTTAAGACGGATGATGGAAGATGCTGAAATTGTGATTTTTGAAAAAGGTCCTTTTGTATCTTTTGCGAACTGCGGTCTGCCTTATTATATTTCTGGTGAAATTGCTGAGCGAGATGCTCTCTTGGTTCAAACACCTGAAAGTCTCAAGGCGCGTTTTAACTTGGATGTGCGACCTTTTCATGAGGTGGTGAAAATTTCGCCTGAAGATCATACGGTGACGGTGGCTCATGACGGTTCAGAGTTCACAGAGCAGTATGACAAGCTGATTCTTTCACCGGGGGCGAAGCCTTTTATTCCTGAGATTGAAGGACTTTCAGAAGCAAATAATGTATTCACTTTGCGCAATGTTCCAGACTTGGATCAGATCATGATAGTCTTGGATAAAGAGCCACAAGAGGCTGTTGTCGTAGGTGCTGGATTTATCGGTCTGGAAACGGCTGAAAATCTACGCAAGCGTGGCCTGAATGTAACAATCGTAGAAAAAGCGCCGCATGTTTTGCCACCGCTGGATGAGGAAATGGCAGCTTTTGTCCAAGCTGAATTAGCGGACAAGGGAGTGAAGGTCATTACTTCCCAGTCAGCTACTCGCTTCGAAGAAAATGGCAAAATAATCGTCTTGGAAGATGGTCAAAAATTGGCTTCAGATGTGACCATTCTCTCTGTCGGGGTCCAGCCTGAAAATAGCTTGGCTAAGGCAGCAGGGATTGAAACTGGTCTTCGTGGGGGCATCTTGGTCGACGAGCATTATGAAACAAGCCAGAAAGATATTATTGCAGTCGGCGATGCTATCCTTGTCAAGCAGGAAATCACTGGTGAAGATGCCCTGATTGCCCTAGCTTCGCCTGCTAATCGACAAGGTCGTCAGGTAGCAGATGTTATTGCTGGCTTGGAGCGGAAGAATAAGGGAAGCATTGGTACGGCTATTGTGCGTATCTTTGATATGACAGCCGCTTCCACAGGCCTGAACGAGCGTTTCCTTCAGCAAAATCAGCTGCCTTATCAAGCGATTCATGTCAGCGGTAAGGATCATGCAGGCTACTATCCAGGTGCGACTGACTTGACCTTGAAATTGCTCTTTGAGCCAAAAACTGGAAAAATCTATGGTGCTCAAGGTGTGGGCAAAAAAGGCGTTGATAAGCGGATTGATATTCTGTCGACAGCTATCAAGGGCAATCTCACGATTTTTGATTTGCCAGAGCTGGAGTTCACCTATGCACCACCTTTTGGCTCAGCCAAGGATCTGGTCAATATGCTGGGCTATGCAGCTATGAATCTAGCGGAAGGCTTGAGTGAAAATATCCAATGGCACCAGCTGGAAGACGAGTTGGCAAGCGGGAAAGTCTTTTTAGATGTTCGGACGCTCAATGAATTTAAGCAAGGACGCTTAAAGGCGGACAAGACAGTCCATATTCCTCTGAATGAACTCAGAGAACGCTTGGCTGAGCTGGATAAGGAAGAAGAATATATCGTGAGCTGCCACAGCGGTCTGCGCAGCTATATTGCCGAGCGAATCTTAAAACAAGCAGGATTTGCAGTGAAAAATCTAAACGGAGCTTATGCTTTGTATAAAATGGTAAAACCAGAAGGAGTAGAAAAATGAAAACTATATCAGTGGCTGACTTAGAAAAGCAGTATCAATCTGAAAAATTGGCCATCGTAGATGTGCGCGAAAGACATGAATTTCAAGCGGGTCATATCCCAAATGCTGGAAATCTTCCGCTTAGTGAGTTGGAAACTGGCTATAAAAAGCTGGATCCTGACTACAAATACTATGTCATTTGCCAAGGAGGTGCACGTTCAGCGACTGCTTGCCAATTTCTTGCCATGCAGGGCTTTGATGTGACCAACGTATCAGGTGGCATGAACGCTTGGTCTGGAGAGACGGAATAAAAGATAAAAAGGATTCAAGTCGTTGCTTGAATCCTTTTTTCCTCTTCTTCTTATTTTCGATTTACCAGAAAATGAATAGCTTTCTCTATTCTTTCCCTTTGCTTTTTCGGATCATCAGATGGATTTTCTAGGCAATCCGTTAAATTCTCAGTAATAACCATCTCAATAACACGGTCAACGCTGGAGCGGACGGCTAATAACTGTGTGAGAATATCTGAACATTCCCTGTCCTCTTCAATCATTTTTTGAATGCCTCTTAACTGTCCCTCGGAGCGCTTGAGGCGGGTAATATAATTAGAATTCACGGTGATTTCCTCGTTTGTTTACATTGAGTTTATTATATGCTTAATCTGTATATTTGTCAATTGGATTGGTTGGAGGTAGTTTTCAGAAATTTTCCATAATCACTCTCTGATTCCTCTATTTACTTTTTATCAGAATTCTGGTATAATAGCTTATGTTATAAAATATAACATAGAAATTGAACTAAGAGAATACTAAATAAAATAAGGGCTTATCTTTATTTCCGATCCTCTTATTCTTGGACTTTTCTCTCAATTTTTGGAGGTGTATTTATGAAAGTATCAAAAATGCTTTTAGCTACTGGAGTGGTACTCAGTGCAGGAGTATTCTTGTCAGCATGTGGCAAATCTTCATCCAGCACAACTACATATTCTTATGTTTATGCTAGTGATCCAGATAGCTTGAACTACCTGACCACTAACCGTGCAACTACATCAGACGTTATTACAAACCTTGTAGATGGTCTTTTGGAAAATGATGAATATGGAAATCTAGTTCCTTCTCTTGCAGAATCATGGACAGTTTCTCAAGACGGCCTGACTTACACATATAAGCTTCGTAAGGATGCTAAGTGGTTCAATGTTGATGGCGAAGAAGTTGCAAATGTGAAAGCTCAAGACTTTGTGACTGGACTTAAATATGTGGCTGACCAGAAGTCTGAAGCCCTTTACCTGATTCAAGACTCGATTAGTGGCTTGGATGCCTATGTCAAAGGCGACGAAAAAGACTTTTCAAAAGTCGGAGTGAAGGCAGTGGATGATTATACGGTTCAATACACGCTGACACGCCCAGAGCCTTATTGGAACTCTAAAACGACGAATAATATCTTGTTCCCTGTCAATGAAGAATTTTTGAAATCTAAAGGAAAAGATTTTGGTTCTGTTGATCCATCAAGTATTCTTTACAACGGTCCTTTCCTTTTGAAATCCTTGACCTCTAAGTCTTCTATGGAATTTGTTAAAAATCCAAATTATTACGATAAAGACAAGGTCAGTCTAGAACATGTTAAATTAACCTACTATGATGGATCAGACCAAGAATCTTTAATTCGCAACTTCAGTGATGGTGCTTATAGTGGTGCCCGTCTCTATCCGAATACTTCAGGATTTGCGGCAGTTAAGAAGAAATATGCGGACAATATCCTTTATAGCCCACAGGATGCGACCTCATATTACTTTAATTTCAACTTCAACCGTCAATCATACAATCACACTTCCAAAACAAGTGATGATCAAAAGAATGCAACAAAAGAAGCGGTTTTAAATAAGGACTTCCGTCAGGCCGTCAATTTTGCCCTTGACCGGACTTCTTATGGTGCGCAAAGTAATGGTAAAGATGGAGCTACCAAGCTGTTGAGAAATACGCTTGTCCCTCCAACATTTGTTCAAATTGGCGATCAAACTTTTGGCCAAGTAGTTGCTTCTAAATTAGTGAATTATGGTACAGAATGGGCAAATATTGATCTGACAGATGCTCAAGATGCTTATTATAATCCAGAGAAAGCCAAGGCAAGATTTGCTAAAGCTAAGGAAGCTTTAGAGTCTAAGGGAGTTCAATTCCCAATCCATTTGGACCTTCCTGTAGACCAAGCTGACAAGGTGAGTATCCAATGGGCAAGTTCAGTAAAACAATCAATTGAATCAACCTTGGGTGCAGAAAATGTAGTGATTGACCTGCAGAAGATTAGTGTGGATGATTTGAACAACATCACCTATTTTGCAAATACTGCAGCTCAAAAGGACTATGACTTCTATACAGGGGGCTGGTCAGCTGACTATCAAGACCCATCTACCTACTTAGATACTCTAAATGTAAATAATGGTGCTAGCTTGCAAAACTTTGGTTTTGAGCCAGGCCAAGATATGGACAAGATGAAAGAGCTGGGCTTGGACACTTATACTAAGATGTTGGAAGAAGCAAATGCTGAAACGACAGATGTGAAAGTTCGCTATGAAAAATATGCGGATGCACAAGCTTGGTTGCTTGATAGTGGGATTATCATGCCGACCATTTCAGGAGGCGGTAGTCCTTCTGTAAGTAAGTCCAAACCTTTCAGTCGTGCCTATTCACTCGTTGGAATCAAGGGATCTGGCTTCAATTTTAAATATACGAAGCTCAGAAGTGAGATTGTAACGACCAAAGAATATGAAGAAGCTAAGAAGAAATGGCAAGAAAAAACGTTGGAATCTAACAAAAAAGCCCAAGAAGAACTAGCAGATCATATTGAAAAGAAATAAGAGATTAAAAGATTAACTTTCAAAGAAAGTTAATCTTTTTGATTTGATCTAGATTAGAAATTTCGTAAAAGGAGCCATTTAGACTTGTTTTTTTGTGAAAAATTAGTTATAATAAATAAGTTGCCACCCTTAGTGTAATGGATATCACGTAAGATTCCGGTTCTTGAGATGGGAGTTCGATTCTCTCAGGGTGGATGACTTAAGCTCGGACTCGTGAGAGTCCTTTTTTATTGTCTAAGGGAGGAGATTGCCATGGCAGTGAAGCTAATCGCTCATACCTTGATTGAGAAGAATGGGCAGTATTTGCTGATCAAACGCTCAAAAATAAAGCGCGGCCTTCCTAATGTTTATCCGTGCTATTGGGATATTCCTGGCGGAAGAGTAGAAGAGAACGAACTACCCAGAGAAGCAGCTCTACGCGAGGCTATAGAAGAGGTTAATCAAAAGATTCGAATTGATAAGATTATCCATGAAGATAGTCAGTTTGACTCAAGAAAGAATGCTGTTTTTACACGCTTGGTTTATGGGGCCAGAATTATAGATCAGTGCGATATCCTATTGGATCCAGAAGAGCATACAGACTTTATTTGGCTTTCTTCTTTGGAGGACTTAGAGGGAGAGCTGATTGTTCCTTATTTAATTGATATTTTTTCTGATAGATTCCACATAAGATAACAAAAAAACATCCCCTTTTTTATCAGGAGATGTTTTTTCTGATTAGTTTTTAGATGCTTCTTGGAATTCTGGATTTTTCCAAGCTTCGTCAATAATTGCTTGCAATTCTTTAGCAGATGCTTGCATTTTTTGAGTTTCTGCATCGTTCAATGGGATATTTACTGGACGAACGATACCGTGTGCACCAACAACTGCTGGTTGACCGATGAAGACATCTTTCACACCGTATTGGCCTTCTTGGAAGACTGAAAGTGGAAGTACAGCATTTTCATCGTCAAGGATAGCTTTTGTGATACGAGCAAGGGCTACAGCGATACCGTAGTATGTAGCACCTTTCTTGTTGATGATTGTGTAAGCAGCATCACGAACGCCTTCGAACAATTCGATCAATTCAGACTCTTGAACATTTTGAGTATCTTTAAGGAATTCTTCAAGGTTTACCCCTGCGATGTTAGCATGTGACCAAACGGCGAATTCTGAATCGCCATGCTCACCCATGATGTAGGCGTGAACTGAACGAGCATCAACATCCAATTTTTCAGCAAGTGCTTGACGGAAACGGGCTGAGTCAAGTGAAGTACCTGAACCGATAACGCGTTCTTTAGGGAAGCCTGAGAATTTCCAAGTTGAATAAGTCAAAACGTCAACTGGGTTAGCAGCAACAAGGAAGATACCATCGAAACCTGATTCAACAACTTGTGTTACGATTGATTTGTTTATGGCAAGGTTTTTACCCACGAGGTCAAGACGAGTTTCACCTGGTTTTTGAGGTGCACCCGCAGTGATAACAACAAGGTCAGCGTCTGCACAGTCAGAGTATTGAGCTGCGTAGATCTTTTTAGGTGAAGTGAAGGCAAGGGCGTGGCTAAGGTCAAGCGCATCACCAACAGCTTTTTCGTGTAATTGTGGAATTTCGATAATTCCAAGCTCTTGTGCAATTCCTTGGTTAACAAGCGCGAAAGCGTAAGATGAACCTACGGCACCGTCACCAACAAGGATGACTTTTTTATGTTGTTTAGTAGCAGTCATTTCTAAACATCTCCTTATTATTTTTGGGGTTTTCCCCATACAATTACATTCTACCACTTTTGATACAGTTTGTCACGGCTCACCGTGGTATTTTGACCCCTAAAAGGCTATGTAAACGTTTTTATATTCGGTTTTAAATACTGAAAATATAGCTAAAATGTGGTATAATGAGATAGTGATTTAATATTGAAATGAGGCATTTTTTAATGCAAGATAGAAACTTAGTAGATGTCAATTTGACCAGCGAAATGAAGACCAGTTTCATCGATTATGCAATGAGTGTTATCGTGGCTCGGGCTCTTCCAGATGTTCGCGATGGTCTTAAGCCGGTTCATCGCCGGATTCTTTATGGCATGAATGAGCTAGGCGTTACGCCTGATAAGCCTCACAAGAAATCAGCTCGTATCACAGGGGATGTCATGGGTAAATACCACCCGCATGGCGATTCCTCTATTTATGAAGCGATGGTGCGGATGGCTCAATGGTGGAGCTATCGCTACATGCTGGTAGACGGCCATGGAAACTTCGGTTCGATGGACGGAGACGGAGCCGCTGCCCAGCGTTATACAGAAGCACGTATGAGCAAGATTGCGTTGGAGATGCTTCGTGATATTAACAAAAATACTGTTGATTATATTGACAACTATGATGCCAGCGAGAGAGAGCCGATGGTTCTTCCTGCTCGCTTCCCTAACTTGCTCGTAAATGGAGCGACAGGGATTGCCGTTGGGATGGCGACCAATATCCCACCTCATAATCTTGGTGAGTCTATTGATGCGGTTAAGCTGGTTATGGATAATCCAGAAGCAACGACTCGTGACATCATGGAAGTCCTGCCTGGCCCAGATTTTCCAACAGGAGCACTGGTGATGGGGAAATCTGGTATTCACCGTGCTTATGAAACAGGGAAGGGTTCGATTGTTCTTCGTTCTCGTACTGAGATTGAAGAAACGAAAAACGGCCGTGAGCGAATTGTCGTAACCGAGTTTCCATACATGGTTAATAAGACTAAAGTCCATGAGCATATTGTTCGCCTGGTGCAGGAAAAACGCATTGACGGTATCACAGCTGTTCGCGACGAATCCAACCGTGAAGGGGTCCGTTTTGTCATTGAGGTTCGCCGTGATGCCTCTGCTCATGTCATTCTAAATAACCTTTTCAAGTTGACTCAGATGCAGACCAATTTCAGCTTCAATATGCTGGCTATTCAAAATGGTGTGCCGAAGATTCTGTCTCTGCGTGAGATTTTGTTGGCCTACATTGAGCACCAAAAGGAAGTGGTGACTCGCCGGACAGCCTTCGATAAAGAAAAGGCGGAAGCTCGAGCACACATCTTGGCTGGTTTGCTGATTGCGTTGGATCATATCGATGAAGTGATTCGCATTATCCGTAATAGCGAGACGGACGCAGAAGCCCAAGCTGAATTGATGGCTAAGTTTGAACTTTCTGAGCGCCAGAGTCAGGCTATCCTTGACATGCGTCTGCGTCGTCTGACTGGTTTGGAACGTGATAAGATTCAGTCAGAGTACGACGAGCTGATTGCCTTGATTGCGGACTTGGCTGATATCTTGGCAAAGCCAGAGCGCGTTATCGCTATTATCAAGGAAGAGCTAGACGAGGTCAAGCGTAAATTTGCGGATGACCGTCGAACTGAGCTGATGGTGGGAGAAGTCCTTTCTCTTGAAGATGAAGATTTGATTGAGGAAGCGGATGTTTTGATTACCCTGTCTAATAAAGGCTATATCAAACGTCTGAATCAGGCAGAATTCACTGCTCAGAAACGTGGTGGACGCGGTGTTCAAGGAACTGGTGTCAAAGATGATGACTTCGTCAAAGAGCTGGTTTCAACGAGCACTCACGATAGACTGCTCTTCTTTACTAACAAGGGCCGAGTCTATCGTCTCAAAGGATATGAAATCCCTGAGTACGGCCGAACAGCCAAGGGCTTGCCAGTGGTCAATCTCTTGAAACTGGATGAAGGAGAGACCATTCAGACCATTATCAACGTTCAGCAGGACAGTAGCGATCATTCCTACCTCTTCTTTACAACCCGTTTGGGTGTGGTTAAACGAACCAGCGTAACAGAGTTTGCTAATATCCGTCAAAACGGTCTCAAGGCCTTGAATTTGAAGGATGAAGACGAGCTTATCAATGTCTTTCTGACGGACGGTGCTGCAGATGTTATCATTGGTACTAAGTTTGGTTATTCGGTCCGTTTCAATGAGACAGCTGTCCGGAGCATGAGCCGTAGTGCGACTGGTGTTCGTGGGGTTAATCTGCGGGACGGCGACCAGGTCGTTGGAGCTGGTGTGATTTCTGAGGGTGACGAAGTGCTTGTCATTACCGAAAAAGGCTATGGTAAGCGAACTCTTGCCAGTGAGTATCCAACCAAGGGCCGTGGTGGTAAAGGGATAAAAACAGCCAATATCACTGATAAGAACGGACCTCTCGCTGGTCTGATGACCGTCACTGGCGAAGAAGATTTGATGATTATCACCAATACAGGTGTCATTATCCGTACCAGTGTGGCTAATATTTCTCAGACAGGCCGCTCAACTATGGGAGTGAAGGTTATGCGTCTGGACCAAAATGCTCAGATTGTTACCTTTACAACGGTTGCGCCTGATGAAAAAGACGATGAGGAAGAAGTAGAATAAGAGGAGGATGAATGTGAAGAAATCTAAGAAAAAATTCAAGCTAAGAAATTTCATCATTAACTGTGCGGTTTTCCTTTTATTTCTAGTTGCTCTAGCTCTGATTTTCAACTCGTCTATCCGAAATATGATCATGGTTTGGCACACGAATCAATACCAGGTTAGCAAGGTCTCTAAGGAAGAAATCAAGCAGAATAAGGCAGTCGAGTCAAGTTTCGAGTTTAGCGATGTCCAATCTCTTTCTACAGAAGCGGTGATTAATGCTCAGTGGCAGGCTCAAAAATTGCCAGTTATCGGTGGCATTTCAATTCCTGAAGTTTCAATGAATCTGCCAATTTTCAAAGGTTTGGATAATGTTGGCCTTTACTATGGTGCTGGCACTATGAAAGAAGATCAACAAATGGGACAAGGAAACTATGCCTTAGCCAGCCACCACGTCTTTGGAATTACTGGAGCCAGTGACATGCTCTTTTCACCGCTAGATCGTGCCAAAATAGGGATGAAAATTTATATCACGGATAAGGAAAAAATCTATACCTATACGATTTCTAGTATAGAAAGTGTTGCACCAGAGCGTGTTGATGTCATCAATGATACAGAAGGTGTTGCTGAAATCACTTTAGTCACATGTGAGGATGCAGCAGCAACCAGTCGAACTATTGTTAAAGGTACGCTTGAAAGTACGATTGACTATGACAAGGCACCAAAAGATATTTTAGATGCTTTCAGTCGATCTTATAATCAAATGCAGCTATAATAAGAAATATTGTAAAACGAAGTAACAAGAGTTACTTCGTTTTTTGATTGATAAAACTAAAATGATATACGAACAGATACTAGAACGCTTTCAAAGAATATGCCTTCTTTATTAGATTGTGCTATACTTATGTTAGTATGGTACTCTTTTAGTCAAGAAAGGAAATTATCATGAAAATATATAAATCATTTTTAATATTTTTTATAGCATTTATATGTTTAGGAAGTATCACTGCCTGTAGCCAGTCCAAAACAGCAGAAAAGAAGTTTGATTTCATAATGACATCAGAAGATAAAAAGAGACTTCATAAAGAAGAAGAGCAAATTGCTTTGTATTTGGTGAATCATTATGAAGATGTGAAAAAAATAGAATTTGTAAATTTTTATAAAGGTAGTTTTGGGACGGGGGATTCTATATCTGTTAAAGTAAATTCAAATAATTATATAAAACCAATTACTTTAGGAGATCCAAGTGGCGAGTATATTATTAGCTATAATCCTGAGAACTTTCATTTGAATGAAAAGAATCCGCCAACTCAATTAGATAATCTAAAAAATATTGAGATTAAATATTATGAGGAGATAGAAAGGTGATCTCCATTTCAGATAAAAATCATAATAAATTAGCAAAAGAGGCGTACAACTTGAACCAAAGAACGAACAAATTTGCTTGATATATGATTGTTTTTATTAAAATATGCTATAGGTAGCATAGTTGAAGATTTTGAGATTTATAAAGAAAAGGAGTATTTATGAAAATATCTAAGTTACTTTTGATAGTATTTATTGGGTTTCTAGGGATAGGAACACTCAGTGCCTGTAGTCAGCAGAAAAAAACAGGACAGAAAGAGAAAGTTACTATGACAAAAGAAGAAAAAAAGGAACTTCGTAAAAAGGAAGAGAAAATAGCTTTGTATTTGGTGAATCATTACGAGGATGTGAAAAAGATTAAGTTTGATAAATTTCACAGGGGAGGATTTGGGATAGCAGATTCAATAAGTGTTATTGTCAATGATGATAGTTATATAAAACCAATTATATTTAACGATGATAGTGAAAGATATTCTGTTGATTATGATCCGAGTGATTTTCATTTAATAAAAAAGAAAAATTCTACAGAATTAACCAGTCTTGATGGGATTGAAGTGATATATTATGAGGAAAAGTAAATTGATTATAGAAAGATAATATAATTGAGGTATGAAATCGTCAATTTCAAGTTATTGATGACGCTGCATAAAGGAAGGAGTATTTATGAAAATATCTAAGTTACTTTTGATAGTATTTATTGGGCTTCTAGGGATAGGAACACTCAGTGCCTGTAGTCAGCAGAAAAAAATAGGACAGAAAGAGAAAGTTACATTGACAGAAGAAGAGAAAAAGATAATCAGAAAACAAGAGGAGGCTCTTGCTTTATTTTTGGTTAATAATTTTGAGGATATTGAAAAAATAGAATTTATAAGTATAGTAAAAGGTGGTTTTGGAACTTCCGATGTGGCGTATATGAAAATTAACGATGAACTCCTTGTGGATTCTAATCTGCAGGACACATATGATATTAATCATTATTCTTTGGGTTATCATCAAAGTTCAAAATTTTTAGTAAGAAAAGAAGTTCCTTCTTCATTTTCAAATACAGATGAGCTGAAAGTGAAAGTAATGTATTATGAGGGAAGAAAATGAATAGTATAACTGATGAAGATTATAAATGGATAGCAAAAAAGTTTTACAAATTAGCTCCTAAAAACAATGAAGACTCGCAAAGAAATTAGGGCAAATTTTTTATGTCAACAGTTGAAACACCGAGTTATTAATGCTTCTGAAGATGTGAACGCTTTCTTGTTTCATAATTATTTTGCTATAATATAACTATGTTAGTATAGTTGAAGATTGTATGTTTTATAAAAGAAGGGAATATTATATGAAAATATCTAAGTTACTTTTGATAGTATTTATCGGATTTCTAGGGTTGGGAACGCTCGGTGCCTGTAGCCAGCAGAAAAAAACAGAACAGAAGGAGAAAATTACTATGACAAAGGAGGAAAAAAAGAAACTTCGTAAAGAAGAAAAGAAAATCGCTTTGTACCTGGTAAATCATTATCAAGATGTGAAAAAAATAGAATTTGTAAATTTTCATAAAGGTGGTTTTGGGACGGGGGATACAATCACTATAAAGGTCAATGATAATAGTTATATTTTACCAACAGAGTTGGAAAGTATTGATGGATATTATTCAATAGGATATGATCCAAAAGACTTTCATTTGATAGAGAAGAAACCTCCAACACAGTTAACTAGTCTAGACGGAGTAGATGTTAGTTATTACGAGGATTATTAAATGACGCGTTGACTGATAAAGATTACAACATAATATCTAAAAAAGCCTATAATTTGGATCCGAAAGAATATAAAGCAGAAGAACAATTTAGTGTGGGAAAGGAATCTGACGTTAACGGTCGAAATTCCGAGTCATTGATGCTATTGGTTACTCTATTGAGTTAAAATATAATAGTATGTAAAATTTAGTTTCATCCATAATAAAAGTGATAAAAAATGTAAACGCTTGCTTGGTTTATATTCTTTTTGATATAATATATTATAATCGTGTTAGGATAGTTGATGATCTTGTGTTTTATAAAGGAAAGGAATATTTATGAAAATATCTAAGTTGCTTTTGATAGTATTTATTGGATTTCTAGGTTTGGGAACACTCGGTGCCTGTAGCCAGCAGAAAAAAACAGAACAGAAGGAGGAAGTAACATTGACAGCAGAAGAGAAAAAGATAATTAGAAAACAAGAAGAGGCTCTTGCTTTATTTTTGGTCAATAATTTTGAAGATGTTTATAAAATAGAGTTTGAAAGTATTTCAAAAGGCGGATTTGGTAGACCTAGATTCATTTATTTCTCGGTAAACGATAAAATAGAAGTTTCAACAGACTTAAAAGATAGTTACGATATACAGAATTATGGCTTGATCTATCATAATAGCTCAGAGGAACTGAAACGTAAGGAAGTTCCAACTAGTTATACAAAATTATCGGAAACCCAAATAAATGTTATACATTATGGAGAGAAGAAATGAACATAACGGATGCGGATTATAATAAAATTGCAACATATGTTTACGATATTGACCCAGTAGATAATCCGGATAAGCAATTATCAGTTGGAGAAACGATTAACGTTAATGGTCGAAAATTCCGAGTCATTGATGCTATTGGGAACTCTGCTGAACCAACGGATAATAGTATGCAAGCTATGGCTGTTGCTCCTGTTGATGATCAAGGGAACGTAGACTACAGTCAGGTAGTGGTTTCTTATGTTGGCACCAATTTTGGAGACAAAAAAGATGTTCTCAATGACCTTGAAAATCTAGGTATGGGTTTTACGGATAAAATGATAACAGGTCTCCCCTCGATTTCAGGGATGGGCAAAGGCATTCTAGAAGGACATTTTAACGATAGTGTTAAAAAGGAAGTTGTCGAAAACATTGTAGATGTTCAGTCAAAAACAGCATTAGAGTTTGCCCAGCGAGTAGAGAAAAAGGTTCGTAAAGAAAATCCCAATGCCATTATAACAACGAATGGTCATTCTTTGGGAGAGTCTATGGCACTTTATACTGCCTTAAAAATGGGATGGAATAATGTTGGCTTTAATGGTCCAGATATTCATAATATTGTTTCGGAAGAAGAAATAGCCTATATGCAGGCGCATCCAGAGCAATTTCGTAATTTTAGAAATCCAAATGATATGTTTTTGGGGAACATTTTGGGGAATAAAACAGGCGTTGCCATTTATGTCAATATGACAGATGCTAGTTTTGTTGATGAATCTTTACGAATTTTACAAGATGATAAACTTTCTTGGAAAGAAAAGGCAGATAAGATCTATAGTCTAGGGGATAAATATCATAGTTATAATACTTGGAGATTTAATAATAAAGGTCAACTCATTGATGAAAATGGCAATGTTGTGACCAATACTGCAAAAGGAAATGCGAATGCCCTCATCCTAGAAACAAAAACGAGAATGTTGCGGTATTATGGCATGAAAAGCTTACTTACAGAAAGCGGAGGTGGCCTAAGTAGCAACGAACGAATTTTTCTAGACAGCGAGCAAGCTACTATTGGTGCAAATGCTCTTGTTAATGCTGCTCAGCAAGTTTTGGATCAGATTAAGATTGAGAAACAAAGAGGAGTAGAAGAAGTTGAGTCTTTATTTGAAACGACCAAGTCTCCGTTTATGGTCAGTAGTCTCAGTCCTGATGAGATTAGATCGGCTTTTGCAGCTGGTGGTGTCACACATGATAGTGTGGTCGGAAATGTAGAAATCTCTCTACAAAATAAGCTCAACAAAGCGAGTCAAATATTAGATGAAATGACTAAATTGAAAGATAAAATTGCAGCTGGTATAAACAAAAAACTCGAAGAAGACATAGCTTTAGCAGGGGAATTCAATCAATGGAGAAATTTGAAGTAGCACAACGTGAAGTCGAAAAGAAAACTAAAGAATTAGAAGAATTGGAAGAGCGGCATCGAGAAAAGTTGCAAGAATTTGAGGAAAGAAATGATTATTTTCAAACTGCGCGTCGTGCCATACAAAATATTCTTGATGAAAAGTACGAAGAAACGTTACATTATTTGAAATCTACTGATGCGGATCAGGATTTTTATAGGATTCTTAATAGAGAGATGGAATCTTACCAAATGTTATCGGAAGATGCCTTGACGGAGGCGCAAAAAATATTGGAATTAGAATCTTTAAAAGAGAGTGATAATTTCCGACGAGAAAGACGATATCTAGATGATAAGTTAGAGGAGGCTTATCTGCGTAGGAGAATAGCCGCAGATGACAATAATAAAACTAGAGAGTAAAAGGAAGTGATGCTAAAATGGCAACAACATTGACTGAGGATATTACAGGTGTATTTACTGTAGGAAATTTCGATGATTTAGGAACTCGTCTGCTTGCTATTCAAAAACAGATTGAAAAATCTTTGATAACAAATGTTTATGCTCCACATATTCTTAGTAAAAGTGATGGTATTAAGACCAAATCTAAGGAAGCGATTAGTAAAGTTGCAAAGGAAGGAAAGTTGGCTATCAAGGGGATTAATGATACTTTAGATAGTGCCATCAAGGGACAATGGTCTACATCCGTTAGAGAGGCTGTTACAACAGCAAGCAACAAATATGATAAGATTTAGCAATTAATAATAAATAGCCTAAATAAATGAACTCGCCTAATCGATAGATTTTGTGTCTAACCTTTTGGTATGTAGTTCATTTATTTAGGTTCTTTTTTTTACTTAATAGCGAATTAATAAGTAAGGAGGTTGATATGTATCGTATTTCATTGCAGGATGACATAAGTATGATGCCGCGTGAACGGCTGATAAGAGAAGGAGCGGATAAACTTAGTAATCAGGAATTGCTATCTATATTTTTGCGAACAGGCAGCAAAAAAGAAACTGTCTTTCAAGTTTCTCAAAGGATTTTATCATCGATTTCTAGTTTGAATGATTTGAAATATCTGACTTTGCAAGAATTGCAGACAATTTCAGGAATTGGCCCTGTGAAGGCTGTTGAGTTGCAAGCCATTATTGAGCTTGGCTGCCGTATCAATAAGGCTGAAGTTCTGGAGAGGGAGCAAATCCTTGGAAGTCAAAAACTGGCTCGTAAAATGCAGGTAGAATTGGGAGATAAAAAGCAGGAGTGTTTGGTCGCTATTTATCTCAACAGTCAAAACCAGATCATCCATCAGCAGACAATCTTTGTAGGAACGGTAACTAGAAGTATTGCTGAACCGCGCGAGATTTTGCATTATGCTCTCAAACACTTGGCGACATCTATTATACTTGTACACAATCATCCTTCTGGAGTGACTTTACCAAGTAAGAATGACGACGAGGTCACCAAACACATGAAAGAAGCTTGTGAACTAATGGGGTTGGTTCTTTTAGATCATTTAATTGTTTCAAAAAATAATTATTATAGCTATCGTGAAAAAACGGATTTGATCTAAAGTTTGTGAACGACATAATCAAACAAGGCTAAATCACCTGTTCTTGTGGGAAATAGAAATTCTGGATGCCACTGCACACCAAGAAATGGACTCCCATCAGTCGAGGTAACAGCCTCAATGACCTTATCCCGAGGATCGTAGGCTATGACTTCTAGATTTTTCGCTAGATCCTTGATACTTTGGTGATGGAATGAGTTGATTTGACAAGTAGGTCCGTATAATTCATGGAGGATGGAGCCATTTTTAGTGACCATAGTCTGTGTAGTGTATTGAGCAGTGCTATCTTGCCAGTGATTCTCAATGTCTTGGTGAAGTGTGCCACCCATGGCGACATTGTAAAGCTGAGTACCACGACAGACACCAAAAATAGGTTTGTTTTGCTTGCGTGCTTCTCGGATGAGAGCTAGTTCAAATAGATCCCTTTGAAGCAGATAATCATCACTTTCGATAGTCTGTTCCTCGCCGTAGAAATGAGTATGGACATTTTGTCCACCGGTAAGGATCAGTTTATCGATCATAGTGATATAGGTGTGAGCTAAGGCTTCATCACCAATTGGTAAGATAATTGGGATTCCTCCAACTTTATTGACTCCCTCGATAAAGCCAGTTGAAGTATAACTGATATGGATAAATTGATCGTTGGGAATATCCCTTTGGTTTCCTGTTATACCGATAATCGGTTTTTTCATAAAGTGTCTGTTTCCTTTCTTACCTTACTCATCATCTTTTCTCATGAAGTAGAGTAAGGTTTGGAGTTCGCTGGTTAGGTCCACATATTGTACAACCACATCTTTAGGGACAGATAGGTGTACTGGGGAGAAGCAAAGAATTCCCTTGATACCAGCATCAACCAAGACGGATGCGACTTCTTGTGCCTTAACGCTCGGAACTGTCAGAATGGCAGTCTTTACGTTTCCTTCTTGGACTTTTTCTTTTATTTGAGAAATTCCATAAATAGGAATTCCATCATTTGTGGTGGTCCCGACGTCAGAATAATCATCTGTATCAAAGGCCATTACAATCTTCATTTTATTCCGTTCATGAAAGCGGTAGTGTAAAAGAGCACGGCCCATATTTCCGACACCAACGATCATGACATTTGTAATCGAGTTGTCGTTGAGAAGATTGGCAAAGAAATTCATTAGTTTCTTGACATCGTAGCCAAAACCTCTACGACCTAACTCACCGAAGTAAGAAAAGTCACGCCGAACAGTCGCAGAGTCGATTCCAATCGCCTCTGCGATTTGTTTTGAATTGGCCTTTTCAATATTTTCCGCGTTAAATCGCTTGAAAATTCGGTAGTAGAGGGAGAGCCGTTTAGCAGTAGCACGTGGAATAGAATTGCTTTTTTCAGTTTTCACAAAATCACGACCTTTCTATCTTCTATTCTATAGAAAGCTTGTGAAAAAATCAACTAATTTGATGAACAAAATATTATTATACTAATAAAGATAGATAAAATAATAGAAATAAGCAAAATTCTTAGAATTTCGCTTATTGGGGGGCTTTTTCAAAAATGTCTCTTTCAACTAAACTATCCATCAAGAAATAGAATTTTTGCTGAATAATATGGTGTTTTTCTGATTTGAAGATATTAACCAATCTTAAACCAGACTTGTCCGTAATATTGATTTTTACTCCGCTTAGATCTTTATTGACGATAATCTTAAGCAAGAATCCATCGCCACTATTGGGAACCGCTTCAAGTAAACGAGAAAGCTCATAATTACCAACTTTTGTTTCAGCAAATGTATTGTCCCGTAAGGTAAATTTCTTAACATTTGGATGGAGTGAGTAGGTGAAGTCGCAGTTTGCTAAGCTAACAGATGTTTGAAAAGCCATCTTATCCTCCTAGTATTTCTTTTAGTTTTTGGCTGAATAGTTTGATTTCTTGGATGCTAGTTTGGTCTGATACACTGATACGAATGGATTCTTTTAAGCGCTCAGAGTTTGGGCCATATAAGGCTTGAAGGACATGACTGGGCTGAACAGCACCAGCTGTACAAGCAGAGCCAGTCGAGATTGAAAAGCCATTAAGGTCCATTTTAAGCAAGATAAGATCATTCTTTTGGTTTGGAAATCCAATATTGACAACATAAGGCAGGCTGGGCTGACTTTCGTTTAGGTAGTAGTCTATATCCGTTAGGTTGTCCAGTAAAGTATCTTTTAACTGCTGGGCATGCTCAAGATTTTCCTCTAAATGGGCAACATTTTCAGAAAGGGCAGTTGCCATTCCGACAATGGAAACGAGGTTTTCTGTACCCGCTCGATGCTTGTTTTCTTGATCGCCGCCATGCATGAAATTATCAAAATCCATCTGGTCAGCATAGAGAAATCCAACTCCTTTTGGACCGTGGAATTTGTGGGCTGATGCACTCAGGAAATTGATTCCCCATTCTTCAGGATAGACAGGGAGCTTTCCGACCGCTTGGACTGCGTCAACGTGAAAAGCAGCAGGATGATCCTTTAGTAATTCACCAATTTCTTGAATCGGCAAAATATAGCCTGTTTCATTGTTGACAGCCATGACTGAGACAAGGATAGTATCTGATCTGAGAGCATTCTTGATATCTTCCGTTCGGATTTGCCCATCTACTGGCTGAATAATAGTCGCTTCAAAGCCAAAATGCTCCACTAAGTATTCAACAGGCTCTAAAACAGCATGGTGTTCAATGGCTGTAGTGATAATATGCTTGCCTTGATTCTGATGGCGTAAGGCATATCCCTTGATTGCAGTGTTATTGCTTTCAGTAGCACCTGATGTAAAGAGGATATTTTTGCTCTGTGTGTGTAGAACTTTAGCAATATCTTCGCGAGCTTGTCGGAGCAGTTTTTTAGCTTCTCGACCGTGGCTGTGGGTACTGGATGGATTGCCGAAGATTGTCATTGCCTGAGTCATAGATTTAATTGCAGCAGGTGACAAGGCAGTCGTAGCAGCATTATCTAAATAAATCACAAATTTATCCCTTATTTCTTTTGAAAAGCAAAAAGTGGGCTGACTGGTTTTCTCTCTTGAATACGCACGATAGCATCACCAATCAACTCGCTGGCTGTGATGTAGTGAACATTCTTCGGAGTCTTTTCTTTTGTATCAACAGAGTCAGTCACTAAGATTTCTCGGATAGGAACACTGTCTAGTAAGTCTGCAGCTTCATCTGCAAATAAACCATGACTTGAGACAGCATAGATTTCGACAGCCCCTTCACGTTCAACGATTTTAGCAGCTTCTGAGAAGGTACGACCGGTATTTAAGATATCGTCAATCAAAATTGCTTTTTTGCCTTCAACCTCACCGATGATATATCCTTCGGAGCGTCCTGCCTCATCTTCACCATAGTCGATGATGGCGATTGGAGCGTCGAGATATTCCGCCAAGCTACGAGCGCGTTTCACGCCAGAATTTTTCGGGCTAACGACGACAACATCCTCGCCAGTTAATCCCATATTGCAATAATGTTCGGCAAACAATGGAATAGTGAAGAGATTATCGACAGGAATATCAAAGAAGCCTTGTACTTGGACAGCGTGAAGGTCAAGTGAGATAACTCTGTCTACGCCAGCTCCAACCAGCATATTGGCAACGAGTTTTGCAGTGATTGGCTCGCGAGGAGCCGCTGTCCGATCTTGGCGAGCATAACCAAAATAAGGCATAACCACAGTTACGGTATTGGCACTTGCTCGTTTACAGGCATCAACCATAATCAATAACTCCATCAAGTGATTATTGACTGGGAAGCTGGTAGA
Organism: Streptococcus cristatus; assembly: GCF_003943535.1. Lineage (GTDB taxonomy): Bacteria > Bacillota > Bacilli > Lactobacillales > Streptococcaceae > Streptococcus > Streptococcus cristatus_L. Next base: position 381,046 of record NZ_RJPU01000002.1, read on the forward strand.
CTGGATGATATAGATATCATAGCCACGGACACTTTCCTCAATGTTAATCTGAATCTCACCATCAGAAAATTGGCGGGAAGAAAGCTTGCCTAAAGGTACTCCGGCAGCTTCAGCAATCTTCTCAGCAATTGAGTGATTGGAATTGAGGGAGAAAAGCTTCATATTTTTTTTGTCTGACATTAGAATGACCATCCTCTTTTTGTCTCTTTAGATTTATAAATATTATTTTACCAAAAAAATGAGATTATTTCAGCATTTTTACAAGTTTTCGGCAAATCTGGCAATCTTACTTTTACCAGGCTTGTATTGGATTTGATTTTCGTTTAAAAAGTCTATGAACTTTTGCTCCCCCTCTTCGATATCATTGATCTCTAACTCTAATTCGAAATCTTTTTTGCCAAAGTAATGGCTTTCGTCTAAGGCAAAAAGTCCGAGTGCATCTTGTTTTTCGTATCGAATATTTTCAAGAGTTCCGAGTATTGTTAGTTTGTCAACTGGGATTCCTTTTTCTTGGAGTTTATCTAGGATTTCTCCCTGAGGAAATTGCAAATTTTCTGTAATTTCTTTAGATTCATCTTTGGACAATGCTTGGTTGTACTCGAAATTTCCAAGTTTTTGAGGAATTTTTAGAGTAAACTCAGCAGCGTCAGGAGTGGTTCGGACTCGCAGAGCCATACGAGCTTCACGGAGAGCAAAGTCAGCCGAATCAATATAATAGTTGACTTGGAAAATTGGCTGGACATGATCAAAGAAGGTCAGAAGTCGTTTATGTTCGTCTTCTGTTAACATTGTTTTGTATTCAATTTCTAAATGGTTCATTTTTAAATCCTTTTCTTTATCTGAAAGCGATTTTATGTTATAATAACAACTGTGTTTATTTTATACAAAAAACGAATAGATGACAAGGTATGTATATGACAATAGATTGGGAAGATTTTCTGGATCCATATATTCAGGCGGTTGGTGAGTTGAAAATAAAGCTTCGTGGCATTCGCAAACAGTATCGCAAACAGCAACGCCATTCACCGATCGAGTTTGTAACTGGTCGCGTAAAACATATTGAAAGCATCAAGGAAAAAATGGAACTTCGCGGGATTACTGAGGAAAACTTAGCCCAAGAGATGCAGGATATTGCTGGTTTGCGTGTCATGGTTCAATTTGTAGACGATGTGGATGAAGTTTTGGAAGTTTTGCGAAATCGGACAGATATGCGTATCGTTCAGGAGCGTGATTACATCAAAAACAAGAAAGACAGTGGTTACCGTAGCTACCATGCCATCGTTGAATATCCAGTAGATACGATTAACGGAAATAAAGTTATCTTAGCAGAAATTCAGATTCGTACCTTGTCCATGAACTTTTGGGCAACGATTGAGCACTCTTTAAACTATAAGTATAAAGGAGAATTCCCAGAGGAAATCAAACGTCGCTTGGAGACAACAGCTAATCTCGCCTATCAGCTAGATGAAGAGATGGGAGCCATTCGTGATGCCATCCAAGAAGCACAAGCACTCTTTGATCCTCTGCACCGCAAGCTAAATGACGGTGTTGGAAATAGTGACGATACAGATGAAGAATACAGGTAAAAAAATAGCGATAATCCGCAATCGCAAAAGGCAGAGTGAGGAAGTATTTCAAACTCTGATGCAAAAATTGCGGAAAGCAGGCTTTATCCTGACACCCAAAAATCCAGATATCGTGATTTCTGTCGGTGGTGATGGGATGCTGCTATCAGCCTTTCACAAATATGAAGAGCAACTGGATAAGGTGCGTTTTGTCGGTGTCCATACCGGACATTTGGGTTTTTATACAGATTACAGAGACTTTGAAATTGATAAATTAGTGGAAAATCTGAAATTGGACACAGGTGCCAAGGTCTCTTATCCGATTTTAAATGTCAAGCTAACCTTTGAAAATGGGGAAACGCGGACGATTCGTGCGCTCAATGAAGCAACGATTAAACGCTCCGACAGAACCATGGTTGTTGATGTGGTCATCAATAATGTTCATTTTGAGCGTTTTAGAGGCGACGGGATTTCTGTCTCAACGCCTACTGGAAGCACAGCCTACAATAAATCATTGGGAGGAGCTGTTCTACATCCAACGATTGAAGCCTTGCAAGTAACAGAAATTGCTAGTCTGAATAATCGTGTGTATCGTACTTTAGGTTCCTCAGTTATCGTTCCTAAAAAAGATAAGATTGAGCTGCTGCCGACACGCAATGATTACTATACCATAGCGGTTGATAATCAAACATTTTCTTATAAAAATATTGTCCGTATTGAGTACCAAATTGATAATCATAAGATTAACTTTGTGGCTTCGCCTAGCCATACCAGCTTTTGGAACCGCGTGAGAGACTCCTTTATCGAGGAGTGCCAAGAATGAGATTTGAATTTATTGCGGATGAGCATGTCAAAGTCAAAACTTTTTTGAAAAAGCATGAAATTTCAAAAGCCCTTTTGGCCAAAGTGAAGTTTGCAGGTGGGAATATTCTTGTCAATGGTCAATCTCAAAATGCCATTTATTTGCTGGATATTGGCGATAAGGTGACAGTAGATATCCCTTCTGAGAAAGGCTTTGAAAGCCTAGAAGCCGTGGATCGTGAGTTGTCGATCGTATATGAAGATGAGCACTTTCTAGTTTTAGATAAACCTGCCGGAGTAGCTAGTATTCCTAGTGTCAACCATTCGAATACGATGGCAAACTTTGTTAAGGCTTACTATATTCGGCAAGATTATGAAAATCAGCAGGTTCACATTGTAACGAGATTAGATCGCGATACCAGTGGACTCATGCTCTTTGCAAAACATGGCTATGCTCATGCAAGACTGGATAAGCAACTGCAGAAAAAAATGATTGAAAAACGTTATCATGCGCTCGTTCAGGGGAGCGGTGAGCTTAAAGCGGAGGGAGATATAATTGCGCCGATCGGACGCGACCCTGACAGCATCATCACCAGATGTGTGACAAAGGATGGCAAGTATGCTCATACCAGCTACAAGGTTGTGGAGCAGTTTGGCGATATCTATCTGGTAGACATTCGTCTGCATACAGGGAGGACCCATCAGATTCGTGTGCACTTTGCCCATCTTGGATTTCCTCTCCTTGGAGATGATCTCTATGGAGGGACTTTGGAAGCGGGAATTACACGTCAGGCCTTGCATTGTCACTCTTTATCTTTTTATAATCCATTTTTGGAAAAGCAGCTCCAATTGGAATCCCAGTTGCCGATTGATTTCCAAAACACCATTACATCGTTAACAAAAAATAATTAATTTTTAAAGGAGAAACTCATGGAAGTTTTTGAAAGTCTAAGAGACTCAGTTGTTGGTAAAAATGTTCGTATTGTATTGCCAGAAGGACAAGAACCACGTATTCTTCAAGCGGTTAAACGCATAGTAAAAGAATCAGAAGTTACACCAGTTCTTTTGGGAGATCCAGATAAAATTCGTATTTACTTGGAAATCGAAAATATCATGGACGGATATGAAGTTATAGACCCTAAAAACTATGACAGATTGGAAGAGATGGTGGCGGCTCTTGTAGAGCGTCGTAAGGGCAAAATCAGTGAAGAAGAAGCTCTTGAGCTTTTAAAAACAGACGTTAACTATTTTGGGGTTATGCTAGTCTATCTCGGTATCGTAGATGGTATGGTTTCTGGCTCTATCCACTCTACAGCTGCCACAGTGCGTCCAGCTTTGCAAATCATTAAAACACGTCCAAATGTAACAAGAACTTCAGGTGCCTTCCTCATGGTGCGTGGTTCAGAACGTTATCTTTTCAGCGACTGTGCCATTAACATCAATCCTGATTCAGAAGCTTTGGCAGAAATTGCGATTAACTCAGCCGTGACAGCTAAAATGTTTGGCATTGATCCTAAGATTGCTATGCTGAGCTATTCGACTAAAGGTTCTGGCTTTGGAGAAAGCGTTGATAAAGTGGTACAAGCGACTAAGTTGGTCCATGATTTGCGCCCAGACTTAGAAGTTGACGGGGAATTACAATTTGACGCTGCCTTTGTACCAAGCACAGCAGCCTTGAAAGCTCCAGGAAGCAAGGTTGCAGGTAAAGCGACTGTCTTTGTCTTCCCAAGCATTGAAGCAGGAAATATCGGTTATAAAATGGCAGAGCGTTTAGGTGGATTCTCAGCTGTCGGTCCAGTTCTTCAAGGATTGAACAAGCCAGTAAACGACCTTTCTCGCGGATGTAATTCAGATGACGTTTATAACTTAACACTGATTACAGCTGCACAAAGTGTTGACCAATAAAATAACTAAAAAAGATGAGTGATTCATCTTTTTTAGTCTGTTTAAGTATGAGAGAAATGGTAGATTTAAAAAAATTTGGAATTGAAATGTGGGAAGAAGAGAAAATAGCCTCTTTTCGCAAGAAATTATTGACTTGGTATGATGAAAACAAGCGCGATCTGCCTTGGCGTAGGTCCAATAATCCTTATCATATCTGGGTTTCTGAGATTATGTTGCAGCAAACACGTGTGGATACGGTGATTCCTTACTATGAGCGTTTTCTTGACTGGTTTCCAACTGTGGCCGACTTAGCGCAAGCGCCCGAGGAGAGATTGCTCAAAGCTTGGGAAGGTTTGGGCTATTATTCGCGGGTGCGAAATATGCAAAAGGCAGCCCAGCAGATAATGACGGATTTTGATGGAAAATTTCCTGATAGCTATGAAGGAATTGCTAGCCTCAAAGGGATTGGACCTTATACGGCTGGTGCTATTGCTAGTATTGCCTTTGGTCTAGCTGAGCCTGCGGTGGACGGCAATGTCATGCGGGTACTGAGTCGATTGTTTGAAGTGGATTTAGATATTGGTCAACCCAGCAATCGCAAGGTCTTTCAGGCTATGATGGAGATTCTGATTGATCCAGGCAGACCTGGAGATTTCAATCAGGCGTTGATGGATTTGGGATCGGATATCGAAGCTCCTGTCAATCCTCATCCAGAAGACAGCCCTGTAAAAGAGTTCAGCGCAGCTTATTTGCACGGAACTATGGATAAATATCCCATTAAAGCACCTAAAAAGAAGCCAGTTCCGGTCTATCTGCAAGGCTTGATTATCGAAAATGAACAGGGACAGTTCTTGCTTGAAAAGAATGAGGCCGCTGGCTTGTTATCAGGTTTTTGGCATTTTCCCTTGATTGAAGTCGAAGAATTTCAAACTGAAAATCAGATGTCCTTGTTTGAGGTGGCTGAAAATCAGCCCAGTCTGGATCTGTCTCCTCAAGAAAGCTTTGAGCAGGATTATGATTTGACTGTCGATTGGCAGCAGAAGTCCTTTCCAAAGGTGCAACATGTATTCAGTCATCGCAAGTGGCATATCCAGCTGGCTTATGGCCGTGTTAAAGATAGCCAGCACGCAGCTGACGGAGAGGTCTTGTGGCTTCATCCAGAAGACTTTGGTAATTACCCCTTTGCCAAGCCCCAGCAGAAGATGTGGGAGGCTTTTAGAAACGTAAAAGATGGAAACTAAGGTCAATAGTCTGTTGTACTCGATTAAATTTACGAAGAATAGGAAATCACTAAAATATGTCCCATACCCCTAGTCCTCCAGATAAAACTTTTATTGGACGTCGTAGCAGACTTGCTGGTGTCATTTATTTTATATTAGGAGCTTTGAATTTCTTACATTGCCTTCTTTATTTTCAGTGGATATTTTCCCCAACTGCGAGAACTGACTTCATCATTATTCTAATTTTTATAGGTTTAAATATTTATTTTTTGACTCGCGAGTTCATCTATAAATGCTTCCATTGGTGTGGCTATCATGCCTTACCTGAGTTAGCTAAGTTCGGGAGCGGACGCTATTCCTTTCACTTGCCTGTCTTCGAAAGACATACCGAAAACTATAAAGTCTATTACAGTAAAAGATCAAAGAAACATCAATTTCTTTTCTTTGTGAGCTATATTTTATATGTGAATTTAATTTTAGTAGTTCTTTTGCTCTTCTCATGTGCATACTGGGATATGTTCATTGAGAGTTCCTCGAAATTTCAAGATTGGCATGCTTTTCTATTTATCTTTTTAATAATCATCCTGTATATCTGTATTGAAGCTTTATTTAAAAAATATAAACATTGGTTTAAAAATTATTTTAAACTAGATGATAGAATAGTAGAACACGGCTTTCCGATATATACTTTAAAAGAAAAATAAAAGACAAACAATATAGTTTGTCTTTTTTGTTTTTAAAATAACTTATAGTCCTTCTTGCTCTGTAAGGCGTGAGACAAATAAACTACCCTTTAAATGGGAACTTGTGCTTAAATTCCAACAAAAGCTTTAATCTCATCTGCAGTCATAGAAGAATCACAACGAACAGCTACTTGGCCGTCTTGAACATGAACAAAACCAGGAACCGTCGGAATGCTGTATTCAGAGCGGAAAGCTTGCAATTTCTCTAATTCACTAGCTTCTTCGCTATTGATGAAGAAAATATGTGCCTTGGTATCAGCCACAACACCAGCCAATGTTCCAGCAAATTTACGGCAGTAAGGGCAAGTTTTGCGACCAACGAAGAAAGTTGCAGTTTCTTTGTCAGCAATCGCTTGACGAGCTCGGTCAACAGTTGTGACTTCCAAGTCTTTAATATTTTGAGCAAATTGTTCCATAAATAATCCTCATTTCTTTTGATAAAACTAGTATGCCATAAAGTTTCTAAAATTGCTTAGATTTGATACGAAAAAAAGATGAGATTGGTTCGTCTCATCTTTTATAATTGCTTATTTTACAAAAGCATTGATTTCCGATTCAATATTTGCAATCTTAGCTTGAGAATCCTCATTGCTATCGCCGACAACGGCAATGTAGAACTTGATTTTTGGTTCAGTTCCAGATGGGCGGACAGCAATCCATGAACCATCAGCCAAGGTGTATTTCAGCACATCGCTTGGAGGAGTTGTCAAGTTTGTAACAGTACCATCTGCAGCAGTAGCAGTTTGAGCCTTAAAGTCTTCTACGACAGTAATAGCTGTTTGGTTCCATTCTTTCGGACCATTGTCACGGAATTTAGCCATGATAGCCTTGATTTGCTCGGCTCCATCAACACCAGACAGGGTTACAGAAATAGTCTTTTCAGCAAAGTAACCATACTCTTTGTAGATTTCTTCAATACCGTCAGCCAGAGTCAAACCACGTGAGCGGTAGTAGGCAGCTAGCTCAGCTACAACCAAGACTGCTTGGATAGCGTCTTTATCACGTACGAATGGTTTAATCAAGTAACCGAAGCTCTCTTCAAATCCCATCATATAAGTGTGATTGTGCTTTTCTTCGAATTCTTGAATCTTTTCAGCGATAAATTTGAAACCAGTCAAGACATTGAACATGGTTGCACCGTAGCTTTCAGCAATCTTAGTTACCAAGTCAGTAGAAACGATAGATTTGCAGAGAGCTGCGTTAGCTGGCAGAGTTCCAGCACTCTTATGAGCTTCCAAGATGTACTTAGCCATGATAGCTCCGATTTGGTTGCCTGAAAGGTTGAGGTAGCTTCCATCTTTTTGCAGAACTTCTACACCGACACGGTCAGCATCTGGGTCAGTTGCGACCAAGACATCTGCACCAACTTTACGGCCTAATTCCTCAGCTAAGGCAAAGGCTGCTTGGCTTTCAGGGTTTGGAGATTTAACAGTTGAAAAGTCAGGGTCTGGAGTTGCTTGCGCTTCAACAACTTGAACAGAGTCAAATCCTGCTTGGGCAAGAGCGCGACGGGCCAACATTTCCCCAGTACCATGAAGTGGTGTGTAGACAATTTTCATGTCCTTGCCGTATTCGTCAATCAGTTTTTGGTTGATATTGACATCTTTAACTTCCTTGAGGTATTCAGCATCAATAGCATCGCCAATCACTTCAATCAAGCCGGAAGCTTTTTCAGCTTCAACATCAGCTACCTCAATCGCAAAAGGATTTTCAATCGCACGGATGTAATCAGTCAATGCATCTGCATCATGCGGAGGCATTTGTCCGCCGTCTTCACCATATACCTTGTAGCCGTTAAATGGAGCAGGGTTGTGGCTGGCTGTAATCATGATACCAGCAAAAGTTCCCAAATGGCGCACTGCAAATGAAAGTTCTGGTGTTGGGCGTAGGCTTTCAAATACATAAGACTTGATACCGTGTTTAGCTAAGACTGCAGCAGATTCAAAGGCAAATTCTGGTGAGAAATGACGAGAGTCGTAAGCAATCGCAACACCGCGTTTTTTGAACTCATCTCCTTTTTCTTCAATCAAGCGAGCCAAACCCTCAGTTGCCTGACGGACAACATAGATATTGATACGGTTGGTACCAGCGCCAATTAAACCACGCATACCAGCAGTACCAAACTCAAGGTTTGTATAAAAGGCATCTTCCTTAGTTTTTTCGTCCATACCTTCTAACTCTTTCCGAAGATAGTCAGGAAGTTCAGCGAAGTCAAGCCATTTTTTGAAGTTTTCGTGATAGGTCATAGATGGAGTCTCCTTTATATTTAAGATAGAAAATCACCGCGTCTTTAAGGATAAGCCGCAAGATTTTCTTGTTTGTTTAATCGCTTTCATTGTAACATATTTTCATATTTTTTGAAAGTACTGACCTAAAAAATAATGAAATCCTTTGAAAAAGTGAATAAAAATAGAGTAAAAAAATAATCACTTAAGTGATTATTTTTTTAGTTTTTCAAGTGCTGGAACGATTGCAACTGTAAGGAGAGCGGATATAATCATTTCTGAGATTGAATTGGCTGATAAAACCAGTGCAAGCATGGCTCTGATGTCTCCATTGTAAACAGATGAAAATAGAATGAAAATTCCTCCGAGAACGAAAATGGTGTTAGTCATTGAGCCCACGGCACCAGCTAAAACTAAACCTGGCTTAGTTTTCATCCATTTGTAGACAAAATACGGAGTGATTCCGATTAGAATACGTGGAACCATAGCGATCATCAATGAATTGATACTACCGTTTTCTACAAAAGGACTGAAGAGGTAGCTAGTTGGCAGCAGGATAACGGTGTTGGTCACCACACTGATTACCCCCATCAGGGCTCCAAGAACAGCTCCAATTCGCGGTCCGTAGATAATACTAGCGATAATGACTGGAATATGAATAATGGTCGGTTTAATCGGAACCGGTAGTAGGTTGAAAATAACAGAGCTCAGCAGATGGAGTACTAACATAATAGCAAAAAAGATAGCAATTTGCGCGATACTAGATTGTTTTCTCATTTATAATTTCCTTTACTTTTTCTATAATAATATTGACATCAGCTAGAGCGCCAGTCCCATGATCTCCGCAAGCTAGAACAGCTTCACGCGGTTCGATAATCTCCCAGCCGAATTTTTTTAATCTTTCCAAATTATGCTGAGTCAGTGGATTTTCATACATCTTGGTATTCATAGCTGGCGCGATGGCTTTTTTGACATGAGATGGGAGAGCAAGGGCTGTAGCAGTTACCACATTGTCTGCCAGACCGTTAGCCAGTTTAGAGATAGTATTGGCTGTGGCAGGAGCGACTAAGAAGAGATTCGTTTCTTTGCCAATTTCAATATGGTTGACCTTGTCTGGCCTCGGCTCGTCCATAAGGTCAAGGGAAACAGGATTCTTTGATAAAACCTGTAAGGTCAGCGGGGTGATAAAATGACTGGCAGCTTCTGTCATGAGAACAGACACACTGTAGCCTAGCTTACCCAGCTGGCTCGTAATATCTGCTGCTTTATAGGCCGAAATACTGCCCGTGACAGCGAGAGTAATATGGGTCATGAACTGTCTCCTTTCTGGATATGGCTTAACAATTGTTCAGCAATTTCTTCCTTGGAGAAAGCTTCTGTGATAGTGTCTGCTCCTAGGAGATAGGCGTGGTGTTGCCCGCTAGAAATTTCAGTCAAATCGTTGGCTACAATTAATTCAGCTTGATTTTTTTCAAGGCTGGCTCTAGCAGTAGTTAGTAACTCTTCTTTAGAGACACCTACCAGGAGCTTAAAGCCAATCAATCGAATATTGGGATTCCATTCCTTGACCTTGCTGATGATTTTAGGATTTTTCTTGAGGAAAAGTACCTGATAGTCATCGGCAGATGAAATCTTACTTTCAGAATTACTTTTTTCCAGAAATTCAGCCAAATCTGAACTGGCAAGAACCTCCTCAAATCCTGCCATATACACTGGTTTATAGTCAGAAACAGCCATCGAATGAATGAGTACATCATGAGCTGGCACCAGCCCTTCCATAGCTGTCAAGAGCTGCTCCGTATCTTCAATGATCTTAATCGTTAGGTTGTCATGCGGGTCAGGTTTGACAGCTTTAGCCGTTGTCAGCAGAGTCACCGAAGCCCCCTCGGCCAAGCAATGCTCGGCTATCATTTTTCCAAGTTGACCCGTCGAATGATTAGTGATAGAGCGGACTTGGTCGATTTTTTCACTAGTTCCGCCAGAGGTAATCAATATATTCATAGCTTTATTCTACAAGAAAAAATGAATTTAGTAAAATAAAATTAACTTAATACTCAATTTAGCCAAACTTATTTTGTTACTAGAAAAGATGCATCATGCAAAAATATTTAAAGTAATTACCGAACATTATGTTGTTATTGGAGTTTAAATGTGCAGTTTTGTATCATATTTGTTATAATAGTTTTATCAAATTAGAGGAGTTCCTTAATGAAAACAGATATCGAAATTGCTCAGAGTGTTGAATTACAGCCTATTGTGGATGTGGTAAAAAAGATTGGCATTGATTATGACGACTTGGAGCTGTATGGAAAGTACAAGGCCAAGCTCAGTTTTGACAAAATTCGTGAGGTAGCGAAAAATCCTGTCGGCAAGCTGATTTTGGTAACAGCAATCAATCCAACGCCAGCAGGAGAAGGTAAGTCTACCATTACCATTGGATTAGCTGATGCGCTTAACAAAATTGGCAAGAAAACGATGATTGCTATTCGCGAACCATCTCTTGGGCCAGTGATGGGGATTAAAGGAGGAGCAGCTGGTGGCGGTCACGCGCAGGTTCTACCGATGGAAGACATTAACTTGCATTTTACTGGTGACATGCACGCCATCACGACTGCTAATAATGCTCTGTCTGCTCTTATCGACAATCATTTGCATCAGGGAAATGCTCTGGGAATTGATCAGCGCCGCATTATCTGGAAACGGGTGGTTGACCTGAATGACCGGGCCCTTCGCCATGTAACGATTGGATTGGGGAGTCCAGTCAATGGTATTCCGCGAGAAGATGGTTTTGATATCACGGTTGCTTCTGAAATCATGGCGATTCTTTGCTTGGCAACGGATATTGAAGATTTGAAAAATCGCTTGGCTAACATCGTTATTGGTTATCGCTATGACCGCACACCAGTCTATGTTCGTGACATTGAGGTAGAAGGGGCTCTTGCTTTGGTCTTAAAAGATGCGATTAAGCCAAATCTGGTACAGACTATTTACGGAACACCAGCCTTTGTCCACGGCGGACCATTTGCCAATATCGCCCACGGCTGTAACTCTGTTTTGGCGACTAGTACAGCGCTACGCTTGGCTGATTATACAGTGACTGAAGCTGGCTTCGGAGCGGACCTTGGTGCTGAGAAATTCCTTGATATTAAAACTCCAAACTTGCCAACTTCTCCAGACGCAGTCGTGATTGTGGCAACCTTGCGTGCGCTCAAGATGAATGGTGGTGTGGCTAAGGATGCACTTACTGAAGAAAATGTTGAGGCGGTACGTGCTGGCTTTGCGAATCTTAAACGTCACGTTGAAAATATCCGTAAGTTCGGTATTCCAGCGGTAGTAGCTATCAATGAATTTGTCTCTGATACGGAAGCTGAAATTGCTGCTCTTAAGGAACTCTGTGCAGAAATCGGGGTAGCGGTTGAGCTTGCTAGTGTCTGGGCTGATGGCGCTGATGGCGGTGTGGCTCTGGCTGAAACTGTTGTCAAAACCATTGACGCAAATCCAGCAAACTACACTCGTCTTTATGACAACGACTCAACAATTGAAGCGAAAATCGAGAAGATTGTCACAGAAATCTATCGTGGTTCAAAAGTGAACTTTGAGAAAAAAGCACAAACTCAGATTCGGGAAATCGTCAAGAACGGCTGGGACAAGCTGCCAGTCTGTATGGCTAAAACACAATATAGCTTCTCAGATAATCCTGCTGCTCTGGGCGCGCCAGAGAATTTCGAAATTACCATTCGTGAACTGGTTCCAAAGCTTGGGGCGGGCTTTATCGTGGCTTTGACAGGAGATGTCATGACCATGCCAGGTCTACCAAAACGTCCTGCAGCACTCAATATGGATGTGGCAGCAGACGGTACAGCCATTGGTTTGTTCTAATTGAATTTAAGATATAAGAAGAGGTTGGGCTAAACAGAGCCTGGCCTCTCTCTTTTAGACTTAAATTCCAGATATTTTGATATAATAAAGCCGTATTCCCATTACCTAGTTTTTGCTCATAGGAGGATGAACATTGAAAAAAAGAAGTCTCAAACAGGAATTAATTTATTTGGCCTCGGGGGAATCGATAAGTGTTGTATTATTTTGCATCGTGTATGCCCTGTATACGAAACCAGAGACCCGATTTGCCACATCCAGTGCCGTCCTTTATTTCCCATTGTTAATTCTTAATCTGATATTGGTTCAAGGTTCCATCTATTGGCTTAACTGTTTGAAACGAATCCAAAAGAAGAAGGCACTGAAAACTAAACTGCTTGCACCTCTTTATAAAGGGCTAAAAGCGCTGGATTTTATGATGCTGCTTGCATATATACCGATTTGGATCTGGTCTTTTAGAGTGAGTAGTAGCAGTAATATCATTATTGGAGTTTTACTTTGGTTGTTTGCCATCATTGAATTTGTAAATTATTTTTACTATCGCCTGTCTTACTATGCAATGGGAGGCCTAGGACTGCAAGTGATGAGGCCTCTCAAGTTAGTATTGACGGGAAAAGCAGCCAAATCACAAATTGCAAAAGAAATTTCCTTATACGAAAAAAATATGGAGCATAAATAATGAAAAAGAAATACCTATTAATAACTCTTCTAAGCATTGCCCTTTTAACCTTGACTGGCTGTCAGTCCGTTGAAAAGTGGTTCAAAAATGCCAAGGAAGAATGGCTGGGGCTGGAAATGACGGTTCGCACCTATGATGAGAATTCTCAACTCATCGACCAGATGTCGGGCAAGTCCCTGTCCATCTCGCGTAACGAGGAGTTTGACTCAGTCGATTCGGAAGGGAATTCCAAAGAAGACTCATCTGTGCTCAAAATCACCTTGGGTAAGTATGAGATTGACCATGTGGGCTCTTCCTTGATTGCAGAAGAAAAAGGCTTGAAAGATGTGTTTGCTCAATATCAAAAGACTGCAGATGTTGAGGAGAATAGCCATTCTGTCCCTGTTTTAAATCGCATGATTTCAGCCTTTAAAAACGACTTTACCGGAAAGAAAAAGGTTATTCTGATTCGCTCTCAAAACGGGACTCCTCTGGCAGCCTATGCTGGCGACCGAGTCTCTCTCGATAAATCTGATGCTCCCAAAACCTCTGAATTACTGATTGACGGTAAGCGTCTCGTGATTTATCGCTGTGACTACACTATTTATGACCGTGAATTGCTGGAGTAAGATATGAATGTAGAGGAATTGGTAAAAGAGTTAAAAGCTGTAGCTAACCCAGATGATGCGGTGGCTATGAAAGCCTATATGAAAAATAAATTTGAGTTTCTAGGAGTCAAGACTCCAGCCAGGCGGAAACTCGCAAAGGCTTTTTTCAAACAGCAGACTGACACCGTCATTGACTGGAATTTTATAAATGAAGCTTGGAAAAATCCTTATCGAGAATTACAGTATGCCGCGCTAGACTATCTGGAGATTCGCAAGAAGCTATTGACTCCATCTGACTTGCCGCGTTTGAAAAGGCTTGCCCAAACAAAATCTTGGTGGGATACCATTGACTTTCTGGACCGCTTGGTCGGATCCATCATTGCCCGATTTCCAGAAACCAAAGAGATTATTTTAGCTTGGAGTCGTGATGAGGATATCTGGCTGCGGCGCTTGGCTATTGACCATCAGTTGCTGCGAAAAGAAGATACTGACACAGAACTATTGGAGAAAATTTTAGTGAATAATTTAGGTCAAACGGAATTCTTCATTAACAAAGCCATCGGCTGGGCGCTGAGAGATTATTCCAAAACCAATCCAGACTGGGTCAAGGATTTCATAAAACGGCATCAGGCAGAAATGGCTGCGCTTAGTATCCGAGAGGGAAGTAAGTATCTGTGATGGTTGACCAATCTTTATGGCTTGACATTTTCTACGCTATAGCTTATGATAGATAGGTGCGATGAGTCGATATGCAGATTTTCTGCAAATTGAAGTATGGGAGGTCATAAACGCAGGAGCGGACCTTGATCAGTTGTGTGAACCTGCTGATCACACGAAAGTGCCCTTATCCCCAGTCTACGGATTGGGGATTTTTCTATGTCTCTTAGATTGGCGAGACCATTGGTCGAAGCTGATCTAAGAGACATTGATACTGAGACGGTTGGCGTCGTGAGTGCTATTACTCCTGATGAAACTACTCTTAGAAATGCAAGACAGTTATCCGCGGTTGAACTTAGAGACATTGATACTGAGACGGTCAGTATTGTGAGCGCTGAGCATTGCAACAAAATAAGTCCATAATTCTTTAGAAATATTTGCATTTTTCCTTAAAAATAGTATAATACTAGAATATACAAAATTTTTAGAAAATTCAGAGGTGGATTGTATGGGATATACAGTTGCTGTAGTTGGTGCCACTGGTGCTGTTGGCGCTCAAATGATTAAAATGCTGGAAGAATCAACACTTCCAATTTATAAGATCCGTTATTTGGCTTCTGCTCGTTCAGCTGGTAAGGTTCTTCAGTTCAAGGGACAAGATGTTACCATTGAAGAAACAACAGAAACTGCCTTTGAAGGCGTAGACATCGCTCTTTTCTCAGCTGGTGGCTCTACTTCAGCAAAATATGCTCCGTATGCAGTTAAAGCTGGTGCAGTCGTAGTGGACAACACCTCATATTTCCGCCAAAATCCTGATGTGCCTCTGGTTGTTCCAGAAGTAAACGCTCATGCACTAGATCAGCATAAAGGGATTATCGCTTGTCCCAATTGCTCAACTATTCAGATGATGGTGGCCTTGGAGCCAGTCCGTCAGCAATGGGGCTTGGACCGTATCATCGTTTCAACTTACCAAGCAGTCTCTGGTGCTGGTATGGGTGCGATTCTTGAAACACAACGTGAACTTCGTGAAGTGTTGAATGACGGTGTGAACCCACGTGATTTACATGCGGAAATCTTGCCTTCAGGCGGTGACAAGAAACACTATCCTATCGCCTTTAATGCTCTTCCGCAAATCGATGTCTTTACTGACAATGATTACACTTACGAAGAGATGAAGATGACTAAGGAAACCAAGAAAATTATGGAAGACGATAGCATCGCAGTTTCAGCAACGTGTGTACGTATTCCAGTCTTGTCAGCTCACTCTGAGTCTGTTTACATTGAAACGAAAGAAGTGGCTCCAATTGAAGAAGTCAAGGTAGCCATTGCAGCTTTCCCAGGTGCCATTCTTGAGGATGACGTAGCTCATCAAATCTATCCTCAAGCTATCAATGCTGTTGGCTCACGTGATACCTTTGTTGGTCGTATCCGTAAGGACTTGGATGCTGAAAAAGGAATTCACATGTGGATTGTTTCAGATAACCTTCTTAAAGGTGCTGCTTGGAACTCTGTCCAAATCGCTGAAACTCTGCATGAGCGTGGCTTGGTCCGTCCGACGGAAGAAGTTGTTTTTGAGTTAAAATAAACTGTCTGGAAATATGTGACAGGTCGAGGATTGAATATCTGTCATTCAATCCTCTTTTCATACAAAGAGAGGTAAGTCTATGGCATACGCAGATTTGAAGAATTGTAAAATCATCACAGCTTTCATTACGCCTTTTCATGAAGATGGCTCCATCAATTTTGAGGCCATTCCAGATTTGATTGAGCATTTGTTGGCTCACCATACGGATGGGATTTTGCTAGCTGGAACGACTGCAGAGAGTCCGACCCTGACTCACGATGAAGAGTTAGAATTGTTTGCGGCTGTACAGGAAGTTGTCAAGGGTCGTGTTCCTTTGATAGCTGGTGTCGGTACCAACGAAACGCGCGACTCCATCGAATTTGTCAAAGAAGTAGATGTGTTTGGTGGTTTTGCGGCAGGTTTGGCCATTGTTCCCTATTACAATAAACCGTCTCAAGAAGGCATGTATCAGCACTTTAAAGCCATTGCGGATGCTTCAAACCTGCCGATTATTATCTATAATATCCCAGGGCGGGTAGTAGTCGAGATGACACCTGAGACTATGTTGAGGCTGGCAGAGCACCCAAATATTATCGGCGTGAAGGAATGTACGAGTCTGGCTAATATGGCTTATTTGATTGAACATCGTCCAGAGGAGTTCTTGATTTATACGGGTGAGGATGGCGATGCCTTTCATGCTATGAATCTGGGGGCTGATGGAGTTATTTCCGTTGCTTCTCATACAAATGGTGATGAAATGTTTGAAATGCTGGATGCTATCGAGCACAATGACATTAAAAAAGCAGCAGCAATCCAACGGAAATTCATCCCTAAAGTCAATGCCCTGTTCTCTTATCCAAGCCCAGCCCCAGTCAAGGCCGTTCTCAATTACATGGGCTTTGCAGCAGGTCCAACCCGCTTACCGCTTGTGCCAGCTCCTGAAGAAGATGCTAAGCGTATTATCAAGGTTGTAGTTGATGGCGATTATGAGGCGACCAAAGAGACTGTTAAAGGGGTTCTAAGACCAGATTATTGATCGGCAATTTTGGTTTAGATTTTATATAGATAAGTAAGGTGTGATTAAATAGTATGACAGAAAAGCATAGTCAACGAATTGAAGAGTACAAGGCAAAGCGCAGTCTGGAAAAACTTGAGGGGAAGAGAGTTTACGATAAGCCAATTATTCGAACTGGTGATAAGGCAAGTTTTTATGGCGCAGGTCTAATTTTGTTAGGGTTCGGTTTGGGGGCTCTTTATCTACTTCTTAACCTTATAACAGATTGGGATTTAAAACTTTTCTCTCTCATCTGGGAAACACTTGCTGGATTAGGGATTGTTGTCAGTCTGTTCGGGGCTTTTAAAATCGGTCGGTTAGAGTTGCATACTGTGTCAATGATAGCCGACAAAGAGAAGAATTTTGACATTAAAAGGGCTTTCAATCTTTATAATGTCATCCACAAACCGACTAAGAAAGTTTTACTTCAATACGATAGTGAGGATGATAGTTTAATTTCTCTAAATGCTGGCGGATACTTATTAGTCGAGCTCCTAAAGAAAGTTGAGGAAGAGAAACTGCCTTTTAATAAGATTAACAAAACTCTGAAATTAGAAGAAGTATCTGAAAATCATTGGAAAATGCAATATCGTTACAAGAAACAAGATATTGTATCAGAGCAAAATGGTATATAGTATATGCCTGATTAGTTAGTCCTATCTTTTTGAAAAAACAAGAAAAAATTGTATAATGATAGGGTAAGTTCTCACTTGAGAGGTGAAGAAATGCGGGTTCGTAAGGCAAGCAAGGATGATTGGCAACAAATCCAAAAAATATGTAGAGAAACTTGGCTGGCTACCTATAAAGATATTTATTCCTCTTCCTACATAGAGCGAGTGTTTGACATTTTTTATAGCCAGGAACGTTTGTATAAGGACTTGACTGAACTTTCTACCGAATGGAACGGCTATTGGCTGGCAGAAATGAATGGGCAGGTGCTTGGTTGTATTGGTGGTGGAATGAGTGAGGACGGCAGAGCCAATGTTTATGTTCTCTACGTCTTGCCGCAGGCTCAACGTTTGGGAATCGGCCATGCATTACTGGAGATCTTGACAAGTTACCAAAAATCACAATATCAGGCTAGAGAGCAAGCCGTTACAGTAACTGAAGGAAATGTTATCGGTCTTCCATTTTATGAAAAAGAAGGTTTTGTCTTTGAGTTTTCCACTGAAAATTGGATTGATAGCAGTCAAGCCAGAGATTTACACTATATCAGAAATATATAAATAAAGGAGTATCTTATGAAAGTTATTAAACGCAGTGGGGAAGTCGTTGACTTTGACCCAGATAAAATCTATCAAGCGGTATTAAAAGCAGCTCAAACTGTTTATGTCTTGACAGACGACCTCCGTCAAAATCTAGCCTTGGTCACAAAAAAAGTCGTGTTAGATTTGGAAGAAGCCAAGGTTGAGCGTGCCACTATCAGTATGATTCAGTCTATGGTTGAAAACCGTCTCTTGGGAGCAGGCTATATCACTATTGCTGAGCATTATATTTCCTACCGCTTGCAGCGTGATTTGGAACGCAGTGGTTACGGTGACCATATCGCTGTCCATCTGCATTTTGAGCAAATCCGATAATAATGCTGAAAAGCCCAGATGGGCTTTTTCTTTTTCAATACTCAATATAAAAATTCAGTTCAAAGTAGATTTTTCTTTAAAATTTGTAATCGTATTCAAAGTTTTTCCTTGTTTTTATTAGAAAAAGGCCTTTCAAAGCCAGTTAAATCAATATGTATAATCTGGACTTATGCTCTTCTTAATCTTTCTTAAGTAGACACTAGGACATATTAGATATAAAATGAAAGCGTCAACAAATACTGAGCTATAAAAATGAAAGCGCTCTTATACAAATAAAAACTATACAAAAGGAGTCAATAAAATGGCAACTAAAGAAGAAATTTTACGTGAACTATACCCTGAGGATCTTTTCCACTATGCTGATGGCTTGACTTTGGGAGAAGCGGAAGTATTACAAGAAACTCGTCGTTTGATTGAAAAGCATCTTCGTCCAGTCATTAATGAATATTGGGAAGCACCTGATTTCCCATTTGAAGAATTCTATGCAGTTGCTAAAGGCGCTCAAATCATGAACAACCCTAAATTGTTCGAAGGACGCGAAGGCAACTACAAACCATCAGAACTTTACATCGCATTCTTGTATTTGGAATTAGGCCGTTTCGATGCGTCTATAGCGACTTTCTTCACAGTTCATGGTGGACTTTGCTACAACACAGTCTTGCTTGGTGGTGACGAGCGTCAACAAAAAGAGTTCCTTCCTAAGTTAGCTGCATTTGATTGGCAAGGATGTTTCGCTTTGACTGAGCCGTTGTCAGGTTCTGACATTGCTGGAGGGCTTGCAACAACAGCTGAGCGTGTTGGCGATAAATGGATCTTGAACGGAGAAAAACGTTGGATCGGTGGATCAGACACAGCTGATGTTGTTCCAGTATTCGCTCGTGACGTTGAAGATGGAAAAGTGAAATGTTTCATCGTTCGTAAAGGTGCTCCTGGCTATCATGCAGAACCAATCCCTCACAAAACTGCTCTTCGTTGCGTACGTAATGGTCACATTACTATGAAGAACGTGGAAGTTCCAGATTCAGACCGTTTGGTAAACATCAATGGATTTGGAGATGTAGCTCGTATCTTGACATTCACTCGTGCTGACGTTGCTCACATTGCAACTGCTATCACTTGTGGTTCATACGTAGCTGCTCTTAAATATGCTAAAGATCGTCAACAATTCAAACGTCCAATTGCTGCATTCCAAATCGTACAAGAAAAACTGGCTAGAATGCAAGCTAACGCAGTGGCAGTACTTTCATACTCAGCTCGTATTGCTGAAATGCAAGAAGCAGGTAACGAATTGATGCTGAACTCTGCACTTGCTAAGATGCACAACTCATTGGTAATGCGTGAAACAGTTGCACTTGCACGTGAAACGTGTGGTGGTAACGGAATCACTCTTGAAACTGATGTAGCTCGCTTCTTTGCAGATGCTGAAGCAATCTACACCTATGAAGGTTCTCATGAAGTGAATGCTTTGATCGTAGGCCGTGAAATTACTGGTATTGGAGCATTTGTATAATAATGAATTTGGAACGATTGCTCAGCATTTGCTAGTAATCGTTCCGATTCTTTCTTTTTGAAGTTTATATTTTGATAGTAAATAGGAGAAAAAAATGAGTATTTCAAAAGTTATGATTATCGGATCAGGTCAAATGGGAAGCGGTATTGCACAAGTCTTTGCTCAATCAGGTTTCACAGTTTATCTCAATGACATCAAGGAAGAGTTTGTTCAAAGAGGGCTAGATGGTATTACTAAGCAATTATCTCGTTCTGTTGAAAAAGGTCGTTTGTCAGAAGAAGATAAAAACAGCATTTTGGCAAATCTGATTCCTTCTACATCTTATGAAGATGCTAAACATGTTCAATTGGTTATTGAAGCGGCTACTGAAAATCGCGACATCAAATTGAGCATTTTTAAACAGTTGGATGAGTTGACTGACCCTCAAACTATTTTGGCTTCAAACACTTCATCTCTATCTATTACTGATATTGCAGCTGCGACAGTTCATCAAGAACGTGTTATTGGTATGCACTTCTTCAACCCAGCACCAGTTATGAAATTGGTTGAAGTTATCCGTGCGCTTCAAACGTCAGATGAAGTTGTCAAAGCTGTTCGTGAATTGACTGAAAAAATCGGTAAAACAGCTGTAGACGTGAAAGATTCTTATGGTTTTGTTGTTAACCGCGTCTTGATTCCAATGATCAATGAGGCTATTTTCATCTTAGGAGAAGGAATTGCTTCAGCAGAAGAAATTGACGAAGCAATGAAACTAGGTGCTAATCACCCAATTGGCCCATTGGCATTGGCTGACTTGATCGGTCTTGATGTCTGCTTGGCTATCATGGGAGTATTGAATAATGGATTTGGAGATCCTAAGTATCGTCCTGCTCCACTTCTGAAGAAGATGGTTGAAGCTGGTAAGCTTGGTCGCAAGACTAAAGAAGGATTCTTTAAATATTAAGATATAAGGAGCAAGAAATGAAAGAAGCAGTTATTGTAGCAGCAGTCCGCACACCTTTAGGTTCTTTTGGTGGAACTTTAAAAAATGTTTCGGCTGTTGATCTAGGTAGTTTAGTTATTAAAAGTGCTATTGAACGAGCAAATTTGAAACCAGAACAAGTTGATGAAGTTATCATGGGGAATGTTCTGGGTGCAGGTCTTGGTCAAAACGTAGCTCGTCAAATGAGTGTTAATGCAGGTGTCCCAGTAGCTTCTCCAGCTTTCACTATTAACAAAGTTTGTGGCTCTGGTTTGAAAGCAGTTCAATTGGCGGCTCAAGCTGTATTGTGTGGAGATGCTGATATCGTTGTAGCTGGAGGGGCTGAAAACATGAGCCAAGCTCCTTATGTCCTTCAAAACCAACGATGGGGCGCTCGTATGGGAGACTCTCAAGTAGTAGACACTATGCTTCGCGATGGCTTGACAGATGCCTTTGAATCCTTCCATATGGGAATTACAGCTGAAAACGTTGCTGAACAATATGGCATTACACGTGAAGACCAAGATAACTTTGCTGTGCAATCTCAAAAACGTGCAGTTGCAGCGATCGAAGCTGGTCGTTTCAAAGAAGAAATTGTTCCTGTTGAAATTCCGCAACGTAAGGGTGATCCTATCGTATTTGA
This sequence comes from Streptococcus cristatus, assembly GCF_003943535.1. Taxonomy (GTDB): domain Bacteria; phylum Bacillota; class Bacilli; order Lactobacillales; family Streptococcaceae; genus Streptococcus; species Streptococcus cristatus_L. Next base: position 402,595 of record NZ_RJPU01000002.1, read on the forward strand.
TACAGATGAATTCCCAAGAAAAGATGCTTCTCTAGAAGGATTGGGGAAATTGCGCCCAGTGTTCAAGAAAGATGGTACTGTAACTGCTGGTAATGCCTCAGGTATTAACGATGGTGCAGCAGCAGTGGTTGTTATGAGTGCTGATAAGGCTAAAGAATTGGGCGTTCCAGTTTTGGCAACGATCAAATCTTACGCAAGCGCTGGACTAGATCCAAAAGTTATGGGGTGTGGTCCGATTTATGCATCTCGCAAAGCCCTTGAAAAAGGCGGATTTACAGTGGAAGATTTAGATTTGGTTGAATCCAATGAAGCATTTGCAGCGCAAGCATGTGCCGTTGGTAAAGAATTGAATCTTGATCCTGAAAAAGTCAATGTAAATGGTGGTGCGATTGCTCTTGGTCACCCAATCGGTGCTTCAGGTTGCCGTATTTTGGTAACACTTTTGCACGAAATGAAAAAACGTGACGTTAAACGTGGCCTTGCTACCCTTTGTATCGGTGGCGGTATGGGTACAGCGGTCATCGTAGAACGCTAGAATCTAGTTCATTTTTGAAGTTTTCCATTTGCTTCTACTATATAAACAAGTCCTATCGATGAGCTGTTTTTTGCAAACAAGCCTTGATAGGGCTTGTTTTATTTCTCGAAAAATTAATTTGAATATCAAAATTATAAGCTTAGCTTATCGATGTATAAATGATGATTAAGTAGACGAAGTGTGAGAAATGGTATATCATAATAATGTAAGCTCTTACATTTGTAGTTTAAGTATTTGTTGACACCATACTTAGTCATTCAATTTTATAAGTAGGAGCATAAAAATGAGTAAAACTGTTTTATTAGAAGTTAAAAATGGGATTGGATATATCACTATCAACCGTCCTGAAGCTTTGAACGCCTTGAGTTCTCAAGTTTTGGCTGATTTGAATGAAGTTCTTGATCAAGTTGAGAAAAGCGAAGAAATTCGCGTTGTCATCGTAACTGGAGCAGGAGAAAAAGCATTCGTCGCCGGAGCAGACATCAAGGAAATGGATTTGATGTCACCTATTCAAGCCTTTGAATACATGACATTTGCAAATGATACATTTACTCGCCTTTCAGATTTACGCCAACCAACGATTGCAGTCATCAATGGTTATGCACTCGGTGGTGGTATGGAGCTAGCACTTTCAACAGATATCCGTATTGGATTTGAAAAAACAGTGGTTGGCTTCCCAGAAGTTGGCTTGGGTATTATTCCGGGATTTGCTGGTACTCAACGGATGTCTCGCTTGATTGGAACTAGCCGTGCCAAAGAACTTATCTTCACTGCTCGTACAGTGAAAGGTCAAGAAGCCTATGACTTAGGTATTCTTAACAAACTGGTTCCTGCTGAAGAATTGTTGTCTTCAGCTGAAGAATTAGCCGCAGCCATCATGAAGAATGCACCGTTAGCTGTTGAAAAAGCAAAACATGTCATTCAAGTTGGTGCGGAACTTCCTCTTAAAAATGCAATCCGTCTGGAAACAGAAGCAGAAGCCTTGCTTTTCTCTACAGAAGACAAACTAGAAGGAATGCGTGCTTTTGTTGAAAAACGCAAAGCTGTTTTCAATCGTAAGTAAAAGAGGAGGTATCAGCATGAAATCAGTTGTATCATTATCAGAAGCTATTTCTAAAGTCAAATCTGGTGATATTGTTGGAATTTCTGGATTCCTCGGAGTCGGTGAACCTTTTGAATTGATTGAAGAATTAGTAAAACAAAACCAGCAAGACTTGACTTTGGTATCGGTGGTAACATCTCATCCTGGTAAAGAAGTTGGGGTTGGACGACTTTGTGAAAATCACCAAGTGAAAAAATATATTGCAGCCCACGTAGGAACATCTGCAGCAGCTCAACGTGAGTATTTTGAAAAGAAGATGGAAGTCGAATTTACACCGATGGGAACTGTTGTCGAGCGTCTCCATGCAGCTGGAGCTGGCTTAGGAGCTGTCTTGACCCCGACAGGAGTCGGAACAATCTTAGAAAAAGATTATGAAAAAGTAGAGCGTAATGGCCGTGAATACTTGGTCTATGATCCACTTAAAATTGATGTTGCCTTAATCAAAGCGACTAAAGCTGACAAATACGGCAACTTGTATATCGATGGCACTACGAAAAACATTTCCTTGCAATTAGCTCTCGCAGCAGATACTGTTATCGTTGAAGCGAATGAAATTGTTGAAGCTGGCGAAATTCATCCGAATGATATTTATATTCCGGGCATCCTTGTTGACTATGTCGTCCAAAGCTTGACTCCAGAAGAACACCATAAAATGATGGGTGATCTTTGGACAGAGACTAAAAAATTGGCGGGGGTGAACTAATATGAAAGCAAAAGAAATTATTGCAAGACGTGTTGCACAAGAATTTAAAGATGGAGATGTTGTCAATCTAGGATTTGGTATTCCAAACGCATCTGCTGACTATATTCCTGAGGGAGTAAACGTTATTCTTCAGGCCGAAAATGGAGCGCTTCGCTTTGGTGAAACACCAACGAAAGATACTTACAATCCAAACCTAGCAAACTCCGGTGGAGCGCCAATCACTCTCTTGCCTGGAGCAGCATTATTTGACTTACAGACTTCCTTCGCGATCATCCGTGGTGGACATGTTGATGCGACTGTTCTAGGAGCTTTGGAAGTCAGTCAAGATGGTAGTATTGCTAACTGGATTATTCCAGGTAAGTTTGCCCCAGGAATGGGTGGAGCGATGGACTTGTTGGTTGGAGCGAAGCGTGTTATCGGTGCAATCCAGCATACTACTGCTGATGGCCAATCTAAACTTCTGCCAGAGTGTACTTTGCCACTTTCTGCCAAAGGAGTTCTTGATTTAGTCATTACAGAGTTGGCTGTCTTTGGTTTCCAAGATGGTAAGTTCCTCTTGAAAGAGCTTGCTCCCGGTGTTACCCTAGAGGAAGTTCTTGAAAAGACAGCAGGAGAAGTAATTGTTTCAGAAGACTTGAAAACGATGTCAATCTAATAAGGTTAGTAAGCAATTAATCTCCTCTTTCTCTGAAAGTGTGTTACTATGTGTTTATAACAACTTGAGCGATGATTAGTTTTTAATCAGAATACTAGCAACTGGTCATCATGGTTTCGAGGACCAGTTGCTGTTTTATTTATGGCAAATTACCTCGTGAAATTTGAAAGATGGGAGACGAAAAGTGGATATAATTCAAATGACTTACTTTATCAATATCGTCGAATGTGGATGCAATCTTTCTATCGCAGCTAAGAAAATTCATATCAGCCAGTCAGCCTTGAGTCAGTTTGTCACAAATTTTGAATCAACGGAAGGAGTCCAGCTCTTCAATCGTAGAAATGGAAGATTAGAGAGTCTGACGGAAGCTGGTGGTAAGATTTACCGCTTTGCCACAGAGATTGTCAACCGGCATGAAGAGATGCAATCAATGATTCATATGGAAGCTCTTAAACAAAAAGGTACCTTTAACTTGGGCATTCCGTCATTGATTTTACGTGTATATTTTTCTAGTATTTTACCAAAGTTTTTACAAGACAATCCGCAAGTCAACATTCAGGTTACTGAGGATGGAAGTAATGAATTACGTCAAAAGCTGGTTGCAGGGGATCTGAATTTTGCAGTATTAATCGAACCTACCAATCTGGATCCTAAAAAATATGAACAGTATATCATTCAAGTTGATGAATACGTGGCCTATATGGACAAGAATCATCCCTTGGCAAACAAAGAATTGTTGAAATGGAAAGATATCGCTCAGTACGGTTTAGCAACCTTTAATAAATCATTTACAACCTACGATTTAATCACTGAAAAATTAAAGAGTAAAAAGATAAAAGCAAATTTTGCCTATTTATCATCGACATGGGATTTCTTGATAGAGTCAACTTATCAAAACGATATGATTGCACTGTTACCTCGTCCTTTAGAGTATTTTGTCGATAAGAATAAATTCAAGGTTGTGCGCTTTAAGGATCCGGTGCCTTTCAATATTTGGTTCTGCTGGCCTTATAAAGCAAGCTACAATGAGGTAGAAGCATACGTATATGAAGAGCTTTTAAAAGGTTATTATCAGCCTCTTTCTGAGCCACATCCATAGGGGGGAGAATTGATGATGAAGTCCAGTACCAAAACAGCAGCATTGAGTTCATATGTAAATACAGCCATCAGAGACTACATGAAAAATCATGATGAGTCAGTCGACTTTCCTCAGGAGATTTGGGAAGTAATGACGACGGATTTGGATATTTTTTCACCGATTTTGTCAGAAGGCGATCAGGCTTTGGCTTCTGATTTTATCAGCTCTATTCGAATGATTTCGAATGAATTTCCAGCTCTTTCAACTATATTGCTGACCCAAGGTTGTTATGGTGTTTATCCTATTTTGAAATTTGGTACGGGGCAACAGAAAGAGCGTTATCTGGATAAGTTGGTAAAGGGAACTTGTAAAGCAGGTCTTGGATTTTCTGAGTCTAAGCATCTAAATAGTTTGGCAGATTTGGAGACCTATGCGATCAAGACAGAGACAGGTTGGCAACTTTCGGGAGAAAAAGCCAAAGTGTCAAATAGCAGCATTGCGGATATTCTCTTGGTATTAGCTAAAGTAAGGGAAACTGGAAAGCCTGATTCCTACGGCTTCTTCATTGTGGAGACGAATGCCTCGGGTGTGCTCATTGGTGAGCAGATAGAAAAGCAAGGTTTACTAGGACTTCCACTAAGTTCTGTTACCTTAGATAATGTACACCTGCCGGAAACTGCCTTATTAGGCGGAGTCTTGGCTGGAAATGAGCAATTTAATGATATCATAAAGAATATGCAACTTGGCTTGAGTGCGGTTGCTTTAGGAGTTGCCGAAGGTGCTTTTCATAAGGGTCTTGAGTTTGCACGTGTAAAAAGAGGATTCGGCAAGCGATTGATGGATGTTGAGTTGCATCAGTACAAGTTCGCAGATCTGTACAATAAAATTTGTGCTGCAGATGCCTATTTCTCATCCTATCCTAATCAAATAGAAGAAGATTCCAAGTTTGTTGCACGGATAAAGCTATATATGACTAAGGTAGCGCTAGAGGTTACAGATGAAATTCTCCGTCTTATCGGGCCTTTACAAAAATTTGATCATGTGAATATCAAACGCTATTTTAAAGATGCTGAAATTATTGAGAATTATGGACGGTCAGGAAATTCGATCAGAAAAGAAATCGCAGAGAGATGGTTAAAGGAGTAAAAGATGACAGAACTCAAATTACAAGAGTATCAGTTTGGGGAAATGAAGCTGACTTGGTTGCGTGGAGCGGATAAGCTCACAGATGCAGGCACCTTGTTTGGCCCGGTACCAAAGGTTGTTTGGTCACGTTATTATCCAACAACAGAAGAAAATATGATGGCTGAACTGACAGATCCGATTTTGATTCAATACAAGGGGCAGAATTATCTAATTGATGCGAGTTTTGATACGGCTAAGCTTTCTGATAAACAACGCCGTAATCTCGGTATTCTTTCTGAGAGCCGCGTTGAAGAAAGCTTGGCACTCTTAGGATTACAACCAGAAGATATTTCCCATATTTTAATGACGCACATGCACCATGATCACTCTGGCGGTTTGACTAGACTAGATGCAAACAATCAGCTTGTTTCAAAATTCCCAAATGCAAAGATTTTTGTAAATGAGATAGAATGGTACGAAATGCGAAATCCCAATAGTCGGACAAGGGGAACTTATCTAAAGGAAAATTGGGAGCCAATCCAGGGTCAGGTTGAAACTTTTACTGAATATCTGAACGTCATTCCAGAAATTCAAATGGTTCATACAGGCGGTCACAGTAACGGTCACAGCATCATCTTACTGAAACAGGGCGAGGAAACCATGATTCATATGGCTGATTTGGTGCTGACTCATGCTCATCGGAAACCTCTGTGGGTTGCTGCAGTGGATGATTATCCGATGCGTTCAATCGTAGCCAAGGACAAATGGCTCAATGAAGCTTTTGAAAACCACTATAAGTTTTTCTTTTACCACGATCAATTTTTCGCAGTTGCTGAGTTTGATCAGACTGGCGAGGAATTTGTTGATTATGTGACTAGGATTCGTGAACCACGAGTTCCATTCACGGATAAACAGGATCGCAAACCGTCATTTTTATAAGAATAGAGAATCGCTTCTGACAGTTTGAGGGAGCGATTTTACTATTTTATTCTCTATTTTTTTGGTATAATGAGATACTAGAATAGTGTAAGAAAGAGGTTTTTAATGGCAACGATTCAATGGTTTCCGGGGCACATGTCCAAGGCTCGGAGACAGGTTCAAGAAAGTATTAAATTTGTAGACTTTGTGACGATTTTGGTGGATGCGAGATTGCCCTTGTCCAGTCAAAATCCCATGCTGACCAAAATTGTTGGAGATAAGCCTAAGTTGTTGATTTTAAATAAGGCCGACTTAGCGGATCCAAACTTAACCAAGGAATGGCAGGCCTATTTTGAAAGTCAGGGAATCAAAACGTTGGCTATTAACTCTAAGGAGCAATCTGCAGTCAAAAAAGTAACCGAAGCAGCTAAGAAATTAATGGCTGATAAACTAGCTCGCCAGCGGGAAAGAGGAATTCAAATCGAGACTCTGCGGACCATAATTATCGGGATTCCCAATGCTGGAAAGTCAACGCTGATGAACCGACTGGCTGGTAAGAAAATCGCGATAGTCGGCAATAAACCAGGGGTCACCAAAGGTCAGCAGTGGCTCAAGTCCAATAAGGATTTGGAAATTCTAGATACACCGGGGATTCTTTGGCCAAAATTTGAAGATGAAATGGTGGCTTTGAAACTCGCTTTGACGGGAGCTATCAAGGACAATTTGCTGCCCATGGATGAGGTCACGATTTTCGGACTCAATTATTTCAAAGAGCATTATCCCAAGGCATTGCAGGAGCGCTTTAAGCAGCTGGATTTAGAGCTGGAAGCGCCAGATATGATTATGGATATGACCAAAAAACTGGGCTTCAGAGAGGACTACGATCGTTTTTACAGTCTCTTTGTCAAGGAAGTGCGTGATGGGCGCTTAGGTCGCTATACACTGGATACGTTGGAGGAATTGGATGGCCACGATTAAGGAAATCCAAGAGCAACTGGCTCAAGTTTCTGACTTGCAGGATCCGCTTTTTCAGGCTTTAAAGCAGGATGAGCGATGCGGTGTTCAAAAGCTCTTACTCAAGCGCCAAAAAGAAATCCAAGCAGAGCTAGATGAAGACTTACGTCTAGAGTACATGCTACGCTATGAAAAAGAACTATACAGTCAGGGCTTCCAAGTCCTTGCTGGCATTGATGAAGTCGGACGAGGCCCCTTAGCTGGTCCAGTAGTCGCAGCAGCAGTCATTCTGCCCCCTAACTGCAAAATAAAAGGTCTGAATGACAGTAAAAAGATTCCCAAGAAAAAGCATGAGGAAATTTATCAAGCGGTGCTAGATCGGGCTTTAGCTGTTGGCTTAGGCATTATGGATAATCAAACGATTGACCGAGTCAATATCTATGAAGCGACCAAGCTAGCTATGATAGAAGCTATAGCCCAGCTAAAAATTAAGCCAAATTACCTCTTGATTGATGCGATGAAGTTAGACTTGCCCTTGCCTCAGCAGTCCATTATTAAGGGCGATGCTAATTCTCTGTCCATCGCTGCGGCTTCTATCGTAGCCAAGGTGACGAGGGACAAGATGATGGCAGATTTTGATCAGATTTATCCAGGCTATGACTTTGCCCAGAATGCTGGTTATGGTACCAAATTGCACCTGGAAGGACTGGACAAATACGGTATCACACCGATTCACCGCCGAAGCTTCGAACCGGTGAAATCCATGATAAATTTATAAGAAATCCTAATCGTTATGGGGAGACAAGTATGACTAGCGAATACCAAAAAATGAGTGCAGGAGAGAACTACAGCCCTCAAGATCCTGAATTGAGAGCATTGGCTGCTCGCTCGAGAGAGTTTCAGTATCGTTTTAACCAAGAACGAGATGTTGAAAAACGCAGCTCTATCGTCAAGGAGTGGTTCGGTAGTACAGGGGAGAATCTGTGGTTGCATCCAGATTTGGTCTGTGATTATGGAGTTAACATTCACTTGGGGGAGAATTTTTATTCCAACTGGAATTTGACCATGCTGGATGTCTGTCCTATTACTATTGGAAAGAATGCCATGCTGGGGCCAAATTGCCAGTTTCTGACACCGCTGCATCCGCTTGACCCTATGGAAAGAAATTCCGGTATTGAATACGGGGCGCCGATTAAGATTGGTGACAATTTCTGGGCTGGTGGTGGTGTAACCATTCTGCCAGGCGTGACGCTAGGAGATAATGTGGTAGTCGGAGCAGGTGCAGTTGTGACTAAATCATTCGGCGATAATGTAGTCCTAGCCGGCAATCCTGCTAAGATTATTAAGGAAATTCCTGTTCATGAAGAATAGAAGAACTCAACCATTTTCTCAATAATTAATCAAATAAGGAACAAGGAACTGTATTGCAGTTCTTTTTTTGAACTTTTTTACGAATAAGAAAGTGAGGTGATAAAAATGAATAATTTTGAAATTTATAAAATGAAAAAATCTGGCTTAACCAATCAACAGGTCTTAAATATCTTGAGATATGCAGAAAATAAAGAGGGAGAGCTATCTTTGCGAGGTAAGGCCGTCGTTTCTGAGTGCCGCAATCCCGCACTCTTTATGGAAAAGTACAAGCGACTTGATTTACCAGCTTTGAAAGAAGAGTTTGAACGTTTTCCGTCCTTTTCAATCTTGGATGATGTGTATCCTTGGGATCTATGCGAGATTTACGATGCACCGACTTTGCTATTTTATCAAGGAAATTTAAATTTGCTAGAAATGCCTAAGATAGCGGTTGTTGGCAGTCGAGACAGCAGTAAGCAGGGCAATGCTGCTGTGCAGAAAATCATCAAGGAATTGAATAATGAACTGGTTATCGTTAGCGGGCTGGCTCGTGGGATTGATACTGTGGCTCATATGGCTGCCCTGCAAAATGGTGCCCAAACTATTGCTGTCATCGGAACGGGACTAGATGTCTTCTATCCCAAGGCCAATCAAAAACTGCAGGCTTATATTGGCAAAAATCATCTATTGCTGACGGAGTATGGGCCGGGTGAGCAACCCTTGAAATTCCATTTTCCAGAGCGAAATCGTATCATCGCTGGTCTCTGTCGAGGAGTCATTGTGGCGGAAGCCAAGATGCGCTCGGGCAGTCTGATTACTTGTGAGCGGGCAATGGAAGAGGGGCGGGATGTCTTTGCCATTCCAGGGTCCATTTTGGATGGGAAATCGGACGGTTGTCATCATTTGATTCAAGAGGGTGCAAAGTGCATCACATCAGGTTCTGACGTCCTTTCTGAGTTTAAATTTTAAAATAAGTTTTCCTATAGAAATAGTTACGAGTTGACATCTCTCAAAAAATAGTTTAAACTCTATGAGATTTATTTCTTATAGAAGGTGTCTAATTTGGTAACAAAAACAAAGAAAAAGTCTGCGGTCAAGAAGAATCTTGTCATCGTAGAATCGCCTGCCAAGGCAAAAACAATAGAAAAATATCTGGGGCGAAACTATAAGGTTCTGGCCAGTGTTGGGCATATTCGCGACCTGAAAAAGTCTACCATGTCCATCGATTTTGAGAACAACTATGAGCCACAATACATCAATATTCGTGGTAAGGGTCCTTTGATTAACGATTTGAAAAAAGAAGCCAAGAAAGCCAAGCAAGTCTTTCTAGCAAGCGACCCGGACCGCGAAGGAGAAGCTATTTCTTGGCATCTGGCTCATATTCTCGATCTAGATGAAAAAGAGAAAAACCGTGTCGTTTTCAACGAAATTACCAAAGATGCGGTCAAGAATGCTTTTAAAGAGCCACGTCAGATTGATATGGATTTGGTCAATGCCCAGCAGGCTCGTCGGGTTTTGGACCGTTTGGTTGGTTACTCCATTTCTCCTATTCTTTGGAAGAAAGTTAAAAAAGGCCTGTCAGCTGGTCGGGTGCAGTCTGTCGCCCTCAAGCTGATTATCGATCGGGAAAATGAAATCAATGCCTTCAAACCTGAAGAATACTGGACGATTGACGGAACCTTCAAGAAAGGAACTCGTCAGTTTCAGGCTAGCTTCTACGGCATGAATGGCAAGAAGATGAAGCTGACCAACAACGATGAGGTCAAAGAAGTTCTGTCTCACCTCAAGGGTGATGACTTTACTGTCGACAGTGTTGAAAAGAAGGAACGCCGACGCAATGCTCCGCTGCCCTACACGACCTCCTCTATGCAGCAGGATGCCGCTAATAAGATTAATTTCCGAACTCGTAAGACCATGATGGTGGCTCAACAGCTCTATGAAGGGATTAATATCGGTTCTGGCGTACAAGGTCTCATTACCTATATGCGTACCGACTCGACTCGTATCAGCCCTGTGGCGCAAAATGAAGCAGCAAACTTTATTACGGATAAATTTGGTGCTAAATATTCCAAACATGGCAGTAAGGCTAAGAATGCCTCTGGCGCTCAAGATGCCCACGAGGCCATTCGTCCTTCCAGCGTCTTCAATACACCAGAAAGTATCGCAAAGTATCTGGATAAGGATCAGCTTAAGCTCTATACGCTGATTTGGAACCGTTTTGTAGCCAGTCAAATGACAGCAGCAGTCTTTGATACTATGAATGTGAAACTAGAGCAAAACGGTGTCCAATTTGCAGCCAACGGCAGTCAGGTTAAGTTCGATGGTTATTTGGCTATCTACAACGACTCTGACAAGAATAAAATGCTGCCGGATATGGAAAAGGGTGATACCGTCAAACGTGTCAATACCAATCCAGAACAGCACTTTACTCAGCCGCCTGCTCGCTATTCTGAAGCGACTCTTATCAAGACTTTAGAAGAAAATGGTGTTGGTCGGCCGTCTACCTATGCACCGACCATTGAGACTATTCAGAAACGTTATTATGTCAAATTGGTTTCCAAGCGCTTTGAGCCGACAGAATTGGGTGAAATAGTCAACGCGCTGATTGTCGAATTCTTCCCAGGCATCGTAAATGTGAAATTTACAGCCGAAATGGAAGCAAAACTGGATGATGTAGAAGTCGGAAAAGAGCAGTGGCAGAAAGTTATTGACGAGTTTTATCGACCTTTTGAAAAGGAAGTTGCTAAAGCCGAGACTGAAATGGAAAAAATCCAAATCAAGGATGAACCAGCTGGTTTTGACTGTGAGGTCTGTGGCAGTCCAATGGTCATCAAGTTGGGTAGATTTGGCAAGTTCTACGCCTGCAGTAACTTTCCAGACTGTCGTCACACCCAGGCTATTGTCAAGGAGATCGGCGTGACCTGTTCACAGTGCCAGAAAGGTCAAGTTATCGAGCGTAAGACTAAGCGAAATCGCATTTTCTATGGCTGTGATCGTTATCCAGACTGTGATTTCACATCTTGGGACAAGCCGGTTGGACGTAACTGTCCAAAATGTGACCATTATCTGATTGAAAAGAAAGTTCGTGGTGGCGGCAAACAAGTGGTCTGCAGCAATGGCGATTACGAAGAAGAAAAAGTGAAATAGTTATTATTACATAATTTATATTACGTAAAATATTTTCTCCTGAAGAAGAGGAGCAGTTTTATGACAGATAAATTTGCAGAATTTCTAAAAATCGCGTCTCAACTGAACAAGATAGGAATTGTTCCACTGCTGATGGGCTCCTTGGGGCTGGAGCAGGTTACTGGTCAGGACTGGCAGGCGCGGGATATTGATATTCATGTTCATGGTGATGAGCGTGGCTGGGAAGCACCAGACGAAGAGCGTATTTATGATATGGACAAGATCGAGCCCATGATGGGGCGTCTAGGTTATCGTTTAGTCAATCTGCACGAGCACGAATTTCAAAAAGAAGATTTGTCTATTGAATTCGGGGTCATGGAAACCTTGGAGGCATTTTCAGGTGTACCAATAGCTGAACTAACTCGAAAAGAGGTTGATGGTATTGAGTTTTTACTGCCGACTGCGGAGCAATTTTTAGCTATCTACCGAGCTTCTTCACAAGATTCTTACCGAAATGAAAATAACAATCATAAGGATTTTGCTAAGATTGCTTACTTAGAGGAGATGTTAAAAGCAAAGTGATTAAGAAAATAATTAGTGTGCTGTTTTCTATTCTCGCATTATTTATTTTGTCAGCATGCAACAACAGAGTAAATCGTGATTTAGCTAATACAGCAATATCCAATATTCGTTCCGTAGTAGAAGCTGCAGGGTTAGAAGCAGAAGGATACTCGACAGCTGATACCTTTGGTTATCAGGGATCTCCGATTTACATTAAAGGAACGAAACAATTTGTTGATGTCTATGTGGATTTTGAAAAAGATTATGTTGAGAGCACTCCAGTCCTTAAATACAATCCGAGGCTTAAAGAAGTTGAAAAGAAGAAATTCTTTGGTTTTTCCAAGAAAACAGTCTACCGTTTAGAAATGGAGTATGTTTCTGAAGATGACAATTACGATAGACTTGATGAAGCATACAATAAGTTACTTCAAAATGATAGATTGGCTTCAACATATTTAAACGATGATATGATTAGGCAGCTTTATATTAAAAACTCAATTGAATTGGACAAATTTGACTCGAGTTATTCATTGGTGCCCAAAAAAGAATATAGCGGTAATCCGAGAACTCATCTTGAAGAGCAAGAGAAAAGGGAAGCAATTTTGAAGAGGGATGTCAAAGAACTAACTCCGTTAATCAAGAACTTAGACCCAAGTAGAGTCAACAATCTCAATGAAGAGACGCTTGTTCGCAATCGTGATATACTCTTAAAAAGAGTTGCTGATGATCGTTCGACTTTTAGCATTAGAATACGAATCGATATAGATCAGGTACGAAAACAAAACCTACAAGTAACTAATGAAGATATTGACAATTGGACTGATTCTGATTTTGAATACTTACTTGCTCAAATACTTCAAATCGATAAGCTACCTAAGAATACTGAAGTACGTTTTAGTATAAAATATGGAAGCAAACTGAATTGGAAAACATTCAGTTTTGATAAAGAATAATTTTGGAAAGACTTTCAGGAATCCTCCTGTCTGTCTTTTTTACCAGCTTTTTGTTATAATGGTCAGAGTGAAAATCTAGAAATATCCAAGGGAGAGAATCATGTCATCATCCTATATCAATGTTATCGGTGCTGGTCTAGCTGGCAGTGAAGCAGCTTACCAGATTGCTAAGCGTGGAATCCCAGTCAAACTCTATGAAATGCGGGGTGTTAAGTCAACGCCTCAACACAAGACTGCAGATTTTGCAGAATTGGTCTGCTCTAACTCTCTAAGAGGAGATGCGCTGACCAATGCAGTTGGCCTCCTCAAGGAAGAAATGCGTCGGTTGGACTCGGTCATTTTAAGAGCTGCAGAAGCGACTTGGGTGCCGGCGGGTGGCGCTCTAGCGGTTGATAGAGAAGGTTTTTCTAAGATGGTAACGGAGTTGGTGACCAATCATCCATTGATTGAGGTCATTCGTGAAGAAATCACAGAAATTCCGGAGGATGCCATCACAGTCATTGCGACAGGACCCCTGACCAGCGATGCTTTGGCCGAAAAAATCCACGCGCTCAATGGCGGCGACGGCTTTTATTTCTACGACGCGGCAGCGCCAATCATTGATGTCAATACCATCGATATGACTAAGGTCTATCTCAAATCTCGTTATGATAAGGGCGAAGCTGCCTATCTCAATGCGCCAATGACCAAGCAAGAATTTATGGATTTCCATGAGGCTTTGGTCAATGCGGAGGAAGCACCACTTAATTCCTTTGAGAAAGAAAAATACTTTGAAGGTTGTATGCCTATTGAAGTCATGGCTAAGCGAGGCATTAAAACCATGCTTTATGGTCCGATGAAGCCGGTTGGTTTAGAATATCCAGATGACTATCAAGGACCTCGCGACGGAGATTTTAAGACGCCATACGCTGTAGTGCAGCTTCGCCAGGACAATGCAGCGGGCAGCCTTTATAATATTGTCGGCTTCCAGACTCATCTCAAGTGGGGCGAGCAAAAGCGTGTCTTTCAGATGATTCCTGGTCTTGAAAATGCAGAATTTGTCCGCTACGGTGTCATGCACCGTAACTCCTATATGGACTCTCCAAATCTGCTAGAGCAGACTTTCCGCTCTAAGAAACAGCCCAATCTTTTCTTTGCAGGGCAAATGACGGGTGTCGAAGGATATGTCGAATCAGCAGCTTCTGGTCTAGTTGCTGGTATCAATGCCGCTCGACTCTTCAAGGGAGAAGAAGCACTTGTCTTTCCAGAAACAACAGCAATCGGCAGTCTGCCGCATTATATCACTCACGCTGATAGCAAGCACTTCCAACCGATGAATGTCAATTTCGGTATTATCAAAGAGCTAGATGGGCCTCGGATTCGTGATAAGAAAGAGCGCTATGAGAAGATTGCTGAGCGTGCCTTGCAGGATTTACAGCCTTATTTGGATAAATAATCTATTTTCTATCATTATCTAATAAAAATCATTAAAAAGTTAGGAATTTCCTAACTTTTTTGCTTAATTTGTGATATAATAAATAAAAATTTTGAAAATAGAAAGTTTTCTGAAAATGAATAAATCCTATTTCTATCTTGATATGAAAACTCATGAGTTGGTGGTTCCTTACACCAAGCAAAAACGGCGCGTGCGAGTGCTGCTCCCTAAAAATTATGAACAAGATACTAAAAAGACCTATCCTGTAGTCTATTTTCATGATGGACAAAATGTCCTCTATAGCAAGGAGTCTTTCAGCGGGCATTCTTGGAAAGTGATTCCGACAATCAAGCGCAATCCTGATATTGAAAAAATGATAGTCGTGGCTATTGACAATGATGGACCACGACGGATGGATGAGTATTCCGCTTGGAAGTTTCAGGAGTCTAATATTCCTGGTGTCCAGTTTGGCGGCAAGGGCACAGAGTACGCAGAGTTTGTCATGGACGTCGTCAAACCTTTTATTGACGAAAATTATCGGACTAAGCCTGACCGCCAGCATACGACTATGATTGGTTCTTCACTGGGGGGCAATATTACCCAATTTATCGGCATTGAATATCAGGATCAGGTCGGCTGTCTAGGTGTTTTTTCATCGGCCAACTGGCTCCACCAAGAAGCTTTTGACCGCTATATAGAACGCCAGAAGTTGCATCCAGACCAGCGAGTTTTCATCTATGTTGGCACGGAGGAGGCTGATGATACAGATAAGACCCTCATGGCAGGCAATATCAAACAAGCCTATATTGATTCTTCGCTCAGTTATTACCGTCAGCTGATTGCTGCTGGTGTGGAGCTGGACAATCTCCACATCAAAATCCAGTCTGGAGCGATTCACAATGAAGTGGACTGGGCGGAAAACCTGCCCGACTGTTTCCGCTTTATCAGTGAAAAGTGGTAGGAAAAGAAGCTAAAAGGAGAAAACAAATGCATGTAGAATTTTTAAGTCATTGGAGCGGTCATCTGAACCGTGAAATGTATGTCAATCGTTACGGTCATGCTGGTATTCCAGTGGTAGTATTTGCCTCGTCAGGCGGTTCTCACAACGAATATGCTGATTTCGGCATGATTGAGGCCTGCTCTTGGTTTATCGAGGCAGGGAAGGTTCAGTTTTTCACTCTCAGCAGCGTGGATAGCGAAAGCTGGCTGGCGGACTGGAAACATCCCCATGACCGCGCTGAGATGCACCGTGCTTATGAGCGTTATGTCATTGAAGAAGCAATTCCCTTTATAAAACACAAGACAGGCTGGTTTGATCCAATGATGACGACAGGCTGCTCTATGGGCGCTTATCATGCAGTCAATTTCTTCCTCCAACATCCAGATGTTTTCAATAAAGTAATCGCCCTCAGTGGTGTCTATGATGCACGTTTCTTTGTCGGTGACAATTTGAACGACGAAGCCATTTATCAAAACTCGCCAGCTGATTATATCTGGCACCAAAATGATGGTTGGTTTATTGACCGCTATCGGCAGGCTGATATTATCGTTTGTACCGGTTTGGGCGACTGGGAGCAGGATGGCCTTCCTTCCTTCTACACACTGAAAGAAGCTTGCGAACACAAAAATATCCCAGCCTGGTTTGCTGAATGGGGACATGATGTGTCTCATGATTGGATTTGGTGGCGCAAGCAGATGCCTTATTTCTTGAGCCAGTTAAATCTCTAAAATGTTAAGTAGAAAGGAAGTCTTACTATGAATTATATTGTTATTTCACCTTATTATCCAGAAAATTTCCAGCAGTTTACGATTGAGCTGGCTAACAAGGGCATTACAGTGCTTGGTATCGGACAGGAGCCCTATGAGCAGTTAGGCCCAGGCCTCCAGCATGCTTTGACCGAGTATTTCCGTGTTGACAATTTGGAAAATCTGGACGAAGTTAAACGAGCGGTAGCCTTCCTTTTCTACAAACATGGACCGATTGACCGCATCGAATCTCATAATGAATACTGGCTGGAGCAAGATGCCCAGTTGCGGGAACAATTTAACGTTTTTGGAGCCAAGCCGGATGACCTGAAAAAGACCAAGTTCAAGTCTGAAATGAAGAAACTCTTCCAGAAAGCTGGTGTGCCAGTCGTTCCAGGTCAGGTTGTCAAAAAACTATCGGATGTGGAACAAGCAGTCAAAAAAATCGGCCTCCCTCTGATTGCTAAACCAGACAACGGGGTAGGAGCTGCAGCCACATTTAAGATTGAAACAGCCGCGGATGTTGAACATTTTAAGGCTGAGTGGGATCAGGAGACCGTCTATTTCTTTGAAAAATTTGTGACTTCTAGTGAGATCTGCACATTTGATGGACTGATTGATTCCGAGGGGAATATTGTCTTTTCAACAACTTTTGATTACGCCTACACACCGCTAGACCTCATGCTTTATAAAATGGATAATTCTTACTATGTCCTCAAGGAGATGGATCCAAAACTTCGTGCTTATGGAGAAGCCATCGTCCAAGCATTTGGCATGAAAGAGCGCTTTTTCCATATCGAATTTTTCCGCAAAGACGATGATTACATAGCTATCGAATACAATAATCGTCCAGCAGGTGGTTTCACCATCGATGTTTATAATTATGCTCACTCAATCGATCTCTATCGTGGATACGCGAATATTGTTGCGGGGGAACCTTTCCCCGAATCAGACATGGAGCCATTATTCTGCTTGGCAACATCTCGTCGCGCAAGCTCACATTATGCCTATTCAGAGGCGGAGTTGCTAGAGAAATATCGTGATAACTTTAAAGTCAAAAAAGATATGCCAGCGGCTTTCGCAGAGTTGCAAGGTGATTACCTCTACATGCTGACCACTCCAAGTCGGGAGCAGATGGAAGAGATGATTACTGACTTTGGAAAGAAAGCAGAATAATCTTTTATAGTAAATAGCTTCCTTACAACGGTGAACATCCAGTCAGCATATATAATAGTGTTTCGGAAATAGAATGAGAATCTAGTTTTGAATCTATTGAACCATTCAAAAAATCTAAGAATGATAGTTTGTGAAATATTTATTTTTGATTTATCAATCAGCCTATCCATGCGATATGCTGATTTTTCTTTGTGAAAAAATTTGAGCAAAAACTTTGACAGTGCTTTCAATATTCGCTAGAATAGAAGAGAAATAAATAATGCTTATACCCTGTATCATTCGGAATGATAGGACAGCTAGAGCGCTTGGGATATTCATAATATCCTAGTACAACTTAAATAGTTGCAGCTGCCCGTACACTCGATTGAATGGGGTTTTAGAAAGGCAAAGAAATGGCAACCTTAGATAAATCTCTCTTATTAGAGATGTTTCGTAAGATGGAAGAAATCCGTCGTATGGACTTAAAAATTGCACAACTTGTAAAAAAAGGGAAAGTTCCAGGCATGACTCACTTTTCAGTGGGTGAGGAAGCGGCCAACGTTGGTGCAATGTTAGCTTTGAATCCGGATGATTTAATCACTTCTAATCACCGTGGACATGGTCAAGCCATTGCCAAAGGCATTGACCTAAATGGTATGATGGCCGAGATCCTAGGTAAGTACAATGGTACTTGTAAAGGGAAAGGCGGCTCTATGCATATTGCCGATCTGGACGCTGGGAACCTTGGTGCCAATGGTATCGTAGGTGGCGGTATGGGGATTGCTGTCGGTGCGGCTCTTACTCAGCAAATGCAGAAGACAGGTAAGATTGTCGTCTGTTTCTTTGGTGACGGTGCGACCAACGAAGGTGTTTTCCACGAAGCAGTTAACATGGCTTCTATCTGGAATCTCCCAGTTATTTTCTACTGCATTAACAATGGTTATGGAATCTCTGCGGATATCAAGAAAATGACCAATGTGGAACACATCCACGAGCGCAGCGCAGCCTATGGAATCCCAGGCATGTTCATCGAAGACGGAAATAATGTTCTGGATGTCTATGAAGGCTTCCAAAAGGCTGTCGAGCACGTCCGTAGTGGTAAAGGACCGGTCTTGATCGAAAGTGTAACCTATCGTTGGTTAGGACATTCATCTTCTGATCCTGGTAAATACCGCACTCGTGAAGAAGTAGACGAATGGAAGAAAAAAGATCCCATTGAAAATCTTCGCAACTACTTGCTAGAAAATGACATTGCAAGTGAGGAGGAACTAGAAGCTATTCAAACTAGTGTCAAAGAAGCGGTAGAAGCATCTGTCAAGTTTGCAGAAGAAAGCCCATTCCCACCGCTTGAATCTGCTTTTGAAGATATTTACGCAGACTAAAGAGAGGAGAAAAAAGAAAATGGAAACTAAAACAATGTCATTTCGTGACACCATTATCCTCGCTATGTCTGAGGAAATGCGTCGCGATGAAAATGTACTCTTGATGGGAGAGGATGTCGGAGTTTTCGGTGGAGATTTCGGAACATCTGTTGGTATGCTGGAAGAATTTGGACCTGAGCGTGTACGCGACTGTCCGATTTCAGAAGCAGCGATTTCTGGAGCAGCAGCAGGAGCAGCCATGACAGGACTTCGCCCGATTGTTGATATGACTTTCATGGACTTCGCTGTAATTGCTATGGATAATATCGTCAACCAAGCGGCTAAAACACGTTATATGTTTGGTGGTAAAGGGCAAGTTCCGATGACCATTCGCTGTGCGGCTGGTAATGGAGTGGGGTCCGCAGCGCAGCACTCACAATCTCTAGAGTCTTGGTTTACCCACATTCCAGGCCTCAAGGTAGTAGCACCAGGTACGCCTGCTGATATGAAAGGCCTCCTCAAGGCTTCTATCCGCGATAACAACCCAGTTATCATTCTTGAGTACAAGTCAGAATTTAACCAAAAAGGGGAAGTGCCAGTTGATCCAGACTACACGATCCCACTTGGGGTAGGGGAAATCAAACGCGAAGGTACAGATGTAACAGTTGTTACCTACGGTAAAATGCTTCGCCGTGTCATGCAGGCGGCTGAAGAATTGGCAGAAGAAGGTATCTCTGTAGAAGTCGTTGACCCACGTACATTGGTGCCACTTGATAAAGAAATTATCATCAACTCTGTTAAAAAGACTGGTAAGGTTGTTCTCGTCAACGATGCCCACAAAACAAGTGGTTATATCGGAGAGATTTCAGCGATTATTTCTGAATCTGAAGCATTTGACTATCTAGATGCACCAATTCGCCGTTGTGCTGGAGAAGATGTGCCAATGCCATATGCACAAAACTTGGAAAATGCAATGATTCCGACTCTTGAAAGCATCAAAGACGCTATTCGGAAGACATATCATAAAGAATAAGGTATAATAAAGAAAAGGCTTTCTCATGGATTAGATTACATAGATTATTTTATGTAATCTAATCTTGTGTAGAGGTCCTAATAAGTACTTTTAATATTTATATTTAGTGTGGGCTAAAAGCTCGGAAAAAAGATAAATCTCCTTGACTTCATCGAAGTCTGCGTTGATTTCCTATTTTTCGGTCGCTTTTAAACGCCCTTTGTATCATAAATAGAATTGGAGAGGTCATGGCTGATGACAAGCTAAGAGCGACTCCTGCGGCTAGAAAGTTAGCGGATGATCTAGGTATCAACCTCTACGACGTTTCTGGCTCAGGCGCAAACGGTCGTGTCCACAAAGAAGATGTGGAAACTTATAAAGACACAAATGTGGTTCGCATTTCGCCACTTGCAAAACGAATTGCCCTCGAACATAACATTGCTTGGCAGGAAATCCAAGGAACGGGTCATCGTGGTAAGATTATGAAGAAGGACGTTTTGGCCTTGCTTCCTGAAAATATCGAAA
This sequence comes from Streptococcus cristatus, assembly GCF_003943535.1. Classification (GTDB taxonomy): domain Bacteria; phylum Bacillota; class Bacilli; order Lactobacillales; family Streptococcaceae; genus Streptococcus; species Streptococcus cristatus_L. Next base: position 422,868 of record NZ_RJPU01000002.1, read on the forward strand.
ACGATACCATCAAGTCTCCTGCTCAGATCGAAAAAGTGGAAGAAGTTCCAGACAATATCACTCCTTATGGTGAGATTGAGCGTATTCCAATGACACCAATGCGTAAGGTTATCGCCCAACGTATGGTTGAATCCTACCTAACTGCGCCGACCTTCACGCTCAACTACGATGTCGATATGTCAGAAATGTTGGCGCTTCGTAAGAAGGTTCTTGAGCCAATCATGGAAGCAACTGGTAAGAAAATTACGGTTACTGACTTGCTTTCTCTCGCTGTTGTTAAGACACTGATGAAGCACCCATACATCAACGCTTCATTGACCGAAGACGGCAAGACCATTATCACTCACAATTATGTCAACCTTGCTATGGCTGTGGGAATGGATAATGGCTTGATGACACCTGTTGTTTACAATGCTGAGAAGATGAGCCTTTCAGAGTTGGTTGTAGCCTTCAAGGATGTGATTGGACGTACCTTGGATGGCAAATTGGCTCCAAGTGAACTGCAAAATTCAACATTCACAATCAGTAACTTGGGAATGTTTGGTGTTCAGTCCTTTGGTCCTATTATTAACCAACCAAATTCAGCAATCCTCGGGGTTAGCTCAACAGTAGAGAAACCTGTAGTTGTAAATGGCGAGATTGTGATTCGTCCAATCATGAGCCTTGGATTAACGATTGACCACCGTGTCGTAGATGGTATGGCTGGTGCTAAGTTTATGAAAGACTTGAAAGCCTTAATTGAGAACCCAATCTCAATGTTGGTTTAAATAATACAGTATTTATTTTTAGAGATATAGATAAAGGAAGTAAGACATGGCCTTAGAAGTAATTATGCCAAAAGCCGGCGTGGATATGACAGAAGGACAAATCGTCCAATGGAATAAAAAAGTCGGAGAATTTGTAAAAGAAGGAGAAATCCTTTTGGAAATCATGACTGACAAAGTCAGCATGGAATTGGAAGCCGAAGAAGATGGCTACTTGATTGCCATCCTAAAAGGAGATGGTGAAACGGTCCCTGTAACGGAAGTCATTGGCTACCTTGGTGAAGAAGGGGAGAACATCCCAACTGCTGGAGCTACAGCGCCAGAAGCTAGTCCTGTACCTGCAGCTAGTGCTTCAAACGACGATGGTAAGAGTGATGATGCCTTTGATATCGTTGTGATTGGTGGTGGTCCTGCTGGTTATGTGGCAGCCATTAAAGCAGCCCAACTCGGTGGTAAGGTTGCCCTTGTTGAGAAATCAGAACTCGGTGGAACCTGCTTGAACCGTGGCTGTATCCCAACCAAGACCTACCTTCACAACGCTGAAATCATCGAAAACATCGGTCACGCAGCAAACCGTGGTATCTTGATCGAAAATCCTAACTTCACTGTAGATATGGACAAACTCCTTGAAACCAAGTCTAAGGTTGTAAACACCTTGGTAGGTGGTGTTGCTGGTCTCCTTCGTAGCTACGGAGTTACTGTTCATAAGGGAATTGGTACAATCACTAAAGACAAGAATGTCTTGGTTAATGGCTCAGAATTGCTTGAAACCAAGAAAATCATCCTTGCTGGTGGTTCAAAAGTCAGCAAGATCAACGTTCCTGGTATGGAATCATCACTCGTGATGACCAGTGATGACATTCTTGAAATGAACGAAGTACCAGAAAGCCTCGTAATCATCGGTGGTGGGGTTGTCGGTATCGAACTCGGCCAAGCTTTCATGACATTTGGTTCAAAAGTAACTGTTATCGAAATGATGGACCGTATTGTTCCAGCTATGGATGCGGAAGTATCTAAGAATCTTCGCTTGATTTTGGAACGCAAAGGCATGACTATCTTGACAGGTACAAAACTCCAAGAAATCATCGAGGAAAATGGTCAACTTCGTATCAAGGTTGAAGGAAAAGACGATATCATCGCAAGTAAAGCTCTTCTTTCAATCGGTCGTGTTCCAGACCTTGAAGGAATTGGCGATGTTGAGTTTGAATTGGATCGTGGACGTATCAAAGTCAATGAATACATGGAAACTTCAGTTCCAGGTATCTACGCACCAGGTGACATCAACGGTACTAAGATGTTGGCTCACGCAGCCTTCCGCATGGGTGAAGTTGCCGCTGAAAATGCCCTTAAAGGAAATCATGCTGTTGCCAAACTGAACTTGACTCCTGCAGCTATCTACACTCTTCCTGAAGTAGCAGCAGTAGGTCTGACTGAAGAACAAGCACGTGAGAAATACGATGTAGCCATCGGTAAATTCAACTTTGCTGCGAACGGCCGTGCTATTGCATCAGATGCGGCTCAAGGTTTCGTAAAAGTTATCGCTGATAAGAAATACGGAGAAATCCTTGGTGTGCACATCATTGGTCCTGCAGCTGCAGAATTGATCAACGAAGCGTCAAGTATCATCGAAATGGAAATCACTGTTGAAGAAATGCTCAAGACCATCCACGGACACCCAACCTACTCTGAAGTGATGTACGAAGCATTTGCAGATGTTCTAGGAATGGCAATCCATTCACCTAAGAAAAAATAAAACGAAGATAGTTCAGACTGGAAAGATATTTTCCAGTTTCTATCGTATAAAGGGATATCATGAAATACATTATCAATCATTCAAACGACACTGCCTTTAATATCGCCTTGGAAGAATATGCCTTTAAACACCTACTTGATGAGGATCAAATCTTCCTTCTTTGGATCAATAAACCATCTATCATTGTCGGACGTCACCAGAATACTATTGAAGAAATCAATCGTGATTATGTTCGAGAAAATGGCATTGAGGTAGTCCGCCGTATCAGTGGTGGTGGAGCTGTTTACCATGATTTAAACAACCTCAACTACACGATTATTTCAAAAGAAGATGAAAACAAGGCCTTTGACTTCAAGAGCTTCTCAACTCCCGTTATCAACACCTTGGCTCAACTCGGTGTTAAAGCTGAGTTTACAGGCCGTAACGACCTTGAGATTGATGGCAAGAAATTCTGTGGAAATGCCCAAGCCTATATCAATGGGCGTATCATGCACCACGGTTGCTTGCTCTTTGACGTTGATTTGTCAGTCCTAGCAAATGCCCTTAAGGTTTCAAAAGATAAATTTGAGTCAAAAGGGGTTAAATCTGTCCGTGCCCGTGTAACCAATATTATCGATGAATTGCCAGAAAAAATCACAGTTGAAGAATTCCGGGATTTGCTATTGGAATACATGAAAAAAGAGTATCCAGAGATGACTGAATACGTCTTCTCAGAAGAAGAATTGGCTGAAATCAACCGCATCAAGGATACCAAGTTTGGAACTTGGGACTGGAACTACGGAAAATCACCTGAATTTAACGTCCGTCGTGGAACAAAATTCCCTAGTGGTAAGGTCGAAGTCTTTGCCAATGTTATCGAGTCAAAAATCCAAGACATCAAGATTTATGGTGACTTCTTTGGTATCGAAGACGTCGCAGCAGTAGAAGATGTCCTTCGTGGAGTGAAATACGAACGCGAAGATGTCCTCAAAGCACTGGAAACAATAGATATTACCCGCTACTTTGCCGGTATTAGCCGTGAAGAAATCGCTGAAGCAGTGGTGGGATAAAATCATAAGAGATTCGCTTTTGCGGATCTTTTTTTAAACTCATTTTTACCTATAGATAGTTTCTAATATATTGCTTTCATGGTATACTATAGATGGATTAAGTCATTTGAAAGGCTTGAAGTATCTCTCTTTAGAAAGTGTGATCTTATGAAACGAGTCTTTATTATCTTTTCTAATCTTTTTGTCACCAGCTTTCTTCTTTGGATTGCCTTTATTTCCCCAAATACGCTCATCTATCGAAGCCTCCCTGTGGTAGGAGTTCTTAAACAAGAAAGAGCTGTCACCTATGAGGAGCTTTCAGCCAACTTAGATCAGTTAGCAAAGGAAAGCAGTAGTGTAATCGCTCGTCAGATTCAACAAACGGATGCTGAAGGTCAGGTCAAGTTCTCCTATGATCTCTACGGAGAGGGAGAGACTCCAAAGGGGATCAAAAAAGCAGAGAAAGAAGTCGCTTCTAAGGAAAGCTTACTTACCAATTACTATATCCTATCAGGGAAGTTACCACTCGAAAAGTTGACTCAGAAACTCCATGAACTTGGTTTTTCAAAGACTTTCATGAATAAGCCTAATCTCTTGCAGAATTTTATGGCATTTTTTGGATCTGGTTCCCAATCCTTAGCCTTGGTTATTTTTATTCTTAGCTTTAGTGCATTGGCCATTATTCAAAAAACACTTGAATTGAGGAGTGCAGGGATTCGTTACATTGGAGGGATGAGACGGTACCAACTCTTTGGACGTTCTCTCATGGAAGACAGCAGAGAGTTGCTTTTAGGATGTATTGGAGCCAGTGCCTTAGGATCCATTTTGATTTATTGCTTACAATTAACCCCCTTTGCCTATTCCTTCATTATTTCAAGTAGTATCATTTATAATACGCTCTTGCTCATCGTATCTGCTCTCCTGTCCTTTATATTTGCATTCAGCATCCAGACGGTGCACTTGGTTAGCCTTTTAAAAGGGAAAATTCCAGTAAAAAGGATTTTAGTTTTTCTCTTTACCTGTCAATTTCTCGCTGTTGCTCTCATTGGCCTTGCTATCCATCGGGTCAGTATCTATGGTTCTGTCTGGCAGACTTACCAAGAGGGGAAAGTGGCTTGGTCTAAAGAGACGAATTGGGTTCAAATTGGTGTAAATCGGGAGGATTTTTCACAGAATACAAACAAAGAGACGCAAATTGAAAACAGAGCCAAATGGACTAAGCTAATCGAGTCTGGCATTGAAAAAGGCGGTCTCTTGGTCTATCATCAGCTCGTATCTTTTAATTCAAAAGGCCTCATGAACGATCCTAGAACAGGGAGAACTCTTTCAATCACAGATTACGATCCTCTTGCCAATAGCCTATATGTCACTCCAAATTACCTCGATATCCAAAGGATCTCGGTTTCCCCTGAGGAAAAAGAGCGCTTGAATCACTTGCAAGCTGGAGAATTTGGCCTCTTGCTCCCTGAAAAGTTGAAGGGTCAAGAAGAGGAGTTGAAAAAACGCTATGAAGATTATCTGACTCCTAGAGATGAACAAGGAAAGAGCCAGTTACCCATGAAAGCACGGGTGACCTATCTTCCTAACAACCAAAAACGCTTTATTTACAACAATACACCTATGAACTATCAGCAATTCTTGACCGATCCGATTTTGGTTGTTGTTCGACCTAAAAGCTTTGGTGGCTACGACAATCCTTATTTCTCTCAACTCAATTCTTATCTGTATTTTGATGGACTTGAAAAAAGCAAGAAGCTAGTAGCTGAGCATGGGCTTGAAAAAAACGTAAGTCAATATGACTATGCAGCAGCTGTCTATCAGCAGATGATGCAATCCATTCAATTAGAGAACCTCATGGCCATTGCTGGCGGTATCTTCGGAATGGCGACCTCCATTCTACTCTTTAACACCATGAATTTCCTCTATTTTGAAGAGTTTAGAAGACCGATATTTCTGAAGAAGATTGCGGGTATGGACTTTTTGAAAATTCACCAAAGCATGCTCGTATCAGAGATTGTCATGCTGCTATTAGGTAGTGTCCTGATTTTCTTTCTCACACAGGAATGGTGGATCGCTCTCATCACGCTCTTATTATTTGCGACCAATGCATGGCTGATTCTTCTTTACCGCTCGCATAAAGAGGACCATTTCTTGCCCATTATTCTGAAAGGAGCCTAATATGATTAAAATAGAACACCTGATAAAATCATTTGGAGAACGGACTGTCTTTCAGGATATCAATCTGCAATTTGAAGCAGGAAAGGTCTATGCGCTAATCGGAAATAGTGGTTGTGGCAAGACAACCCTACTCAATATTCTAGCCAAACTAGAACCTTATGATAAGGGGAGCATCAGCTATCGAGGGCAAGAGCTTAAGCAAATCAAACCTCATCACTTTTTCAAAAATGAATTAGGCTATCTCTTTCAAAACTTTGGTCTTCTTGAAAACGAAACCGTAGCTGCCAATTTAGAACTTGGATTGATTGGTCAAAAATCGACTAAACAAGAGAAGAAGCAGCGAGAAGAAGAAGTCTTAGAAAAGGTGGGATTGGATTATCTCACACTCAATCAAAAAGTCTATGAATTATCAGGCGGAGAAGCGCAACGTGTCGCCTTGGCCAAAGTCATCCTCAAGGATCCTCCCTTGATTTTAGCAGATGAACTGACTGCAGCACTCGATCCGGAAACTTCACAAGAAATTATGAACTTACTGTTATCATTGAAAAAGCCAGACCGTTTGATGATTCTTGCGACACATAACCCAGCGATTTGGGAAAAGACCGATGAAGTGATTCGGTTAAATACTAAATAAGTAAGTAAAAATACTCTACGATTTTTAATCGTAGAGTATTTTCTGTGTTTCTGTCATAACTTAAATTATGTAAACTATAGTTTATCCAAAGCATTCTTTTGTTCATCATTGACAATGTGGGTGTAAAGGTCAGTGACTTGTGTACTAGCATGCCCTAGCTGGTGACTGACGAGAACTTGAGATTTGGTTGCATCGTATAAACGTGTAGCAAGCGTATGGCGGAGTTTGTGAGGTGTCACTCGCACCTTGAAGTCCTCAGAATACTTGGCCACCATTTTTTCGACACTAGAAGCATCGATTCGATTAGGAGTACCACGGTATTCAGTCAAAAAGAAGGCTGTATCTGTCTTTTCGGCCTTGTATCGTTTGCTTCGAATGTTCAGATATTCCTCTAAATAGGGTTTAGCAAAAGCGGCAACGTTGACAGAGTCCCTTTTCCCGCCTTTTCTTGTCACTTCGATGACCATCATTTTGAGATTGATGTCCTTTAGGTCCAGATTGACAGCTTCAGACAGACGAACACCAGAGGCTAGCAGCAAGGCAATGATGGCTAAATCTCGTTCTTTGTTCTTGTTGAAGGAAGATAGGGCGCGATTAGAGAGCTTCTTAGGGTATTCCGTATCGATATACTGGAGGAATTCCTCGGTTTCATCCCCTAAAAAGAGCTTCTGCTTAATATTCTCTGCACGAGCGGCCAGAGTCTCCTTTTTCTTCTTAGTAGCAACTTTTTTCATCACATTTCGATAGAAGTAGGGCTCACCCTGCTCGTTTTCAACTTCCTCAGTCAAATATTTGTAGAGGCTGGACAAAGCTGAAAGAGTCCGATTGATGGTTGTCTGGGAAACACCGTTTTGGGTCGTATTAGCATTGAGAAGCGGCCGCTCTCGCAGATACAGAATGAAGGCTTCCATGTCTTTCTTGGTCATATTTTCCAAGACCGAGAGAGGAATCTCAGCAATCTCTGAAGCGTCAGATATACCAGAGTCTAAAACCCAGCGAAAAAATCGATCGTATTCTTTAAGATATTCATACAAGGTCGTAAAACTATAAGGTACTGCCAGCTTGGATTGGTAGTATTCTAGAACGTACCAAGGCATAATCTGCTTCAGTTTATCAATTCGTTCCAATAAAATCTCGCGTTTCATTCCATCTTCCTCATGATTTTTCTATAAAAGAAGTATAACATATCTAGGTGTATTTTTCAAGAAAATTATAGTTTTTCGGAAAGATGTTAGAGGGAAGTAATAGTCCATAACTAAAAAAAATTTTTCCGCCAAAAATTGAAAAAATGTACTTTATTTCACAGTAAACTGAATTTTTTTAAAACCAAAACTTCCACTAAAAATGAACATTATTAAAGTGAAAACTGAAATTTTTCCATTTGTACATTTTGTGAAAATAAATTCGATAAATCAAATAAACCTCGTGTGTGTACTTCCTTTAAAATTTTGTTATCACAATTCTCTGCATCATAAAATGCCTGTAATGATAGATAGGATTTTTACTTAAATGGAACAAAATGCTCTCGTTTACGTCTACGACCTTTACAAATAATGCATGGTTCCATGTTACGTTTTTCAAATAGAACTCTTTCCCTGATCAATTTTTTGTATCTATGATTAGGATTGTTTTGGCACTTCCACCAAACTCTAATTAGACTTTTACCTGTTACTCTTTCCGGATTCGCAAGCAGTATATTGTTTAGATAATCCCATTCGCTCATTAGATGTGGATGCGTTTCTTTTAGATTATTTTGAACTGCAGGAATTATCTGATCTGTGCAATTTGGACAAACATTATCTGTACTAGGTGGATTACTCTTCAGATATCGTTCTAAAACAACATTGAGTTTTTCTCTGAAATTACAATAACATGTATTACAATGCCAAAGATAGCGTTTATTAGATTTAGTATCTATTACTATTTCTTCCGTAGAAACATTATTCTCAACATTCCACATACTATTCAAGTCAGGATAAAGATCTAGTAACGTGTTTAATCCCTTTAAGGGTTCTTTGTTACTACAATAAGGGCAACTATTTTTTACTTCCCGCCGTCTAGGAATCGAGCATAGGTATTCACCATGACAGTTGGAGCAACACCACCAATATTTTTTAGTCTCAATGTCTGTTTGTGCAAGGAAAATAGGCATTTTATTTTTCTCGCTCCACTCTTCAACCAAAATTGGTTCGTTGTGAAACGCATTGTTTTTGAAAATACTAGTTACCCACTCACAAAAGTTAGGGCAAGTTTGAAAATTCCAATTGCCTAGTTCAGTTCTTAAAATCATTTCCTTAGGACTACAATCAAATTCGATACCACAACAAGGGCAGACCCAACTTACCAAATCATTAATTACTTGTCTTGTCTTGTCTTGTCTTGTCTTGTCTTGTCTTGTCTTGTCTTGTCTTGTCTTGTCTTGTCTTGTCTTGTCTTGTCTTGTCTTGTCTTGTCTTGTCTTGTCTTGTCTTGTCTTGTCTTGTCTTGTCTTGTCTAATGATTGTACCATCATTCTCTCCTTTGTCAAGCGTTTTTTTTCTGAATTAGGTGTAAAACTTTTTGACCTTTTTCAGTAATTGCATACTTACCACGTTTGTTTTGATAAGGACAAACATACTCTCCCTCAATCAAATCACGCAATAATCTATTTGTTTTTAGTTTTGACATGTGGTTGATGTCAGCTATCTCTTGTTGAGATAGGGAGATATAATAATCGCCTTTCACTTCGACTTGATTCTCCTTCAGAGACTTTAACAGTCGAAAAGTATCATTAGCGAAAGGTTCAAGAGTGAATTCAACCATAAGCAGCCCTCCTAACTTAATTATTATATCACAAAAATAAAATGACTAAAAGGACATATTAGTACACCATAATATATATTCTAAAATTTTTTCCACTAAGAAAATAATAAAAACAAGTCATTTTTAGCACTTTCTGGTATCAGTGACTGGGTTTATTGCGATTACAAAACAATTTGGGACTATTAGTCAATTACCATTCTCTAATTCTATAAATATCTCACCCATACTCATCCTTTTCTTTCAAAATATACATTTACTATTCCATCTTTAGTACCTCCATCGACACAAACGTTGTACATTATTCTTTCTTAAAATAATGTACAAAACAAAAATAAAGTACATTTTTTAAACAGTGTACTTTATGTTTCTAATTCAGTTGTATCAAGGGTTTAACCCTTATTAAGTCAAATGTACAAAAATTTTCAGTTTTGAATTGAGAAACTAAACTCTGTCTTGTTTTACCTAAAATTTATTCTTCTAATTCGATTTTTTGAAAATAATCCAGTTGCCATTTTTGTGTTGCCCGAGCTGCTTTATTTAAATTGCTGCACCAGGACGGATAAAACCGCATAGCCATTTTTCCTTTACAATCCTTTGTAGAAAGAATTTTTTTACTGATAGCCACCTCTTTGGGAATTATAAATATACCGCAATGACGGTCGTCGATGACGACAATAACCAGTTCATCTCCCAAGTCCTCATCGCTATAAGGAATATTCTTGTTGTCTTGGCCTTTTTTCCAAAAGACTGTAAAGTAGCCTTCTTTTTTGGGTGTTTTCTTTGCCAAACGGCATCTTTTATATTCTTGATCATCCTTTGGCTTAATCAAAATGTTTTCATAGTCTTCATTCCATCTTTCATTTATCAGATCAAAGTCACCATAATACCTATGAAGAATGTCTGTCATTTTCATTGTTTTATTGTCTTTCTAAATTTTTACCGAAATAAAATTATGTAATATAATTATTAGAATAAAAACTCCCGAATTAAATCAATGACTTGATCATTTTGCGGCAGAGATGAATGATGTGCAGTCTTACCTGTGATGACGACCTCTCTGTGCGAAGCGATCTTTCCTTTATAAATCAAGCTCCCAGCTTCTACACTGCTTCTATGGACAATACCATCGCCATCTCGGAAAAATATTCCCAAAATTGACAAATGCTGCAGGTTCTTAGGAAGTTTTCCCTGGTTGGCTACAAAGTCATCTAGCATCGCAACTCGATGATTGAGATTTTTCTTGTTCAGATTATAAGGACTGCCAATAGTCAGGAGCTTTTCCATCCCCAACCCTGAATGGTTTGCTAGGTATTGCTGCAGGAATACTGTATAAACTAGTCCGCCATTAGAATGTCCCAGTCCTTTAAAGCTGTTAAAAGAGTACTTTTCTTGCAAAACAGTTATGGCAGCGTTGAACATAGCAGCCTGCTTCTTGATATTTTTGTAACCATCGCGATTATTCTGAAAACCAACCACGAAAATGGGGGTTCTGTCCTTTCGCTTCAAATGCCCACGATAAGTTATATGCCCGTCATTCCAGACTTTAATACGAACCAGACTATGATGCGGATGTTGATTGCGATTGAGCTTTTTAACCATTCGATTAAAACGATTCTCTGTTGCTGAACTGCCCGGAATCATGATAATTGGCTGAATATCAACTTTGCTAAAGGGCAGATGACTGATGGGATGAGAAGTGAGTTTCGCTTGTATGTCGTTATAAAGCTGAATTAGGTACTTAATAAACTTTTTCATTTCTTTTTCCTAAGTGTATAAAACAAGTTACATAAAATAAATTATGTAACTTGTTTGCAATTACTTCCGTTTTTTCTTGTTTTTCTTCATTTGCTTGGCCATTTTATTCATGCTGCGGCGCATGAGAAATTCTCCCGCTTTTCCTTTGAGGCCACCGCCGAAAAGTTGACTCATATCTGGCATACCTGCTCCGCCTAAAGCAGATAAATCAGGCATACCGCCTTGGCCCATCATGCCTTCTAAAGCTGACATATCAGGCGTGCCACCCGGCATATTTTTAGGCAGATTGTTAGGATTGAGCCCCATCTGTTTCATCATTTTGTTCATATCTCCAGATAGGACGCCCTGCATCATCTGTTTAGCTTGGTTAAAGTCTTTGATAAACTTATTGACTTCGACAAAGCTATTACCAGAACCAGCCGCAATCCGACGACGACGACTTGGGTTGAGCAGGTCTGGATTTTCCCGCTCTGCTGGTGTCATAGAAGATACGATGGCACGTTTACGGGCAATTTCTTTTTCATCCACTTTGATGTTTTTAAGAGCAGGATTATTGGCCATACCTGGCAGCATCTTGAGCAATTCTTCCATAGGGCCCATGTTCTGCACTTGGTCCAGCTGGTCGATGAAATCGTTGAAATCAAAGGTATTTTCCCGCATTTTTTCAGCCATTTCAAGAGATTTCTTTTCATCATACTCTTGAGCGGCCTTTTCAATCAGGGTCAACATATCCCCCATACCGAGGATACGGCCAGACATACGGTCTGGGTGGAAGGTTTCGATATCAGTAATCTTTTCACCGGTACCAGTGAACTTGATTGGTTTGCCAGTAATCTGACGGACTGACAGAGCTGCACCACCACGGGTATCCCCATCAATCTTGGTCAGGATAACCCCAGTTACTTCCAGCTGATTGTTAAATTCACGGGCTACATTTGCTGCTTCCTGGCCGATCATGGCATCGACAACCAGCAGAATTTCATTTGGCTGTGCTAAAGCCTTGACATCAGCTAGCTCCTGCATGAGTTTTTCATCAATTTGTAGGCGACCAGCCGTATCAATCAGGACATAGTCGTTGTGATTAGCCTTGGCTTGCTCCAAACCTTGACGGACAATCTCTACTGCTGGAATTTCTGTCCCCAAGGCAAAGACTGGCACATCAATTTGTTGTCCCAGTGTTTTCAGCTGATCAATAGCCGCTGGACGGTAGATATCCGCCGCAATCATCAAAGGACGAGCATTTTCTTCTTTCTTGAGTTTATTGGCCAATTTACCCGCAAAGGTCGTCTTACCAGCCCCTTGCAAACCGACCATCATGATAATAGTCGGAATCTTTGGGGACTTGATAATCTCGGCAGTATCAGAACCTAGAATGGCTGTTAGCTCTTCGTCTACGATTTTGATGATCTGTTGAGCTGGATTGAGCGTGTCAATAACTTCGTGTCCAATAGCTCGCTCACGAATCTTTTTAATAAAGTCTTTAACAACAGGCAGGGCAACGTCAGCCTCCAAGAGGGCAAGACGAATCTCCTTGGTCGCTTCCTGGATATCACTCTCAGAAATTTTGCCCTTTCTGCGTAGGTTTTTAAAGACGTTCTGTAAGCGTTCAGTTAAATTTTCAAAAGCCATAAATATTTCTCCTCTTAATTATCAAATGATGGAAATGGACAGGTTTCTATCCGTTTTATTCTCGGTTATCAATGCTGGACAAAACCGCAAGTTGCTCCTGTAAATAGGGATCATCAGGATATTTCTCCATAATCTGATCGAAAATCTGACTTCTGACGATATAGTCAGAGTACATGTGCAGTTTCATTTCGTAGTCTTCCAGAATTTTCTCTGTCCGCTTGATATTGTCATAGACAGCTTGGCGGCTCACGTTAAACTCCTCGGCAATCTCAGCAAGGCTGTAGTCATCCGCATAGTAGAGCTCAATATAGTTCATCTGCTTGTCGGTCAGCAAAGCCGCATAAAACTCAAACAGAGCATTCATTCGATTTGTTTTTTCAATTTCCATAAAGAATATTATACCAAATAATCCCTTTAAACTCCACTCTTTCGGTATATTTGAAAATAGAGAATTATAAAAAACTGCCGACCGACAGTTTTATAACATAATTTAAATTATGTAATCATTTGTTTTCTAAATAAAATTCAAAGCGTTCGCCGACATACTGGCTTTTTACATACTCAAAGGCCGTTCCATCATCAAAATAAGAAACCTGTGTTAGCCCTAAAATAGCGTGACCACGGGAAATTCCTAGATATTTAGCGATCTTTTCCTTGGCCAAACGGGCGTAAATGGTCTGCTGGGACTTGCCGATTTTATAGCCGTGCTCTTGTAAGGTCTGGAAGAAATGGCTGGTCACTTCTTCTTTTTTGAAATTCTTTATAAATTTCTCTGGAATTGAGGCAACTTCATAGACCACTGGGATATCGTCAGCGTAGCGAACCCGTTCCATGCGGATGATGTTCTCTGTCTTATGAATGCCCAGCTTTTCGACTTCTCGCTCGCTAGGCAGCGTCCGACGGTAGGAAATCAGCTGGCTGGATGGTATTTTCCCTTGAGACTTCATAATTTCTGTAAAACTAGTTGTTCCACGCATTTTTTCCTGAACGCGTGTACTAGCAACATAAGTCCCGCTGCCGACTCGACGCTCTAGCACCCCTTCCTCCACCAGAAGCGTAATAGCTTGGCGCAGGGTCATTCTGCTGACCTCGAAAGTTTCAGCAAGATCACGTTCACTTGGTAAACGCTCGCCAATCTCCCAAATACCTTCGTCAATATCTTTTTTTATTTGATCATGTATTTTCACATAAGCAGGTAACATCAATAGCCCTCTTTTCTGATTTTAAGCAGCTTTTTTATACATTTATTGTATTATCAATTAGTTTAAAAGTCAAACTAAATATCAATCAATGTAGGGAAATCCTATTTTATTACCATTTTTTAGACAAAAATGCTCTCACTTTTCAGTTATTTTTACTTGCAGCTAGTCCTATTACCTTGGAAAAATTCGATTTTTGTGATAAAATGATGGGAAAAAGATTACTTCTTTTAAGAAAGGGAAAAGATGACAACTACAACTGAATTGCAAGATGTTGAAAAAATCATCGTGCTTGATTACGGCAGCCAGTACAATCAGCTGATCTCACGTCGCATCCGTGAAATTGGTGTATTTTCTGAACTCAAGAGCCACAAGATCACAGCGGATGAAGTCCGTGCTATCCGTCCTGTTGGGATTATCCTTTCAGGTGGGCCTAACTCGGTTTATGAAGAAGGTTCATTTGATATTGACCCAGAGATTTTTGAGTTGGGGATTCCAATTTTGGGAATTTGCTACGGTATGCAGCTTTTGACTCATAAATTAGGCGGGAAAGTGTTGCCAGCAGGTGATGCCGGCAATCGTGAATATGGTCAATCCAAGCTGACTCGTGCTACTTCTCTTCTTTTTGAAGGCACACCAGATGAGCAGCTTGTCCTGATGAGCCACGGTGATGCGGTAACAGAGATTCCTGCAGATTTTGTCCGTACTGGTACATCTGCAGACTGTCCTTTTGCATCTATTGAGAATCCTGACAAGAAAATCTACGGAATTCAATTCCACCCTGAGGTTCGTCATTCTGAGTACGGTTACGATATTCTGCGCAATTTTGCTCTCAATATCTGTGGCGCTAAGGGCGACTGGTCTATGGATAACTTCATCGATATGCAGATTCAAAAAATTCGTGAAACAGTCGGCGACAAACGTGTCCTGCTCGGCCTATCAGGTGGTGTTGACTCTTCTGTTGTAGGCGTCCTCTTGCAGAAAGCTATCGGCGATCAATTGATCTGTATCTTTGTAGATCACGGTCTTTTGCGCAAAGGCGAAGCAGATCAGGTCATGGATATGCTGGGCGGCAAGTTTGGTCTTAATATCGTTAAAGCGGACGCAGCGAAGCGTTTCCTTGACAAACTTGCTGGTGTATCTGATCCAGAGCAAAAACGTAAAATCATCGGAAACGAGTTTGTCTACGTCTTTGACGATGAAGCCAGCAAACTGAAAGATGTAAAATTCTTAGCTCAAGGAACTCTCTATACAGACGTTATCGAATCTGGTACTGACACTGCTCAAACGATCAAGTCTCACCACAATGTTGGTGGTCTGCCAGAAGATATGCAGTTTGAGCTGATTGAACCTCTAAATACACTCTATAAGGATGAAGTGCGTGCTTTGGGTACAGAGCTTGGTATGCCTGATGAAATTGTATGGCGCCAGCCATTCCCAGGTCCTGGTCTTGCTATCCGTGTCATGGGTGAAATAACAGAGGAAAAATTGGAAACCGTCCGCGAATCAGACGCTATTCTCCGTGAAGAAATTGCCAAGGCTGGTCTTGACCGCGATATCTGGCAATACTTCACTGTCAACACTGGCGTTCGTTCAGTAGGTGTTATGGGCGACGGTCGGACTTACGACTACACAATTGCCATTCGTGCTATCACTTCTATCGATGGTATGACAGCTGACTTTGCCAAGATTCCTTGGGATGTTCTGCAAAAAATCTCTGTTCGTATCGTCAATGAAGTTGACCATGTTAACCGCATCGTCTACGATATTACCAGCAAACCACCTGCAACTGTTGAGTGGGAGTAACAAATATGCAAAAACCAGCTAGAATTTAGCTGGTTTTTAGTTGCATTTTTTTAGACAGTCTTATTGACCTAGCAACCCCTTAAAGAAATTGACGATTGCATTCCAGATATTGCTGAAGAAATTACCGCCATCTTCAAGAAGTCCGTTTGCGTCAAAGTTAAGGTTGATATTATTGAATGTGTCACCAGCCTTTGAAACAATACTGTTTTTCAAGTCGGTGAGAGTTTTTGTGAAATCAGAATTTGTGATGACTCCGCTGTTTGAAAGATTGACAGCAAAGTTAATAATCAGATTGATTTGGTCAGCTGTGACGGAACTGCTAAGACCGTAGTTTTTCAGTGTTTCTTCAACGATTTTACGGACATCAGCTTCTGTCAAATTGCTATTATGCTTTTTAGCATTAGCAACAGCTGTTTTAATATCTGTCAGAGCCACATTCAGCTTATCAGCATCGTAACCTTCCTTGCCCTGGTTCTCAGCATTGATATTTGAAAGTGCGGATAATTCTTCCTGAGCCAGATCTTTATTTTCCTGGGGAACGCTTGCTCCATTTTCCTCCAGCGAGTAATAGATACCAGCCAGGGCGCTTTCTCCAGTTACAGGGATCGGTGCTGCTACTGTGATTTCTGCATGCTGTACGCCCAAGGTGACTGCTGCATTACGATACATATCTTCTGTAACTTTGGTGATATTCTGCGGCGTAACAATCTTAACTTGAAGTGGCTTCTTGTTACCCAACTTCTTAATCTTAACAGAAGAATATAGCTGTAAACTAGGATCATTTGCCACATTCATAATCTTTGAATAGACATCAGGTGTCATTGTCTTCAGAGGTTTAGAATCACTCGATGCATTGTAGCCTAAGAGCTGAAGCGTTTGCTCTTTTTGACTGTCATCCAAGGAATAGCCCAAGACATACTCAGGCTGAACATAGGTTTCGTCAATGACTTTTTGGACGTTTGTGTCAGCCGTTGCTGTGGATACGGTAAAGAGCGTAGCTAGAAAAGCTCCTGCCGTTAGTAATGTTTTCTTAAATTTCATTTTACTCCTCAATCTATCTCTAAACAATAAGGTTTTAGAGAAGTTTCGATTATAATCAGCGGATTGCGCCGTCATACTAAATTAGGAAAGGAAAACTTTCCATAGAACAAAATAGTATAAAATGCTTAAAGTTTTCTTATAGACAGAGAATAGCCTGCATTTCTTAAAATTATTTGCTCCAAAGAAAATCAATCAATAATCTATCGACTTCTGGATTTTCATGTAGCTGGCTATGCTGAGCCAGAGGACCAGTCACTCTTTTTTCCTGATAGGACTTGGCATTGTCAATTACAAGATACTTGAGACTGCGAGAAGAAACGTTTAAGACGGAACCATCTGATTGATTTTTAAAATCTCCATAGATATTAAGCACATCCACTTGATCTTGCGGATAAATTTCGCGCAAGCCCAGAAGTTTTTGATAGCTATCACTCATGGCGCTAGGTTCCCCTGTTTTGGAATCTAGAATGGTCAAATTAGCTGGCAAATCCATGCCCTCCAAACCATTGACATGATTGGCAATATTTACCTGCTTTTGTAGTTGTGGAAGTTCTTCATTTTGAGCGTGCTTCAATAGGTAAAATAAAATAGACATATTTCCCATAGAATGTGCAACAAAATTCATCTTTTTAAAGCCATACCTTGCTTGCAACTCTCTAACAACTGCTGCCGCATACTCTCCATCCTGAACATAGTTGGCATTTCGATTGTCCTCGAACTCAACCATAACAATTGGATTAACAGCATTTTTCGGAATATCTCCTTTAAGAGTTACTTGAGCGTGACGATCAACTGTAGCTGTGATGATGGTTTGAGTAACTCCAGCTTTTCTGGCCGCTTCTGCCATATGCTTTTCAGCATTAGCACTCGATCCATAACCGTGGAAAAACAAGGTAGGTGTGCTTGACTGAATATAGTCTCTACTATTTAATCCTTTGGTTTGCCGATTGTAGATTAGAAATAAACTAACAAGAGCAATGAACAGAAAAGTTGAGAGTGCTATGATGGACCGTTTACTCATTTTCCACCTCCTATCTTGTATGGATCGTATTATAACATTTCTAATAGCCTTAAACAACTAAAGAAAACAGTGTTCTATTTAAAAAGAATTAACGAGAATTCAATATGTGTTAAATCGAATATATTTTGTTTTTATTCGTATTAACTTGAATAAAAAATCATCGCGCCGAGAACTATCATGTTATTCAATTTTATCGTCATACCTTCTCTTATAAAGCCTTTTGGCTTTTTGCGTGTACTGCCTGATGAAATCAGTTTTAGCTTCTGTATAGGCATCACGATTGTGCTCGTACTTTTTCCATAAGGTTAATTTTAACTTCTCGTAGTCCTTAGCGACAGCTGGATGATCTTTCAGATAGTCTCGGAAATAGAGTTCATCATTGTCTCCGTAGTAGCGCAAATGCAAGTGAAAAACGCGTTCAGCAAAACCTTGCAGTGTATAGCCCTTGTTAAAAGACATGCGGGCTTCTGACTCTGACATAAGCAAGTAACCATGCTCCAGCAATTTTCTCTTGATGCTCCCCATATCTTCACTTCGAGGAATTTCTAAAAGAATATCAATAATCGGCTTAGCCCATATCTCCTCAATAGATGTGGAGCCAATATGATGCATTTCATACAACTGATTTACTGGCAAAAAACTTTGTATTCTTCTGCTTTCCTCCTTATACCAAGCTGCCCAATCCTTATTGTGCTCCTCTAAGAAAATCGGGAACAACTGCCATAATTCTTCTAAAGACATATCTTCTAATTTTTTGGACATGTGCCTTCTCCTTTCTTTATAGAAAATAAGAATCAAAGTAAAGACTGGGAATCCTATCCCAGCCTCAGTTTTTATTACCAATAAAGCAAGCCATAAGTCAGTAAAACGCTGATCATGCTAAAGAGCGAGCCAATCAGGTAGTATTCAGCAAAGGACTGGCTTTCTGAAATCTTATTATAGCGGGCAATAGACTTAGCCGTAAAGACTAGCCCAATGGCAGTAAACTGCCCGAAAATAAGAGAAAGTCCCATAATCAAGCGCTCCAAAATCCCAATCATGGCACCAGCCCCCGCAATAGTCTCCCCACTGTCTTCTCCTGCCTGATACTTACTGAAGAAGAGTTTAAAGAGGATATTAATTGGCTTACCAGTAAGTACGAAGAAAAAGAGAGCCTGCAGCATGAGATAACGCTCAGACAGCCAATTAGGAACTGGAATTTGCTGCTGCCCTAAGAGAAAATAAAGAGCAAAAATACTAATCAGATGCAAGATCTGATCCAGTATAAAGGCAAGCTTTTGAGCATGATGCCGGACAATCGATGAATTCAGCCTATACTTCAAGAAGTCAATAAGTGCATGACTGAGCCAGACCAAGCCGAAATAT
Organism: Streptococcus cristatus; assembly: GCF_003943535.1. Classification (GTDB taxonomy): domain Bacteria; phylum Bacillota; class Bacilli; order Lactobacillales; family Streptococcaceae; genus Streptococcus; species Streptococcus cristatus_L. Next base: position 441,843 of record NZ_RJPU01000002.1, read on the forward strand.
AGCAGATACTTAGGTAGGATGAGCCCCAAGAGCAATAAGGGCAGCAGAACAACTCCCAAGTGGAGAATCAAAAAATTCAACCGCTGGCTTTTAAGGTCGGCCAATTTCTGACTTTGAAGCTGAAAATCAGCTAGTACATGAGCCAGCAAAGTCAGTACAAGAATCGGATTCTGCATGAAAAATTCTGAAAATCCCATAAAATTTGTCATTGTTCAGCCTCCTTTGCTGCCTGTAGAATCATTCTCATAGCTAAACGGCGATTTCTCAGATAGATCTTCAGACCAGACGACTTGAGTCGCTTACTAAGCGCACTGGGACTAATCTGCAACAGCTCTGCTATTTCTCCATGAGAAAAATTTTCATCATAGATATATTCCATGAGCATCCGCTCGAGTACTTCTCTCTGGCTAGCATTCCACTTGCTCTGGATAAAGGACGCAGCTGCCAGCACTGTATTTACCGCCTGACTGAGCTCTTCATCTCCTAAGGATACAGCGATGCGGCTGCTGCCATAATCATTTTTCTCATGGACTGCGTTAATAGCTGCGCGTGCCCTCCAGTAGGCCGGACCGTCCGCACCAATACTCTGCTCCCGATTGATATCCGTCACAATCTCTCCCAGACCAAGTCCAAAGCGAATCGGATGAGGAAAGCCCAAGGCAATCTGATCAAGGAGCTGCATGATCTCTGGATTAGGCCGTAGCAAAGCTTGGAACTCATCTCCAGTCGTTACCGTGAAAGGTGACACCAGACAATCCCGATAATCCTGATTTAGCACCGCCATCATGTCCTGCAGGTCCTTCTGCGCCTGCTTACGATTTTTCAGCTGTTTGGATTCTATTAAATCTCCAATAAGAGCAATATAAAGCATACCAAACCTCCTTTAAGTCCATTATAAAGGAAAATTTTAAAAATGTCTATTTAAACGGCAACTTTTTAGAATATCCATTGTAAAGGAAAGACTATTTTTTCTTTTTAGGTACTGGTAAGGCAGGGTAGGCTGCTTCAATCAGATTACAGAGAAAGGCAGCATCTTCTACTTCTTCTATACGAAGCATCGGCTTTGCGCCTGGATAAGGAGTTTCATAGACTGGATTTTCCAAAAGATCGAGAGCTGGCTGGACTGACTTGAGAAGCAAGCGATTGTCATAAATCCCGCCGAATAAGCGACCCCGATAATAAAGCAAATACTCTCCCATCATCTTGCGAAAGCTAATTTCTTGGCCTAAGCCCTGCAGCTGCTTCAGAATAAAATCCAAATATTCTTGACTAGATGCCATCGAAACACCTCCATGAATTGATACTTTATTATACCAAAAATGGATGAAGATTTCCTGACTAAGAGATCAACTCATCTCCTTCCATCCTTAGTCTGTCTATTCTCAAGTAAGCAAAAAAGCTAGACTTTACAAGTCCAACTTTTTTGCTTATTTTTTTAAAAGTCCTTCCTTGACCAGAAAGTCACGCGCGACATTTTCGGCCTTTTTACCTTCAATGCCAACTTGATAATTCATCTGACTCATCTGGCTTTCCGTGATTTTGCCAGCCAGCTTATTGAGAATACCTTCCAATTCAGGGTGTTTTTCTAGCAATTCAGCCCTCAGGAGAGGCGCCCCTTGATAAGGAGGGAAAAGATGTTTATCGTCTTCTAAAACTTGTAAATCATAACGCGCAAGTTCTGCATCAGTCGAGTAGGCATCCGTGATTTGAATATCACCCGACTGGATAGCTTGGTAGCGAAGGGCTGGCTCCATGGTCGCTACATTAAGATTAAGGCCATATAGAGATTGCAAACCCTTGTTTCCATCTTCACGGTCGTTAAATTCTAGGGTAAAGCCCGCTTTGAGTTTATCCTGAACCGCCTTAAGGTCAGAAATTGTTTTAAGATTATATTCTTTGGCGATAGTCTTTGGAACTGCAATTGCATAGGTATTCTGATAGGCCATGTGATTGAGCAAGACTAGATTGTCCTGTTTTTTGATTCCATCACGTGCTACTTCAAAAACTTCTTCAGCATCATTGCTGACCTTTGGAGCAGGGTGCAAGAGGGTTCCGGTAATCGTCCCAGTAAACTCAGGATAGATATCAATATCGCCCTTTTTCAGGGCTTGATAAAGGAAGTCTGTCTTCCCAAAATTAGGTTTGACTGTCACAGTCATATCCGTATTTTCCTCGATGAGGAGTTTATACATGTTCATAAGAATTTCTGGCTCTGGCCCCAATTTCCCAGCAATAACCAGACGATCCTTCTCCTGCTTGGGAAGCAGACTCGGTGTGTAAGACGCGCCGAGTCCGAGTATTAAGACAGCAAAAGCTGTAAATACAGTCCGAAGCTTAGCCTTTTCCATCCATTTAAGGAGACTGTTGAAAAGAATAGCTAAAACTGCAGATGAAATTGCTCCAATCAAGATTAGACTGGCATTGCGACGGTCAATTCCTAGAAGGATAAAAGAACCTAATCCACCAGCTCCGACAAGGGCTGCTAGAGTTGCTGTTCCGATAATCATAACTGTTGCCGTCCGAACTCCTGAAACGATGACAGGCATAGCTAGAGGCAGTTCAAACTTTTTGAGTCGTTCCCACTTGGTCATCCCAAAGGCGATTCCAGCTTCTTCTAAACTAGGATCAATCCCATTCAAAGCCGTGACAGTATTTTCTAAAATCGGGAAAATAGCATAAATCACCAGAGCAGTCAGTGCTGGCAGTGTACCAATCCCCATGAGAGGGATAAAGAGTCCCAGCAAGGCCATTGAAGGAATGGTTTGAAAGATTCCCGCAATTTGCAGCACCCAATTGGCTACTTTTTTATGACTATGTAGATAGATAGCGAGCGGAATGGTCAGTAAGATAGCCACTAGTAAGGTCAGAAGAGACAGCTGGAGGTGTTGCCCTAAGGCTGCCAACCATTCGCCAAAGCGCTCCTGAAAGGTAGAAATCAAATTAGCCATGTTGCACACCTCCAAACAAATCTGCTATGAAGCTGGTTGCAGGTGCAGATAAGATTTCCTCAGGTGCCGCCACTTGACGAATCTCCCCGTCCTGCAGAACAGCAATCCGATTCCCCAACTTTAAAGCCTCATCCGTGTCATGGGTCACAAAGATTGTTGTCATCCCAAACTGGTCATGGATACTCTTGGTCAAGCTCTGCAATTGCTTACGCGAGATGGCATCAAGAGCAGAAAAAGGCTCGTCCATCAGCAGGATTTTGGGTTGGGCGATAATGGCACGGACAATGCCCACCCGCTGCTGTTCCCCACCTGACAACTCACTCGGTAGTCGATGAGCATAGTCAGCTGCTGGCAAGCCTACTAGCTCCAGCAATTCATCAGTCTTCTGCTGAATATCTGCCTTGCTCCAACCTTTCATCTCAGGAATGAGAGCGATATTTTCTGCCACTGTTAGATTGGGAAAGAGGGCAATTGCTTGTAAGACATAGCCAGTAGAAAGACGCAGCTCACGCTCATCATAATCCTTAATCCGCTTATCATCCATATAGATATTGCCATCTGTTGGCTCTAAAAGACGGTTGATCATCTTGAGCATGGTTGTCTTACCGGACCCAGAAGGACCCACCAAAACCATAAATTCACCATCCTCAATCTGTAGGTTGACATCTCTCAAGACATCCTTTTCTGTATAGCGTAGCGCTACATTTTTATATTCAATCATTTCTTCTCCTTATTTATTACGATAACCTTGCCAAAAGACTGACTACTTTCCAGATAAGCATGAGCGTCCTGGATTTGCTCAATAGAAAGTACTTTTTCAGGTCGTACGTCTACCTGATAACGCTCCACAAAATCCACCAAAGCTTGTAGCTTGCTTTGAGAAACATTTCCAGAAGCAAAGGTAGTCAAGTAGAGATTGCGGTAAAGCAGTTCAATAGGGTCAAAGTCTGGAATGGTCCACTGACCGCCCAGCAAGCCACAAGAACAGATCATACCACCATCTGCCGTACGAGCAAATGTATCGAGAATAGCACTCGGACCGACAAGATCTAGGACCTTGTCAAACTGCTCTTCCGTTTGCAAAACGCCATCCTTATCCAAAATCACCTGGTCAAATCCTGCCTCTTTTAGTTGCTTTTCCTTGCCCAGACTACGGCTACTTCCCGCTAAATAGACATTTGGAAATTGCCCTTTGAGAAGCTTTGCAAAAGCAATCCCAACACCACTAGTCGCCGCCCGAACCAGAACTCGGTCTCCCTCCTCAATCTTGAGATTGAGATAAGAGCCAAATGCCGTGTAGTAGGTTTCAGGCAGAGCGATTAAACTTTCCAAAGCAAGCTTTGTCCTCACAGGATAAACCTGTTCATCCGGTAGCAAAACATACTCAGCATAACCACCATCAAAAGCACGCCCCATTTCTCCCATGATGGAAATGATTTGCTGCCCGACCTGCAAATCGGGACGATTGGTCTCCTCTACAAGTCCCACACATTCAATTCCTAAAATCCGTGGAAATTGAACGGAGAGCGATAGTCCTTGACGAGTAAAGATCTCGCTATGGTTGATTCCAAATCCTTGTACCTTGACCAAGGTCCAACCTTCTTTAACAGTCGGTTTTGGAACTTCCACAACCTGCAGAACTTCTGGTCCTCCGGCTTCCTTAACAAGCACAGCTTTCATCTTAGTATCTCCTTTTAAAACTTCCCTCGATTGGTCAAGTCTTCTACCTTAGGCATGACTTCTTTATTGTCCCAATGCTCCACAATCAAGCCATTCTCCAAACGGAAGATGTCATACTGAGCATAAGCAACCCCATCGATCTGAGTCTGCCCATAGCTGACCACATAGTTTCCTTGTCCCAAAAGCTGGAAAACAAAGTCAAAAGAAACCCCGTGCTCAGCTACATAGTCTTTATAAGCCTGACTTCCTTGTCCAATCTCATGATTATGCTGAATCAAATCGTCCGCCACATAATCACTCCATTGCTCTAGCTCCCCATTTTGAAAGATTTCTGTCAAGAAACGACGAACTGTTTTTTTATTAGCCACTGTCTGCTCGAGGTCTGTCACTTCAAAATCCCCAAAAATCTGGTCTAACTGTCCATTTTCGGGAGCGCGATAGTAGTCAATGACATCCCAATGTTCCACGATGCGTCCAGTCTCATCCGCACGGAAAGTATCCGTCGTCACCCATTGAGCTTCCTCGCCATTGAGATATTGGTGAACATGGACGAAGACTAGATTGCCGTCTTCAATGGTGCGAACAATCTTCATCTCACGCTCGGGATAGCGCTCAAAGAAATTTGCAAAGAAAGCTGCAAAACCTTCTTTCCCATCTGGCACTCCTGTCGAGTGTTGAATGTAGGTGTCCCCTACTGACTTAGCTTGAGCCTCGGCAACACGTCCGTCTTGAATGGCGTGAATGTATAGATTATGTGCATTTTCAACTTGTTTTGACATGATTTAAGCTTCTTTTTCTTTTAAATTTGTTAAGATGCGTTCCTGATAACTTTCAAACTGACGAATTTCTTCCTCAGAGAAGCCTTTGTAAAAAATCGCATCCAACTTTTGACTGACACGATGGCCAACTTCTTTCTGGGACCAACCTTGCTCCGTCAACTTGACATATTTTTTTCGCTTGTCTATTCCACATGGACTGATGGTGATCAGATTTTGCTCCTCAAGCTTCTTAATCATGGTTGTTAGCGTATTATTAGCCAGTCCTGTCGCCAGCGTAATGTCTGTCGCCGTAGCGCAACCTGTCTCACTATTCCATAAAACTGTGAGAATCTTGCCCTGCTCACTCCGATAAAGAGCCTCAGGATCCTGACTCAGTAACTTTTGAAAAATCCGCCCATTCAACAAACGAATATGATGGGCAACTAAATGACTATCTTTCATAAAACCTCCAATTTATTTCTATATCGAATTGTTTTTCATTTATTGTAACACCCGATGTTACACTTGTCAAGAATTTTGTTCTATTTAGAAATAATTTTAAATTGGATAAAGATCTTTAAACTCAAAGTTCAAAACAAAAAGCCCAGTGTAAAGAGGAAATCCCTCTCCCACACTGAGCTTATTTTTATCTTAGTAATATTCGCCCTGACGGTAATCCCATGAGTTAAAGGTATCGGACAGGTGCATCATGATTTTGTCGATGTCCAAGCCTTTGCGGATGACCACTGGTGCTGGTGAGATGGAACGTTGCCCACCTTGTTCTGGAATCAGTTTTCCATCTTTATCCACCATAGAGACCATAACGCCTTGCTCGTAGCGAGTTTCAATGGTCTTGTCTGGCTGGATAGAGGCTACATAGTCATCTGCTTCAATAACCAAATCAACAGCATTTTCGATGCGCTCTCCAATTCCTTCTACCTTGCCGCGGTTTCCTTTACCGGATGGGTTGGCTGAGGAAGCATAAACCATCTTGCCTTCTTCCCAAAGCTTAGCTGCCAGCTGTTCGCCCGCCTTACCAAACTTAATAACAAAACAGCTAGTGCCACGAACATCTGTCATCAGCTCTTCCCGACCGTCACCATAGGCTTTGAGCTTTTCAAAAGCTTCTGGCTTCCATGGAAGGATACAACCCAAGAGGATATCTTCATCCCAATGCTTTTGATAAAAAGCTTCAATTTCCGGATTTAGCTGCGCTAAAGCACGAAGCTCATCCATACTGCCACAGAGGACAACACCTGGCTTATTACGGTTACGGGCCTTAGCTTCGAACTTACGCTCCAAACCTGCCTTATCACTAGTCATAATGATGTAACCCACCTTGGTCGGGCAAACGATACAGCCGCCATCGCCTTTCAAGATGTCATAACCTTCTTGTGAAAGAGTTCCGTTCCATTGAATGTGTTTTGTCATAAGTTTCTTCCTTTTCTATTAAATTAAGATTTATTTTACCATATATTTTTATCGGAGACAAGGTTTTTTCAGAATTTTCTCAATATAGCAAAAATAAGGTTACTGCCAATAAGATGGACGATTTTTTTCATATTCTGTAATCAAATCCTCATACTGGAGTGTAATACCGATGTCATCCAGACCGTTGAGGAGCTTGTGCTTCCATTCTCCATCAATGTCAAAGGAGAATTCTCCCACTGGTGAAAAAATCTTCTGCTGCTCCAAATCCACCGTCACTTGATCCGTCGGCTTCAGATTAGCCAAGGCTTGCCGCACTTCAAGAGGCTGGACGATAGGCAGCATACCGTTATTTAGCTCGTTATTGTAGTGAATATCCCCGAAAGATCCAGCAATAACTACCTTAAAGCCATAGTCAGCCAAGGCCCAGGCAGCATGCTCCCGAGAGGAACCAGCCCCGAAATTATCCCCTGTAATCAAAATAGTCGCCTTGCGGTACTCCGGTCTGTTAAAAACGAAATCAGGATCTTCGGTGTACCGATTGTCCAGATAGCGCCATGCGTACATGAGGTACTTACCAAAGCCTTTTTTATCAATCAACTTGAGAAACTGCTTGGGCAAAATTTGGTCCGTATCGATATTATCGTTCATGAGAGGGACTGTTGTCCCCGTGTAGATTGTAAATTTTTCCATAAAACTTCCTTACTGGACCTCCGGTAGTTGGCGTACGTCTACGAAGTGCCCGGCAATAGCTGCCGCTGCTGCCATGGCAGGACTGCAAAGATGGGTTTTAGCACCAAATCCCTGACGATCCTCAAAATTCCGATTACTGGTCGAGGCACAGTGAACTCCGTCTGGCACCTTGTCTGGATTCATTCCCAGGCACATGGAACAGCCCGGATCGCGCCACTCAAAGCCTGCATCCATGAAAATCTTATCCAGTCCCATCTTTTCAGCAGCCCGCTTAACCGGACGAGAGCCTGGTACGACGATGGCTGTCAGGTTGGGAGCAATGTGCTTACCAGCGACGAACTTAGCTGCCAGCTGCAAATCGCTGAGTCTGGCATTGGTACAGGATCCGATAAAGATATAACCTAGGTCAATATCTTCTGCTTTCTTACCCGGTGAGAGATTCATATAATTGTAGGCCCGCTCGTCGTTCATGTCACGGATTTCTGGGAAAGCCGCGCCAAACTCTACTCCCATAGAAGGATTGGTCCCCCAAGTCACCATAGGTGCCAGCTGGGAGACATCCATCTCAATGACCTTATCATAGACAGCATCAGGATCACTGACCAGAGTCTTCCAATCGGCTACCGCCGCATCAAAATCCTTGGGAGCGCCCGGCCGCCCTTTAACGTAATCATAAGTCTTCTGATCAGGATTCATAATGCCCATCTTGGAGCCAAACTCTATGGACATATTGCAGATGGTCATGCGCTCTTCCATGGTCAAATGATCAATGGCATCACCGGCATACTCAACCACATAGCCAACACCTGCAGCTACACCGTATTTGGCAATCAAAGCGAGGATGAAGTCCTTGGAATAAACACCTTTAGGTGGCACTCCGGTAAATTTGACCAGCATTTTCTTGGGTTTGACTTGCCAAATGGTCTGCGTGGCAAAGACGTGCTCCACCTCTGAAGTACCAATTCCAAAAGCAATAGCTCCAAAAGCTCCGTGAGTAGCCGTGTGACTATCGCCACAGACGATAAATTTGCCCGGCTGAGTCTTGCCCGTTTCTGGCCCAACCATATGAACAATCCCCTGCAGTTCTGATCCGTGAGCCGCATGCTCGATGCCAAAATCCTTGACATTCTCAGAAAGTTTATCAATCTGAGCCTTGGAAATCACATCCCGAATATCATAGATATTGACCGTAGGAACATTATGGTCAAAAGTTCCAAAAGTTAAGTCCGGTCGTCTAACCTTGCGGCCCGCATCTCGAAGTCCTTGAAAAGCCTGAGGGCTGGTTACTTCATGAATATAATGCTGATCCACATACATAAGCTGGGGTTGACCTTCTTGGCCTGTTATTACGTGTCTTTCCCAAATCTTATCAAAAATTGATTTTCCAGCCATACTAGCTTCTCCATGTGTAATACAAAATTCCGATTTCCACTATTATTCCGCAAATCCAAGCCAACCAGAAATACCATTTTCTGGTCTTGTGGTGAAAGAGGCGACCGCCTAATAAAGCGCCCAAACCTCCGGCTGCCAATGCTGACAAGAGCAAGGTCTTCTCCGGAATGCGGTAGTGATTTTTCTTAGCCTTTCGCTTATCCCAGCCATAAAGCAGGAAAACGATAAGGTTCCATAGCAGGCAAATACCTGTTAATATCCATTTCATAAGTTATTGATAATGGCCTCCGTCATTTGAGCTGTCCCCGCCTGACCACCCAGATCTCGGGTTAAAATCCCTTGAGTCAAAGTCTTTTCAACCGCTGCTTCAATCGCCTCTGCAGCTTCAAGCTCTGCAAAACTATCCCGCAGCATCATGGCTACAGAAAGGATCATACTGATAGGGTTGGCAATGCCTTTCCCTGCAATATCTGGAGCAGAACCATGGATGGGCTCATAAAGACTTGGTCCAGCCGCCGAATGACTGGCCGATGGCATAACTCCCAGCGTCCCTGACAAGACACTGGACTCGTCTGAAAGAATATCCCCAAAGAGATTTTCTGTTACCACAACATCAAACTTAGCAGGATTGGTGATCATGAGCATCGCAGCGCTGTCCACCAGCTGGTGCTCCAAGGTCACATCTGGATAATCCTTGACCACCTCATCTGCTACTCTGCGCCAGAGTTTGGATGTCGCTAGCACATTTTGCTTGTCAATACTGGTCACGCGCTTTCTGCGACCACGCGCAATGTCAAAGGCCTTACGGACAATCCGCTCTACCTCTTCATAGCTGTAGTCGTTAATATCACGCGCGGTTCTATTCTCCAAAATATGCTCACCAAAGTAAATCCCACCCGTCAGCTCGCGCACGACCACGAAATCCACACCAGCAATTCTTTCAGCCTTCAAAGGCGACAAATGCTTAAGTGCATCGAAAATCTTAACTGGACGGATATTAGCATAGAGCTTAAGTTCCTTGCGAAGAGCGAGCAAACCTTGCTCAGGACGAACTGGAGCATTATCATACTGGGGACTGCCAATAGCTGCTAAGAGAATAGCATCCGCCTCCTTGGCCGCTGCCAGAGTTGACTGAGGCAGAGGATGACCTTCCGCATCAATACCAGCACCTCCAAAAGCTTTCTCCGTGATATGATAAGTAAAACCCAACTTGTCCGAAACAGCAGCCAGCACTTGGAGACCAGCCTCCATGATTTCTGGGCCGATACCGTCACCCGCCAGAGCTACAATTTCTTTTGTCATAGTCGCTTCCTTCTAATTATTTGCAGGCAGATCGTGGTAGGATACCTGACGGCCGATTTCACCAGCATTTTCCTTTTGCACAAAGGTATTGGCATGGATATAGGCAATGGCGCTGGCCTTAAGAACATCAAAGTCAATACCAGAGGAGTTGAAAATCGTATCTGTGTCCGTATTTTCAACGGCTACCAAAACACGAGCCTGAGAGTCAATTCCGTCCGTCACGGCCTCAATATTATATGCTAAAAGTTGAACTGACTGGTTAAAGAATTGGTCAATGGCATTAAAGATAGCTTCGACACTTCCCTTGCCTTCTGCCACACAGTTGACTGTCTCGCCGTCGCCATTAACCAGCTGCACATCTGCTGTGATGGTATGATCGTCATTGGTCGTCAGCTGCAGATCATTAAAGTGGAAGCCTTCTGGATTTTCAACTGTCGTTCCAGCGATCAAAGCCCGAATGTCAGCGTCCGTGACTTCGTTTTTCTTATCCGCCAAGACTTTAAACTTAGCAAAGAGCTCATTAATTTCAGATTCTTCAAAGTCCAGAGATAGTTCTCTAAGCTTTTCAACAAAGGCGTGGCGGCCAGACAGCTTGCCAAGCGGAAGTGAATTGCTCTTGACTCCAACCAGCTCTGGTGTGATGATTTCATAGGTCAGTGGATTCTTAAGAACGCCATCCTGATGGATACCAGACTCATGAGAGAAGGCGTTGCCACCAACAACCGCCTTGTTCTTAGGCACTGGAATACCTGAGAAGCGGGACACCAACTCAGAAGTGTTGATGGTTTCATTAAGAACAATATCTGTTTCAACTTGATAATAGTCCTTGCGAATTTCCAAAGCAACTGCTACTTCTTCTAGCGCAGCATTACCAGCACGCTCACCAATACCGTTAATAGTGCCTTCCACCCGTCTAGCTCCGTATTTGACCGCAGACAGGCTGTTAGCTACCGCCATTCCCAAATCATCGTGACAGTGAGGACTATAGATAATCTCACGATCTGTTTGGACATTGTCAATCAGATGCTTGAAGATATTGCCAAACTCTTCTGGCGTAGTAAAGCCGACTGTGTCTGGAATGTTGATGTAGCTAGCACCTGCATCAACTGCTGTCTGGACAACTTGAAGCAGGAAGTCCAGCTCTGTCCGTGTTGCGTCCTCAGGTGAAAACTCGACAATCTCAAACTTGGAGCGAGCATAGGAAACGTGCTCCTTAATGGCTTCTAAAATCTCTTCCTTGGACTTTTTCAGCTTGAACTCTCTATGAATGGGGCTGGTCGCAATGAAAACGTGAATCTGCGGATGTTTGGCATCCTTGAGTGCCTCGTAGCAGGCGTCGATGTCCGATTTAACCGAACGCGCCAAACCAGTGACAGAAGCTTTAGTGATGACTTTAGCAATCTCTTGCACTGCCGCAAATGAATCTGGACTAGCAGCTGGGAAACCAGCTTCAATAGCAGAAATTCCCCATTTTTCTAGTTGCTTAGCAATGGCAACCTTTTCCTTAATAGAGAAATTCACTCCCGGTGTCTGCTCACCGTCCCGAAGGCTGGTATCAAGAAACTCAACTTTTTGCATAGACTTTCCTCTTTCTTTATCGTTTAAAATAGCTATAAAAATCAATGAGAGATACAACTATGAAATTATCTTTTCGCAGTATATCCTAGCAAAGATTTTCGTGAAGAATAAAATAAAAACATCTCGCTGGAAACCAAGCGAGATGTTGATTTACTCCCGCTTGGTAAGCCAAACAGGACTAATGCTTTCGCACTAGCCCGAGTAACGCAACAACAAAGCAAAGTTTGAAAATTGAGTTGACTTCATGTTTGACTGACTCCTTTTGAAATGTTATTGATTAGTATTTTAGCACAGTATCATTCGGCTGTCAACAGATAATTCGATATTTTCTGAAAATTTTTAATATGCTGGATTATTTTGTGTCCTTATTACTATAAATGCGAAAAAGAAAAAGAAGCAGGCCAGCTCCTCCTTCTAGTATTATATTATTTCTCTCATTTCTCTTCTTTTAACAATTTACTAATCAGGCTTCTTCTTTCCTAAGCCATTTCGTCTTTATCTTCGTACATACTGAACCAAGTGGAACATCATGAAAGTAAATAGAATTCCTGCAACGATCCAAATGGTTCGTAAGGCATAAAATTGGAGCAGATAAGTCGAAATAATGGCTCCTATGACAAAGCTTCCTAACAAAGCAACAAAGAAAACACCCTCTTTCAAGTATGGTTTTTCCTGCGTTCGCACAAAATTTCCAAAAGCCACCATCGTTTTCTTGATATTTCCTGTCATAAAGGAATTATTGTAGACTATACCATCTACTTCGCCAAAAGCTGTCGCAACGACTCCCATACAGAAAGCAATCGGAGGAACAATTAGCATATTTGGCACAGTACTTGGCATAAAACCTACCAGAGTACAGATGAGCACCATTGGTGAAATGCTACTTACTCGCCATATTGACTGCTCAAAAAAGGGGCGGAAAATTGTTATCAGAAAAATCCCCAGCATAAATGCTAGCATGGTAGCCAGTTTGACTTCAATCTCTCCAGTCTTGTGATGAATCAGCTCAACGGACAAAAAGACGACGTTTCCTGTCTGGCCCGCAACCAATGTACCCCCGCGCTCCATGAAAGTGTAAGCATCCACGAAACCTGCGCAAAAAGTCAGCAGACAGGCAAAAAACTTTGATCGAGAATGGAATTCCCTTTTGACGAACTTTCTCATAATTTACCCAAAAAGTCCAGTGTAACACCAGACTTCCTTTCTATCCTTCTCTAGCTTCCTCCAAAATCTTTTCAATCTTGGTGGTAATCAAATCAATCGCCACTTTATTAGAAGCGCCCTCTGGAATGATGACATCCGCATAGCGCTTGGTTGGCTCGATAAACTGATGGTACATAGGCTTTACGACACCCAGATACTGCTCAATGACACTATCCAAACTGCGTCCGCGCTCTTCCATGTCCCGCTTAATCCGACGAATAATCCGCACATCATCATCAGTATCGACGAAAATCTTGATGTCCATCAAATCGCGGAGGCGTTGATCTTCCAAGACCAAAATTCCCTCTACAATGAAGACATCCTGCGGTTCCTGACGATAGGTTTTATTGCTGCGCGTGTGCTCCGTATAATCATAGGTCGGGATGTCCACTGGACGGCCAGCCAAAAGCTCCTTGATCTGCTCAATCATGAGGTCTGTATCAAAAGCAAAAGGATGGTCATAGTTGGTCTTAACCCGCTCCTCAAAAGTCAAATGAGACTGATCCTTGTAGTATGAATCATGCTCAATCATGGAAATCTTTTCATTAGGAAAATGATCTAAAATAGCCCGAGATACACTGGTTTTTCCCCCACCAGATCCACCTGTAACACCGATAATAATAGGTCTGTTTTGCATTGTTTTCTCCATTACTTGTTATCTTATCTATTTTACCTCAATTCATGATATAATGAAAGGGTGAATCAAGAAAAATTCAGGAAAATCATTTTAAAGGAGAAAGTATGTTACGACTCGGTATCATCGGTACAGGAAGCATTTCCCACGAGTTTATCAAAGCAGCTCAACTAAGTGGCGAGTATGAGTTTACAGCTGTTTATTCAAGAACCTTGAGTGCCGCAGAGCGTTTTGCGCAAGCTTATAAAAACGTCGCACTCTACACCGATATGATTGAATTCTTATCTGCCGACCTAGATGTGGTTTACATCGCCAGTCCCAATAGCTTCCACTTCAACCATGCCAAGGTAGCCATTTTGGCTCGAAAACATGTCATTGTTGAAAAGCCGGCTGTATCAAGGCCTGAAGAATGGCAAGAATTGGTCAAGCTGGCGGCTGAACATCAGGTTTATATCTTTGAGGCAGCCAGAAACTACCACGAAGCAGCTTTTACAGTCATTCAGAACTTTCTAAAGGACAAGAAAATCTGGGGAGCTAATTTCACCTATGCCAAATATTCCTCAAAGATGGAAGCCCTGCTGAGTGGACAAGAACCCAATGTTTTTTCTGCTAAATTCTCAGGCGGTGCTCTAATGGATTTGGGAGTCTATACGCTTTATGCAGCTGTCCGGCTGTTTGGTGCCCCACAAAGCGTCTGCTATACAGCACAACAACTACCAAATAGCGTTGATCTCAACGGTTCTGGAACTCTGATTTATCCTGATTTTCAGGTTCGTATCCAAGCTGGAAAAAATATTCATAGCCAGCTACCAGCTGAAATCTATACGGACCAAGGCACTCTGACCCTAGATGGTATCGAGTTTATCCGCTCTGCCATTTTCCAAAAGCTCAATGGAGAGACGGAAAGTCTAGCTATCCGCCAAGCAGAACACCAAATGCTGGAAGAGGCTCAGGCTTTTGCTCGTGTCCTTAAAGGAGGCCAGGAAGAACTTTATAGCGACTATCTGCAGGCTGCTGCTACTGTGCATGAGTGCATGTTTGCCATGAGAAAAGATGCTGGCATTAGATTTGAGGTTGACCATGATTAAAGAAACATTTCCAACAGTTTGGCAGGAACAGCTAAATCAGCTCGGTTTTGCTGAACTGACTGCTATCCAAGAAAAAATATTCGAGCCCATTTCTCAGGGACGGACGGTGCTAGGCATCAGTCCGACCGGTACGGGCAAGACATTGGCCTATCTCTTTCCTATTTTATTGAAGTTAAAGCCTAAAAAAGCGCAGCAGCTTTTAATTTTAGCTCCAAATACAGAGCTGGCGGGACAGATTTTTGATGTTTGTAAATCTTGGGCGGAGCCTTTGGGCTTGAGTAGTCAACTCCTCCTCTCTGGTAATAGTCAGAAAAGACAGATTGAGCGACTCAAGAAAGGTCCTGAGATACTGATCGGTACACCAGGTCGGATTTTTGAGCTCATTAAGCTCAAGAAAATTAAGATGATGAATGTTGACACTATTATTCTGGATGAATTTGACCAGCTTCTCAGTGATTCCCAGTATGCGTTTGTTGATAAGATTCTGCATTATGCACCGCGGGACCACCAGCTGATTTACATGAGTGCTACAGCTAAGTTTGACCAAGAGAAGATCGTCGAAAATACCTTGCGCATCAGCATTGACGACCAGACTTTGGACAATATCCAGCACTTCTATATGCAGGTGGAGAAACGTGATAAGGTTGAACTCTTGCGCAAACTATCCAATGTAGAAGAATTTCGTGGACTAGTTTTTTTCAACAGCTTGTCAGATTTGGGCAGCGCCGAAGAAAAGCTTCAGTACCGAGGAGCTAGTGTGGTCTCTCTAGCCAGCGATGTTAATGTAAAATTCCGCAAGGTCATTCTTGAGAAATTTAAAGATTACGATATCACGCTCTTGCTGGCGACTGACATAGTTGCGCGTGGCATTGATATTGATTCTCTAGAGTGCGTGGTTAACTACGAAGTGCCGCGCGATCTGGAAACCTACACCCACCGTTCTGGCCGAACAGGTCGCATGGGCAAGGAAGGCTATGTCATCACTTTCATCAGTCACCCAGAAGAACTAAAAGATCTCAAAAAATATGCCTCTGTCCGAGAAATCATCTTGAAAAAACAAGAACTGTATGTGTGTCCTTAAGCAAGAATTACGGTCATCAATATTTTTATTTGATGGTAGCAAAGCAAAAAGCATTGGAAATATTAAATTTCCAATGCTTTTTTAATTTCTGCTGTAATAGATCTGATGTGGTTGAAGCTGATTTTCTAATAGTTCATCAACTGTCACCAGAGTATAGCCGTTGTTCTTGAGATAGTCAAGGACGCTTGGCAGAGCATCGATGGTCGTCTGATGAATATCATGCATGAGGATAATAGATCCCGGATGGGTCTTCACGATCTCCTGCATAATAGCCTTTGTATTACGCGTTTTCCAGTCGAGACTGTCCACGCTCCACATAATAAAGGACTGATCGACAGCATTTTGAACCGTAGAGTTGATGGCTCCGTAAGGCGGTCTTGTGATCATAGGTCGGATACCAGTCGCCTTATAAATGGCTTCCTGAGTGTCTAAGATTTCCTTTTTGGATTGATTCAGAGGTAACTTGGTCAAATCTGGATGGCTCCATGTATGGATGCCGAGCTGATGGCCCTCATCAAGTACACGTTTAGCCAGTTCTGGATTAGCAGCAACATTTTGTCCCACCATAAAGAAGGTCGCTTTAGCATTGTAGCGTTTCAGAATTTCCAAGGCCTGAGGAGTCGTTTTACTATCGGGACCGTCGTCAAAGGTCAGAGCCACCATTTTCTCATGACGCTTGGTTTCATACTGCTGGTAAGCTTCCAAATCAGCTCCCTGCAAATATTCCGGACGGATTAGGTCATAAAAACTAGACAGAGGCACTGTCAAGCTCGTCACACCGTTGATTTCTTTGGTCAGACGAATGGAAAATAAACTTTCCTCATAGTGAAAATTCCACTGGCTCAGCTCTATTTCACGGAGGGCGTTTAAAGCTGCTGTTTGCTGACTTTCCTCCACCTGTCTAAAGGTTAGCTGACTGGTCAACTCCTTCAGGAAAATTTCTTTGGCAGCTTCTGGATTTTGAAACAGCTTGTCTAAAGTGACCGCTGCCCCTTCTTGATTGATATAAGTCGAGGCTACTTCTCTTGCCTCCTCAGACTTGATGTCTCTTTTTGAGATGCTGTAATCTTTTCGCTGAATGACTACTTCCTTGGTATTGGCCAGACTAGTTGACTTTTCTTCCGTGTAGTAAAAGGTCAAAGCCGTCAAGTTTTCCTTCTGCTTTTTGTCATCTGAAATGCTCTGACTGTCCTGCAACATTTTATCTTTGACACTTTGAAGCGGCTGCCCATTCATCAGAGGATAAAAAGCTGCCACATAATGGCTGCCAATTCTCCCAGCCTGCTTTTCGGCATTGTCAGCATGTTCTTGCTCTTCCTTGGCAATCACTTCTGTAACCTTTTTCTGGAAATCCCTTTCTTGAAACATTTCATGGATTCGCAGTCCACCAAAAATAAGAAGTCCTAAAAGAAGCAGATTCAGAAGACTGAGAACCAGTCTGTATTTTCGACTGCGCTTCCTTCTATGTTGTCTTTTCATCTATTATCTCCTAAGCTATTGTCCTAAAATGATTCTAATGTTAAAAAACTTGTATCTTACAAGTGCTAAAATACAAGTTTCACCTATTTTTAAAGAC
This sequence comes from Streptococcus cristatus, assembly GCF_003943535.1. GTDB lineage: Bacteria > Bacillota > Bacilli > Lactobacillales > Streptococcaceae > Streptococcus > Streptococcus cristatus_L. Next base: position 459,204 of record NZ_RJPU01000002.1, read on the forward strand.
TTTTTTCTCGAATCACTTCAACCTTGTAGCCGTCAGGGTCTTTAACAAAATAATAATTTGGCGGATTGCCTGGCAGCCCTTTTGGCTCAGTCACTTCATAGCCCTTAGCAGCATGCTCAGCGTGCAAACCTTCCAAATCAGGCGTGCTAAGAGCAATATGAGCAAAGCCATCACCGATTACATAAGGTCCGTGGTCATAATTATAAGTCAATTCAAGCTCATAATCATCGCCATCCAAACCAAGATAAACAATGGTAAAAGCATGCTCTGGAAAGTCCTTGCGGCGCAATTCCTTAAAACCAAATGCGTCTTCATAAAAGGCAATCGAAGCCTCTAAATTTTCCACTCGTAAACAAGTATGCAACATTTTTGATGTCATAGTTGTACCTCTCTCATTTCTTTCTTTTATTATACCGCAAAAGCAGTCAAATTTGAAATAATATGAAAATTTTTTCAGCTTTTGCTAATTCGTTTTCTAATATCTGACCTAAGGGGAACTTTGATTTCAAAGATGGTTCCACGCGGTTTGTTGTCTTTGACTGTAATGGTTCCTTTTAAGGCGTCTACGATTTGTTTCGCCAAGGATAGTCCTAGTCCAAATCCACCTTTTTGACGAGTCCGTGCCTTATCCACCCGATAAAAACGATCGAAGACTTTTTTCTTGTCATCGCCCGCAATCCCTGGACCATTGTCAGAAATACGCAAGGTCAAGCTCCGATCATTGGCGGAGGCCACGAAATAGATCTCTCCATCTTCTTCTGTGTATTTGATGGCATTATCAAAAAGGATGGTCATAACCTGCTTAAGCAAGACCTTGTCTGTCGTGATTGATTTTGAAACTAGATTTTTGAAATCAAAGACCTTGTCGCTTTCCTCCGCAATAATAGCATAGTTAGAGAAAGCTGTCGTGAAGAAGTCTGGGGTGACTTCGCCGTATTCTGGCTTGATACCGTCATCGCGCCGAGCTAGGTTGAGTAAGTTGGTCGTCAACAGACGCATATTTCGCACTTCCTCTAAACTAGATGCGATGCTCTCACTAGACTCCATAATCGTGGCTTCAGGCTTGCGAAAGAGAGATTCCAGACGATTTTGCAGCACAGCCAAAGGAGTCCGCAATTCGTGGCTAGCATTTTCAACAAAGGATTTCTGCTTCTGCATGCTGTCCAAGAGAGGCTTGACACTCATCCGAGCCAGATAGATACTGGCAATCAAGGAAATCCCCCAAAAACTAATCATGACAATGGCAATCAGCTTTTCATGCTTTTCGCTAGTCTGCTCCAGCTGGCTGATGCTGGTCATGACAACTGCGTATTTGACATTTTCAATTTCATCATTTGGATCAATGTCAAACATGTAGGCCCGATAACTTTCGACCTGTCCATAGCTATTAGTTAGTTGTATTTGCTTGATCTGATTAAGAAAGCGTTTGTTAAATTTAATCGCATCAAAGTTTAAAAAGCTATTTTTGGCTGATACATTCTGATAATCATCATTCAAAAGAATAGCTGAAGTATTGGCGCTAACATTTACCCTACCCGGTTCCTCAATCTTGATATCATGAGCTTGCACAGACTCTGAATCTTTGTGCTCTGAATCCTTGTTCTCTGGCTCTTGGTATTGCCGCCCCGTCGTCCGATAGGCTAGATTGGCTACCCAGGCGGGATTTTGACTGAGACTTTTGAGATTATCATCAACGGTCGTGTAAAGGCTAGAGCGCATGACTTGGATAATAATGAGCGTCATGGCCGAGAAAATCAGGGTGAAAACACCAAAATAGCGAATGAAATAAGAAAAATCATCCGCATATAAGGTTTTTTTGAGTTTATTCAGCATTCTTTAAAATGTAACCGACACTGCGAAGGGTTTGAAGATTATTCGCAAAAGCCGTTCCTTTCAATTTTTTCCGAATCTTAGATACGTAGACTTCCACCACAGAAATGGTCGTATCGCTGTCAAAGCCCCACAAACGATCGAAAATCTGTGTCTTGGGCAAAATAACATTTTGATTCTGAAGGAAGTAGACCAACAGATCAAACTCTTTACCCAGCAGTTCCACTTCTTTTCCGTCTACCAAGGTCGAGTTGGTCGAAAGATTGACCACTACATCGCCATAGGACAGGGTATTTTCATTAAACTTACCAGAACGTTTGAGCAAGGCCTGAATCCGCATTTTAAGCTCTTCCAGATAAAAAGGCTTAGTCAGGTAATCGTCAGCACCGAGTTCAAAACCATGGCCTTTATCATCGATACTTTCCTTGGCAGTCATGATGAGGACAGGAGTGGTGACCCCTTTTTCACGCAATTCTTTAAGCACTTGGAAGCCGTCCTTTTCAGGAAGCATCAAGTCCAGTAGAATCAGGTCATACACGCCGCTTTCTGCTTCGTATAAACCTTCTTCGCCATCAAAGACCTGCATAACATCTGCAAAATCATCTAAAAAATCAAATACTGAATTTGACAGACCGAGGTCATCCTCCACTAATAGAATCTTAATCATCCTGTTCCTCCCTTTCTAGAAAAAGCTTATGCTGTGTAGTTTAAATAGAGACATGGTAAACACTCTCATTCTATCTTCACTTATCTTTTTCTATTATATCATGTCTTGTCGAAAATGCTTTAAGAATTTGTTGTTTTCGAGTTATTTTCGCTATTCTTATCATCTTTTGTTGTGCCGTCAGCGTTTGATGGCTTCTTTTTTGATTGATTTCCTTCTTGGGGTCCTCCTGGTTGACCATTTCCTTGTGGTGGCTGGCCTCCACCTCCAGGACCGCCTTGGCCATCTTGACCGTTTTGTCCCCCCATCTGTGGTGGCATACCATTTTCATTTCCCTGCCCCTGACCTTGAGGAGGTTGACCACCTTGACCTGGCATCCTGCCATCTTGCTTGTTTTGCTGAGGCATAGTGGCTTGCAATGAGCTCTGTTGCGAGCTTTTCTGGGTCAAAGCACCAATTCCATAGCCACCAATTGCTCCGACAGCTAAGGAGGCACTAGCTACTGCTGTCATCCACCATTTGGTACTCTTTTTAACTACAATCATTTTTTCCATATCCATTAAAGTTTTCCTCTTTCTAAATTTTGTATTTCATGGATTTTAACACTATGAAGCAATATAAAGTTTGATTACACAAGTTCACATCTTTTCACGTGCTAGAGTTATTATAGGGAGTTTTGCTTAAACAGGACTGAATTTTTTCTTAAAGAAGGCTGAAACTATGGGATTCTAAACAAGAAAAAAAGACCAGATATTATAATCTGATCTTTTCATTAGCTAAACTGCTGCCTTGATTGCATTTTCCACCGCTGCTTTTTCACGGGCAATCAAGTCAACACGCGCTGCGATTTCTTTGATTCCCATGCTGATGTTACGGCTGATAGCCATATCGTCCAACTGTGGCTCAAAGAAGGCCTTGTATTCTGCTAGCCTTTCTGATGTCTTGAAAGCATTAGCTGGATAAATAACGAATTTGTCGAAGCTCATATCGCCACCCAAAGCCGCCTTTATCCACTCCCAATTCTCACACGCCCATGTCCAAGCAGTGGCTTGAGTAAATTGGTGATTCAAGAGAGGGAAATACCAACTCATGGCCAAATCTTGTGGTTTTACGATATCCTTGTTTTTCAAAGATTCCAAGATACGAGCAAGTGTTTCTGCGTCCTTAGTGTAAGCCAAAGCAGCTGCCAATTGGCGTTTGAAGCTACCATCAACTGTCGAAACATAATCATTCAAGTATTGGTCGGCCAATTCTTTGCTCTCAAAATGCTTGATTTGGTTGATGAGAATATGTAAGCGAATAGCTGCAGGCAATTTCTCCAAGTTCTCTTGATGAGCAGCAAAAATGCGACTTGCTTCTTGACTTGCTGCTTGATCGTCAGCTGCAATCAGACCTCCTACAACGATCTGGCGAACCAACTCATCCTCATCACTTTCCCCTTCTTTTGCTTCAAAGCCTAGACGATCAAAGTTGAATTTGATAAGTTTAACAACCAATTCGTTATATGCTTTCTCGCACTCGCTTCCTTCGTCCACAAATAGCTTGAGACCGTTCAGAACGGCTTTGACTCCAGAGACAACCAAATAGGAGGTTTCTTCTGTCAGTTTTTCAATAACTGGAACCAAAGCAGCAAATGAAATGCTGCCTGCTTCAGCCAAGAGACGGCGCTCTTGCACCACTTGAAGCTTGCTGGTGCTATCCAAGTCTGTAATGGTATCTAAAATCTGCTCAAGCAAGACACCCTGATAGTCCGTGATATAGTGGGCTGTATTTTCAGTATTAAAGCGCAGAGCACCTTGGTTTTGAGCAGCCAAGGCAGAGTAATTTGGAATTTCCAGCGTTTCTGTCCCCAGCGTATCTGGTAAACCTTTCCAGTTGCTATTCAAAGGCAAGACCCAAGTGCGTTTCTTATCTTCGTGCTCCCCGATAAAGAATTGTCTTTGAGAGAGTTTGAGGGTATCGTTTTCTACTGTAGCTGTCAAAACAGGGTAGCCTGGCTGTTCCAACCAAGAGTCCATAAAGGCTGCTACATCACGCCCAGAAGCAGCTCCCAAGGCATTCCAAAGGTCACGACCGATAGTATTTCCATACTGGTGTTTAGCAAAGTAAGCATTCAAGCCTTTAGCAAAGGCCTCATCTCCCAACCAACGACGAAGCATGTGCATGAGGCGGCTTCCCTTAGCGTAAACGATAGCCGGATCAAACAAAGTATTGATTTCGTCAGGGTGCTTCACTTCCACATGGACAGATTGAACTCCGTCTGTCGCATCTCGTTTAAGTGCCAGAGGAACACCTGTTGTTTGGAAATTCTCAAAGATATTCCAGCTTGGTTCAATCGCATTGACACAGACATACTCCATCATGTTGGCAAAACTTTCATTGAGCCAAAGGTCATCCCACCACTTCATAGTGACCAAGTTTCCAAACCATTGGTGAGCCAACTCATGAGCAACGACAAGTGCCACATCTTGACGGCTGGATACCGTAGAATTTTCATCTACTAAGAGATAAATCTCACGGTAAGTCACCAGACCCCAGTTTTCCATAGCACCAGATGAAAAGTCCGGCAGGGCTACGTGCAGTGACTGAGGAATCGGGTATTTGACACCATAATATTCTTCGTAAAATTCAATTGAGCGAACCGCAATGTCCAAAGCAAACTCTAAGTTGCTGGCTGGGTGAGCCTTAGTTGCATAAACACCAACCAAAGTACCGTTTTTAGTTTTAGCAGTAATGCCTTGCATATCCCCAGCAGCAAAGGCCAAAAGATAGGAAGACATGCGAGGTGTTCTTTCAAACTTCCAAATGCCTGTCGCTTTCCGGTTTTCAACGTTGATTTCAGGCATGTTAGACAAGGCAAGTTCACCTTCTGCTTGGTCAAATTTCAATGCCAAATCAAAAGTTGCCTTAGCCTCTGGCTCATCCACACTCGGAAAGGCTTCGCGGGCAAAGTGGCTCTCAAACTGCGTAGAAATAATCTCTTTTTTCACTCCATCTACAGTATAGTAAGATGGGTAAATCCCCGTCATATTGTCTGTAATCTTACCTGTATAGGTCAAGGTTACTCCCACAGGGCCTGCTGCTTCCAACTCAACATAAAGAGCTTCATTGTCATTATCAAGAGTGAAGGGACGAGCTTGTCCATCTACTTCTACGGCCTCAATCGTCAAATCCTTTTGGTGCAAGGAAATTTTCTCAGATTTGGCTTCACCGGTAATGGTAACTTTTCCTGAGAAAGTCTTATCCGCACGATTTAAATCCAAAAAGAGATCATAGTGCTCTGGAACAAAAGTATCAATAAAATGTGCAACTGCTTGCATGTTTTTCTCCTCATCTAATTGAAGGGGCTGGTATTAAACCAACCTCCATCAAGATTCATCTCTTACTATTCTACCATATTTAGTGACTTTATACTCATCCTAACTGACTCAAAATTGATTTTCATCTTCAGACATAAAGTAATCATTTTAAAGCTATCCTGTTATTCACTTTTCTCCTCCTCAAAACAAAAAAGACAAGCTTAGCCTGTCTTTTTACTATCAATTATAATTCAATAATCTTACCTGTTTCGAAGTAAACGACCCACTCGCAGATATTTTTTGCGTAGTCGCCGATGCGCTCCAGATAAGAAATCACTTGGAAATAATCGCGGCCAGTCACAATCAGTTCTGGATTCTGCTTGATTTCTTCGGTTGCCAACTCACGAATATCGTCAAAGTAATGGTTGATTTTTTCATCCATGGCTGCAATCGTATAAGCCTGATCCACATTTCCGTTCAAATAGACGTTGAGGGTCTCCTCCACGAAATTCTTAACGTCGCGGCCCATTTGTTTAATCTCTTCTTCAACAGACAGGATGCGGACTTCACCTTTCATCCGAATAGTCGCCTGGGCGATAGAAACAGCGTGATCTCCCATGCGTTCCAAGTCGCTACTGGCTTTCAGCACTGTGATAACGGTCCGCAAATCTTGCGAAACAGGCTGCTGTAAGGCGATGATTTCTAGAGATTTTTTCTCTAGTTTTACCTCATAGTCATTTACTTTAGCATCGTCTTCAATGACTTGGCGAGCCAAATCACGATCATGAGTTACAAAAGCTCGCACTGTTCTGTTAATCTGCGACAAGACTTCATTTCCCATCGCATAGAATTGATTATGGAGTTTCTGTAAATCTTCTTCAAATTGTACTCTAAGCATAATTTTCCTTTCAAAAGTTATTTCTGATTTCTTTTGATAAAATCAGAATTCTAACCAAATTTACCACTAATATAGTCTTCTGTTTCTTTGTTGGCTGGATTCATAAACATTTCTTTTGTCGCGCTAAACTCGATCAAATCACCACCCAAGAAGAAGCCAGTTTTATCCGAAAGCCGAGAAGCCTGCTGCATGGAGCGAGTTACCAAGAGCATGGTATAGGTGTCCTTAAGTCCATAGAGAGTTTCCTCAATCTTACCCGCAGAGATTGGATCTAGCGCTGACGTTGGCTCATCCAAGAGGATAATTTTCGGACTGGTAGCTAAAACGCGTGCTACACAAATCCGCTGCTGTTGACCACCAGAGAGACCAATGGCCGAATCATGTAGACGGTCTTTCACTTCGTCCCAGATAGAAGCCCCAATCAAGGATCGCTCTACCGCTTCATCTAAAACCTGTTTATCCTTGACACCGTTGATGCGCAGTCCATAAACAACATTTTCATAAATGGTCATTGGGAAGGGATTAGGCTGCTGGAAAACCATGCCAATTTCCTTGCGCAACTCCACCGTATCTGTCCTAGGACTGTAAATATTATGTCCGTTATAGATGACTGTGCCTGTCGTAGTGACTTCAGGATTCAAATCTCCCATGCGATTGATAGCCTTGAGCAAGGTAGATTTCCCTGAACCTGACGGTCCAATCAAGGCAGTAATTTCATTAGACATAAAGTTCAAGGAGACACTATTGAGTGCTTTCTTTTTATTATAATAAACCGACAAGTCCTTGACTTGCAAAATAGGTTCTGTCATAAGTTCATTCCTTTAGTTTCTTCACCTCTAACCAAAATGACCAGAAACATAGTCATTGGTCGACTGCAGTTTGGCATTTTGGAAGATATTGGCGGTCTTGTCGTGCTCAATCAAATCTCCCAGATAAAAGAAGCCGGTGTAGTCACTGGCCCGGGCAGCCTGCTGCATATTGTGCGTCACGATGATGATCGTATAGTCCTTCTTGAGCTCAAACATGGTTTCTTCTAGCTGCATGGTCGCAATCGGATCCAGCGCAGAAGCCGGCTCGTCCATGAGCAAGATATCAGGCTTGACCGAAATAGCTCGGGCAATACAGAGCCGTTGCTGCTGGCCGCCTGACAAGGTCAAGGCTGATTTATGAAGATCATCCTTTACTTGGTCCCAAAGCGCGGCTTGCTTAAGCGATGTTTCAACAAGCTCATCCAAGATCTTTTTATCTTTTACACCTGCACGTTCATGGGCAAAGGTAATGTTGCGATAAATAGACTTGGCAAATGGATTAGGTCGTTGAAAGACCATGCCGATGTGCTTACGCATTTCGTAAACGTTGATATCAGACCGATTGACGTCTATTCCTTGGTAAAGAATTTGCCCTGTTACCTTAGCAATATCAATCGTATCATTCATACGATTAAGACTGCGGAGGTAGGTAGATTTCCCTGAACCAGACGGTCCAATCAGAGCTGTGATTTTATTCTTTTCAAACTGCATATCAATACCCTTGATGGATTCCTTTTTACCGTAGTAAACATGCAAATCCTTGGTCGAAAGGGCTACCTTTTCTTCAGGAAAAGTAATGATATGTTTTTCATTCCAATTATATTCTGTCATTGCTTCTCCTTTATGCAGAGGTTAATTTCTTGTGCAAGTAAGAACCGAGTTTACGGGCTCCAAAGTTGAAAATCAAGATAAAAATCAGAAGCACCGCTGCTGATCCTGCTGACACCACAGTGCCATCAGGAATGGTTCCCTCACTATTGATCTTCCAGATATGGACAGCAAGTGTCTCCGCCTGCCGGAAAATCGAAATCGGGCTGGTAATGCTAAAAATGTTCCAGTTAGACCAATCCAGAGCTGGCGCAGATTGCCCCGCAGTATAGATCAAGGCAGCTGCTTCACCGAAAATCCGACCAGAAGCAAGGACAATCCCTGTCACAATCCCTGGCAGAGCCTCTGGAATGACCACATGCAGTACTGTTTCCCAGCGGGAAATTCCGAGAGCCAGTCCTGCTTCACGTTGTGTATGGTGAACGTGGCGTAAGCTATCCTCGACATTACGAGTCATCTGAGGCAGATTGAAGACAGTCAGCGCCAAAGCACCTGAGATGATAGAAAAGCCATACTCAAACTGAACAACGAAAATCAAGTAGCCAAAGAGTCCGACTACCACGGATGGCAGCGAGGACAGGATTTCAATGCAGGTACGGACAAAGTTGGTCACTGGACCTTTCTTAGCATACTCTGACAGATAAACTCCAGCCCCCATAGAGAGAGGAACAGAGATAATCAGAGTAATCACCAGCAGAAAGAAGGAATTGTAGAGCTGAATCCCAATACCACCGCCAGCCTGATAGGAAGAAGATTTTCCAGTCAGGAAAGACCAAGAAATGTGCGGTAATCCTCTTACCAGAATATAAAGAATCAGAGAGGCAAGGATAGCAACAATGATACCAGCTATCGTGTAGAGGATACCAGTCGCCAATTTGTCTAATTTCTTAGCGTGCATAGTTTTTCTTACCTCTTTCTTTTGTAATCAGTTTAATGACACTGTTAAAGGCCAAGCTCATCATCAAGAGCACCAGAGCCAGAGACCAGAGAACGTTATTGTCCACTGTTCCCATAACCGTGTTTCCGATTCCCATAGTCAAAACGGAAGTCAGGGTCGCCGCAGGTGTTGTCAAAGAAGTCGGAATCACCGCAGAGTTCCCAACGACCATCTGGATAGCCAGGGCTTCACCGAAAGCACGCGCCATTCCAAAGACCACAGCTGTAAAGATACCAGAGCGAGCAGCCTTGAGAGTCACCCGCCAAATAGTTTGCCAGCGCGTAGCCCCCATAGCCAGACTCGCTTCACGGTAGTGGCGTGGTACAGCACGCAGACTGTCCGTCGTCATAAAGGTAACGGTCGGCAAAATCATGACAAAAAGTACGAAAATACCAGACAAAATCCCAAATCCGGTACCGCCAAAAACAGTCCGAACAAAGGGAACCACAACCTGCAAGCCGATAAATCCGTACACAACAGACGGAATCCCAACCAAGAGTTCGATCGCAGGCTGAAGAATCTTGGCTCCTTTAGGCGACACTTCAGTCATAAAGACAGCCGCTCCAATAGCAAAGGGAGTTGCAATCAATGCTGACAGGATCGTAACAATGAAAGACCCCAAGATCATCGGCAGGGCACCGAATTCCTTACCTGACGGATTCCAAGTGGAGCCAAATAAAAATTCAAACACATTGACTCCATTGACAAAGAAGGTCGATAAGCCTTTTTGTGCTACGAAGATTAAAATCATGGCTACAATCAGGACGATTAAAGACAGGCAGGCAAAGGTGATATATTTCCCAAATTTTTCCAGACGAGAGTTTTTCGAAGGGGATAGTAATTTTTTTGCTAATTCTTCATTTCTCATTTGCTATCTCCTTTTAAGCTCATAACATTTCCATCAGCATCCTTGCTGACCTGCATTTCCTTGATGGAAATATAGCCCATTCCTGAGACGATTCCATCTTGAACTTCATCTGACAGCATGTAGTCCAGAAACTCTGCTGCCAAGCCCTTAGGCTGACCAAGAGTGTACATATGCTCGTACGACCATAGTGGCCAAGCATTGGTCGCAACATTCTTAGCCGTTGGCTCGTAGCCATTAAGCTTCAAAGTCTTGACAGAATCATCCACGTAAGCAAAGGCCAGATAAGAAATGGCTCCCGGTGTTTGAGAAACAATGGACTTAACCATCCCATTTGAATCCTGCTCCTGACTTTGAACGGCTGATTTACCATTCATGATGACACTGTCAAACGTAGCTCGAGAACCAGAGCTTGCCGCACGGTTGATGATGGAAATCTCTAGATTTTTCCCACCCAGCTGCTTCCAGTTGGTCACTTCACCAGTAAAAATCTTCTGCAGCTGCTCCGCCGTTAAATTATCGACAGATACTTCTTTATTGACAATCACGGCAATTCCAGCAACTGCTACTTTGTGGTCAACAAGGGCTGAAGCATCAATCCCTTCTTTTTCCTCAGCAAATACATCTGAGTTGCCAATTTCGACCGCACCAGACTGAACCTGAGACAAGCCCGTACCTGATCCGCCACCTTGAACATTGACCGTTTTTCCAATATTGGCTGAACCAAACTCATCTGCTGCAGCTTCAACGAGCGGCTGAAGGGCTGTCGAACCAACGGCAGTCATGGACTCCCCTCGGTCAATCCAGCTGGAACAGGCTGATAGGCTGACTGCAAATAGCACTAGAACCGCTGACAAAATCAGCTTATATTTTTTCTTTACCATTTTTTTCCTCGAAATCTTGAGAATGATAGTGGAATGTCTATTTGAAAGAAACTGAAAATCCCACTATATCCACTATAACATAGAAAGAGGGCTTTGCCTAGTCTTTTGAACGAAAGCGAAGCCCCTTTGGGAAATAATTTTTCAAGGTATTCCCAGTAATTTTTGCAAAACCCAAACCGTTTCCTTGGGCAAGCACTTGATACCAGCCATTTGGATAGTTTTGAGAAAGTTGAACCGTCTCGCCTGCTACATATTTGCTAAAGGCCTCGTCATCAATCTCAAGGACTGAGACGACTTCACTCGGCCTCAAAGCCAGCCCTAAGGCAAAGCTCGGTTCAAAGCGATTTTTCTTAAATTCTCCTAGATGCAGGCCATTGCGAGCGATTTTCAGCTTGGACATGTCTGGCAGTCCAGCTGGCAGCAGATAAAGATTGTCCCCAAAAGTATCTAAATGTCCTTCTAGCTCAATGTTTAGATGCTTTTTCTGGAAATCTTGCCAGAGTTTTCTCTGCTCTGCTGTCAATTTATTTTTGGTCACCTTGATTTTTTTAGCAGACTGACTGCCTGTAAAACGAAATTTCGCTACAAATTGCCCTTCACCTTTGAAATGGTGGGGATACATACGAGCTGTTTCTGGGAAATCAATCCCTGCCACCATACCATTGACTTTTGGTATTTCCAGCAATTCCAAAGGAAAATTCTCCAAAAGCCAAGCGACAATTTCTTCATTTTCTTCAGGTGCCCAAGTGCAAGTTGAATAGACCAGCTGTCCGCCTGTCGCCAGCATCTTGACAGCGTCCTCTAGAATTTCTCGCTGGAGACGCGCACACTGGGCAGGATATTCCGGACTCCAATACTGGGTAGCATCTGGCTGCTTGCGGAACATCCCTTCGCCAGAGCAAGGAGCATCCAGAACAATGAGGTCAAAATAGCCCTGATAAACCTTAGCCAATCTATCCGCAGATTCGTTGGTGACAAGGACATTTCGCGCTCCAAAACGCTCAATATTTTCCACCAAAATTTTACTACGTTTAGTATTGATTTCGTTAGAAACCAGCAAGCCTGTATTTCCCAGATGAGAGAGTAAATGAGTAGATTTTCCACCTGGTGCAGCCGCTAAATCCAAAACTTTCATACCCTTTTGCGGTGCTGCAACTTGGGCAACCATTTGCGCAGCTGGCTCCTGAGAATAAACTAATCCCGTGACATGTTCTACCGACTTACCAGACATTTTTCCATAATAGCCCCAATCTGTGTTTGGGATAACATCCGCAAATTCTTTCTGATTTTCTTTTAAAGGATTGCTACGAAAAGCTGAAATCGGATCTTGATCAAAAGTCGCAAAAAAAGCCTCTGCTTCCTGACCCAAGAGCTTCTCATACTTTTCCTTAAAACCTACTGGAAAGTCCATACTAGCCTTTTCCCTTTCGTAAATACTCTTGTAATTCGTCTAATTTACACTTTGGTGCAATCATAATCGGCTCTTGAGTCTGAAAATTTGGCTGATTGCCATCTAGAGTCTGAATGACAAAGCCCAGTTTGTCAGCCATCACATAGGCCGCCGCATAGTCCCAAGGCCAATTATAAGAGAAATAGGCGGCTAAACCACCAGCCAAGGTCTTAGCAAAACTAATCCCAGCACTGCCATAGACACGCACACCCAAGCAATCACGAGCCAAGTCAGCTAGTCCCCAGTGATTATGCTCCAGCATACTAGCATTTGAAGCCATAAGATATTGCTGCAAGGGCTTATCGATAAAAGCAGACAACTTTCTGTCATTGCAGTACACATCAAAAGCCCCGCCTCCATGAAAAAGCTGTTCCCTTGTCACATCATAAATCAAGCCGAACTTGCCCTGCCCATTTTCAAAATAAGCCAGCATAATAGCAAAATCAGCCCGTTGGGTAATGAAATTATTGGTGCCATCAATGGGATCAATCACCCAGACATTGCCGTCCGTGATGTCGTGTCGCAGGTCATTTTCCTCAGCCAAAATCGCATCGTCAGGATACTGAGCTAAAATTTTCCCAACCAAGTCATCTTGGATGAAACGGTCCATTTGGGTTACCAAGTCAGTCGGACTGCTTTTTTGTAGGACATCCAAGTCATCATAGAGATGCTCTCTTAAAAAAGCACCTGCCTGATACACTATTTCTTTCGCAAAATGAAATTTATTTTCCAAGAGAAATCATTCCTTTCCCTTTCCTTTTTGCCTCCTGAACAGCACGATAAAGAGAATAGCCACTGACCGTCTCAAACTCACGGCCAAGTCGCTTCTCTTCTCCCTTGCTGGGAACAACTTTCTTGAAGACTGTATAGGACTGAAGCAGTTTCTCCGCTTGAATCTTCTGTTCATAGGCTTGCTCTACGTCATTAAAAAAAGAAAGCACTGAAGCAAGCTCTTCAGTGCTCCACGATAAGTCTAGTGGGTAACTATAATTTTTTTCCATAATTTAAATATCAGCACGCATAGTTGCGGCTCTGAGTTCTTCTTTCCGATAGCCTCTAGGCAAAAAAGCACGAATTTCGTCTTCATTAAAGCCGATTTGCATTCGTTTACCATCGAGGATAATTGGGCGACGCAAAAGACTAGGATTTTCCTCAATCAGCTTAATAAGTGTTGAAATCGATAAATCCTCTACGTCTAAATCTAGTTTTTGAAAAATTTTTGAGCGGGTTGAGATGATGTCATCAGTGCCATTTTCTGTCAATGAAAGAATGTGTTGCAATTCTGGAGCAGACAGAGGGCTCGTCATGATATTATGCTCCGTAAATGGAACTTCATGACCAATCAACCAAGCACGCGCCTTGCGACAGGAAGTGCAGCTAGGCGATAAAAATAATGTAATCATGCTGTTCTCTTCTTATTTTTATATAGTAACTAACTCTATTATACTAAATTTTATCTCTCTTGACTAGATATTTTTGAGAATCGGCTCGAAATACTAAGAAAAATATTAAAAACTGACATTTATTCCGAACGTTCCCAATTTCTTGCCACTTCTTCATCACTCTTTAATTGAGTCACTAGCTCCTCGATACCATCAAATTTAACCATATCACGAATCTTATCCAGCCAGATAATCCGAATCGTATCGCCATAGATTTCCTCCGCAAAGTCAAATAGATTGGCTTCAAAACGAAGCTCATCTCCTTCAAAGGTCACATTTTTGCCAACGCTAGCCATGCCACGAAAAATCTTGCCATTGTGCTCAACATCTACCACATAGACACCATCTGCTGGCAAAATCACGCGATCCAATGGTGCTAGATTGGCCGTTGGATAGCCAATGGTACGCCCTCTAGCATTGCCATGAACCACAATGCCACGAGTAGAGAGAGGATAGCCTAATAGCTGATGCGCCTTGGCAACATCACCATTTTGAATGGTCTCTCTAATCCGAGTAGAAGAGATTTTTTCATCATCTTGATTGACCGATGAGACGATGACAATCCGACCATCGAAATAGTCTGCAAGCTCCTCTGCCTTTCTCTTGTCAGATCCAAAATGGTAATCAAAACCTGCCACAACTGCCTTTGCTTTAAGCGCAGAAACGTACTTATCAAAAAATTCTCGGGCTGTATTTTTAGAAAAATGACTAGTAAAGTCAATCAAGTAAAGGTAGTCCACACCCAAATTTTCTAAGTGAGCAGCTCGTTCCTCCGGATGATTCAAATGCAACATCAACTCTGGCTGATAACGGACAAAAGCTAATTTTGGTGACTCAGGAAAGGTCAGTACCGCAATCTTCAGTCCTTGCTCATCCGCTATCTTCCTAGCTTCCTTAAAAAGTGTCTGATGTCCCTTATGCAGGCCGTCAAAATAGCCCAGAACCAAGACTGTATCTTCTTCCTGATTTATCTCTAATTCATTATTAATTCGTCTTATTTTCATCATTTTTCTATTTTACTATGTATCCGCTTTTTTTACAACAAATTAAATCTAAGAAAAAGAACTTCTAACACTCCAAAAAAACACCTTGCTATTTCTAACAAGGTGTCTCTATCTATATCGCAAAAACTATGAAACAACATTGGTTACTGACGATCATCATAGCCGTTTGGATGACTGGAATGCCATTTCCAAGCAGTTTCGATAATGGTTTCAATATTGTCAAATTTGGGCTGCCAGCCCAGAACTTTTCGTGCTTTCTCAGAGGAAGCAATCAGCGTATCCGGGTCCCCTGGGCGTCGCTCTGCTATTTCCAAAGGAATAGGATGACCTGTCACTTTTCGGGCTGCTTCTACAATCTGCAGGTTGGAAAAACCAGTTGAAGAGCCAAGGTTAAAGACATCTGAAGGCTGTCCAGCACGCAGATGCTCGACAGCTAGAATATGGGCGTCAGCCAAGTCGAAAGGATGGACATAATCGCGTACATTGGTCCCGTCCGGAGTATCGTAATCATCCCCAAAGACGGCAATCTTCTCGCGCTTGCCCTGAGCCACCTGAAGCACAATAGGCAAGAGATGGGTTTCAGGCCCGTGATCCTCACCAATTGAGCCGTCGGGCTTGGCACCAGCTACATTGAAATAACGCAGAGCTACAAACTTGATGCCATAGGCCTGGTCTGCCCAGCGCATAATGGTCTCCATCATAAGCTTACTCTCACCATAAGGATTAATCGGCTTTTGCGGAGTCGTTTCCAGAATCGGAATTTCCTCAGGAATACCGTAAGTTGCAGCAGTTGATGAAAAGACAATATTTTTAACACCGCATTCCTGCATGACCTCCAAAAGAGAAATCATACCGGCTGTGTTATTGTCAAAATACTTGAGCGGATCAACCATAGACTCTGCGACCAGTGAAAAAGCAGCAAAGTGAATAACTGCATCGATGGATGGATGTTTGGCAAAAACGCCACGCATAAAGTCCTTATCCGCCAAATCCCCCTCATAAAAGACTGCTTGAGGACGGACGGCTGCGCGATGGCCAGTCACCAAATTATCGACGACGACTACCTCTTCCTTACCTGCTTCTACCAAACGGTCTACCATGTGCGAGCCGATATAGCCAGCTCCACCTAATACTAAAATTGCCATGTTTCTCTCTTTCTCATCTTGATTTATACTTTAACTATTTTATCAAAAATAAGGACAAATGAAAACTCTTGCTGCAATTATTCTTCCAAACCAACAGATCGTACAAAGCGCATGAAAGCTTCTTGCCCCTCCTCTGTTCGCTTGTAAACTCCCGCGTCTTCCAGCACTCGACTGAAAATTTGTCCGACCGAGGCCTGAACTACTCCTTCCACCGTTTCAGCGGTAACTTTCGGATGCTGGTTTTTGAGTTGATTGGCCCACTCCTGATGATAGGCAGCAACCTGACAGTCTTCTCCCAGCAGGAAAAGTTCTACCTGCTTGAGTTCTTCCTTGAGCCGAGGCGGCAGAATAGCCAGCCCCATAACCTCAATCAGGCCGATATTTTCTTTCTTAATATGCTGGACATCTCTATGAGGGTGGTAAATGCCGTCCGGATGTTCTGGGGAAGTTTGATTGTCCCGCAAGACTAAGTCCAGCTCAAAAGTTCCATCTTTTCTGCGGGCAATCGGTGTGATGGTATGGTGGGGCTCACCCTCAGACTCTGCCAATACCTGCACACTTGGGTCAGAATAAGTCCTCCAAGCTTTCAAGATCTTGTCAGCCAACTTGATTAAATGTTCCTTATTCTCAGATCTCAACCGAATGACGGACATGGGCCACTTGACAATACCTGCCTCTACCTCTTCAAATCCGCTAAAAGTAAAGCTGCAATCCAGCTCTGCTATTTCCATAGGGAAGGTATGACGTCCGCCCTGATAGTGGTCGTGGGTCAGGATGGAGCCACCGACAATGGGCAGGTCGGCGTTAGATCCTGCAAAATAGCCTGGAAAAGTCTCGACGATGTCCAGCAGACGCTCAAAGGTCAGACGGCTGATAGCCATAGGAAGGTGCTGGCTGTGCAGAAAGATGCAATGCTCATTAAAGTAGGCATAGGGCGAATACTGGAAGCCCCATTCCTGTCCGACCAAATCGAATCGAATAATCCGATGGTTAGCGCGGGCAGGGTGATCCAAGCGGCCTTGGTAGCCTTCATTTTCCATGCAAAGCTGGCAGGCTGGATAATGGCTGGTCTTAGCCTTTTTAGCTGCTGCAATCTCCTTGGGATCTTTTTCTGGCTTAGAGAGATTAATGGTGATTTCCAAATCTCCATAGGCAGTCGGTGCTTTGAAAGCAATATTTCTAGCAATAGCCTTGACCTTGATGTAGTCATTCTTTTTACTAAGCTGGTAAAAATCAGCCACAGCTTGCTCAGGATTGGAGCCATAAGTCGTCCAGAAGTCCCGATTGAGCTGACTAGGGGCTGGTGTGATCAAGTTCATGAGCTCAGCACCAAGGATTTCACGCGCAGTCTGACTATCCTCAATCGTCTCTAATCTAACTGCCTCCTCAACCAGCTGGTCCTTGAGGTCAATCAAGTCATCCAACTCAGTCTCAACTTCTAAAACACCATCTCCCACTCGTGCCAAAACACGATTGGTCAAGTAGATTCGATCCATTTCCTCAAATGAACTTTCAGAAATGACTTCTGTGATAAATGCATCTAGAACTCCCTGACTCATTGATTCTCCTTCTTACATTCTAAATAGTCTCTGACAGCGTCTAAATCCTGAAAAACTTGTTCTGTTTTATTTAAGAAAGACTGCGCTGGTATTTTTAAGTCTGGAATACAAATGACTGGTATCCCAGCCCTATACGCTGCCTCAATCCCTGCTTCACTATCCTCTAATACTAAGCAATTCTCTGGTAAAACATTCAAATCACTGCAGGCCTTTAAAAATATATCAGGGTAAGGTTTGCTTCGCTTTACATCTTTTGCAAAAACTAGATGATCAAATAGAGCCAGTATACCATTGCTATCCAAGATCATTCTCGCTCGAGATTCAACACTTGAAGTTGCTAAGGCGATCGGAATGCCTTCTCTTTGCAAAAAAGCAAGCAAATTTTTAGCACCTTTTTTTAAATTTACACCTTTGGCTAATATTCGAGCTTCCAGTTCATAAACTTTTTCCAAGGTTTGGTCAAAGTTCCAAGGTAAATCATAGGTATCCAAAAATCGTTGAACATTCTCCTCTTCCCTATGTCCACTGTATTCTCTAGAATATGTTTCTTCTGTGAAAGGAATTCCAAAATCTTTAAGCAATTCTTGATAAACTTTTAGAGAAATGATCTCAGTATCAGCTAATAAGCCATCTAAATCAAATATTACAGCGTCCATTTACTTCTCTCCTAGTCTAAAACTCGACTGCCACCTGCAACTTCAGCGATATAGAAGCTTGGAGCATATCCAACGACTTCCTCGTAGTGCTTGCCTACAGCTTCCTTAAAGGCCTCAACAGCATCTTTTCGCACCAAAGCAATGGCACAGCCACCAAAGCCTGCTCCGGTCATACGGGCTCCCAGAACACCTTTTTGCTCCCAGGCCGTGTGAACCAAGGTGTCCAGCTCTAGACCAGTCACTTCATAGTCATGCTCCAACGAAACGTGGGAAGCATTCATGAGACGGCCGAACTTGTCAAGATCGCCTGCCTGCAAAGCTGCCCGCGCTTGCAAAGTGCGCTGATTTTCCAAAACAGCATGGCGAGCCCGTTTGAGGCGATTTTCGTCCTCTATCAGATAGCTATACTCGTCAAAGGACCACTCATCCAACTCACCCAAGGTAGCAATAGACAGCTTACGGTTCAGTTCTTCAACAGCTTTTTCGCACTCCGCCCGACGCTCATTGTACTTAGAGTCCGCCAACTCACGTCGCTTGTTGGTATTCATAATCACTACGACATTATCCTTGAGATCAAGCGGCACCAAATCATACTCAAGAGTATTGGTATCTAAGTAAATAGCCCGCTGGTCAGCTCCCATTCCGATAGCAAACTGGTCCATAATGCCAGAATTAACCCCGATAAATTCATTCTCAGTTAATTTACCGATTTTCACTAGGTCCAGACGTTCCAACTGCAAATCAAAGAGTTTCTCAGCAATGACACCCGTCAAAAGCTCTAGAGATGCAGAAGATGATAAGCCAGAACCATTTGGAATATTTCCATAAACATAGATATCTATGCCTCGGTCAATTGTATGGCCTGCCTCCTGCAGAAAATGCAGGACTCCTTTCGGATAATTGGTCCAGTTATGCTCAGGCTCAAAGTGCAGGTTTTCCAGCGGCACTTCAATAATCCCTTTTTCTTCAAAATTTCCTGAGAAGAATCTCAAGAGCTGATCGTCCCGCTTGCGAGCCGCTCCATAAGTTCCAAGAGAAATGGCTGCAGGAAAGACATGGCCACCGTTATAGTCCGTATGCTCGCCGATCAGATTGATCCGACCGGGTGAAAAGAAAGTGTGGTCCGCTTCTACTCCAAAAACCTTAGCAAAATCTGCGCGGATTTGCTCTACTGAAATGACATTTGACATAAACTAAACTCCTTTAAAATGATGATCGATATTGTAATCGTTTTCTTAATTTCATTATAACTGTTTCCGAGTAAAACTTCAATAAATTTAGTAAAATTTTACTCAAGAAAATTATTAGATATTATTTACTAAATTCCTCTTTGTTATTTACTTATTTTTGAGGTATAATAGCCAATATAAGACAATAGGAGAAAAAAATGGCTACGATTAAGGATATTGCCCAGGCTGCTGGGGTCTCTCCCGCTACGGTCTCTCGCGTACTCAACTACGACCCAGCCATGTCAGTCAGTGATGGCACTCGCAAAAAGATTTTTGACATCGCTGAGCAGCTAAACTATAAAAAATCAAGAAAAAGGAAGCCAAGTAAGGCTCAGGCCTACCGTATTGGGCTCATTGAATGGTACACTGAGCAGGAAGAGCTCGATGACCTTTACTACTACTCTGTTCGCTTGGGTATTGAAAAAAAAGCCCAAGAATTGGGCTATGAGATTCTCAGAGTGTTTCAAAATGATTCTCTTGAGCAATTGAAAGACATTGATGGCTTGATTGCCATCGGCAAATTCAGCCCAGCTCAAATCCAGCAGCTGGAGCAGTACAGCAACCACTTAGTTTTTGTCGACAGTGATACGCTTAATGCAGGCCACAGCTGTGTAACGGTTGATTTTGAGAATGCTGTACAGAAGGTTCTTGAGCACTTCATGAACGCTGGTTTTGACCAGATTGGCATGATTGCCGGGCAAGAAAGAACCTCTGATCAGACTAGCCTCATCAGCGACCCTCGTTTGGCAAGCTTTCAGCAGTATCTGTCTGAAAAAGAAATTTATCAACCTGACTTGGTTAAGGTAGGCAGCTTTTCTTCGGAATCAGGCTATCAGATGATGACAGAGCTCCTTAGCGAGCACGAGAACCAGCTCCCGCCCGCCTTCTTCATCTCTAGCGATGCTTTGGCTATCGGTGCCTTGCGGGCTCTGCAAGAACACGGAATCCAAGTTCCCCAAGATGTCAGCATTATTTCATTTAATGATACGTCTATTGCTAAGTACATCTATCCCAGTCTCAGTACGGTCACCGTTTTTACAGAAGAAATGGGCAAGCAGGCTCTGCACATTCTGAATCAAATTTTAACATCCGAAGAGGACTCCATTCCCTATATGGTCAAACTTTCTACCAAGCTGACCATTCGAGAAAGCAGTATTTAACAGAGAAAGAACGAATGAAAACCTACGAACAATTATTTACCATTCTCAGCCAAGCTGACGATTATGCCAATGGAGAAAGTCTAGCCCAGACATTAGGCATTTCCAGGACCTCCATTTGGAAAGCTATTCAACGCTTGGAAAAAGAAGGAATCCAGATCGATTCCGTAAAAAATCGGGGCTATAAGCTCAAAGCGGGGGATTTACTAATCCCAGAAATCATTGAAAAAGAGGCGCCCATCAAAGTTTCCTTCAACCCCAACTGCCAATCTACTCAGATAGATGCCAAAGCAGGTCTGGAGGCGGGTGGCGAAGCAAATACCCTTTATCTAGCTGCTGCTCAATCCGCTGGTCGCGGTCGCTTCGGCCGAGACTTTTTCTCTCCAAAACAGGGCGGCTTTTACATGTCCCTCCATCTCAAACCCAACCTAGCTTTTGATCAAATCCCTGCCTATACCCTCCTGACAGCTGGAGCCATCTATCAAGCTGTAAAAAATCTAACCCTCATAGACATAGATATCAAGTGGGTCAACGATATTTACTACAAGGATAAAAAAATCGCAGGCATTTTAACCGAAGCCATTACTTCAGTCGAGACAGGCTTAGTCACAGATATTATTATCGGGGTCGGGTTCAATTTTTGCATTAATGATTTTCCAGAAGAATTGCAATCTAAGGCTGGATCACTCTTTACAGAGCGAGCTCCTATCAGCAGAAATGAGCTGATTGCTGAAATCTGGAGATGTTTCTACGAAAGCGATCCCCAAGACTTGCTCTATCTTTACAAAAAGCACTCTCTAGTCCTAGGTCGCCAAGTGGGCTTCCATCAAAATAATCAAACCTATAAGGGAATTGCTAGCGATATCTCGGACAGTGGCCAACTTCTAGTCCAGTTGGATAAGGGACAAAGTATCTGGCTCAACAGTGGGGAAATTTCACTAACTAGCTGGTAGTCTACCTAATTGGCATTCAAAAAGCACTTGATGTTTCGTTTCAAGTGCTTTTTCGTATAATCAATCAATTTTTTCCAGTGTGATGTCGCTATTTAATCCCCAAAGCGATTCGAGCATAACGACTCATCTTTTCCACTGTCCAAGCTGGGTACCAAACCAACTTAACATCCGTCTTGGTAACCTCTGGAACATCTGACATAGCATCATAGATCTGGTCAGTCAGAAGATCCGCCAGAGGGCATCCCATGGTTGTCAGGGTCATATCGATTTCCGTTTCTCCATTGGTCTCGTCAAAACGGATTTCATAGATCAAGCCTAGATTGACAATATCAATCCCCAGCTCTGGGTCGATGACCTGCTCCAAGCTCTCTAAAATACGCGTTTTAATCTTTTCAACTTCTTCAGGGCTGTATTTTTTTTCTGACATGCATATCCTCCTTATAGATATGGCAAAAGTTCAAGTTAACTTGAGGCGCTTTTGTTTTCAGCTAGGTTTTCCGCCTTGACGCTTCCTGCTGAAAGATTTCTGCTCCTCGCCGCTCTTCATTTCTTAATCTTCGATAAAGTCTCTGAGTGGTTTGCTACGGCTTGGATGGCGGAGTTTACGCAGGGCTTTGGCTTCAATCTGGCGAATCCGCTCACGGGTGACATTGAAGACCTTGCCGACATCTTCCAGTGTCCGCATTTTCCCATCATCCAGACCAAAGCGCAGACGCAGGACATTTTCCTCGCGGTCTGTCAGCGTATCCAAGACCTCATCCAGCTGTTCACGAAGAACGACACGAGTCGTGTAGTCAACTGGATTTTCAATCACTTCGTCCTCGATAAAGTCTCCTAGATGGCTGTCATCTTCCTCACCGATAGGTGTTTCCAAAGAAACTGGCTCCTGAGCAATCTTGAGAATCTCACGAACCTTATCTGGTGTCATATCCATCCGCTCAGCGATTTGCTCTGGAGTTGGATCTTGGCCTAATTCCTGCAAGAGATTGCGTTGCTCACGGACCAGCTTGTTAATGGTTTCCACCATGTGAACTGGAATCCGAATAGTCCGAGCTTGGTCAGCAATCGCACGGGTAATAGCCTGACGAATCCACCAAGTCGCATAAGTTGAAAACTTAAATCCTTTGGTATAGTCAAACTTATCAACGGCCTTCATCAGCCCCATGTTTCCTTCTTGAATCAAGTCAAGGAACTGCATCCCACGGCCAACATAGCGCTTAGCAATGGAAACAACCAAACGAAGATTGGCCTCAGCCAGACGCTG
The DNA here is from genome assembly GCF_003943535.1 of Streptococcus cristatus. Taxonomy (GTDB): domain Bacteria; phylum Bacillota; class Bacilli; order Lactobacillales; family Streptococcaceae; genus Streptococcus; species Streptococcus cristatus_L. The sequence continues at coordinate 482,077 of NZ_RJPU01000002.1, forward strand.
CTTGGCTTCCAAGTCTCCCTGTTCTACCAAGATAGCCAGCTCCTGCTCTTCTTCATTGCTGAGAAGGGGCACAACCCCGATTTCTTTCAGGTACATGCGGACTGGGTCATTGACCTTGGCTGAATTGCTGCCTAAGAGCTCTTCATCCGTCAGCTCCGCTTCTTCCTCTTCAGTATTCAAGACACGCGCGCTAGGATTTCCTTCCTTATCTGTGATAGAGATACCAGCATCCTGAATGCGTTGCAGCAAATCCTCAATCCCATCAGCATCCAAAGTGAAAGGAATGACTAGCTGGTCATTGATTTCATCGTCTGTCGCTACACCTGTCTGCTTGTGATTGCGGATGAATTCTGCAATTTGAACGTCTAATGTTGTTACTTCTTTTTGTTTTGTAGCCATACCTACTCCATTCTTCTTTTTTGTGCGATTAAGCGCTCCACTTCTAATATAGCGGCATTCTCATCTCCAGTATGCAAAGCTTCTCGAACCTTTTTGCTAATCAGCTGATTATTCTTACGAAGCAATTCGCGTTCCCTAGTCAGCTCAACTTCTGCTAACTCTCCGTCTTCCATCTCCTCTGGCAAATCCTCCTCCAACATTCGATACCAAAGTTGCTGGACTCTTTCTGGTAAGCTAGATAAATCCTGCGAAGTCACTTCACCATTGGCCAGTAAAAGCTCGTATAGCTCCTGCAGTTCCGCCGTATCAAAGGCAAAATCTGTACGAAGCCGATAGCTATTTAAAATCAGCGGATTATGTACCATACGATAGAGGATATGGATTTCCGCCTTTATCAGCCGTGATAGCTGTTTAGACAGCGGAAGATCTACCAGTACAGGTCTTCTTAGAGATTCCGACTGCTGCCCACTTCGACTACTTCGTTCAGTCAAACGACTATTGTTAACCGTATTCTCTACCTGCTGATAATCAAAATCTGGTAGCAACTCAGCCAACATATAAATATATGAATTCTGAGCTGTAATAGACTGCGTTTGAGCAATGATTGGCGCCATTCGCTCCACAAATTCAATCTGAGCCTGCAGGTTTTCGATATTGTCCGGTTTGAGATAACGCAAAAGGAACTCTACATCACTAATTCGCGTTTTGGTCAGAAATTGTCGCAATTCCTCGGCAGAATTTTTTGCAATAAACTCATCGGGGTCCATATTGTCGGGAAAGGATACAATCTCTACCGACATATCCCGCAGCTCCTCTAAAGCCTTGGCTGTCGCAGCCTGACCAGCCCTGTCTCCATCATAAGTCAGAATGATTTTCTTGCAATACTTACGCAGATGCTGGACATGCTCAGGAGTCAGAGCTGTTCCCATAGAGGCGACTGCATTTTCAACTCCAGCCCGATAGGCCGCAATCACATCCATGAAGCCCTCCATCAGATAGACCTCATGGCTCTTTTTAATCACCGGCTTGGCCTTGTCTAGATGATAAAGCTCATAGCTTTTATTAAAAATAGGGGTGCTGCGACTATTCTTATACTTAGCAGTCTGCGAACCAGCCTCCGAATCTTGCCAAATCCGACCAGAAAAGGCGACAACCTGACCCTTGTCATTGGTCAAAGGAAACATAATCCGGTTCTGAAAAGCATCGTAGACCAGATTATTCTCTGCCAAATTAAAAAGTCCTGAGTTCATGATAGTGGACTCATCAAACTTACCAGCCATACTCTTATGAAGATAGTTGCCTTCATTGGGAGCTAGTCCGATTTGAAAATGCTTAATGACTTCATCCGTCAGTCCACGCTGGTAGAGATAAGCGCGCGCTTCTTCTCCTATCTTGGTCGTCATCAGAACCGCATGATAAAACTTCGCTGCTTCTGTATGAATATCATAGAGCGCCTGATGCGGATGATCCTGTCTCGGTCGATCTGCGCTAGCTCTCTCCATACCTAATGAAATGCCCGCTCTGTCTGCGACAATCTGCACAGCATCCATAAAGGATACGCCTCGGTAGTCCTCAATAAACTTGAAAACATCCCCCGACTTGCCACATCCAAAGCAGTGATAGAACTGCTTGTCCTCTACAACATTGAAAGAGGGCGTCTTTTCGCCATGAAAGGGACAAAGTCCCAGAAAATTTCTCCCAGCCTTGGTCAAGGCCACTGTTTCTCCTATGACATCGACGATATTGACACTATTTTTTATTTCAGAAATCATTTCTTTATCCAATAGACAATACCTCCAATTTATCATAGAATATCACTCTATATTTTATAATAATTTGCCGCAAATGTAAAATATTTGATAGGCAAATGACTTGAAATAATTGCTACTTTAAGCTATAATATGACCACAAATATTAAATTATTTTTTGAAAGGAAAAAAATGTTAAAGGATCTTAAAGAATTTTTGCTACGCGGTAACGTGATTGACTTGGCAGTCGGGGTTATCATTGCGAATGCTTTCGGAGCAATCGTCAACTCATTGATTACTGACGTTATCACTCCCCTCTTCCTCAACCCAATTTTGAAAGCTGCAAACTTGAAGCAAATCGCTGAATTGAAATGGAACGGAATTGCTTATGGTAACTTCTTGAGCGCCGTGATCAACTTCTTAGTAATCGGTACTGTTCTCTTCTTCATCGTTAAGTCTGCTGAAAAAGCACAAAGCCTTGCTAAAAAGAACGAAGAAGCTGCTGAAGAAGCACCAGCTGGACCAACAGAACTTGAAGTTCTGCAAGAAATCAAGAGCTTGCTTGAAAAACAAAACTAATATCCAAACAGAGGCTAGGACAAAAGTCCTAGCCTCCTTTGTTGTCTTTGGATTGTCGAGCAAGACGCAGTGGTTGAGTGGGCTCTACTAGGCTGATTCCATCAGCTTTTACAGCCCTACTCAACTGTGCGGAGGTGGGACGACGAAATCGAATTCTAACGAATTACCGATTTCTGTCCCACTCTCTATTTTATTATACGCTTCCCAGTCAAAAGAAAAAAACAGCCAAATTGGCTGCTTTCTCATTCTAGTTATTAGAATTTTTTACGTTTACGAGCTGCTTCTGATTTACGTTTGCGTTTTACAGAAGGTTTTTCATAGAATTCACGTTTGCGTGTTTCTTGAAGAGTACCAGCTTTAGTAACCGCACGTTTGAAACGACGAAGAGCATCGTCAAGAGATTCATTCTTACGTACTACTGTTTTTGACATTTTTTTCACTCCCTTCAAGTCCAAAATCTATATAATGATACCATACATAGGAAGTCGTGTCAAGTATTTTATGTCATTCGTATGTGTCTGGATTTCTGAGGTTTCAAAAAATATTGCTAGCGGAAATACTAAACTATCAGGTTTTACCCGATTTTTGAAAAGTTGCGAAAACCAACTTTCTCAAAATAACAGCTGGTTTTTACTTTACAAGGTTTTTCGTTTTTTGGCTTCTTTCGAGAAGGAAATATTCTTAATTTTCTCATAGCGTAAGAAGCGTTGGATGAGGCGCTGGTCGCTTACATCTGGTTTCAAATAAACCACATAGTCCAACTTGATAAGCTTATTGTCAACTGACTGGACCGAGGTTAACTCAAAGCTTTTGCAGGCTGTTTCAAAGATTGCTTCAAAAAGGACTTCATAGTCTAATTCAGCAGGAATCTGAATTTGTACATAACGTCTGGTTTGACTAACCGAACTAAAACCCATCTTTTCAAAGAGCAACCAAAAGAAGGAAATGAGGAGCGTGAAAAAAACTCCTAGAGTTAAGAAACCCATTCCTGTCGTGATCCCAATCGCTGTCGCCATAAAGATAGCCAAAAGTTCTTTGGATCCTCCTGCTGCTGATCTGAAACGAATCAAACTGAATGTTCCTGCTACAGCGACACTGGTTCCCAGATTTCCATTTACCAAGAAAATGATAATGGAGATAATAGCTGGCAAGAGAGACAGCGTGATGACAAACTCCTTGGTATAAATAGTTTGGTGCTTATAGACCTTGGCCAAAATGAATCCCAAAATCAAGCCAGTCACGAGGGAGGCTGTTAGGGCTAGAGGGTTGACCTTGATTTCAGCCGAAGAATAGGTACTGTTAAATAGTTGTGTAATCATTGTTTCTCTCCTTAAACCTTGACGGCTTGAGGAACCAATTCTTTAGATTTTAGATAGGCTTTGCCGTATTTTTAGAAGGACTGATCTTCAAGGCCGTATTTGTTCAAAATTTCTGACATCCACTGAGGATATTCCCCTGGAACCTTGATCTCCATAATCACCATATCCTCTTCCAATAGTGGATATCCGTGGCGACCTGAAGTCAAGTCTACATCATAATCACGGAAGCGGATATTTGAATCAACCGTCACACGAACTTTTTTGTCCTCTGAGCCTTTCATCGAGTAACGGTCATAGCTAATCACCATTTTCGGTTTTAAGCCTGCATAACGCTCCTGCAACAGCTCCACTTCTGTCTTGACCCGCTCATCGGAAATAGTCTGGTCTGCAAGTCCCTTCTCTATATAATTAACGACGGAAGTTAGATTTGAATCAAGTCGATACTTGAAGCCAACATCCTCCGACTTTTTCTTAATTTCCAAAAATACCTGACTATCCTTTGTTGGCTCCGCTGCATAAGTCCGCATCCGTAGCTTTTCACAACCACCTCTTCTAGCAATCGAATCTTGGATCATTTGAAAATCATCATTGTCAAAATAGACATTTGAAATGGTAGAAGTTGCGTAATCATCTGGAATGAGGTAAGCATGCATTTCAGCTTCTAAGCGAGCCAAGGTCGCACGATCTAAGATGTACTTTGTTTCAACACGTTGGGAGTTAGTTTGGATTTGTTTTTGTTTCATTTGTATTCTCCTTTTGTTCTACAAATGTAGTTTGTGGTTTTAAAAGAAAGAGAGCCCTTGCTCTATCATTTTCTACTTTCCGGACAGTATTTTCAAAGCTTTATTCTACACTTGTAGTTTTTGGAGTCAAGAGGAAAAGTACTAAAATTTAACAAAACTTGAAAATTGACCTCAATTTATGAGTTGAAGACTAGATTTTACCAAAAATAAAGATAAAAAAATTCTACCAATCACTGCTTCTTTCAAGAAAGTCTGATTGGTAGAATCTTTTATCTAATCGTCATCGTCATCATCATCGTCACTATCTTTATCCTTACTCTTTGAGGAGTTAGTTTGAGCAGGAGGTTGGACAGGTGCTGTACTAGTGTTTGTATTTGAATTTGTCACAGTATTGGTAGCAGGAGTTGGCGAGCTAACACTTCCCGTCTGACCTGCATTCCCACTTCCGCCATCAGCTGGAGTCGCTGCAGAAGACGAAGACGGTGAAACTTCTTTTTCAACTGTTACTGTCTTTTCGACAATGGTATGCTGCTTGGATTGGACGACTTTTCCAGTCTTGGCATTGACAAGCATCTCATGAGCCGTCTGTCCATGTGAAAAGAGAATCTTATAATTGCCTTTCTCACGTGAAATTTTCACATCCTTAACGTCCTTTTCAGCCATAGAAAGTTCCTTCAAAACTGTTTCTAAAACCTGACGCTGACTAAGCCCTTCCGCTTTCTTGGACTCTAAGACAAGTTTACTATCTTGTGCGACAGGATTTTCTAAGGCAAAGACCGAGCTAGTCAAGAGCAAAAGTAGAGGAACTGCTACTACGAAAGAAGCAGACAGAAACTTTTTCGGCAGACGACTGTCCATGATGCCAATAATCCGTCTCTTAAGATTAAATTTATCCGAGTAAAAACAAGTCGTCAAAGCAATCGGAGTCTTCTTACTACGGTCAATCATCGTCAGAATGGTCTCACCATAAAAAGTGCGATATGCTGTGTCTTTTCTACTCAGAACATCGTAATCACAGTACATTTCTCCTGCTTCCTGAGTTTCCCGACAAGCAAAACGCACTACTGAATTAAACCAATGCAGGCTCTTGGCGAGAATCGCGAGAAGATTAATCAAGATATCATAGTGCTGATAATGAGTCAACTCATGCTGGAAAATCAGCTGCAGCTCCTCCTCCGTATAGTCCAGCTCCGGTAGCACAATCAAAACATCCCTGAATCCCAGCAACATTGGACTCTGTGTCATAGGATAGTGAAGCAGACGAATCTTGCTTTTAATGCCCATCTTTTCTTTGATCAAATGCAACTGGAACAAAGTCTCTTCGTCCTCAACCTCTGTCCCCCAACGTTGCAACATCTTTTTGAAACGAATATAAGAATAGGCATATTTTCCTAGATGAAATGCACAACCAAGCAGCCAGATAACAAAGAATATTTCAAACCAAGGCAGACCCAGAAAAGCCTCCCAGAGATTTGCCTGGCTAGCTTTTTCAGCTACTTGAGAAACAGTCTGCCCTCCACTTGTCTGGCCAGCTATAACAGCTGTCTGAACAGTCGCCCCAGTACTCAGCCGAATCAAACCAGAGCCAAATTGAGGACGAATTGGGAATAGAAAGCTCAGCAAGATTAAAAACCAGATAAAATACTTGACCTTGACTGAAATCCTGGTCTTAAGGGCTGCAAAAAGAAGGCTCAAAAACAGAACCAAGATCGAGGTTGAGAGACTGGTTAAGAGGAGAGACAAAAGGAACTGTTTCATGGATACTACCTCATCTTACTCTTTCCGATTCAGTAAACTACGCAGCTCATCCAGTTCATTTTCTGAAAAGGAATTGGAGGAAAAGAGAGTCTTGACAAATCCACCCATAGAATGTCCGCTATAGCGCTTCAAAAAGTCTGACGTCTCTACTTCTAAGTATTCCTCTTCCGAAATTAAGGCCGTATACTGCCTTTCACGTCCCTTGCGAACACTTTCTAAAAAGCCCTTTTCCGTCAAGCGAGCTAAGACTGTCAACAAGGTTTGAGGCTTCCAATGGTTATCTTCGCCCAGCTTTTCCATGATTTGGGCAGAGGTCGTTGGATTTGGTAGGTGCCAAATAATCTTTAAGATAGCAAATTCACCATCTGGTAAACGTTTAATTGAATGATTCATTACATTTCCATACTTTCTAAAGTCTTCTTCTAATTTTATTCTACACATGTCTAATAGAAAAGTCAAACATTATGTAAAAAAAGAGCTGGGAATCACTATTTCCCGCTCTTTCTAGAAAAATAAACTCAACAAAGTCAACATTGCTAGTCCGCCCTGCTTGAACAAAATTTTCGGATCGCTAGTCACTGCACCATAAGCCGCTACCAAGATGATATAAACCATAAAAATCCCCAGCCAAACTGGACTAGGCTGCACAAAGGCCGCAATTAAAACCAAAATACCCAGCAGACCATTATAAACTCCTTGGTTTTTGAAAAGAGTATTGACCGACTGCTGCTCCAACTCTTCTTGTGACATACCAAAGATCCGTGCTGTCGTAGCTGAAGTCGTTGCGAAGGTCTCTAAGTACATAATATAGAAAAATTCCAAGGCAACCAAACTCGCCAAAATCAGTGTAAAAATAGACATTTTCTTCTCCCTATAGAAATTTATGACGGAAAAAGTATAACATGGAACAAGAAAAAGTGCTAAAATTTGGTTCTAATAAAATGGACAAAGTGTATAAAGACGTCTTAAAGCACATTTTTAAAATAGGCGTAGCAAAATTCAGCAATTTCTGATTAGATGTGATACAATCTTTTTAAAAAATGGAGGTAAAATTATGTTAACCTATGATTTAATTGTCATCGGCTTTGGTAAGGCCGGTAAAACATTGGCAGCCAAAATGGCGTCCCAAGGAAAAAAAGTTGCTTTGATTGAGAGAAGTAAGGCTATGTACGGGGGAACCTGTATCAATATCGCCTGCATCCCAACCAAGACTCTGCTGGTCGCAGCTGAAAAAGGCCTAGCTTTCGACCAAGTCATGGCTGAAAAGAATGCTGTAACCAGCCGTCTCAACGGGAAGAACTACTCTGCAATCAGTGGCGCTGGTGTCGACATCATCGATGCGGAAGCTCATTTCCTTTCCAATAAGGTCATCGAAATTACAGCTGGCGATGAGAAAGAGGAACTGACTGCTGAGACTATTGTCATCAATACTGGCGCTGTTTCCAATGTCCTGCCAATTCCTGGACTGACTGAAACCGAACATGTCTATGACTCAACTGGCATCCAAAATCTGAAAGAACTTCCTAAACGCTTAGGAGTTCTGGGGGGCGGTAACATCGGCCTAGAATTCGCTGGACTCTACAACAAATTGGGCAGTCAGGTGACTGTACTGGATGCTGCACCTGTCTTTCTCCCTCGAGTAGAGCCTTCTATCGCTACTCTAGCTAAGCAATACATGGAAGAAGACGGAATCCAACTCCTGCAAAATGTGCAAACCAAGCAAATTAAAAATGATGGTGCTGAAGTTGTCGTTGTGACAGAAGATGGAGAATTCCGCTTTGATGCCCTGCTCTATGCTACTGGTCGCAAGCCGAATGTTGAACCACTGCAGTTGGAAAATACTGACATCGAGCTGACAGAGCGCGGAGCGATTAAGGTCGATAAACACTTGGAAACATCTGTACCTGGTGTATTTGCAGCGGGCGATGTCAATGGCGGTCTGCAGTTTACTTATATCTCGCTTGATGACTTCCGTATCCTTTATAGCTATCTGGCTGGCGACGGCAGCTACACACTGGAAGACCGTAAAAACGTCCCTACCAGTATGTTTATCACACCACCTTTGGCTCAAATCGGATTGACTGAAAAGGAAGCCCAAGAGCAAGGACTGCCAATTGCAGTGAAAGAGATTCCCGTTGCAGCAATGCCTCGCGGACATGTCAATGCTGACTTACGTGGCGCCTTCAAGGCTGTTGTCAATACAGAAACCAAAGAAATCGTCGGTGCGACTATCTTCTCAGCAGGGGCTCAGGAAATCATCAATATCCTGACTGTAGCCATGGATAATAAGATTCCTTACACCTACTTGAGCAAGCAAATCTTCACTCATCCAACTCTGGCTGAAAACCTCAATGATTTATTTGCTATTTAATGTTAAGCCCCTGATGGGGCTTTTACAATCCCTATAAAAATTTAACTACATTTCAACCTCTTTTTGTGGTACAATAATGCTAGTTTATTTTAAAAAGATTGAGGAAAATTATGTCTGAACTGTATGATATTACGATTGTCGGTGGCGGTCCAGTTGGCCTATTCGCAGCTTTTTACGCTCATCTGCGCCAAGCCAAGGTTAAAATCATTGATTCCCTGCCTCAACTGGGCGGACAGCCAGCCATTCTCTATCCAGAGAAGAAGATTCTGGATGTACCGGGCTTTACTAATTTGACTGGCGAAGAGTTGACTCAGCGTCTGATTGAGCAGCTGGAAACTTTCCAGACTGAGATTTGCCTCAATGAAACAGTGCTGGATATCGTTAAATCTGATGATGGCTTCACCATTACGACTTCTCAAGCACAGCATCAGACCAAAACCATTATCATCGCCATGGGAGGTGGTGCCTTCAAACCGAGAGCTTTGGAGTTAGACGATGCTGAAAGCTACAGCAACCTTCACTATCATGTTTCAAACATCAACCAATACGCAGGCAAAAAGGTTGTCATTCTGGGAGGCGGTGACTCGGCTGTTGACTGGGCACTAGCTTTTGAAAAGATTGCGGAAACCAGTCTGGTTCATCGTCGGGATAACTTCCGGGCTTTGGAGCATAGTGTGGAAGAACTCAAGGCTTCTAGCGTTGAGATTAAGACACCATTTATACCCAGTCGATTGGTCGGCGAAAATGGCAAGATAACCCACTTGGAAATCAGCCAAGTCAAGGGAGAGGAAAATCATCTTCTACCTCTGGATCACCTCTTTGTCAACTACGGTTTTAAATCCTCTGTCGGTAATCTCAAAGATTGGGGCCTAGAGCTCAACCGTCACAAAATTTTGGTCAACAGCAAGCAAGAAACTTCCATGCCAGGTATCTATGCAGCTGGGGACTGCTGTAGTTACGAAGGTAAGATCGACTTAATTGCGACTGGACTAGGTGAGGCGCCTACTGCTGTCAACAATGCCATTAACCATATCTATCCTGAGCAAAAAGTCCAACCTAAACATTCTACAAGCCTATAAAAAACAGCTGCCGAGCTCAAGCTCAGCAGCTTTTATAATTCATCTGCGATTTTATTGATTTTTCTCAAGCGATGATTGACACCGCTCTTAGTCAGTGGCCGGCTCAGACTATCAGCTAGCTGCTGGATGGAGTAGTCTGGATGTTGGATACGAAGCTGGGCTACCTCCTGCAGATCTACAGGTAAACTCTCAATGCCGATATTATCGCTGATTTTGGCAATATTGTTGATGGTTTTCATACTGGCTGTGACCGTACGGGCGATGTTCGCTGTCTCCGCATTATTAGCGCGATTGAGGTCATTACGCGCTTCCCGCATGAGCTTAAGAGACTCAAACTCAGCCGTAGCTTCCATAGCCCCGATGACAATGAGAAAATCCATGATATCCTCAGCCCGCTGCAGATAAGTAACAGCCCCCTTCTTGCGCTCAATGGTCTTGGCATCCAGCAGAAAACGGCGCATCAAAGCAGCTAAATCCTCAGCATGATCCAAATAAACGGACAGGATTTCCAGCTGGTACTTGCCCGAGTCTGGCTCCCGCATACTACCACTAGCCAGAAATGCTCCCCTCAGATAGGAGCGACTGGCTTCGTCATCTGACAGAATAGCCTGGTCAATCCCTGCCTCGATACCAAAAAAGGAGTCAGCCAAGTGCAGATCAGAAAGGATTTCTTCAACTTTCTGATCCAGAAATACTGTATAAACTCGATTCTTGCGCAGATTAGTCTTCTGATGGTGGCGGATTTCTGATTTGACCTGATAAAGATCCAACAGCAATTCATAGAGATGGCGAGCAATCTTGGCGTTTTCTGTTGAAATGAATAAGGTGAGGCCGGTCGAAGAAATTCCCAAACTACCAGCCATCTTGATCATGGCTGCCAACTCGTTTTTGTCGTTTACAGATAGGCTTAAAAGCTCTTCTTTTACCTTCACTGTAAAACTCATTTGCGCACCTGTATAATCTGCATCAATTCATCAACAAGCAACTCGCCGTCATGGAAAGCTCCGCCATTTTCCAAACGAAGGAAATTTGATGAAATGACACGTGGAACTTGCTCCTGCAACCCTCGAAAATTATGATCAACCTGAACCAGATATTCATCAAATTTATTGCTGTTCATATACTCGCGCGGGACTGGCTCGATATTGACCAAGACAGTATCAATGAACTTTTTGCCCAGATGACGATGCAATACTTGAACGTGGTCGCTATCTGAAAAGTGCTCTGTTTCGCCGCGCTGGGTCATAATGTTGCAGACATAGGCTACTTCTGCCTTAGTATCTAAAATAGCTTGGCCGATTTCTTCGATTACGAGGTTTGGCAAGATGGAGGTAAAGAGAGAACCTGGTCCCAGCACCACCATATCGCTATCCAAAATGCTCTGGACCACCTTTCTACTGGCAACAGGCTTTTCATCATCATAGGTATTGGTCACATAGACCCGCTCAATCATACCAGCCTTACTGGCTAAATTACTCTCACCGACAACTTCCGTTCCATCAGTAAACACAGCATGCAGAGTCAGCGGAGTGTCGCTTGAAGGGTAGATTTTACCTGTTGTATGGAAAAACTTGGTCAGAAGCTGCATGGCATTATAGGTCGAACCCTGCATTTCGGAAATGCCTGCAATAATCAGATTCCCAAGGGGATGACCTGCTAGAACACCGTCTCCTTTGGCAAAGCGATACTGGAAGACCTTCTCATAAAACTTTGGCATGTCGGACATGGCGACCAAAACATTTCGCAAGTCACCCGGCGGCGTCAGCTGCTGGATGTTTTTACGCAGCTCACCAGAACTACCGCCATCATCTGCAACTGTGACAATGGCTGTGATCTCCACATCCTTTTTCCGTAGGCTGTTTAAAATAACTGAAATTCCTGTACCGCCTCCGATAACTGTAATTCTCGGTTTTCTCATGAGCGGTTCACCGTTTCCTTCCGGCGATTTTTGTCGCGATGGCTGGCATTGACAGGCCAATTTTTCGCTAAATCATCCGCCAAACGCTGTGCAAAAGCCACACTACGGTGTTGTCCGCCCGTGCAGCCAACTGCGATAGTCAGCACAGACTTTCCTTCCTTTTGATAGCCGGACAAAATCGGCTCAATCAAGCCCAGCAGATGCTTGTAAAATTCTTCTGACTCCGCATGGTTCATGACATAGTCAAATACATCCTTATCCAATCCTGTCTGATTGCGCAGCTCAGGTTTATAGTAGGGATTAGGCAGAAAACGCACATCAAAAACCAAGTCTGCATCCAGAGGCAAACCATATTTAAAACCAAAACTCATAACCTCGATGCGAAAACTGTGCAGGTCAGCCTGGTTTGAAAATTGTTCAGAGATGGTCTTTCTGAGCTCCCGTGGTGTCAGTTCTGTCGTATCTACAACATTTTGACTGAGATTTTTCAGAGGAGCTAAAAGTTCGCGCTCCAGTTTAATACCATCTAAAATTCGTCCGTCAGCTGCCAAAGGGTGACTGCGTCTAGTTTCCTTATAGCGAGCCACCAACTCCTTGTCAGCCGCATCTAAAAATAAAATTTTAAAATCGATTTCCGTGCTTCTTTCTAGCTCATCCAGAATATCCTGAATCTCCAAAAAGAAGGAGCGACTCCTCATATCAACAACCAGAGCCAACTTATCATTGTCCTTTGTCCCTTCGACCAACTGCAAAAACTTTGGTACTAAGGTCGGCGGCATATTATCAATGGTAAAATAACCCAAATCCTCAAAAGACTGGATAGCGACAGTCTTTCCGGCACCGCTCATTCCTGTCACAATCACTAATTGAATCTTGTGTTCAGCCATTCTTTCTCCCTTCGTCTAACATTTTATTTCTAAAAAAGGACGGGAAACTTCTCCCGGTCCCAATCATTTATTCTACAATCTCAGCAATGACTTCGATTTCGATTTTTACATCACGAGGCAAGCGAGCCACTTCCACTGCCGAACGAGCTGGAAACTCACTCTTAAAGGCTGTTTTGTAGACTTCATTAAATGGCACAAAATCATTGATGTCACTTAGGAAACAGGTTGCCTTGATCACATGGTCAAAATCTGTTCCAGATGCTTCCAAAATAGCTCCTACATTTTTTAAAACTTGCTGGGTCTGCTCTTCAATCGTTGCACCTACAATTTCTCCCGTCTCTGGTGACAAAGGAATCTGACCACTTGCAAATAAAAGGTTGCCAACGATTTTTCCTTGAACATATGGTCCGATTGCTGCCGGTGCTTTATCTGTTTGTACTATTTTTGCCATTGTATTCTCCTCATTTCTTTTATCTTACTTATTATATCATAAAGTCAAAAGACTGACTATTCTTGTCCTCCTTCCCATTGACTTTTAGGAAATTTTTCTTTATGATAGTAAATGCATAATTCAAAACACTTGTTTTGGACTGGTTCGCAAACTTCCCAGTATAAAAAACTAAGTACCCTTATATTCTAAAGTAATGTAATTGCGCATAGTTTTTTCTGGTGTCCTGCCACTTTGGCAGAACTAACTGAGAGGTTGAGACGGAGGTTTCAGCCTTATTTTATTTCTCAAAAGGAGGACCTATGAAAAGAAAAGTTATTATTGACTGCGATCCTGGCATAGACGACAGCCTAGCCCTACTCTATGCCCTGCAACACCCTGACCTGGAAGTCGTTGCTTTGACCATAGTCGCTGGAAATGTCCCAGTAGAACTTGGTCTTGAAAATGCCTTTAAAATCTTAGAAAGGCTGAATAGGCTAGATATTCCAGTCTATGTAGGAGTCGACAAGCCCTTGGTTCGTGACTTCGTCTCCGCTCAGGATACCCACGGCATGGATGGATTGGGGGAAAGCGGGATAACGAGAAGTAGTTCCACCCAAGCCCAGCCAAAAGCTGCTTATGACTTTCTGGCAGGCTACTTCCAAACCAATAAGAATACTTCTATCATCGCGCTAGGACCTTTGACCAATATTGCCTTAGCTCTTAGGAAAAATCCTACACTTGGTCAACAACTAGACCGATTTGTCAGCATGGGCGGCAGCTACAAATCGCATGGGAACTGCTCGCCCGTAGCGGAGTACAACTACTGGTGCGATCCGCATGCAGCCCGAGAAACCTATGAAAAACTTGGAAAAAAGATTGAAATGGTCGGTCTAGATGTCACGCGAAAGATTGTCTTGACGCCTAATCTCTTGGAATATATGCGTTTTATCAATCCTGAAGTCGCTGACTTTATCGGAAAAATCACTCGTTTTTACTGGGATTTTCATTGGGAGTATGAACATATCATCGGCTGTGTCATCAACGATCCATTGGCCGTTGCCCATTTCCTTTATGAAAACCTTTGTCAAGGATTTGACTCCTTCGTCGATATTGCAACGGAAGGCATTGCCATGGGACAAACGCTAGTTGATGCCTATCATTTTTATGGTAAGCAAGCCAATGCCAAGGTACTGACCCAAGTAAACACCCACCTCTTCTTTCAGGATTTTCTCTCCGTGATACTCAACACTTCAAAGGAAATCATCTGCCAAGATCTAGAAACTTTAAATTTAGGATAAGATTATGAAAAAAATAACACCATTTACCATTACATTGACAGCCATCTGCATCGCTCTAAACTATGTCGGTGCCAACATCGCCCTTTTTCTAAAACTTCCTATTTATTTGGATACTTTTGGAACGATATTAGCCAGCCTCGTTTTAGGACCTATTTTCGGAGTAGGAACTGCGCTTGCCAGTGCTCTTATTAGCGCTTTTACAACAGATATCTCTGCTATTTATTTCTCTCCAGTAGCCATTCTTTTGGCTCTGCTCGTCTCAGTCTTTTTCACTGCTGATTCAAAACCAAGACTAAACCTTCTCTGGAAAACGGTTCTAGTCTCTCTGCCAGCAACTGCTTTGGCCTCTCTGATTACTGTGATAGTCTTCAAAGGGATCACTCCGAGCGGTTCCAGCATCATCGTTCAGGGTTTACATGGATTCGGCCTAGATTTGGTGACCAGCACTATCATCGTCCAAGCGCTAACCGACTATGCAGACCGCCTCATCGTTATTGGGGTCAGCCTTGTCTTCATCCCACAACTCAAAAAAGTCATCCCAAGAATCTTTGCAAAATCCAGCAATGCATAAATCAAAAGAACTACTCAGAAAACATGATTTCGAGTAGTTCTTTTGATTTTAACATTTGTTTTTTATAAGTTTTTAAGGTTAAGTTTAAAAAAGGAGTAGGCAGACTCTTCTTGAGTCCAAGCCTACTCACAAGCTACATTCTGAGATTAATTGCGCCCCTTGAGAACAGCCTCAATGATTGCCATTCTGACAAAGACGCCATTTGTCATTTGTTCTACAATTCGAGATTTTGGAGCTTCAACCAAATGGTCTGCAATTTCAACATCGCGATTGACAGGCGCTGGGTGCATCAGGATCGCAGTGTCCTTCATACGATCATAGCGCTCTTGCGTCAAACCATGGAGTTTATGATAATTTTCCTTAGAGAAAATGGAGTTGTAGTCATGGCGTTCGTGCTGTACGCGGAGGAACATCATGACATCCACTTGGTCAATCACTTCGTCAATCGTTACGAACTTACCATAGTCAGCAAATTCCTCACTTCTCCACTCATCTGGACCAGCAAAGAAGAGCTCCGCACCAAGACGTTTTAAGATTTGCATATTAGATTTGGCTACACGAGAGTGATCAAGGTCACCAGCGATAGCTACTTTCAAACCATCGAAATGACCGAACTCTTGGTAAATTGTCATCAAGTCAAGTAAACTTTGGCTTGGGTGCTGACCAGAACCATCACCACCATTTACAATAGAAGTTGTAATTGTTGGACTTTCGATCAATTCTTTATAGTAGTCCACCTCAGGGTGACGGATGACACAGACATCTACACCGAGAGCTGACATAGTCAAAATCGTGTCGTACAAAGTTTCTCCCTTGTTGACTGAGCTTGTCTTGACATCAAAGTCAAGCAGGTCGCATCCAAGTTTTAATTCTGCTACTTCAAAAGCTTTGTGAGTCCTAGTTGAAGATTCAAAGAAGAGATTTGCAACGATATGCTGCTCATCATAATGAACCTTTGCGCCGTTTTTAAATTCAATCCCGCGCTTGATCAAAGCCATTACTTCTTCGTTCGTAAGGTGTTCCATAGATACAAGATTTTTAAGTGCGATTTGATTTGATGACATGATGTTATACTCCTTTTTTATTAAAAACTTTGGACAAATGTAGCGATCTCATCAGCCTAATTTTTAGGTTCTGGCAGGATGAGGTAGAGGGCAATTCCGAGAACAGTTGACAAGGCAACTCCTGAAACTTGCAGACCTGATAGTTGCAAGGTCAGACCACCGATACCAGATACCAGAACGACACTGGCAATCAGCAGGTTCTTTTTGTTGTCAAAATTGGTTTGGGCTTCAATCAGAATTTTCAAACCGCTGGAAGCAATTACCCCGAAGAGGGCGATGGAAATGCCACCCAAAACTGGACTTGGAATCGATTGGAGCAAGGCAGATACTTTCCCAACAAAACTCATGACAATAGCCAATACAGCAGCACCAGCAATCACATAAACACTGTAGATTTTATTGAGCGCCATCACCCCGATATTTTCACCGTAGCTGGTTACTGGCGGAGCACCAAAGATACCCGCGATAACCTGAGCCAGACCGTCTCCAGCTAAAGTCTTATCCAAACCAGGCTCTTTAAAGAAATCCTTGCCTGTCAAGCTATTCAGAACCATTACATGCCCAAAGTGCTCTGTCATCGTTACAAAGGCGATCGGTGCCATTGTTAGAATTGCACTTGGATACAATTTAAAATCATAATCTATAAATGGAAGATTCATCGGTGGAACGTGGAACCAAGAAGCTTTTGTCACGTTAGCAAAAGAGATAATCTCCTGACCTGTCACCGCTCCGACGATCAGAGCGAAGATATAGCCAACAATCAAGCCCAGCAGTACCGGAATAATACCAACGATTTTCTTACCGTAGATGTTAAATAAAATGACACAGAGGAGAGTTACCATCCCGATAGCAAAGTAGGTAATGTCGTAGACCTTCTGGTCTCCAACAGTCTTATACATCACATCGCCAACGGCTGTGCCCGCTAGACTCAGACCAATCACCATGATGATAGGCCCTACCACTACTGGCGGCAAAATCTTATCAATCCAAGCGTTACCTGCGAATTTCACGATGAGGGCTACGATGAAGTAGACCAAACCTCCCGTGATAGCACCTTGCGCAACCGCAGCAATCCCATCTGTCTTCATTAGGATTTGCATGGCAGCGATATAAGCAAAGCTGGAGCCCATATAAGCAGGAATTTTGTACTTGGTCACTGTCAAGTGGGCCAGCGTTCCCAAACCACTTGAAAACAGGGCTACCGCTGGGTCAATTCCCACCAGAATCGGAACCAACACCGTTGCACCAAACATGGCGAATAAATGCTGGAATGAAAGTCCTAAGAGTAAGCCAGGTTTTGGCATATCATGGACATCGTATTTAACTTCTTGACTCATCTTGTCTCCTCCTCTACAATCAGAACTCGGTCCTGACCATCTTTTTCAGTCATTTCAACAATAATCTCTTCAAGGTGGCTCGTTGGAATATTTTTGCCAACATAGTCTGCCCGAATCGGCAACTCACGGTGCCCGCGGTCCACTAGAACAGCGAGGCTGACACGTGATGGCCGCCCATTGCTGACAAGATTATCAATGGCTGCGCGGATAGTTCGGCCTGTATAAAGCACATCGTCAACGATAATCACTTCACGATCAGTAATGTCAACTGGAATCACTGTCGTGTCTTCCTTGACCTTGATATCGTCACGGAAGGGCTTTGTATCCACTTCGCAAACTGGAATCTCAATTTTCTCAAGCTGAGCCAGTCGTTGTTGGATGCGTTTGGCAATGAAAACCCCTCTGGTCTTAATGCCTGCCAAAACAATTTGGCTTAAATCCTTGTTGCGCTCGATGATTTCATAGGTGATTCGCGTGATGGCACGATTCATAGTGATCTCATCGACAACTTCCTTTGTCTTCATCTAAACCTCCTAAAAACATTAAAAAAGCCTCCTTTTGCAAGGAGACCTCAGAAAATAGAGACAGGCTGAAACAAGACGCACTTGTCACACTCCACCCATCATTTTTACTTTGCTCCTTGCCTATCTCTCTGGATAGAATTAAAGGACTATTTAATTGTTTATAACTATACCACAATTTCAATTCTATTTCAAGAAAAAAATGAACTTTTTTTACGATAAATTGCTGGTCCATTTCAACAAAATAAAAAACAGAGAACATCTGTTTTCTATTCCTATTATAAGAATCTAAACTTTCTTCTTTGAAAATGAGATAGATTTGATTCCGTAAAAAATATAACCAAAGACCAGATAGGCCACAAAGATAATCAGGCACATCTTGATGACATAAGGCCAACCATGCTTATAGACATTCAGGAAAAAGTAGGGAAAGGGTTTATCCTTAGCATTCGGAATATCAATTTTCAAGAAAAAACCGTTAATCAGGGCAAAAATCATGTAAATCAAGGGGACACTTGTCCAAGAAATGGGATCAAACCAACGATACTGCCGCGTTTTATCAAATACAAGAGTATCAAAGAAAAACATGAGGGGCACAATGTAATGGCAAAGGAAATTTTCCAGCCGATAAAAATCCGTCGCAATCGGAGCTAAGAGCAAGTGATAAACGACGCAGGTGATCATGATACACATGGTTACCCCGCCCTTCACGCGCAACAGCTTGGGACACTCCCAGTTATTGTCCGTCCACATTCTAAAAATGAGGTAGGCGATAAATAAAAGAACCAGAAGATTAGACAAGACCGTGTAGTACATCAACATTCCCACGCCATACTTGGTGATTTCCAGATAGACTCCGACAAAAGCTAAAATCAGAAGAAGAATACGATAAGAAAGAATTACTTTTTTATTCATAGCGTTTCTCAGATTTTCTTAACAAATTCTGACTTGAGCTTCATCGCACCAAATTCGTCAATCTTACAGTCAATATTATGGTCGCCTTCGACAATACGGATATTTTTCACGCGCGTTCCTTGTTTGAGATCCTTAGGAGCACCTTTGACCTTCAAGTCCTTGATTAAGGTAACTGTATCTCCATCGGCCAACTGGTTTCCGTTCGCATCAATAGCCACTGGCCCAGCTTCTCCTGCTGCAACTTCTGCTGGATCCCATTCGTAGGCACATTCTGGGCAAACTAAAAGAACACCGTCTTCATAAACGTATTCTGAGTTACATTTTGGGCAATTTGGCAAATTATTCATTAAATCATTTCTCCTTATAGACGGACAGACATTCAGAAAAAGAACAGAACCTGAATGACATCCATATTTTACCGTCTTATTATACGATATTTTATCTTATTTGACAAATGTGTCCAGAAAATCATCCTATTTTCAAAAAATTTTCTTGACTTTTGTGACAAAACAATGTACTATTCTAATGTATATACAGTTATTTCAAGGAGATTATTATGAAACCAAAATCTAAAAATCAGTTTATGACACTGACCGCTTTCTTGACTGCCCTAGCCATCGTCATCCCGCTGGTCATGCCGATTAAGATTGTCATTCCGCCCGCTTCCTTTACTTTAGCCAGCCACGTTGCAATCTTTCTAGCCATGTTTATCTCGCCCCTCATGACAGTCATTGTCGTCCTCGGCTCTACCATCGGATTTTTCATGTCTGGCCTTCCTTTCATCATCACCCTGAGAGCCCTGTCTCACCTGCTCTTCGGGACTATCGGCGCTCTTTACCTGCAAAAGCATCCTGGTATATTGGACAATCAGAAAACGACCTGGATCTTTAATTTCGTGCTGGCCCTGATTCATGCCTTTGGTGAGGTAGTGGTCTGCATTCTCTTTTACACAACAACAGCCTATCCAGCGAATGCCTTCTATATCCTCTTCGGTTTAGTTGGATTTGGAACTATCATTCACAGCATGGTGGACTTTGTCATTGCAAAATTTGTCTATCAGGCTCTGAAAAAGATTCGTTAAACCTTGAATCTTCTAGAGATTTGATTTACAATGAAGATATGACAAAAAAACGAAGAAATGATTTATTAGAGCTTTTAAAAGAAGCTCGGCAACCTTTAAACGGACAATTTTTGGCAGAACAATTTCATGTCACTCGCCAAATCATCGTTCAGGATATTGCTCTGCTGCGGGCTGATGGTGCGCCCATTATCAGTACCAATAGGGGCTATCTCTATAGGGAAAGTAATGAACCCGCTCATTGTCATAGGCTCTTTAAACTCAAACACAAGGCGGACGATATCGAAGCCGAACTTTTGGCCATCGTTGATAATGGCGGGCGGGTGCAAAATATCATGATTGAGCATCCTGTCTATGGGGAAATCCAGACCTATCTGAAATTGACCTGCCGTCGCGATGTGCAGCAATTTTTAGAGCAAGTCTCAGAGAGCGATTTTCGTGCTTTATCCGAGCTAACAAATGGAGTTCACTACCATCTAATCGAGGCAGATTCTCAGCAGGACTTAGACTATATTCAGAGAGCTTTAGCTGCACTGGGCTTTCTGCAAGAATAAGCGTGAGGCAAATATTCTAGATTGAGCCAGTTTTGAAGGAAATTCAAGGCTGGTTTTTTATATTTTGAATGAACAAGAAACTTTGTCAGCTTCCTAGAAATAAGGTAAAATAAGAGAAAGAAATCTGTAGGGGGACAGAATGGCAGCAAAAGCTAAATACCAAATCATCATGGATAAAATTATTAGGGACATTGAAAAAGGAAGACTTACTACGGGGCAAAAGATTCCCTCCGTCCGCAAGCTGGCAGACCGCTACCGTTGCAGCAAGGATACTGCCCAGAAGGCTCTGATTGAGCTTCGTTATCAGAAGTACATCTATGCTGTACCTAAGAGTGGCTACTATGTCTTGGAAAATGACCAAAACAAAAAGGAAGATATTGAGCTGGCTGTGACAGACGACCGCCATCAAGCCTATGAAGACTTCCGCCTTTGTGTCAATGAAACGCTGATCGGTCGAGAAAACTATCTTTTTAATTACTACTCCCAGCAAGAAGGACTGGAGGAGCTGCGACAGTCAGTCCAGCGCTTACTCTTGGACTCCGTAGTCTACACTTCTGCAGATAATCTGATTCTGACTTCCGGTACCCAACAAGCCCTCTACATTCTCTCTCAGATTGACTTCCCCAATAACAAAGAGACCATTCTGGTTGAGCAGCCTACCTATCATCGGATCAACGACTTACTGCTAAATCAGAAACTGCCTTATGAGACTATTGAGCGTAAACCGACTGGGATTGACCTGAAAGAATTAGAGCGGATTTTTCAAACAAGGCAAATCAAGTTTTTCTATACGATTCCCCGTTTCCACTATCCACTAGGACATTCCTACAGCCGTCAGGAAAAGGAAGAAATCCTTGCCCTCGCTGAGCGTTATGATATCTATATCGTTGAAGACGACTATCTGGCCGACTTTGATAGTAAGCGAGAACTGCCGTTTTACTATCTAGATGACAGCCAGCATGTTCTCTATATCAAGTCTTTTTCCACCAGCCTTTTTCCCGCCCTGCGCATCACTGCTTTGGCTCTGCCACCTCAGATCCGAGAAACCTTTCTATCCTATAAAAAAGCGGTTGACTACGATAGCAACCTCATCATGCAAAAGGCTCTTTCCCTCTATATTGACAATCTGATGTTTGAAAAGAATCGTCTGGCATTATTGAACCAACTGGAAATTGAAAAAAATGAGGCACAAAAGCTCTTGGACTCTATTCATTTCCCTCTGCCCCACCAATTGACAACCGATGGCGTGATTTTTGACCTCCAATCCCTCTCCTCAGTCAGCTCTCTCAAACATAGCAAGCTGCCGCTGGACTTTTTTGAAAATAGCTACATTCAGACCTGCCCCTACCACTATGCTAAGCTACGGTTTGATGGTTTAAAAGAAAATCTGGAAAAATTGAAAGACTATCTAAAAAAGTTGTAGGCTTATTGTCCTACAACTTTTTTGAATTTCTCCTTGTTTATCAGGCATCCATCATCCCTGCCTGCAGCTGATACATTTTCTTATAGTTCCCATTTTGTGCTAGAAGCTCTTCGTGGCTACCAGACTCAATAATGCGCCCTTTATCTAAAACGTAGATGCAATTAGCATCCTGAATCGTGGACAGCCGATGGGCGATGGCAATAGTGGTTCGCCCCTGCCGCATTTTCCGGAGGGAATGCTGGATCAACTCCTCAGTTTCCGAATCAATATTGGCAGTAGCTTCGTCCAAAATCATGATTTTAGGCTTGGTTGCGATGGTTCTGGCAAAGGCCAAAAGCTGTCGTTGGCCACTAGAGAAGGTGGACCCGCGTTCAGTAACCGGATTATCATATCCCTGAGGCAGTTGGCTGATAAAGTCATGGGCATCAACAAAGCGAGCTGCTTCTTCGACCTCTGCTTGTGACAGACTTTCCTGATACATGCGGATATTGGAGGCAATGGTGCCGTGGTAGAGAAAGGGATCCTGCAAGACAAGACCGATATTGCGGCGTAACTCTGCTTGACTATAGTCTCTGATGTCTCTGCCATCGATAAAAATCCTACCTTTTTCAAATTCATAAAAGCGCAGGAAAAGATTGATAATAGAAGATTTTCCCGAACCCGTTGATCCGACAAAGGCAATCGTCTCACCTTGCTTGACGCTAAAAGAAATATCCTTTAGAATCTCTCTCTTTCCGTCATAGGAAAAGCTCACGTGCTGAAAGTCAATATTGCCTGCCTGAATCTCAGGTCCCTCTTCAGCTTGTTCAGGCTCAAAATCTCGACGATCCATGAGTTCAAAAACACGCTCCGCAGCCACCATGGATGTCTGAAGAACAGAGTAATTTTGCATGACATCAATCAAGGGATTGAAAAGCTGATTGACATACTGGATAAAGGCATACATGACGCCTGCAGTTACTCCAGCTACTTGCCAGCTCAAGCCAAAATAAGTCAGAATAAGAGCATAAGCCAAGATTTTCAGCAAGGACATGGCTGGGCGCAGAAAGAGACTGTTCACATTCAGATAGCGATTACTAAAGTCCAAATGCTCTCCATTGATTACTTCAAATTCTTCGATTAGCCGCTTTTCCTGACTAAAAGCTTGAATGATCCGCATCCCTTCAATGCTCTCAGAAAGTTTGACATTGAGGTCGCTCAGTCTGGCTCGAACTTGCTTGAGCAAGCGATTGGACAGCCGCTGATACAAGATAATCGAGCCAAGCATGATGGGCAAAAAGAGGACAATCAGCAGAGTCAGCCGCCAATTCAGAGCCAGCATGGTTGCAATTGTCACTACCAAGATAAGTATAGAGCTGAGAAAGTTCGAAAAAATACTGCTAAACATATCAGCCACTGACTGGGTATCGTTGGTCAAGCGGGAAACAATAGCTCCTCCTGCAGTCTGATCAAAATACGCCATCCCTAATTGCTGCATATTCGCAAAAGTCTCCTGACGGAGATCGCGGACAATGCTATAAGCCACCCGTGCAAAGGCATACTGCCCCAGAAAAGTAAGGAGCACCCGCAAAAGAAAGAGACCATAGTAAATTCCCAGCAAATAGAGACCACTTGAGGCTGCTTCACGGCTGACAAACTGGTCAATATAAGACCGAGCCAAGAGCGGCAAGGCCGTTGTCACCAGAGTTGTCGCAAAAATAAAGACTAGAGCCAAGAGGCTAATCCATTTGTAGCGCCACATATAATCTAGAAGGCGTCTAAAAGTTGATTGTTTTGTCATTTTGCAGACTCCTCCTCAAAGCGTTCATATAGTTGTTGATTTTGATAGGTTTGAGCATACCAGCCCTGTGCTGCTAGCAATTCTTGGTAGCTACCTCGCTCCTTGATGTGGCCATTCTCCAGCACTAGGATCAAATCCGCATGGACAATGGCTGACAGACGATGGGCAGTGATAATGGTCGTCTTGCCAGCTCGTTCCTGCTTGAGATTTTCTAAAATCACATGCTCGGTCTTGGCATCTACTGCTGACAAGGAATCATCCAAAATCAAAATTTCTGGATTAGTGATGAGGGCTCTGCTCATAGCCAAACGCTGCTTCTGACCGCCAGAAAGCGAGACGCCTCGCTCTCCAAGTAGCGTATCCAAACCATCTGGCATAGCCTTAATATCCTCATAAACACCACACAGCTGGGCTGCTCGGATGACTTGCTCTTCTGACAGTTCTGGATTAGCAAAGCGGATATTGTCCCGAATGGACAGGGCAAAGAGTATCTGATCCTGAGGCACATAACCAATCAGACCACGCAGATCCTTAAGAGCATACTCTCGAATATCGTGGCCATTCAGATAGATTGCTCCTTCTTGAATATCCTGCTCCCGAAGCAAGAGGCGCAGCAAGGTGGTCTTCCCGGATCCAGTCGGCCCAACAATCCCCAAGGTCTGACCTTTTTCTAATGTAAAGTGAATATCCCTCAAAGTCACTTCGTTCTCATAAGCAAAGTAAGCTATCTCATAGTCCAGTCGGCCATTTTGAATACTAGCAAGTGGCTGCTTGGCTTCCTCTACATCCGACTCCTCAGCCAGCAAGTTCTCAATCCGTTCATAGGAAACGGCTCCCCGCTGACTGATATTCACTAGATAACCCATCGCCTGCAGTGGCCACACGAGCATATCCAGATAAGTCATAAAGGTAACCAGATCACCGACTGTAAATTGACCTTTAGAGATAAATATTCCTCCGAAAATCAAAGTCAGAACGTAGGATAAGCCGACAAAAATCAGCACCATAGGGTCAAATAGGGAATTGTACTTGGCAGCCAAGATGTTCTTTTGGTAGACTTCTTGGTTGATAGCTGCAAAGGCCTCCGTCTCTGCATTCTGATAACCAAAAGACTTGGTCACTTTTATCCCCGCTACGCTTTCCTGAACTTTGTTGTTGAGGTCGGAAAAAGCCTCCTGAGCCGCTTTAAAGCTCTCGTGATTCTTCCGACCAATCAAGCTGGTCCCCCAAGACAGAAAGGGCAGAGGGAGAATCGCAATCAAGGTCAGCCGCCAGTCCAAGACCAAGAACATGGTGATGAGGGTCACCAAGGCTGTAATAGAAGCATCTACCGCTGACATAACACCACCGCCAGCTACGCTGACTACCGCATTGATATCATTGGTCGCATGTTCCATGAGGTCACCCGTTCGGTATTTTTGATAAAAACTTGGCGACATTTGCGTAAAATGCTCAAAAAGCCGAAAGCGTAAGATGCGTCCCAGATTATTTGCTGTTCCAAAGATGTAGAGCCGCCAGACATAACGCAAACCATACATAATAAAAGCAGCCAAAATTAAAAGGAGAAGATTATAAGCAAGTTCTCCAGCAGTCAGACTCCGCCTAGCAATTCTATCTATGACCTGCCCAATGACTCGTGGCGGAATCAGATTAAAAACACTGACCAGAGACAAGGCCAAAATGCCGATCATATAACGCCGCTTCTCCAGTTTAAAAAACCAGTCCAGTTTTCTGATAAGATTCATTTTGTTTCCTCATTCCAAACAAAGGACGGACAGCCCTTAATCCGACTGTCCGTTTCTCACTATCTCTATTATACGCTATTTCATCTAAAAATGAAACTCAGGCAAACTATGCTCATCTTTTCTTAGTCAGGACAAAGCTGGTGTCCAACAAATCAAAAAGTTGCTGGTCGGGCAAGGTTCCATCTAAGGGCAGGCTGAGCCAGTATTTTTTATTCATATGAAAGGCGGGATAAATTCCCTTTTGATGAATAAGTTCCGCAACTCGGTCACTCTTGACATTGAGAACCTCGATCGCACCATTGCGCTCCTTTTCAAACTTAGACCAATCGGTCGTCAAAAAAGCTCCGTACCATTTCTTACTATCCTGATGGCGAAAAACAGCGGCTCTATTAGCGCTTTTACGAGAAGAATTTTCCCAAAGATACTCCAACTGCCCTTGATAAGTAGTCGCCACATAGCTACTCAGTCGCTGACTTTGCTCATAAAGAAAGCCTACTTCCTCAAAGCAATGCTGCCGAATATCCAGCAAAACCTCCTGACAGGCCGCCCTGACTTGTCCGACAAATTCTCCAGCCATACTTTCTATCTTGACTTGTCGATATTCGTCACCTGTATCCAAGTCAAGCACCTGAAAATCCAGCTTTCCATCAGAAATCAGCACATCCATCCGGAAGTCACAAGCCATGATCTCAGTCGAATAACTGTATTCTACACCAGACCTGACAAAGCCATAATCCAGCAAACTTTCTTCCTTCAGCCTGTATTTTTCAAATAAATCCAGCATGAACTTTCCTGCTAAAATACTACTTTGGTGCCGTGCAATTGATCGACACCCAAAGTGTCAGCAATCTCAACACGATTTTCTAGGTTAATCCCACCACCAGGTAAAATCTCTATCCGCCCTGCCGCATGCTCAATCAATTCATCCAGCCAAGCCAAATGCTCTAGAATGGACTCTGACGCTGGCCCGCCATGAGTCAAAATCCGCTTAACTCCATGTTCAACCAGCCAGTCTAGCTCTCCGAACTGATATTCAGCAGGAATAGCATCAAAAGCCATATGAAAGACCACATCCAGCCCCTGAGCCGCCTCAAGCAGCCGCTCCATCTTAGGATAATCAATCTCATTATTTTCCGTTAAGGCACCAAAAACGAGGCCATGGCTCCCTGCTTCACGTGCCTTCTGAATGTCCGAGAGCATTATCTCGATTTCCATATCTGAATAGACAAAATTTCCACCACGAGGACGAATCATGATCATCACAGTCGCATCATAAGGCTTGACCATTCGTACTGCAGCCTCAATGACACCGTAGCTCGGCGTTGTTCCACCAACTGTTAGGTTATCACACAGCTCAACCCGCTTCGCTCCAGCCTCTAAAGCCTTGTCTAGCAAGGTAATATTCTCTGCACAAAATTCATAAATCATGGCACTACCTCTTATTTACTATATTGATTTTCTACTTTTTATTATATCACAAAATTCCCTTTAACATGCACCCCTAGCATATTTGCCACTGCTTTTCTCAATCATTTTATATTCATAGGCTTGCAAAAAATCCTATTCTTCAAGCTTATAAGGCTTATTTTCAACTATTTCCATTGCGCTCATCTTCCAAGCCTTTTCAACTATAGAAATGGTGACTTTCGGATGTCTTTTGTTCAAGATTGTGCTAAAATAGACTTAATCTATGAAAACAAGGAGCCTTTATGAAATACCCTAATCTTTTAGATCGTTTCCTGACCTATGTCAAGGTCAATACACGCTCAGACGAGACATCTACTACTACACCCAGCACCCAAAGTCAGGTGGACTTTGCTAACAATATCCTCATTCCTGAGATGAAGCGAGTTGGCTTGGAAAATGTCTACTACCTGCCCAACGGCTTTGCGATTGGAACTCTGCCTGCCAACGACCCAAGCTTTACCCGTAAGATTGGCTTTATTTCCCACATGGATACGGCGGATTTCAACGCAGAAAACATCCAGCCACAGGTCATTGAGAATTATGACGGCGGTGTGATACCGCTTGGGCAATCTGGCTTTAGCCTAGACCCTGCAGACTTCGCCAGTCTCCATAAATACAAGGGCCAAACCTTAATTACGACTGATGGAACCACCCTTCTGGGAGCAGACGACAAGTCAGGTATTGCTGAAATCATGACTGCTATCGAATACCTGTCGGCCCATCCAGAAATCAAGCATGGAGAAATCCGCGTTGGCTTTGGTCCAGACGAAGAAATCGGTATCGGAGCTGATAAATTTGACGCTGAAGACTTTGATGTGGACTTTGCCTACACAGTGGACGGTGGGCCTCTAGGCGAGCTCCAGTACGAGACCTTTAGCGCTGCTGGAGCAGAATTGACCTTCCAAGGCCGCAATGTCCATCCGGGAACTGCTAAGGATCAGATGGTCAATGCACTCCAGCTGGCTATTGACTTCCACAACCAGCTGCCAGAAGACGACCGACCAGAGAAGACCGATGGCTACCAAGGCTTCTACCACCTGATGAACCTGACCGGAACTGTCGAAGAAGCTCAGGCTAGCTACATTGTCCGTGACTTTGAGGCAGAAGCTTTTGAAAATCGCAAGGCTGCTATGCGGGCCATTGCTGATAAGATGAACCAAGAGCTGGGCAGCGAGCGCGTTATCCTAACTCTCAAAGACCAGTATTACAACATGAAGCAGGTCATTGAAAAGGACATGACACCTATCCATATCGCCAAAGCAGTCATGGAAAGTCTCGACATCCAGCCTATTATCGAACCAATCCGTGGCGGAACTGACGGCTCTAAAATTTCCTTTATGGGTATTCCGACACCAAACCTCTTCGCCGGTGGTGAAAACATGCACGGCCGCTTCGAATATGTCAGCTTAGAAACCATGGAACGCGCTGTCGATACCATCATTGGCATCGTCTCTTATCAAGAATAAATAAAAAACAGAAATTCATAAGGAATTTCTGTTTTTTTGCCTTTTAAAACTGAAAGTTAAGCTAATAGCAACCGCTCCAAGAGCAAACAAGGAGAAGACCAATTGGTCCTCTCCAAAGTTTAGCATGTATCAGGTCGTTATAGTCGACAAAAAACTGTAATGACAGATTCAATTAAGCTTCTGGACCGTTGATTACCTCTATAATCTTCTCAATAATCTCATTATCTAGATACTGTTCAAACTGAGGCAAGTATTCATAATAATTCTTATAAGTATCGGCCTGTCCTGCCATAATCAAAGCTCTGAAGCCTTGGTAGGCAACTTCAAAATTCCCTATTTTGACACCATTTTCTAACAATTCAAATGGAATCCAATAGTCATAAACCCTGTTCCAGCTGAAAAGACTATCCGGATTCAATTCTAAATCCTTAGCCATATAAGCATAAGCAAAAGCAATGTGATGCTGCCCTGCTTCTCTATATAATTTGGCTAATTGAGACCATGCTTCAGCGCGATTAGGGTTAATCTGGATAGCTTTTTCCAAATACTCCCGTCCTTCAAGAGCTTTCCCTTCATTTTCATAAATTTGCGCTATTTCTAGACAAGAATAATAAGCTTCCTCTGACCATCCATCCGTCATAACTGCACGTTTTTTGAACCAAGACAAGGCCTCCTGATATAAACCTGCATCACGATAAGATCTCGCGCAATAAAAGGTATATCTAGGCTCTAAATCAGGGTCTTGATTATTATAAACAGCATTTGCAAGTACAGTTGCATCATGATAATATTTATCATCGTCTAGACTTCGTGCGCCTCTTGTTCTTGCAATGACTGAATAAGGTCCTACAAGATTTCCATAACTGGCACCTTCAGGCAATTCAATAAATTCATGCACGACTCCTCGCCAATAAATTTCTGGATTATTTTTAACAAGAGCTACACGACGAAATGAAAGAACTCCACTCTCATCTGAAAAATTGAGATAATAGGCATCTGCTTCAAGATCAGTAGAGATTTTTAAACTACCTTCAACGAAATCATCTGCATCAAAGATTAGAATATAGTCTCCCTTTCCTCTTGCATAATTTAGGGCTAAATTTCTATTATGTGCAAAGTTTTGCCATTCATCTTTGTGCAATTCTCCTGGAATCCCCACCTCACTAAAAAAGTTCAAGATGAGGTTTTCCGTTCCATCTGTGGAGCCAGTGTCAGAAATGACCCAGTAGTCAAATGTGATTGAATTGACCAAATTTTGGAGTGTTTCCAAAATTATATGGGCTTCATTTTTTACAATCATATTCAATACAATTGATGACATTCAATTCCTCCAAAACATTAATACAACAAAACTAGAGGCTAGTAGAATTTTAATAATCCTAATAGCCTCTGTTTTACTCTAAACTTGATATTGCTTAAATTTTATAAAGAGAATATCTTAGAGTTCTTCTTCTTTTCGCTTAGAAACACCTAAGGCAGCTAGAAGTGCAGCTGATAGAAGTCCTGCGCCTACCACACCTACTTCATGGTTGCTATTGTCACCAGTCTTAGGAAGGGTTCCTGACTTAGCTACTACTTTGGTTGTTCCTGCAGGTTTTGTTGGCTTAGCTGGAACTGTTGGAGCTGTTGGAACTACTGGTTTTATTGGATTAGTAGGACCTGTAGGACCAGTTGGGCCGGTTGGACCAGTTGGGCCGGTTGGACCGGTTGGGCCGGTTGGGCCGGTTGGACCTGTAGGGCCGGTTGGACCAGTTGGACCTGTAGGGCCGGTTGGACCAGTTGGACCTGTAGGACCAGTTGGACCGGTTGGACCTGTAGGGCCGGTTGGACCAGTTGGACCGGTTGGACCTGTAGGACCGGTTGGACCTGTAGGGCCGGTTGGGCCGGTTGGACCTGTAGGACCGGTTGGACCAGTTGGGCCAGTTACACCCTTGCCATCTTTACCGTCCTTACCATCTTTTCCATCTTTACCATCTTTACCATCTTTTCCGTCTTTGCCGTCCTTACCATCTTTACCATTTCTGATAATTGTAGAAGATGTTACTTCATCAGAATCAACCTTACCATTGTTATTCTTATCAATTCCAACAAGAATAGTAACACTACCATCTTCATTTTCAACGAGCGTTACAAGTGAGCTTTGACCATCTTTTCCATCTTTGCCGTCCTTGCCATCTTTACCGTCTTTTCCATCTTTAACGATAGTAGCAGAGGTTACTTCATCTGAATCAAGCTTACCATTGCCATTTGTATCAAAACCAATCTTAATAGTGTGTGTACCATTTTGGTTATCAACTACTTCTGCTAATGGTGTCTTACCATCTTTACCGTCTTTCACGATAGTCGTTGAAGTTACTTCACTTGGATCAAGCTTACCGTCGCCATTCTTATCAAGACCAACTTTAACAGTATGAGTACCGTCGTTGTTGTTAACTACTTCAGTTAATGATGATTTACCATCTGCACCAGTTGCGCCTGTCGCTCCTGTAGCACCATCTTTCACG
This sequence comes from Streptococcus cristatus, assembly GCF_003943535.1. GTDB lineage: Bacteria > Bacillota > Bacilli > Lactobacillales > Streptococcaceae > Streptococcus > Streptococcus cristatus_L. The sequence continues at coordinate 513,031 of NZ_RJPU01000002.1, forward strand.
ATAGTTGTTGAGGTTACTTCACTTGGATCAAGCTTACCGTCGCCGTTCTTATCGAGACCGACCTTAACAGTGTGCGTACCATCGTTATTGTTAACTACTTCAGTTAATGATGATTTACCATCTGCACCAGTTGCGCCTGTCGCTCCTGTAGCACCATCTTTCACGATAGTTGTTGAGGTTACTTCACTTGGATCAAGCTTACCGTCGCCGTTCTTATCGAGACCGACCTTAACAGTGTGCGTACCATCGTTATTGTTAACTACTTCAGTTAATGATGATTTACCATCTTCACCTTTATCGCCCTTAGCTCCGGTCGCTCCTGTAGCACCAGTTGCACCATCTTTCACAATAGTCGTTGACGTTACTTCACTTGGATCAAGCTTACCGTCACCATTCTTATCGAGTCCGACCTTAACAGTATGGGTACCGTCGTTGTTGTTAACTACTTCAGCTAATGGAGATTTACCATCCTTACCGTCTTTAACGATGGTAGATGAGGTTACTTCGTCTGAATCCAACTGACCGTTGCCATTCTTATCGAGTCCGACTTGAACAGTATGGGTGCCATCGTTGTTGTCTACAACCTTAGCCAATGATGGCTTGCCATCCGCTCCGGTTGCGCCTGTAGCACCAGTTGCGCCATCTTTGACGATAGTTGTTGATGTTACTTCACTTGGATCAAGCTTACCATCACCATTCTTATCAAGACCAACTTTAACAGTATGAGTACCGTCGTTGTTGTTAACTACTTCAGCTAATGGAGATTTACCATCCTTACCGTCTTTAACGATGGTAGATGAGGTTACTTCGTCTGAATCCAACTGACCATTGCCGTTCTTATCGAGTCCGACTTGAACAGTGTGAGTGCCATTGTTGTTGTCTACAACCTTAGCCAATGATGGTTTACCATCCGCTCCTGTTGCACCGTCTTTAACGATAGTCGTTGACGTTACTTCACTTGGATCAAGCTTACCGTCGCCATTCTTATCGAATCCAACTTTAACAGTATGAGTACCGTCGTTATTGTTAACTACTTCAGTTAATGATGATTTACCATCTTCACCTTTATCGCCCTTAGCTCCGGTCGCACCAGTTGCGCCGTCTTTCACGATAGTTGTTGACGTTACTTCACTTGGATCAAGTTTACCGTCGCCGTTCTTATCGAGTCCAACTTTAACAGTATGGGTACCATCGTGGTTATCAACTACTTCAGTTAATGATGATTTACCATCCTTACCATCTGCACCAGTTGCGCCGTCTTTAACGATAGTCGTTGATGTTACTTCACTTGGATCAAGTTTACCGTCGCCGTTCTTATCGAGTCCAACCTTAACAGTATGCGTACCGTCGTTGTTGTTAACTACTTCAGTTAATGATGATTTACCATCTTTACCATCCGCACCAGTTGCTCCAGTAGCACCGGTTGCGCCATCTTTAACGATAGTTGTTGAAGTTACTTCACTTGGATCAAGTTTACCATCACCATTCTTGTCGATTCCAACTTTAACAGTATGAGTACCATCATGGTTGTCAACTACTTCAGTTAATGATGATTTGCCATCTTCACCCTTGGCTCCGGTTGCACCTGTTGCGCCATCTTTGACGATAGTTGTTGAGGTCACTTCGCTTGGATCAAGCTTACCATCACCGTTCTTATCAAGACCAACTTTAACAGTATGAGTACCGTCGTTGTTGTTAACTACTTCAGCTAATGGAGATTTACCATCCTTACCGTCTTTAACGATGGTAGATGAGGTTACTTCATCTGGATCGAGCTGGCCATTGCCATTCTTATCAAGACCGACTTTAACAGTGTGAGTGCCATCGTTATTGTCTACAACCTTGGCCAATGATGGCTTGCCATCCGCTCCAGTTGCTCCTGTAGCACCTGTTGCGCCAGCTTTTCCATCTTTGACGATAGTTGAAGATGTTACTTCATCTGGATCCAACTGGCCGTTATTGTTCTTATCAAGTCCGACTTGAACAGTATGGGTGCCGTTGTTGTTATCGACAACCTTAGCTAATGGAGATTTTCCATCCTTTCCGTCTTTGACGATAGTAGATGAGGTTACCTCGTCTGGATCCAATTGGCCATTGCCATTCTTATCCAGACCAACTTTAACAGTGTGAGTGCCGTTGTTATTATCGACAACTTGGGCTAATGATGGCTTACCATCTTCTCCTTTTGCTCCGGTAGCTCCGGTCGCGCCTGTTGCTCCAGTTGCGCCGGCTTTTCCATCCTTACCATCTTTGATGATTGTAGATGATGTTACTTCGTCTGGATCCAACTGACCATTTCCGTTCTTATCAAGTCCAACTTTAACAGTATGAGTACCGTCGTTGTTGTCTACGACTTGCGCCAATGATGGCTTGCCTTCTTCTCCTTTGGCACCAGTTGCGCCTGTTGCTCCAGTTTCACCTTTATCGCCTTTAGCTCCGGTCGCACCTGTTGCACCAGCTTTTCCATCCTTACCATCTTTGACGATAGTTGAAGATGTCACTTCGTCTGGATCAAGCTGACCATTGTTGTTCTTATCGAGTCCGACTTGAACAGTATGGGTGCCATTGTTGTTATCAACAACTTTAGCTAGTGGAGACTCACCATCCTTCCCGTCTTTAACGATGGTAGATGATGTTACTTCGTCTGGATCCAACTGACCATTGCCGTTCTTATCCAGACCAACTTTAACAGTGTGAGTGCCATCGTTGTTGTCTACGACTTGAGCCAATGATGGCTTGCCATCTTCTCCTTTAGCGCCAGTCGCACCTGTTGCGCCTGTTTCACCTTTATCGCCTTTAGCTCCAGTGGCGCCTGTTTCACCTTTATCACCCTTAGCTCCGGTTGCGCCAGCTTTTCCATCCTTACCATCTCTGATGATTGTAGATGATGTTACTTCGTCTGGATCAAGCTCACCATTACCGTTCTTATCAAGTCCGACTTGAACAGTGTGAGTGCCGTTATTGTTATCGACAACCTTAGCCAATGGAGATTTACCATCCTTACCGTCTTTAACGATGGTAGATGAGGTTACTTCGTCTGGATCGAGCTGACCATTGCCATTCTTATCCAGACCAACTTTAACAGTGTGAGTGCCGTTGTTATTATCGACAACTTGGGCTAATGATGGCTTACCATCTTCTCCTTTAGCTCCGGTCGCGCCTGTTGCACCTGTTGCACCAGCTTTTCCATCTTTAATGACTGTAGAAGATGTCACTTCATCTGGATCCAATTGGCCATTGCCATTCTTATCCAAACCGACTTGAACAGTATGGGTGCCGTTGTTGTTATCAACAACCTTAGCTAGTGGAGATTTTCCATCCTTACCATCTTTAACAATGGTAGATGAGGTTACTTCGTCTGGATCCAATTGGCCATTGCCGTTCTTATCCAGACCAACTTTAACAGTATGCGTGCCGTTGTTATTATCGACAACTTGGGCTAATGATGGCTTACCATCTTCGCCTTTAGCGCCAGTCGCACCTGTTTCACCTTTATCACCCTTAGCTCCAGTTGCACCAGTAGCACCAGTGGCACCGGTTGCGCCAGCTTCTCCATCCTTACCATCTTTAATGATTGTAGATGAAGTTACTTCGTCTGGATCAAGCTCACCATTACCGTTCTTATCAAGACCGACTTGAACTGTGTGTGTGCCATTGTTATTATCGACAACCTTAGCTAGCGGAGATTTTCCATCCTTACCGTCTTTAACGATGGTAGATGATGTTACTTCGTCTGGATCCAACTGACCGTTGCCATTCTTATCAAGTCCAACTTTTACAGTGTGCGTGCCGTCGTTGTTGTCTACGACTTGCGCCAATGATAGCTTACCATCTTCTCCTTTGGCACCGGTTGCACCTGTTGCTCCAGTTTCACCTTTATCGCCTTTGGCTCCGGTCGCGCCTGTTGCACCTGTTTCACCTTTAGCTCCGGTCGCACCTGTGGCTCCAGTTTCACCTTTATCGCCCTTAGCTCCGGTTGCGCCTGTTGCACCAGCTTTTCCATCCTTACCATCTTTGATGATTGTAGATGAAGTTACTTCGTCTGGATCAAGCTCACCGTTACCGTTCTTATCAAGACCGACTTGAACAGTATGAGTACCGTTGTTGTTGTCAACAACCTTAGCTAGTGGAGATTTACCATCTTTTCCGTCTTTAACGATAGTAGATGAGGTTACTTCATCTGGATCGAGCTGGCCATTGCCATTCTTATCCAGACCAACTTTAACAGTGTGAGTGCCGTTGTTATTATCGACAACTTGGGCTAATGATGGCTTGCCATCTTCACCTTTGGCACCAGTGGCCCCTGTTTCACCTTTATCGCCTTTAGCTCCGGTCGCGCCTGTAGCTCCAGTTGCGCCTGTTTCACCTTTATCACCCTTAGCTCCTGTTGCACCGGTAGCACCTGTAGCTCCAGTTGCGCCAGCTTTGCCATCCTTACCATCTTTGATGATTGTAGATGAGGTTACTTCATCTGGATCGAGCTCACCGTTACCGTTCTTATCCAAACCGACTTGAACAGTATGGGTGCCGTTGTTGTTATCGACAACTTTAGCTAGTGGAGATTTACCATCCTTACCGTCTTTAACGATAGTAGATGAGGTTACTTCATCTGGATCCAATTGGCCATTGCCGTTCTTATCAAGACCAACTTTAACAGTGTGTGTACCGTCGTTGTTGTCTACGACTTGCGCCAATGATGGCTTGCCATCTTCACCTTTGGCACCAGTTGCGCC